>WTWZ01000050.1 GCA_009773765.1 Prolixibacteraceae bacterium | reverse complement strand
ATGGTTACAGGCAAACGGCTCGGTTTTGGGTTTAAAACTGATGATGTATAAGGGAATTAGGAGTTTAAAGTTTAAAGTTTAAGGTTTAAAGTGGTGGAAAAAGTAGCAGGACGTTTTATCAGGTATGCACGGGAACATACCACTTCCGATCCGGAAAGCAAAACCTACCCCAGCACTGAAAGGCAAACAGTTTTCATGCAAAAACTGGCTGATGAACTGCGCGAAATTGGTTGCAGCGAGGTTGAACTGGACGAATTCGGTTATGTAATGGCCACTGTTCCGGCCAATGGCATCGAGAATGCACCGGTAGCCGGGTTTTTGGCGCACGTTGATACAAGCCCCGATTTTACAGGCGAAAATGTGCAACCGCAAATCATTGAAAAGTACGATGGGAAACCGGTTCAACTTAAAAACGGTGTAACCATCGGACCAAAAGAATTTCCTGAAATTGTGAATTACACCGGACAATCAATCATTACTGCCGATGGAACCACACTGCTTGGCGCCGATGACAAAGCCGGTGTTGCTGAAATTGTTACTGCCGCCGAATTTTTGTTGAAATCAAAAGATATTAAACACGGAAAAATACGGTTGGGATTTACACCCGACGAAGAAATTGGTAAAGGAACCAACTATTTCGATATAAAAAAATTCGGGGCTGATTTTGCCTACACACTCGATGGCGGTGAAATTGGTGAACTCGAGTTTGAAAATTTTAATGCTGCCGGGGCAAAAGTGATAATTCAGGGACGCAGTGTTCATCCGGGGGCGGCTAAAAACAAAATGATTAACGCCTCTTTGGTGGCACACCAGATTATTTCCATGCTGCCACCGTTCGGAACGCCCGGAACACACAGAAAAGTACGAAGGCTTTTTTCACCTGACCGATATAAAAGGGAATGTTGAAAAGGCCGAAATACACTGGATTATCCGCGACCACGATTTGAGGAAATTTGAGGAAAAGAAAAAACTGCTGACTGAAATAATTCAACACATCAACTTGTTGTATGGTAAAAAAGTGGCCGAAATAGAAATCACCGACCAGTATTTCAATATGCTTCAAAAAATTGAACCGGTAATGTTTGTTGTTGAAATCGCTAAACAGGCGATGTTGCAGGCTGGAGTTGAACCAAAAATAAAAGCAATTCGTGGTGGAACTGACGGTGCACGGCTTTCGTACGATGGATTGCCCTGCCCGAATATCTTTGCCGGCGGCCATAATTTTCACGGGCCGTACGAATTTGTGCCCGTAAAGTCGATGGAAAAGGCGGTTGAAGTGATTGTGAAGATTGCACAACTGGCAGGGAAAATGAAAAAATAAACTCCTCCTTTAATTCTTTCCAAAAGGAATTTTTAAATTTGAACTGATAAAACTTTAAGAACATGAATGTTAGTTATATTACTGATATATCCGGAAAGCAATCAGCAGTGATTGTTCCTATTGCTGAGTGGGAAGAAATTATGGAAAGCCAAAACACCCTTCGGCTTCGCTCAGGGTGACTGTCAGACTGAGCAAAGTTGAAAGGTGACTGTCAGACTGAGGGTTTACCTAATTTCGTTAGGCATAATGTGTAAATAACAGATTGCCCGAACCAGGCTGTCATTTCGACGAGGAACGAGGAGAAATCTCTTTGATTAGTAGATCTCTCCTTCGTCGGGATGACAAGAAAATTGAAATCTGTCATTGGTAGCGAAGCCAAAGTCTGTATAAAATCAATTTTTATATTTTAAAACAAAAAAAACTTAGGATTATATAACCAAATCCTTTTTTCATGCTCCAACGATTCCTGGAAAATATCAAAATAAAAAAACTTTTTGAACCAAAACAGAAAGTTTTGCTGGCTGTCAGCGGCGGTATCGACAGCATGGTTATGCTTTATCTTTTCGAAAAGTCAGGGTTCGATTACGGAATTGTGCATTGCAATTTTCAGCTTCGGGGCAATGAGTCGGACAGGGATGAGGAATTTGTTAAAACACAGGTTTTAATTCATGGCGTACCTTCGTATTTTACAAGGTTCGATACTGAAGAATACGCGCAGTTAAACGGAATTTCGATTGAAATGGCTGCCCGGGATTTACGTTATGGATATTTCGAAAAAATCAGGGTTGAACACCATTACGATTTTATTGCAACCGCGCACCATTCCGACGATTTAATCGAAACCTTCTTTCTGAACCTTTCGAGAAAAACCGGAATAAAGGGATTGGCCGGGATCAAAGACAAATCGGGTAAAATCCTCCGTCCGCTATTGTTTGCCAGCCGCGAAGAAATTGAAAAATTTGCCTCCGAAAATTATATCGAATTCCGCGAGGATTCAACCAACAATGAAGTTTTTTATCAGCGTAATTTTTTGAGGCACCGCATTCTTCCGCTCTTTTCAAAATTAAACCCTGCATTCAAAAAAAATATTCAGGTTTCTTTGAAACGGAAAAACAAAAAGTGATTGAGAATGCCACAGATTCACAGATTATTGACATTAAAAAACTCAGAAAATCGGAACATCCAAAAATATTGTTGCTTGAAATTCTCACCGCATTTAATTTTAATCCGGCAGTGGCCGAAGAAGTTTTTCAAAGTTTGGAGGGCGGGCCCGGAAAACAATTTTACTCCAAAAGCCACCGGCTGATAAAAGACAGGGAAAAACTTTTTATTTCTGAAATTACAGAAAAAGAAAACCGGATTTTTTACATTGAAGCCGGGGATATCGGTTTGTACCAGCCATTCGAAATCAAAATCGAAAAACTGCCCGGTAATGATTTCAGGATCAGGAAAGAAAAAAATATCGCTTGTCTGGATTTGGATAAACTGGAGTTTCCTTTGCTCGTTAGAAAATGGCAGCAGGGCGATTATTTTCAGCCACTTGGAATGACAGGTTTTAAAAAAGTGAGCGATTTTTTGATTGACGAAAAAATTCCGGTTCATGAAAAGGAAAATACCTGGTTATTATGCAGCGGAAATAAAATAATTTGGATTATTGGGCACAGGATTGACAACAGGTTTAAAGTTACACCCAAAAGCAAGTATATTTATATGATTGAAATACCTTCAGGAAAAGATTGAATCTTCTTTACCCTTTTCCTGCTTTCTCCTTTGAAAGTTTTAACCCACATTGCAGCTATCCATCCATAACGATCTGACAATCTGATTTTTCATTTTTTAAGATTTCGCCAGTGTGCCACACGGATTTTTTTCGTGGCAATGGTATTTGATGATATTTTAGCTGGATGTAAATTTGCCGGCCATCGCTAATGAAGTACATGATATGCCAATGATGCCAACTACGGATTGGGCAATTGAAACCGGGCAGTGGAAAGACATGGTTCAGGCCTAACTGGCATGTGTTACTTTTGTGGATCATTATATTGGCGAAGTGCTGAATGCTTTGGAAACAAGCAAATACAAGGATAATACAATTGTAATTCTCTGGTCGGATCATGGTACCGATACATTCATTACGAAGATGGTTCAGAAGAATTATATAACCGGAATACCGATCCAAACGAATTTGAAAACATTGCCGGGAAAAGCGGATCTCCGGAAATAAAATCAGCGCTGGCAAAATATCTTCCCGCAAAGAATGAATATTGGTCGCCCGAAGTAAAAACCGGGGCAAACGAATATTTCGAAAAGCAGATGGAAGAGCAGATCAATCTTCCAAAGAAACCGGAAAAATCAGGTAAGTAATGAAAAACAAGACTACATTTCTTCTTTTCCTCCTTTTAATCCCGATTTTTTTCTTTTCGCAAAAGCAGGAAAAGCTCCGAATTGTTTTCTAAATTTACCCAACGTTTGTTTTACTTAAACTTTTTCAAAATGAATAAAGTCAAAATAGACAGTTTTTTTAAGAAGTTTGCCCAGGGAATTGAAGTAACAATCGTCACTCTTTTAATCATAATGATGTTGGGTGTGCTGATTTTGGCCACCTTTGAACTGGGTTATTGTCTTTTTCAGACCGTTTCTAATTCGAGTAACTTTTTTATACCACTCGAAAATCTGATGGATTTATTTGGAGTTTTCCTTTTGGTTTTAATCGGGATTGAACTACTCGATACAATCAAAATTTATCTGCGCGAAAATGTGGTACATGTTGAAGTTGTGATTTTGGTTGCCATTATTGCGCTGGCCCGAAAAGTTGTGATACTGAAGATTGAAGAACTTTCAGGCGAAATCATCATTGGCATTGGAGTGTTAATAACCACACTCGCTATCACTTACTATATTATCAAAAAAACAGGATTAATAACCGTAAAACATAAAAATCATCCTGAAGAAGATTCGAAATCGCAACCGGAAAAGTAAAAAGGCAATCAGGTTTAAACAGTTTTCAGTTTCGTTTAAGTTCCACCACAAGGCCATCTTTAAAAGCCGCTTCAGTATTTGCGTATTTGATTGAAAGTTTTTGTAAATCAGCAGTTTTTGCTGTTAACAATAAACTTTCATCATTTTTTTCATGTGCGATTTTTATCTTCTTTTCTTCAATTTGTTCCTTGAGCCAATCCCCATCGAACCAGTTAATTTGCAAAGTATTATCTGTAACTGTCAGTTTTGCAAATGTGTGAACAGGAATTACGTGCAAGTTCCAGTAATTCAGTTTTGCATCCGAATCCGAATTATTTGCTCCTGCAATTTCTGAAATATAAAAATCCAAAAAGTAAATACCCTTTAGTTGAATGATATTTACATTGTAAGTGGTTTCCTTGTTATCGTAATCGGTTAAATGTAATTCGTATAATTTTTTATCGATACTTTTTGTATTTCCCCGTTCAGGATGTTTAAATTTCCACTGCAAACCGTCGCCATCTGTCCAGTTTCCGGTCAGAATCTCGTTTTCAAACAAATCCTTTTCAGTGTAAAGCGGATAGAATGACCATATAACGCAACCCGATAAATAAAATGCCACCATTAAAATGAGTATGAAATTTTTTGTTTTCATGATAGTTGAATTTTAATTTCTATTCAAAGTTAGGTGAATGAAATTTGAAATCCCATTTTTTCCGATGGAATCCTTATCGGGTATCTTAAAGTATTAGTTTAAAGCACTTCTTGCAATTTTGTAAAATTCATCGGCATAAGTATAATCGCCTGGCATTAACTGAGTGCAGAAAATAATTGCCATTTCGTTTTTCGGATCGAGCCAGAATTTGGTAGAAGCAGCTCCTGCCCAGCCATAAACACCGGTTTCCGGGTCAACAGAACCAGCCAAGCCATAACCTTTATTATCGGCATATTTTACCCCGGCTGGTAATTGGTCTGTAATTATCAACTGTGTGGCAGTTTCGCTTAAAACGCGCACTCCGTCCAATTCTCCATTATTCAGTAACATTTTGCAAAATTTCTTTTGTGGCAAGTTCAAGCGTATCGCCCGAAAGGCCAGCCTTTTCAGCTAAACTGTATTTTGTGGTTTGTGTGCATGAATACTGGAAGAGTACAATAAAAAGAAATCCTGTTATATCAATAAAAATATTTTTTTCATTGTTCAATATTTTTGTGTTTGATTCTAAAATAAATAATTCAACCCAATGTACATCCCCGATTTTCCGTCCCTATCGTCTGCTGCCATCCCGTAATCAATCCTGACGATAAAGTTTTCGTTCATGGCAATCCGCAGGCCGGCGCCATACGAAATGTGCATTTTTTCAGCATCCTTATCGTAGTAATCTTTTACTTCCTGTAAATTCAGAACACTCTCAGGAACATTTTCAATCCCATCCATTTTTTTGGTTACCTGGCCAAAATCCATAAAACAGTTCAACCCAAGGTAAAAATTATTGTTGATGAATTGAAACCTTGCAAACTTCCAGCGGGTTTCCAAATTTCCCAGAAAATATCCATCGCCCACCACCCTGTTTCGACGGATACCGCGCAAGGTACTACCGCCTCCAAGTCCCTCGGAACTCACGGTTTTTAGCTCTGAAACCAAAACCTGGGTTTGGTAATAAAACGGTGTGTGGCCGGCAATAGTAGTTTGGTAATTCAGCCGGTATGCAAACGATAAGTCATCTTTAATAATGGTAAAATACTGACGGTGGGTTAAACTCAGTTTTGCGAAAGCACTTTCGGCGCCCAAAAATTTTGGGGCCCCTTCAATCACTGCTTCTGTCCATATTCCGCGCATAGGGTTGGGGCGGTTATCGCGGCTGTCGTAAACCAAACCTGTTTTCAAAGTGGGGACAAAACCACCGTTAGCCTCTTCTTCACCAATGATTCCCCAATCCTGATATTTCTCGTATAAACCATCAACATCCGGCAATGGCTCATCTTTCCCTTTACTGAGTTTTTCGATGTCAACCGAACCTAATTTGAAGTTTAATAAATTAATACCACCTATCCATTTTATATGGTCGCCGGCAAGCCTTCCCTGCAAATCAACTTTAAAACGGAACATTTTACGGTCGTACTTGTAAAACATCCGGGTTTTGTAACTGGGGCTGGTATCATCAATCCATTCATAATTTACAACGGCATCGTACCCGTTAAATCCAAAAAAATCGTACGACTGATCTGACAGATAACTGATATCGGCAGTAGTTTGCAAACCTTTAACCAGTTTGTCGGAATCGTAATAAAAACGGTTAATTCCACTGCCTTTGGTATATCGGGACACTTCAAAATAAAACTTATGGTTGTATTTAGGGTAGCTTCCCCCGTCCCCGTAATGATACAAATCAACCAGCGCCCCGTACTGAAAACCGAGGTCGGTATCGAAAGTGATTGTGGGCAGGGCTCCAAAGTTCAAACCGTTTTTGGTAACCTGTTTTTTCTCGTCCTGTGCTGTTAAACCAGTGATACCTATAATCAACAAAACGAATAAAATTGACTTCTTCATACTTTAATTTTTTTTAAGTTTATTTCTCAGAATATTCATGTATGATTCTGAATTTCAATGCCTTCTAATTTCCTGAAACAATTTTTATAAAATCCTCCCTCCTGTTTCCCTCGCCATCAATTAATCCAAAACTACCGCTTTTGTAATTCCAGTTAGCGTACCCAATCCCGGTTTCTTCGAAAAGGTCAATCATATCCTGGTACCAGCGCAACATGTCTTCCTGTGGCGGGCCGGTAATAATTCCGAATTCGCCGCAATACAAGGGCAAACCAAGTTCTTTTGCTTTTTGAATGGGTTTTTGCCACTGTTCCAAAATCCATGCTTTATTGTAAACTTTGCCCACCTGCCCGGCCACAATGGCCTTCATTTCTTCAGGTAACAGGTCGAATTCATCCTGTGTAAGAATGGTATCGGGATAATGGACCGGACCCGTGTAACCTTTCAAATGGGTCCAGCTTGCATTCCAGTGGGTTAAAAGGAAAGGTTCGTAAAAATGAAAACTGAGTAAAATATTCGGGTCGTTTGCCGGCACCTTTAAATCGGGAAAAGTCTGAACCTGCTGCCATTTATTGGAGCCGATTACAATGGTACGTTTAGGCTCCAGTTCGCGAATTGCCTTTACTGCATTAGCCACCAAGTTGTTCCATAATTCGGGATCATCGGCAACGGCTTCGTTCATCAGTTCGTAAGCCACCATCGAATTGGGGTATTTCGAGAGCGCTTTGGAAAGATCGCGCCATAAATTGTAAAATTTCTCCTGCTCGGCAGGGTCGGTCCACAAAGGTTTTACTTCGGCGTTAAAATGGTGCGAACGCAAAATGTGCAAATCAACAATTACCCGCAGGTTATTTTCTATGCACCAGTCAATGCAGTTGGCCATCAGCAGAAAAGCATCATCATGGCGGACGCCGTTTTCGTCCCACATTTGTTCTTCATCGATGGGTAACCGCAGGTGGTCGAAACCCATTTCGGCACAGGCAATTACATCGGCTTTGGTAAAAAACAACTCGCGATCAACTCCGCGTGTGCGGCTTTGCGACAACCAGTGGGCAATGTTTGTACCCCTGAAAACTTCAAACTTTTCAGGCGCTTTGGGCTGGCAACTTAAAATAAATAATGCAATTAGAAACAGTAACAAATTTTTCATAATATATGGTTTAGTTATTAATGAGGATTTAAAAATAGCTATTTGCTGACACAAAAAAAAGGGCAACCAGAATTTATTGCCCCTTACTAATTTAAAACACCGAACTTATGAAAAAAAAAGAACTGTCTGTTACAGATCCTTGAATCTTTGCAGACAGCCTTTTCTCTAATTATCAAAGACCAAAGTTTCTTACCACCTTTGGTTAATCATGAGCAATTAATTGACATCCCAGAATATCTTGTTCGTAATTTTGTCGTTAGCGCTTACAGCATTGTAATTTTCAGTGTTGTAAGTTTTTTCACTGTCGGGATAAAACCACCGGGTTGGCGGTTGTTTCTGAGGGTCGGCATTGTCAACCCAGAAACTCAGTTGCGGAACATTCAGCCGCCTTACTTCGGCCCAGTTGTCGAGTGGTTGGATTACACTGTAATCAATCCATTTCTGCATTCCAATTAAAGTAAGTTTGGCCTGTTTTGTGCCCGCATTGCTCCAGCTTATCGCGCTTTTTGCAAGGTAATCGGCAATTTCAGCATCGGTTGGCGCTGTAACTGCACCCGATTCGTTGTTATTGCTTACTGAACGGTAGAGGTAATAATTCCTGATTGAATTTGTGATACCAGCTTCGTAAGCAGTTTTGGCAGCAGCATCGTTATTGGCATTCAAATAACCTTCAGCCGCTAAGAAATGAGCTTCAGAAGCATTTATCAAAACACCTGGAAAGAACTGATTGCGACTAATGGTTGACCAGTTGTAGCGCGAAATTTTGTTTGTAAGAATAGCCGCTTCCTGATCGCCTGATGTAGCCAGTGCATCGAGTCCGTTAAACACACCTTTTGCCGAATCTCCCGGCTGAAACATTACCCTCAAACGCGGGTCGTTGTTCGCATTCATGTAATCAATAATTACTTTGCCGGCCAAATTTCCGTTCCAGTCTTCCAAACCTGTCCTGAAACCCATCGAGTTAATAGGAGTATTCAGATCATGAATTTTAATCTGAATGTTATCGGCATTTGAAGTAACAATCGGATAGGCAGACTGATTATTCAGAATTGAATTGATTTCGGAAGCAGCTCTTGACTGAAAAGCGGATACACCTGAAACACGCGTTAACATTCTTAACCTTAGCGAGTTACAATACCTTTTCCATTTGGTTATGTCGCCTTTGTTAACGATATCCTGGGTCTTAAAACCAGTCAGAATACCAGTCGAAATATTTAAAGTATTCAATTCATCGGCAAATGCTTTCAAATCATCGAGCATTTTGGTATAAATGTCTTCAGCTTTATCATATTTTGGCATTGAAGCTTTGTAATCGCCGCCATTGGCAATAATTTTACCGGCTTCAGAAAACGGAATATCACCATGTAAATCGACAACTTTCTGCACTGCATCATACATATAAATAGTGGCAGCAATCATATAAATCCTGCGATCAGCCTTATCTGCGTCAGGTAAGGCATTATAAATGTTTTCCATTTGCCTGTATTGAGACACAAAGCTGTAAAAGTTGCCCCATCTGTCGTTTACAGCTCCACCGCCTGGCACATACTGGTTGGTTGCATTTACCCACCCGGTTGCCTGCGTATATCTATTTGCAGTAATCCTGTAAACCACGAAATAGTTCCAGTAACTGGGAACTACATAATCCCTGTTGGCGTATATCATCCCTGAAAACTGCTTTTCAACCGTTGAAACATTAATTTTCGACGGATCGGGATAGGCTTCTTCAAAATCGGTTGTAGTACATGAGGCAACAACCAACATTGCTGAAATTAAGATTAAAAATATTTTCTTCATATCAGTATTTTTTATTTGATTTTTCGATTAAAAACTAAATCTTAAAGAACCACCAAAAGTTCTTGTTGATGGGTTTGTACCTACGTTATTTACAGTTTGAAACCATCTTGAACCTGCTGTAGCCTGTTCAGGATCCATGTGGTCGATGGTTTTGTAAATAAAGAACAGGTTACGGCCAAAGGCAGAAACTTCGAGGTTGCTCAAACCTATTTTCTGAACAAGACTTTTTGGTAAAGCATAACGTAAAACAAGTTCCCTCATTTTGATATAGCTGTTTTCTTTCACAAAAAGTTCATAACGGGTATTCGGGCTGTATTGTGGCCCGCCCCAGTTATAGGTAATCCAGTAATAATGGGCTGAAGAAGCAACGAAATCATTCGGTGAACCATCTGCTTTAACACCTTCAAGTATCCGTCCGTCATGGTAAACCAATTCGCCATTAGGGCCTTTAGCGGCATCAGTAAGGATTTTTACATTTTTTGAATCGATATAATAACTCAAACCACCACTTTCTTTATCCCTCATATCAAGAGCATCGGTTAATAAACCGCGGCTGATCATCCAGTTAATGGCAGTCGGCATAATGTGCCCGCCAAAACGGTAGTCGATGGTTGCATCGAGCGAAACCGACTTGTAAGTAAACGTATTCAGGAAACCGCCGGTAGCTTTGGGCATTGCGTTGCCTGATTTAACCCATTTGCTGGCGTCAACTTTATACAATCCGTTTGGATCAACTACCAAACCTCCGTTTGCATGTTGAAGTACCGGATGAGTATAAATATCTCCCATAGGCTGGCCTACTACCGATCTTAACTGGGCGGCGCCGCCATCATAATCAGCATGTAACAATTCATTTGCGCCATCGGTGAGCTTATCAACCGTATTTTTATAGTTGGCAAAGTTCAGGATGGTTTCCCATCTGAAATCTTTAGTTTGAACCGGAACACCCCTTAATGCAACTTCAATACCTGAGTTTTTCAAAGTACCGATATTTGTCAGCACCGATCCTGCCCCTGTAGTAATGGCTGTTGTCAGCGGTAAAATCTGGTCAACAATTGTTGCGTTAAAATAGGATATATCGATACCAAGCCTGTTTTTCATGAAGTTCATTTCAGCGCCAAATTCAAATTCATGTTTTTCTTCAGGGCGGATTCCATCGTTGCCCAAACTTGTCGGAATGGTGGTGTAAAGCACCGGATTACCGCCAACTGCCTGAATTCCCATTGTTCCCTGGTTGTAAGCTATATTGGCGCTGTAGATATCGGGATAGTTACCTACAATACCCCACGAAGCGCGTAATTTGCCGTAATCAACCCATGAAGGCATATCAAACGCTTCACTAAACAGTAAGCTTGAGTTTACCGAAGGATAAACAAAAGCATTGTTTTCCGGATTCATGGTTGATGTGCGGTCTCGGCGAACTGTACCTTCAATAAATAAGTATCCGTTATAATCGAAATTTAAGGTGCCAAAAAAGGCATCTTTTACAAGCGTGCTGCGCGATGAGCCACTTGATGGTGTATTTACAGAAGCCGAAATATCAAACATATTTTCTGTGCTCAAACCACCGCTTGTTCCCCTGCTTACTCTCTGGATGGATTCCTGCTGTGCGGTATAGCCGGCATTTGCGCCCAGAGTTATGTCTTCAGTGATTTTTGCTGAATATGTTGCCATAATATCTCCGTAAAGTATATTGGACTGGAACGATTGAAGACTAAAATCTCCTGAGTTGCCAAAAGCGAGCGGAATTGTATTCGGGTTTGCCTGTTCAGTTTTTTCGCTGGTAAAATCGGTTGCCACCCTGCCCCTTAATTTCAAATCTCCTGTAATTTGCCAGGTATTGGTTAAGTTACCAATGACACGGTTACTGTATTCATCCAGTTTAACCTCGTTTACATTCCACAAATAATCAAACACATCGGGCCTGAAACCAGTAAGAATAATATTTTCCCCCGGAGTTAAACTTTGGTTTGTTCCGGTAACATGCCTGTAACCTTTGCTGGTTTTGTATTTCGGGAAATACCATTCGCCATTGTCAAAACGGGTCATCATGCCCCCAAAGTTATTCCACAGCCTGTCAACCGAGTACGGACGGTTGTTGGTAGTTTGGTTGATGAAGTTCAAAATTAAATCAACGGTATATTTTTCACTAAGGTGGAACGTTGAATTCAGGTTGGCAATATTTCTGGCATTTTTCGAATTTAAGCTAACTGCTTCGTTATCCTGCCGGGTTAACGACAACCTTGAACTGGCATTCTCCCCACCCATGGAAATGGCTGCTGAAACATTTGAACTAACTGCAGTCTGAAACAGTGAAGCATATGAATCTTCCTGAGCCTGCCATGGCCTTACTATTCCATCCCAGGCCATCACCTGGGTAGTTCCATCGAATTTTGGCCCAAAATTAAGGTTGGTACCAATATGCCCTCTTGATTCCCTGGTTCCATCGCCATTGAGGTCGCGCCATAACCATCCTTCTGCATCCTGGCCTGCGTTGGCAATAAATACCGGATAGCCGGGGCCAAATTTATTCTGGTATTCCGGAAGATAAGCCACATTATCAACCGACAGATTGGTTACCACATCCACTTTAAAACCTTTTGTGCCTTTACCGCTTTTGGTGGTAATAAGCACAACTCCGTTTACGGCTTCCGAACCATAAAGGGCAGCAGCCGAAGCGCCTTTCAAAATCGAGATGTTTTCGATGTCTTCCGGGTTAAGGTCGATAAGGCCGTTACCACGCAAGCGCTGGTCACCCCAGAAGTTCGAGTTGTTTACTTCGCCGTCGCGGATTGGCACACCGTCAACCACAATCAGCGGCTGGCTGCGGCCAGTAATTGAGTTAACACCTCGAATATTGATGTTAACAGCGCTGGTTGCACCACCGGGAGCGGCTGAAACCCTTACCCCGGGAGCTTTACCGTAAAGTGCTGTTGCAAAGTTCGTAGAAGCAACCTTGGTCAACTCGGCCGATGGAATTGTACTCATGGCATATCCCAGAGCTTTTCTTTCCCTTGAAACACCCATGGCGGTAACAACAACTTCATCGATACCAATGTTACCTGATACCAAAACAACATTAACTGATGAACGTCCGTTTACGGGTTGCTCAACTGTGGTCATTCCCACAAACGAATAAACCAAAACGGCATTTGAAGGGACACTGATGGTGTAATTGCCATCGGTGTTGGTAATCGTACCGTTCGTTGTGCCTTTTTGAAGAACCGATACTCCCGGAATCCCCAGTCCGTCATCACCTGTTACTGTGCCCGTAACAGTCTGCTGCGCATAAGTGCTGCCTATTAGCGCTATGCACATCGTAAAAATCAACAGAATTTTTCGCATAGATTTTAATTTTAATTGTTAATTAGAAATTCTCATATTTAAGTTCGCTGTGAATGTCGCCGAACAGATGTTGGAATAACATGGCGCTTACCCCAAGCAATCCGGCTTGTTCCCAGTTTTCTGAAATCACTATTTTTACATTTGAGGAAATCTTGTCGAGACAATATTTATTGAGGGATTGCTGAATGGGCGTTAAAACAAACCGGTTGGCCTGCGAAATAACTCCTCCCAGCACAATAATCTCGGGATTCAGTAACTGAATTGTAAATGAAAGGCCCTTGCCCAAAGCCATGCCAATTTTATTTAATAATGATATGGCAAATTCATCACCTGATTTTGCAGCATTGATTACATCTTCGGGCTGCAAATCCTGCTGCCTGTTTTTAAAACTTAGTGTCAGTTGTGAGACCACATTCTCATTAATACCGATAGCTGCATTTTTAATCAGGAAATTGGATGAAGCAACAGTTTCCAAACAACCGCGCTTCCCGCAAATGCACAAATCGCCTTCGTCAACAAATTTGGTGTGTGAGAGTTCACCAGCAAAACCTGTTGAACCATTGTACAAATTACCATTGAAAATCAACCCCATCCCAATCCCCCAGTTCCAGTTTACCACAATTGCATTTAAATGACCTTTGGCGCTCCCAAAAATGTATTCGCCGTAAGCCTGCATCCGGGCATCGTTGTTTACATAAACCATTTTGCCAAACCTGGTTTCCAGCCGCTCTTTTACATTTCTGTACTCCTCGTTTTTTATGGTATGATTTATTCCGCGGTTCTCATCAATCAAACCGGGCATATTTAAACCTATACCATAAACGCGGTTTTCATCAATTTTAAACTCCTGGATTAATCGCTGTGCATTCACATAAATCTTTTCAACCAATTCATTATCATCAATATTGGTTGCAAAAGTTAAAATTGAAGTAACCTGATTATTGTGCGAGTTGTATATGGTCATTTTGGCTTTGTAACGACCAAGTTCGCAGGCAATTACATAAATTGATTCATTTGAAAGCCTGTACATATTGGGCTTACGTCCACCGCTGGAAACCCCGGTGCCAAAAGTTTCCACAAATTTAAATTCGCACAACTCATTAAGCAAGGTTAATGCTGTTGGAAAACTAACGCCTATCTTACTGCTGATTGCTGTTCCGGATAATGTATGGTATTGATACAAAAGGTGCAATATTTTCTTTTTCTGCCGGAACTTCTTTAATTCGTTTCCGCTAAGATCATTCCTGTTTTTCCCTTTCGCTAAAATCATTTAATGTTTTTTAAGAAAATTAATGCAATTTACATTGTAATTTTAAGAATTACAAATATTTTTTAAAATATTTTAATAAGTTTGGTTATTACCTGTCTGTTTTTAAGAACAAAAGGAGTTATAACTCTTTTATTTGCAATATTTTACTTTTAAAAAATATCATTTCACTTTTAAAAACTGTTTTCTTTTCAGATATTTAGAAACTCTTTTCCAGATTGAATTTATAACAACATCAACATATAACAGTAAAAATTATATTTCATGAAAATCAACATCATAAAAACCATCCTGCTGATTTTTACTGCAACTGCAACCATTAGTTGCTCAACCCAAAATCAGAAAAATCATCTGTATGATGATATCACTTTCGATCCTCCGGCTAATTTTTTCGACGGTTACGAAGGACGCGGCAGGGCGGCCAAAGAACAGGAAATGGAAATTGACGGATATGCACAATGGGGGCACGACTTTAAACTCATAGTTGACCCTAAAGGGGATTCTACCGGTTTTTACCGCGAATTGCAGAGAATGAACGAAGAACAGCGCACCAACTGGATGGCCGCATATGAAAGTGAAAACCAGGAATTTTTAGCCAAAAACCCAGAGGGGAAGGAACTCGACCTTTGGAAATTCAACCGGTACATTAAAGATTATTTGCGTACCATTAAAGATGTACAGAAAATGATGCACGAAAGATTAGCTGAACTGCACACAAAATATGGCGACAGCGACGAAAACAATCAGAAATTCATTCAAATGTATCTCGAAAAAATGGGACAACAGGCGCAGGCTGCAGCAGCGCGGCAGGCAAGAAGAATTAACTGCTATTTTTAACACCATGAGTACAAAAGAAGAAGCATACAATATAATACAGGGTTTAGTTGACCGGTTTACCGAACAGTATGATTCGTACAAACATTCGGATTACAATGAAACCCTCACCAGGAGGGATTTTATTGATCCCTTTTTCAAAGCTTTGGGTTGGGACGTTGATAATTCTGAGGGATTCGCAGAAGCATACCGCGAAGTAATTCACGAAGACAAGGTTAAAGTTGGAAAGGTTACAAAAGCACCTGATTATTCATTCAGATTATCCGGTGGAAAGAAACTATTTTTTGTGGAAGCCAAAAAACCGAGTGTATATATAAAAGATGATACTTCGGTTGCTTTCCAAATCAGGCGTTATGGCTGGAGTGCAAAACTTGCAATCAGCATTATTTCCGATTTCGAGGAATTTGCAGTTTATGATTGTACAAAAAAACCAATATCAACCGACAAGTCCGGAGTTGCCCGGATAAAATACATCAATTTTAAAGATTATACAAAAGAGTTTGAATATCTGTGGAATACCTTTTCTAAAGAACAGGTTTTAAGAGGGAGTTTTGACCGATATATTAAAAGTGATACGGTTAAAAAAGGAACGGCAACTGTTGATAAAGAATTTCTTAACTCACTGGATACCTGGAGAACTTACCTGGCAACAAGTATCAGCTTGAAGAACAGGGACCTTGAAGAAGATGAAATAAATTATACCGTTCAACAGACCATAGACAGGTTAATTTTTTTAAGAATCGCCGAAGACCGTGGCGTTGAACAATATGGCCAGCTCAAATTGTCGGCTAACCAGAAAGGTGAAGCATATCAGAATTTGTTTTATATCTTCAAAAAAGCGGACGAAAAATATAACTCGGGTTTATTCGATTTTAAAAAAGATACAATCTCAGAAGCGTTGCACATTGACAATAAAGTAATTAAAACTATTGTTAATGAAATGTATTATCCCAGTCCGTATGAATTCTCACAGATTCCGGTTGAGATTTTGGGCAGCGCTTATGAACAATTTCTTGGGAAAACCATTACAATTGACAAGGCGCACCGCGCAAAAATTGAAGAGAAGCCCGAAGTACGAAAAGCCGGTGGCGTTTATTATACACCTCAATATATTGTCGATTACATTGTAAAAAATACAGTTGGAAAATTGATTGAGGGGAAAACACCCAAACAGATTTCAACAATTAAAATATGTGACCCGGCATGTGGCAGCGGAAGTTTTTTAATTGGCGCTTACCAGTTTTTATTGGATTACCACAAAAATTATTATACGGATAACGGAACAAAGGTGGGCAAAAAGGACAGCCCGGCAACTCCACAGGGAAACCTCACTTCCACAGAGAAAAAGCGGATTTTACTGAATAATATTTATGGCGTTGACATTGATGTAAACGCCGTTGAGGTGACTAAACTGAGCCTTTTACTGAAGTGTATGGAAGGCGAAACAGCGACAACCATTGAGCAGCAGCAAAAACTTTGGCACGAACGGATTTTACCAACCCTCGACGAAAACATTAAATGTGGTAATAGTTTGGTGGACACTGACTTTTATGATTCGTTTATAGATTTTGGAGATCAGAAAAGAATTAAGCCTTTTAACTGGATTAAAGCATTTCCTGAAGTATTCAAAAAACCTCATGTTAAAAATGAAAATGAGAATCTGAAAGAACTTGCAGATAAAACGAAATTTCATGCATCAAAGGCATTGGAATATGCCAACATGCTTGATGCACAAATTAATCATATCGCCGAACCAGATTCAAAATACTCGGAAATTAACGGTTTTGATGTTGTAATTGGAAATCCACCCTGGGTAGATATTAAAGGTCATCCAACCGAATTGATAAAATATTACTTCGATAAATACAGGTCAACTGAAAATCGAATAAATCTTTATTCCATTTTTATTGAACAAGGACTAAGAATTCTATCAAAAAATGGAATATTAGGATTTATTACCCCCAATTCTGTTTTATATCAAAGTTCTTATCAAAAATTACGCAACCTGATTTTAACTGACTATTCAGTCTCAACAATTGTTAGATTACCCGATAATACTTTTCAAAACGTTAAAGCTGAGACTATTATATTAAAAATATCAAAATCAATAGAAAAAACAGAATGTGTCTTGTATAATAGAAACGACACAATTAATGAAATTTCAAATTCAAATTGGAAAGAAAGAAAATTAATCAACTCTAAGGATTGGCTGAAAAATAAATATTCAGTTTTTGATATTTTCAGCAAGAAAGATGAAATAGAACTTTTAAAGAAAATTGAAAGGAATAAAACAGAACTTATTTCACTTTGCGATTTTACATTAGGACTTACTCCGTATGATAAATACAAGGGACACACACAAAAACAAATAAAGGATCGGGTATTTCATTCAACAATTCAAAAAGACAGTACTTTCAAACCACTTCTTGAAGGAGCAGATGTAAAACGTTATTCTGTTGTTTGGGGACAAAAAGAATATATTAGTTATGGTAATTGGCTTGGTGCACCAAGAGAACAACGTTTTTTTAAATCTCCAAGAATATTAATCAGACAGATTGTTAGTGGTAATCCACTTAGAATTTATGCTGGATATACTGATTCAGAACTATATAATACACAATCTGTTTTCAACCTTATTTCAAAAGATGAAAATAAGTTAAATACTTACTATTTACTGGCTTTATTAAACTCTAATCTAATTAACTTTTATCACAATCATAAATATCTGGATATTTCAAAAAATTTATTTCAGAAAATTCTAATACAAAACTGTAAAAGATTCCCTATCAAAACTATTGAATTAGAAAATATTCAGGAGGTTCAAAAACAATCAGAAATTATAAAACTCGTTGGCCAACTTATTCAATTAAATTCAGAGAAAACAATAGTTAAACTACAATCAAAGGTTGAATTAATCGAAAGCAAGATTGATTATTGTGAAAATAAAATCAACAAGATTGTATATCAGTTGTATGAGTTAACCGATGATGAAATTTCAATAATCGAAAACCAATGAAAATCCTTTCGATCTCTTTCATTTTTCTACTGATTCTGTTTTTAACAGGGTCTTTTACGCCTCAGCCCAAATCAGAACTAAATTTTAAAACGACAAAAGCCGATACCACCTTTATTTACCTGAAGGATTTTGGGTTGCGTAATACCAAAAGGAAGGACTGCCACAAGTTTATAAACGAAGCTTTAAAAACCATTGAGCCGGGCAAACCAACTGTATTGGTATTTACAAGGGGAGAATACCATTTTTATCCAGATCAGGCAAGTAAACGAAACTATTTCAAATCCAACACCACCAATGTAAATCCCCGCAACTGTTCTTTTCTTTTCGAAAACATGAGTAATATAATTATTGAAGGAAATGGCAGTAACCTGATTTTTCATGGACAAATGCAGCCCTTCACCTTCGACAACTGTCAAAATATTATTCTCCGGAATATCAACATCGACTGGGAACAACCATTAATTGCACAGGCACAGGTTCTTCAGGTGAAAGAAAATTCTATCCGGGCAAGCATCAATTTAAAAGAATCGCCATTCCGTATTGAAGAGGGAAAACTGTTTTTCGGCACAACAAAATACAATCAGCAACCCTGGAAAAGCACGATGGAATTCGACCGGGATGGCCGCTTTGTGGTCCCGCAAACCGGCGATTTGGGATGCCTCGGACAAGGCTGGCAAAATTACCTTGCCGAAAATATACTGCCGGGTATTATTGATATCCATTTCCCTTTTTTGCGAAAACCTGCGGTTGGCAATTTCCTGATTATGCGCCATGCAGAACGCATTCATTCCGGAATTTTTATTCAGAATTCAAAAAACGTTACGGTTGAAAATGTGAATTTATATCACGCCACCGGTTTGGGAATTCTGGCTCAGTTTAGTGAAGATTTGACTTTCGACAGGTACCGGGCAATTCCGAATAAAGCTAAAAACCGGTATTTCGGCGGCGGCGACGATGGAATCCAGATTTCGAACTGCAGAGGCCTGATAACCATCAATAACTGCGAATTTGCCGGGCTGATGGACGACGCTGTGAATGTGCATGGAACCAGTGTGCAGGTTGTTGAAGTAATGGGAAGCAAACAGTTGAAATGCCGGTTTATGCACCATCAAAGCACAGGGTTGAACTGGGGGCACCGGGGCGACAAGGTAAGTTTTATCGAAAACTCAACGATGCAACCATTGGGCGCTGGCGAAATTTCAAGTTTTAAATTACTGGATAACGAAACTTTTCTGGTCACATTCACAACTGGTATTCCGAAACAACTTGAAGTTGGCGATGCGCTTGAAAACCTTACCTGGAGCCCCGATTTACTGGTTACCAACTCTCATTTTAAAAGTGGCAGGGCACGCGGGCTTTTGGTTTCAACCCCCGGCAAGGTGGTAATTGAAAACAATATTTTTGAATCGAGTGGAAGCGCAATACTCATTGCCGGCGATGCCAACAACTGGTTCGAGTCGGGCGCAGTGAAGGATGTTCTAATCAAAAGCAACGTTTTTACAGAGCTGTGCAACACCAGTTCGTACCAGTTTTGCGAGGGTATTATCTCTGTTTATCCTGAAATTCCGGTTTTAAACGAACAAACACCTCCGTTTCACAAAAACATCCGCATTGAAAATAACCAGTTTAACCCTTTTGATTATCCGGTACTTTTTGCACGTTCAGTTGATGGAATTTCATTCAGCAATAACACGGTTACAAGAAGCTCGCGGTTTGAGCCCTACCATCACCGTAAATTCACGTTTTCGTTTGAAGCATGTAAAAATACTGCCATTTCCAACAATACATTTTCAGGAGAAGTTTTGGGAATGAACATTTTGCTGAAATGGATGCCCGAAAATGAGCTGAATTGCAGCCCGGAACAGAAATTGAAAGTGAAGGTGGAATGAGGCGTTTAAATGCGTGAATGCCTGCTAATATCATCATTTTCAAGTATGATTAATTGTATACTGATTTGAATTGGTCTGGCTAAAAAATACTTCCTCCCCGGTTTTTAAGCCGAAGAGGAAGAAATCCAAAAGTATTGACAAGCACCTGTTTATGCTTTTGCTTTTCTTCTGGCTATAATAATATTCAATATTATAAACAATACCACCAAAATAATAGGCAGAACAGCCATGTTGCGAAGAGTGATTTGCGGTCCTGCGGTTTCGATTGATTTGCCCATAATCGGCAATACCATTGATGTTGCTACAAAGCCGGCGCCTCCCAAAATCGACATTCCAAGCGCCCCGCTTTTTGGCAAATATTCGGAAGCCACGCCAATCATGGTTGGCCAGAAATAACATACGCC
>WTWZ01000002.1 GCA_009773765.1 Prolixibacteraceae bacterium | reverse complement strand
TTAAACTGAAGCACTTTCTCCCAGATTTCTACCCTCTCCTGACTATTGAGTTTTGAATGGTAAATTCCCACCTTTTCGCCAAAAACATTTTTTAACCGTCTGATTATTTGAGTTGTTAAGGCTATTTCGGGAATCAGGTAAAGCGCCTGTCTTCCTGATTTTATGATTTCATCGATGAGGTGAATGTAAATTTCGGTTTTACCACTGGCCGTAATTCCATGAATAAGCGCTACCTGTTTGGTATCAAAAGCTGTTTTGATTTGTTTCAGCGCTTCTTCCTGATGTTTATTGAGCAAGTTAATATCTACCTGCGTTGTTTCGTCTTGTTCAATTCGTGAAACCCGTTTTTCAAACTGAATCAAAATCTCCTTTTTACACAACTCGTTTAAAAGTGTTGCATTGAAATTCGTGCCTTCAAATAGTTCCTTTTTCGAAATTGAAGAATTCAGATTATTGTCGAAAGCATTGGTTTTATTGCAGAAATGAAAAAGAAGCGCTACCTGTTTTTTTGCTTTTTTCAGCTTGTTGATTTTTGCTTCTATAATAGTTTCGGAATTTACCGACGGATGAAAACGTACCAGTGTGTCGGTTTTGGGCTTGTATTTGGCATCAACTCTTTCCTCAATAAAAATAAGGTTTTTAGCCAGTAACGATTTAAGTGCGGCATACGAAAACTTTGCTCCCAACCTTTTTTGAAGTTCATCCAAAAAAGTAATTTCATGCTCAACCTGATTGATGATAAGCTCTTCCTTTTCAGGTAGTTCATCTTCAATTTCAACACCGGTAGAATAAATTTTCGATTTGCTTTCCAGTTTTAATCCGGTGGGTAAGGCAGCACGAAAAACGTCGCCAAGTGTGCAACAATAATATTTTGCAATCCACTCCCATAGTTCAAAATTTTTGGCAAACACAACCGGCTCTTCATCCAGAATCTGCTGAATATCTTTTATTTCAATATTTTCAGGTTTCGAATTTGAGGTAGAGAATACCAGCGCCGCATAAAACTTTTTTTGCCCAAACTGCACAATTACACGCTGCCCCGGTTTTATTTCGGAGTGCAGTATTTCGGGCACACGGTAGGTGTACGAATCGTGTAGCGAAAGTGGCAAGATTACCTGTGCAAAAAGTTCCGGCATTGAAAAGGAATAATTTTGTTATAAATGTAGTTCAAAATAAACAAATTGAATTGGGCTTTTTATGATGTTCTTTTGTGGATATTTTTATTTTGGTTTATCCTGCTTAATTATATTAAATCCAGCGGATTTGCATGTTTATAGAACCAAATTCAGAAATAGATGTGCGACCCGGGCCCGGGTCGAATATAATCCTTGGTACAACATTTCTATAAACATTTGACCTCGCTGAGGTCAAACGAACTTCAAATTATCTAATTAAAATTGGTGTTTACCCATAGTGCAACTTCTTCCATTAACCAATTCGGTGTTGAAGTTGCGCCGCAGATTCCAACAGAATTGATGCCCGAAAACCATTCGCAGTTAATTTCGTCGGTTCCGGAAATGATGTGCGAATTTGGGTTTTCCTCCCTGCAAATACTAAATAAATACTGGCCGTTCGAACTTTTTTTGCCTGCAACAAATAAAATCAAGTCGTAATTTTTCGAGAATATTTTCAGGTTGGGCACCCGGTTCGAAACCTGCCGGCAAATGGTATCTTTTATCTCAACCGGCACTCCCGGCTGCATTTTCGATTTTAAAAGTCCGGCCAGTTCATAAAAATCCTCAAGTCGTTTTGTGGTTTGCGAGTATAGCGAAACCGGTTTGGTTGCATCTATTTTGTCGATTTCAGCGATGCTTTCGATAATGATTGATTTGTGGTTGGTCTGCCCGTTTAAACCATCAATTTCGGCATGGCCTTTTTTTCCATAAATTACAATCTGTCCCTGCTGATCGACTGTTGAATCGTATGATTTTTTTACCTTTTCCTGCAAAGTTAAAACCACAGGGCATGTTGCATCAATTAATTCGATGTTGTTTTGTTTTGCATAATCGTAAGTTTCGGGCGGTTCGCCATGTGCACGGATTAAAACTTTGCAATCTTTCAAAGTAAAATATTCTTCTTTTGAGATAGATTTCAACCCCAGTTTTTCAAGGCGTTCCACTTCCATTCCGTTATGAACAATGTCGCCTAAACAATACAGATATTCTGAATTGCTCAATTCATTTTCTGCTGCCCTTATTGCATTAATTACCCCAAAGCAAAATCCCGACTTTTTATCAATCTCCACTATCATATTCGCTCTGTTATTTCCTTTACTTTTTCCAATGTCCATTTCAACTGCTCTTCGCGCGATAAATAGCTGTTATCCAGAATCAGTGCGTCATCAGCTCTTTTAAGCGGGCTAACTTCGCGGTTTGAGTCTATTTCATCGCGACCTTCCACGTTTTGAAGAATGGAATCAAAATCAACTTCCTGTCCTTTTTCCTTTAACTCCAGAAACCGTCGTTGTGCCCTTATTTCGGGCGAGGCAGTCATAAAAATCTTCAATTCCGCATTGGGGAAAACGACCGTTCCTATGTCGCGGCCATCCATCACAATCCCCTTATTTAAACCGTTTTCGCGTTGATGTTTTACCATTTCGTGGCGTATTTCAGCAATTGTACTGATTGGGCTCACGTTTTCTGAAACTTCCAACCTGCGGATTTCCTCTTCAACATTTTCGCCGTTCAGAAAAGTGGTGTTTTTACCCAGGAATTCATCCCACTTAAAGGTGATTTTTATGTTTTTTAGTCCGGCAATCAACTTTTCCCTGTCCGGCACACCATTGTTTATCAATCCATTCCGCAAGGCATACAACGTAACCACACGGTACATGGCGCCACTGTCGATATAAATGTATCCGAGTTCCTGTGCTATCGATTTGGCCATCGTACTTTTTCCGCACGATGAATGCCCGTCGATTGCTATAATGATTTTTTTGTTTGCCATTTTCATTATTTTGACTATTCCTGATTTTTAGTTTGAATTTGTCTTGATACTTAAATCTAAAAATCTCTCAGTCTTTAAAAAAGCAAAGATAGTTGATTTTTCAAATCAGACACTTTCGTCTTTTTCCTATAATTCAGATTAAAAACTATTATTGATATTAATGGCAAGTGAGAACAAGTTTGACGAGCCGGCGAGGTGATACTGCGAAATAGCATAATCGAGACGAAAACGTTTGATTTTCAAGCCAAAACCTGCCGACAAACCAACCATTCCAGGCCTTTCACCGAATTTTAATTCCTGCCGTCGCTGATAATTATACCCTGCCCTGATAATAAAATTTTCTGAAGGTAGAATTTCAGCTCCGAAAACGATATGCCGCATAATTTGCTTGCCAAAACTTTCTTCGCGCTCAAAAAAACCGGGTTCATCATCCTGCTTGTCCGGGTCGGGATTGCCTAAATCCCAGCGGTTTAAATATTGCATATTCAGTGCAAGGTTTATCGGGGCATGTTTTAAACGCCTGCTGATACCAGCCTGCACGTTAAGCGGTACTTTTTCGTAACTGCCGTTGTTGTAATAAGTGGTAATTTGTGAACCCACATTGCGGGCTACCAGCGAAACGTTAGTGTATTTACTTTTACTGGCAATGCTAATTCCAAAATCGGCAACCAGCCCAAACGACTGGTAACTTTCGAAAACCGACAGGATTGGTTTAAGTGAAGCTCCATAATTCAACCGCTTATAATTGTTCGAATAAATAATGTGAAACGCATATTCGGCAGCTTTAAATTCGTTGCCGGTTAGTTCGCCAAACTCGGTGGCTTCAAGGAATTTTCCGTAATTGATGTAATGAATTCCGAGTGCAAAATTCCCTATACTGTCGAACGATTTCGCGAAGGAAGCATAACCGTAATTAATGTCGGCCATGTAATTCACATAATTCACCAAAACCTTATCTTCCATTGATTTGTGCAACGAAGCCGGGTTGTGATACGGTAAATTCAAATCGGTCGAATCTAAAAGTGCAATTTGATTTCCGCCCAAAGCAGCAATTCGCGCTGAATTGGTAAGCTCAAGAAACTGGTATGTATTTTCACCACCAATCTGGGCTTTTCCGGCAAGAACTGTAAGACAAAATAAAAAGGCGAGGTAATATTTTTGCTTCATTCGAAATATCACGTTTTCAGTAAAACGCCAAAGATATTTAATTATTATCATTGGGGAAGATTGAGTAATAATTTTGGATGGTTCTTGTTGTTAACTGATAAAATTAAATCAAAAAATCGAATTGTATTTTATAAAAGAATTTTTAGAACTTTACTGTGTTAAATTTAGAGATTATGCAAACATTAAAAATAGAACTTACCGGCAACAATTCTTTAAAAGCGCTGAAGGAGTTAGAATATAGAAACCTGATACGTATTTTGAAAGAACCTGATTTGCATTCGTATGCACTACCGGGTGAATTAATAAGCGACTCAGATTTTAAAAATTGGATTGAGTTTGCCGAAGAATCTCCTATCGTAAGTTTAACAGTAGCAAAAAAAAGATGGACAGCGCAAAAGGAAAAACTTCAAAAACTTATTCGTTAAGAATAACAGAAAATGCTCTCCAAAACATCGATGAAATTACCGGGTATATTGCGTTTGTTAAGCATCAACCCTTAAATGCCATTCGTGTTGGTGACAAAATTTTTGAGACTTTTGACAAAATTGAAAAAAATCCTCTTGCGTACAGGGAATGTGAAGAAATTCAGACCAAATCAAAAATCTATCGGAAAGCAGTTTGTATGAGCTGGCTTATCATTTATAAAGTGATAGATAATAATATTGTAATACTTGGCATAATTCATAGTAGCCGCCATTCCTCAAAAATAAGGATTTTGAAAAAAGTTAAGTAACATCTAAAACTGATTCCCTTTCTTTAACTCCTCAAATATTTCAAAAACTACAGGGCAGGTTTCGCAGTTTTTGTGCGAGAGTTCCAGTATCTGGTAAAAACGTTTGCGATCGGTGTGTGGGTACTCGCGGCAGGCTTTAGGCCGGTTTTCGTAAACCATGCAGTAATTGTCGGGCAACAGGAATGGGCACGGGTGTTCCCTGAAAACAAAATCGCCATCCTCATCGGTCAGAATATATTTTTCGGTAAAATCCGAAATTTTCATTTTCAGGGTTTTGGTAAGCCGTTCAATATCTTTGTCGATTAATCGGGGGCCAATGGTTTTGCAGCAGTTGGCACATTGGAGACAATCGAAAGTTGAAAATGCCTCAACATGAAGTTCCTGTACAACATCATCCAGATTTTTTGGCTTCTTCTTTTTAATTCTTTTAATGAATGCTGAAGTTTCCACCCGGGTTTTATCGGTGAGGAGTTTTAATTCGGCTGGCGTTTTGTAAAAAACTTTTTTCACTGATTTTAAATATCATGAATTTCTAACATTTCCTGTTTAACTTCCTTTCGTTTTCGCCTTATTTGGGCCAAAAATAATCCTGCAACAACAATAATAATTCCGGCAATTTGCTGCGTTCCCAAACTTTCTTTCAGAATAAAATAAGAGAGAATGGCAACAAAAACGGGGATTAAATTGATAAAGGTATTTGAACGGTTTACACCAATTTGCCTGATGCTATTCGTAAAAAACACAAATGCGAGGGTGGAGGCAAAAACAGCAAGAAAAACAATGGCACGGAATGCTTCCGGGTGAAAAGGCCTGGAAATAAAATCGTTAAAATCCACAATCAGCCAAACCGGCAGAAAAAATACAATTCCGATTATATTCTGATAAGCAATAATCGACATGGTGTTGTATTTAAAAACGAGTTTCCGCAAAACAATTGAATAGGCGATTGCAGCAAAAACAGCGATAAATTCAAGTCCTACACCGAGAGGAGAAGCATTAAACTGAAACGAACCGTTTAAAACCACCAAACCAACTCCCAAAAATGAGAAAGCAAGTCCGGCAACATTCATCCATCTCAGCCGTTCCCTGAAAAAGTACCAGGCGAAAACCGGCGAAATCAGCGGAATTGTGGCAACAATAACGGCTGCAACAGTCGATGAAACATATTTCAAACCATAACTTTCGCCTAAAAAATAGATAAAAGGTTCGAAAAAAGCCATAAGCACAAACAGCTTGAAATCTTCTTTTGAGGGTTTTTGCAATCGCTTTAAGAAGGCTGCAACAATTGTAATCAGCAATGCTGCAATGGCAAGTCTGAAAATGACCACGGTTATAGGATTGTAACCTTGGTATGCAACTTTAAACCAGATGAACGAAAAGCTCCAAAAAAATGCGGCTCCCAATGCCGAACCAAGTGCAAGGATTTCCCTATTCTTCATTTAAAAAATATAAGGCGGCAAAATTAAGGATTAAGCGTTAACATTTTAACATCAAATAAATAAATAAATATATCGGTTTAGTTTTCAAAACAAAAAGGTTTCAATATTTTTGGACTCGGAAAAATAAATTATTGATAACCAAAATCTAAAAAACATGTCGATGAAAAAGATCAGTTTAAAAAATTTACTATTTGTGAGCGTATCAGTTTTGATGTTGCAAGGCTTTGTATCATGCACCTCTGCGCCAAAACAAGCGCCGGTTGAAGAAAAGAGCGCTGTAACAGAGAAATTTATTGGCCTTCAGTTGTATTCTGTGAGAGACAGCATGAATACAAATGTGGCTGGAACCGTTGCTGCCGTTGGTGAAATGGGTTATAAATTTGTTGAAACCGCAGGTTATGGCGATGGCAAAATTTATGGAATGGACCCGGTTGAATTCAAAAATCTGTGCGAAAGCAACGGTTTGAAATTTTTAGGCGCCCACACCGGACAGGATGTGCCAACACAGGAAAAATGGGCTGAAACTATGGCATGGTGGGATGTTTGCATTGCTGCACACCAGGCGGCAGGGGTTAAATGGATTGTTCAGCCGTGGATGGGCGGAACAGGTTACGAAAGTTTGGATGGCTTAAAACGTTACTGCGAATATTTTAATGCAGTTGGCGAAAAATGCAATGCGGCCGGAATCCGTTTTGGATATCACAACCACGACAAGGAATTTACAACTATATTGGACGGAAAACCGGTTTTCGACTGGATGCTTGAACTAACAGACCCTGCAAAAGTGATGTTCCAGCTTGATTTATACTGGGTTGTAGTTGGCGGTAAAAATCCGGTTGATTATTTTGAAAAATATCCGGGCCGTTTTGAACTGTGGCATATCAAAGACAAAGAAGAGGTAGGCGCAAGCGGAACTATGGATTTTGCTGCAATTTTTGCAGCAAAAGAAAAATCGGGTGTTAAATATGGAATTGTTGAGGTTGAAGAATACAATTTTCCACCACTCGAAAGCTGTAAAAAAAGTTTGGAATATCTGATTGCTGCCGATTACGTAAATTTTTCGGAATAAAACATCAGGATATTGAAATAAAAATGCCGGGGCAGTAACTCCGGCATTTTTTATTTCTTGTTCCTCTCCGGCATTTGACGATTGGTAAAGAGGGGCTTCAGAACTTGCCAGATTTTAAAGTTAACCCGAAAATTTATTCCGCGCCCCGACGCATTGATAAAGAGTTTCACGGGTTTTGGGACGCTCCTTAAATTCAAAGTGAGTTTTACTATTTTTCCCTTTGCATCAAGTATCTCTTCGTTTTTCACATCCACTTTACCTGAAAAATTAGTTGGCTATGGTGTTATTTCAAATCCAAATTCCGGCTTTTCACTAAAATTAAGGATTGGTACCGGAGGATTTTAATTCAATATAAACCGACCTATAACAGGGTGCAATTTTATTGATATCAAAATCGCCAATTCTGAATCCGGTTCTTCCTTTTCATTAATAAAAATATTATATTTGCCCCCTCAAAAATATATGGTGGTTGTAGTTCAGTTGGTTAGAACGTCGGATTGTGGTTCCGAAGGTCGTGGGTTCAAATCCCATCATCCACCCCACTTTAAAAGCCTTGAAGTAATTCATGGCTTTTTTTGTTTAATGAAATGGTACTATGAATTCTCTGATGAATTGTTAATTTAGCAGAAAAAAATATGCTTTCATTGATAGAAGACCTTCAAAAACCTAAATATACAATTGAAGAATTCACAAAAGTTACTTTACGTGTATTAGAATATTTACCAATCGTTTTTAAGTGATGAACAATTGAAGAATGGCTACATGATTCATTCCTCATCAATTGCCGGAACGTTAAAATACATTAGGCCCATTAATCAACGACTTTTCATATATTCTCCGGCAGATTTTAAAAATAAACTGAAAGAATTTGAAAAATCATTTGAGAAACTCAAAGTACAAAATACTCAGTGGGATGTTTCAGAAAAGGAATTGTTAGAAAGTGTGCTCTACACGATTCAACAATCTATTGGGGTTGGATTTGATTTGCTGGCAAATCCCAATAGTGCAAGAAAACTCGTTGGTAACCGATTCGAAGAATTGATAAAAGCTATTTTTACTGAAATGGGAATTGCCAATAAAAAAACGGTACTGCAAATCCCATATCAAACCGATGAAGGAATAAAAAACTACAAATGTGAAAATGATTTAATCCTTTCTCCATATAAATCTGCGAAATCAACCGGTAAATATTTGGATAAGAATGAAATAGTTGTTTCTGCAAAAACAACTTCCAAAGATCGAATGGGCAAAATGTTTATTGACAAAATATTACTTGAGAGATTTGTACAACATGAACAGAAAGTGATAGGAATTTTTCTCAATGATGTGCAAAGAAAGGAAAGTGATAATATCAGCTTTACCCTGGTATCGGGATTATTTATGGTTTATTCTGCATTTCTGACTAAACTTGATGGAATTTATTATCTTGACCCTCCTCCCAATGTGTTCAAAGAACCATTTAACAAATACATGAAATCATTTTCTGAGCTGATAACCAAAGATATTTGGGATCTACTCACCCCTTAATTTTGAACGCCTTACGTTAGATTCCTTTTCGTCTTTCCCTGACAAAATTTTCTCCAAATGATTTTTGTCGGACAATCTGTTTTTAATTATTGTGCAATATTCGGATTCCAATTCAGAACCAAGCCATTTCCTTTTATATGCCTCAGCAACAGCATAAGTAGTGCCCGATCCACCAAACGGATCGAGGATTAAACTATCTTGATTTGATGAAGAAAGAATTATCTTCCTTAGTAACTCGACAGGTTTTTGTGTTTTGTGGGAAGTTTTTTCCCATGATCCATTTGAAATAGTAGGTATCTCAAAAACATCCTTTGGTTTTGCACCTAATGGATTGGGCGTCCATTCATACGTTTTCCCATTTCCGTTTGAAAATTGTGAAGACTCGGCCTGTTTTCTTGCCGGATATTTTAGCGTGTGATTGTTATAAGGAATCCTGACTTCATCGATATTGAAAATAAAATCCTTAGTTTTTCGGAAATGTAAAATACTTTCATGTGATCTTCCCCAGCTACCTCCCAAATTTCCTTTGTTGCGATAAAACCAAACCAACCACTTACAACTATGAAATAAATGTGACGCTGACCATTTTAAATCTGCAAGTATTTCAGAAAAGCCACAAATATAAAGCGAACCTGTTTTTTTCAAAATACGATGGGCCTCTTTTATCCATTTCATGCTCCAATCTATATATTCCTTCTGGGAAGAGAATGTATCCCAATCAGCAATATTGATATTGTAAGGAGGATCTGAAAAAATCAAATCGACTGATTCATTCTCTAACGATTTCAAAAATTCTATCGCATCAGATTGATATAATTTCCCAATTTCCGTTTCAAATACCGGATTTGTTTTTAAAGCTTTTATTGAAGGTTTCCGATATTCCAACTCAAGTTGTAACTCTTCAACCAAGGCTATTACATTATTTTCAGTATAAACCCTGTAATTATTGATAGGATGGCGAATACTTTCAAATTTTCCCGACCTATCCCAACGCCTCAATGTTTCAGCGCTTACTCCAATCATTTTAGCTACCTGACCCACATTTATGTATTTTTCCATATACACAACATTAAACAACCTTATACAAGATTAAACGACAAATATAAAAATATAATGGAAAACTAAGCCATTGTTTTCCTATTTTTACCACATACAAAATACAGCAATCTGACTTGCCGACGGCAAAAGTAACCGGATGTGAACCGACAAAGCTTTTTTCAGATCCATGGAAAAACTTTGCTTGAAAATGCGATTGAAGTTTGCAGGCCGGTTTGCAGCGAAATTCTAATCAGTTAATGCAATGCTGAACTTGAAAAATTTGGGTATCAGGTTATTCCCGATGAAATTCAGATTTGTGGCCCAATCGGGGGGGGTTAATTCCTACCTGAAAAATCAGAAACACCTGAAACCTGGTTCTGAGTGTCGATGCGCTCTTTGTAACATCAGAATTTCTTCAATACCTGGTTTTGCAAAAAGATAAATGGCTGATAAAAAACATGCATCTTTTTGATAATCTGTATTCGCTGTATGACATGAAATTAATCAGTTGAATCAACCAAACTCTGATATATCCTGTAACCGTTTCTTATCGGTAATAAGGATTTCCTTCCCGTAGATTTTGATGATTTTATCGGTTCTGAATTCGGAAAGTGTGCGTATTACATTTTCGGTGGTCATTCCAATATATTCAGCAATTTCCCTTCGGGAAACCGGGAGTTCAAATTCGTTTCGTCCATAAATATAATCGGCAAAATACAGTATAACGTGCGCCACCCTTCCTTTCAGGTGTTTGCGTTTTATTTCAAGATTTTCAAGAATGATTTTATCATTTGCCTCGCTCACTTTTGTCAACAAATCGAAAGCAAGCATTGCATTGTTTTGTGCGTAAAATTTAACTGTGCTCAGGTCAAGAATGCAAACTGTTGAGTCTTCAACTGCTGTAACAGAATAATTATATCTGTCTGATGAAAAAATGCTTAACAGGCTGACAAAATCGAAGGGTTTTGAAAAACTTATTATCTGGTCTTTGTCATCATCTGATTTTCGCGATACTTTTACAAGACCTTGCTTCATATAAAGGAAACCGGTGATTTTTTCATCCTGCATTATGATAGTATCGCCTTTGAAATACCTTTTCTCCTCTTTTATCTGGCATATTCCGTTCAGGTCGTTAACCGACATGTGACCAAAAAAAAGAGACTTGAGCTGACACAGTTCACAATTGCATGACTTACTTCCTGATTCCATGATTTACTTCATGATTTGACGACTAAAATACCAATAAATTATGATATTTAACATAGACTGTTTTTTATCATATCAGGTTATTCCAGCCAGGTTATTTCTTACAATAAATTTACGCCGTTAAAATAAATGACTGAATATGAGACAAATTGTAATACTTGGTGCCGGAACAGCCGGAACGATGATGGCCAACAAACTATATAAATCGCTCAACAGCGGGGAGTGGAGAATTACTGTGGTTGACCAGCACAAAACGCATTATTACCAACCCGGTTTTTTGTTTATCCCATTCGGAATTTACAAGAAGGAAGATGTGATAAAACCTAAAGCCGATTTTATTCCTTCAGGTGTAAATCTTATCTTTTCGAGTATTGACCGTATTGAGGCCAACTCAAACAAGGTTTTTCTTGAAGGCGGAAAAGTTTTAAACTACGATTACCTGATTATTGCATCGGGCACAAAAACCTGTCCTGAAGAAACTCCTGGTATGAAAGATAAACTCTGGTATAAGGAAATATTTGATTTTTACACCATCGATGGCGCTTTGGCGCTTCAGAATTTTTTCAAATACTGGGAAGGGGGAAAACTTGTGATGGCTATAACCGAATTGCCATATAAATGTCCGGTTGCACCGCTCGAATTTGTTTTTCTGGCCGATGCATATTTTACCGAAAAAGGAATCCGCGACAAAGTAGATATTACCTATGTCACTCCAATGTCAGGAGCTTTTACAAAGCCAATTGCAACCAAAATGCTTTCTGAACTGCTGAAAGAAAAAAACATAAAAGTGGTTCCTGATTTTTACATCGAACACATTGACAACGATGAAAAGAAGATTGTTTCGTATGATAATCAGGAGATTGATTTTGATGTGCTGACCATTGTCCCGATGAATATGGGCGATAAAATGATAGAACGCAGCGGACTTGGCGACGACATGAACTTTGTCCCAACCAATAAGGAAACACTTCGTTCCGATGCTTTTGAAAACATTTTTGTACTTGGCGATGCATCAAATATACCCACTTCAAAAGCTGGTTCTGTTGCCCACTTTGCTGCCGAAATATTGTTCGAAAACCTGATGAGCGCTATCGAAGGCCGCCCGTTGTATGCCAAATTCGACGGACATGCCAATTGTTACATCGAAACCGGATTTGGAAAAGGCGCTTTGATTGATTTCAATTACACCACAGAACCTCTCCCCGGCACATTTCCGCTACCCGGTATTGGCCCTTTCGGACTGCTTGAAAACACAAAAATGAACCACTACGGGAAAGTGATGTTCCGTTGGATTTACTGGCATATTCTGCTGAAAGGAAAAGAGTTGCCCGTTGAACCACTGATGTCCATGGCTGGAAAGAAAACGGTTAACTAAAAGAAAAACTCTGAAATGGAAGAAAAATCTTTACAGGCACAGGTTGCCGAATTAAACCAGAAAGTTGACCTCCTGCTTGAATATGTCAATCAGCAAAGATTGAAAACAATTCAGATTGAAGACCTCATTGCCGACGTTTCTATTGTTGGAAAAGACATGTACAACTCAGCGGTTGAGGAACTTGACAAACGCATGGTAACTTTCGACGGAGACCAGGTAAAACAACTGCTATTGAGGTTTCTGCGCAATATTGACAATATGAATGCTTTCCTCGGGATGCTCGAAAGCATCAGCGATTTTATGAAGGATGCCGGACCCATTTTCAACGAAGTTGTGATTGATTTCACCAAAAAACTGGGAGAATTCGAAAAGAAAGGTTATTTCGAATTTTTTGGTGAAGCGGGTAAGATTTTTGACAACATTATTACCCACTATTCGCCCCGGGATGTAAGGGATTTGGCCGATAACATAGTAACTATCGTTGACACGGTGAAAACAGCTACACAACCCGAAATGATGAATGCAATGAACAACGCATTCAACGTATTCAAAAATATCGAAACCGAAAACATCCCTGATTACTCTTTCTTAAAAGTGATGAAAGAAATGAATAAACCAGAAATGAAACGTGCACTTGGGTTCTTTGTAACGTTTATGAAGAACATGGCAGCGCAAACAAATAAAAATTAACATTAAAAAATAATTACTATGGCACAAAAAACCTATTCAGGGAAAACCCTGGAAGTTACAAACGAAGGCTACCTTGTAAATCAGGCAGACTGGTCGAAAGAAGTAGCCGCCGATATGGCTAAAGAGATAGGTATGGAACTCACTCCAAAACATTACGAAGTACTTGAATATCTGAGGAAAGAAAACGCAACAGGTATTCCTCTTACTATCCGTAAAGTTGGTAAATCAGGAATTGTTGACATTAAAGGCCTTTATGACCTTTTCCCCGGAGGCCCGTTGAAATTCTCTTCGAAGCTGGCAGGTATTCCCAAACCGGTAAGTTGCGTATAACCAATAAAAATTTAATGCAATGAGCGAAAACAAACCGTTAAAAAAAGTATGCATCATTTGTGCCAAAGGCTCAATTGAAGATGTATATGCCACCCTTGTTATGGGCAATGGAGCTGTTATGGAAGGTATTGAAGCCAAACTGTTTTTTACTTTTTTCGGCCTCGATGCCATAACCAAAAAAACAATGAACAACCTTCATACAGGTACTGTTGGTAACCCAGCCATGCGTATGCCAGGTGGATTACCGTTCCCCACCCTGCTTGGAATCCTTCCGGGAATTGAAGCCGGAGTTTCGGCCATGATGCGCAGTCAGATGGAAAAACTTGACATCCCACCGGTTGACGAATTTCTCGATATGATTACAGCCGGCGGAGGTGAAATTTATGCCTGCAAGCTGGCTGTTGATATGTTCAAACTGAAAAAGGAAGATTTTACAGACCATGTAAAGGACATTATCACCATTGGCGAATTCTACGGAATGTGCGGAGGTGAAGGAACACAGATTATTTTCACATAAATATTACTGTATTTTATTATTGGAAAAAAGCCGGAATACATAAAGTTTCCGGCTTTTAAAATGGTATTTAGTACAGTTTTACTATTTCAAATACTGTTCACAACAGAATGTTGATTTGTGGTTTCAGCTTCCCGGTTTTACTGATAATTTATTTCTATTTTTGGAAAATATAGTAAGTAATTTTTATGTCACGCATACTTGTAATTGACGATGAACGCAGTATCCGCAATACGCTGAAAGATATTCTTGAATACGAAAAATATTCGGTTGAACTGGCCGAAGACGGGGTAAAAGCCATCGATAAAGTGAAAGCCAACGGGTTCGATGTGATTCTTTGCGATATCAAAATGCCAGGAATGGATGGAATTGAAGTGCTGGAACAACTTGTTAACCTCGCTCCCGATACGCCAGTGGTGATGATTTCGGGGCACGGAAATATCGATACTGCCGTTGAGTCGATAAAAAAAGGCGCGTTTGACTATATTGAAAAACCGCTTGATTTAAACCGTTTGCTGATTACCATCCGCAATGCCATGGACAAATCGAGCCTTGTAACGGAAACCAAAATCCTGAAAAAGAAGGTCAATAAAAAATATGAAATTGTTGGCGAATCGGCAGCGCTGAAAGCCGTTGTTGAAATGGCCGACCGTGTGGCAAAAACCGATGCGAGGGTTTTAATTACCGGGGCCAACGGAACCGGAAAGGAATTGGTTGCCCGCCGCATACACGACCAGAGTAACCGCTCGGCCGGTTCGTTTGTAGAAGTAAACTGCGCTGCAATCCCTTCAGAATTAATAGAAAGCGAATTGTTTGGCCACGAAAAAGGTTCGTTTACTTCGGCCGTAAAACAACACCTTGGCAAATTTGAACAGGCAAATGGGGGAACCTTGTTCCTGGATGAAATTGGGGACATGAGTTTGTCGGCGCAAGCCAAAGTTTTGCGCGTTCTCCAGGAAAGCATCATCAGCAGGGTTGGCGGCGATAAACATATAAAAGTTGATGTTCGCGTTGTGGCGGCAACCAATAAAAACCTTTCCGCCGAAATAGCCGAAAATAAATTTAGGGAAGATTTGTATCACAGGTTAAGTGTAATTTTAATTCGCGTTCCAAGGTTAAATGAACGATTGGAAGATATACCGCTGCTGGCCAACCATTTCATTCAAAGTATTTGTGATGAATACGGAATGCCAGCCAAAATAATTACTGACGACGCCATTGCCGAACTGCAAAAAATTAACTGGACAGGCAATATCCGCGAATTCCGCAATGTAATCGAAAGGCTGATCATTTTGTGCGATCAGATAATTACAGCCGGAGATGTACTGAAATTTGCAGCCCCGTTAAAATAGAAAAGTACAATAACATTAAGCCATCTTTTTTATGCCCGCCAAAACATCTTTCCATTTTTGTTGTTGAATAAACTGTGAATATTTCGGAACTGAAATATTGGATAAAAAAAGCCTCTGATTACGGATTTTAATTTGTCATGGTGTATATTTAATATTTTCCACAGGAAAATACTTGTTTCCGTTTTCAGGGGCTTTTCTATTACTGAATAATCATAATAATCAGAATTTCACTTTCAGCAGGTAAAAAATAGCATTCAAAATAATATAAAGAAAAACTACCAGTGCCAGGCTGTATAAATTAAAAACTACCATGAGCAAGGCCGACAATCCAAAAAAAAGATAACGGTACCAATTTTCGGCAAACTTTAGTGATTTTGGTTTCATCGAAAACATGGGCATAGTTAAAACCATCATGCCCGACATAAAGATTCCAAGAATTACGAGGTTTTTTGTTGTATAAACCAATGGAAGCATTTCAGCATATTTTGGCGATTGCAGCATTAATCCCATTGCTGCCCAGAATAATCCGTTGGCAGGAATTGGCAAACCGCGGAAAAAGTTTTCGCTGGCAGTATTTGTATTAAACCGCGCCAGCCTGATAGCTCCAAAAACCGGCAACAGAAAAGCTGAAAAAAGAATCATCCAATCAAACCATTTTCCGCTGATTTCGTGAACCGGGTCGTTTTTGCCAAAAAGTGAGAACTCCAATAAAGTAAAAAGAATGGCTCCCGGTGCAACGCCAAACGAAACAACATCGGCCAGCGAATCAAGCTCTTTGCCTATTTCGGAGTATGCTTTCAGCGCACGGGCTGCGAAACCATCCAGAAAATCGAAAAGTGCTGCGGCACAAATAAAAATGGCAGCCCAAACCAAATGCCCGTCGATGGCAAAAAAAATGGCCACCGAACCCGAAACCAGGTTGAGCGAGGTAATAAAGTTGGGTATCTGACTGATTATTTTTTTCAAGGCTGTACTAAATTTCTGCGATAACCGTTTTCCCGCCAACCGTGTTTACACCATATTCAACATTAATTTTTGCATTGAGCGGTAAAAATACATCCACTCTCGAACCAAACCTGATAAATCCGTATTCAGCGCCCTGCTCGATATGATCACCTGGTTTTTTGTAAATGCAGATACGGCGGGCAACAGTTCCTGCAATTTGCCGCGCTAAAACCTCTTTCCCGTTTTTTAATTTAAAAACAGTGGTACAACGTTCGTTCAGGTGCGATGATTTTTCCACAAAAGCCGGATAAAATGCCCCGCGATGGTGTTTGATAAAGGTGATTTTACCGCCAATCGGCGCCCTGTTTTGATGCACATTTAACGGCGACATAAAAATAGAAACCTGAAGCCGTTTATCCTTAAAATACTCTTTTTCAAAGACCTCTTTTACCTCAACTACTTTGCCATCAGCAGGAGCAAGAACGTGGCTGTCGTTTTTCACAACACTACGCCGGGGAACCCTGAAAAAATAAACCACCAGTACTGCAAAAACCAGCGATGCAGCCATCAGAAAATAGAAAATCCGGAAATCCTGCAAAAAAATGTAAATGATTACATCAATTACGGCAATGGTGAAAAATGCAATTGGAATAACTTTTAATCCCTCTTTATGAATCTTCATCGTTTAAATATTTCCAAATAAATTAATCCAGACATAAATAACAGGAACCGCAAATAGCACAGTGTCAAACCGGTCGAGCATACCTCCATGGCCAGGCAAAATGTTGCCCGAGTCTTTTACGCCGGCCTCGCGTTTCAGTTTCGATTCAAAAAAATCGCCCGAAGTACCAAAAGCCACTATAATAATTGCAATAACTATCCAGCTTATTATGCTGAGTTCGTGAAAAAAAACCGAATTAACAATTCCCATGATTACGGCAAAAACAGCGCCCCCAATTAATCCTTCCCACGATTTTTTTGGTGAAATCCTTTCGCAGATTTTATGCTTGCCGAGCAACGAGCCAAAAACATAAGCCATTGAATCGTACATCCAGATAATCAGGAAAACCCCTATCAAAACCCAGGGATAAAACTCTGGTTCAGAACCATTTTCCGGAATAATGATAAAACTCAGCAGGCTGAATGGAAGCGCAATATAAATCAATCCGGCCAGGGTAATCATACTGTTTTTAAATCCGTTTTTCCTTTTGTCGAACAGGTCGGGGAGCAAGGTAGCAAGCGGAATCAGAATTGACAGGTAGATATAATTTTGGGGAATAACCCGGCTGGCAGCTAAAAAGAAAATCGTAAAGAGCAGAAATCCACAGATTAGCCCTATTTTTGACGAGGGTTCATAACCAATATTTTCGCTGATTTTGTAAAACTCGCGGAGCGTGAGTAACAAAAAGGCGGTAAAAACAATGGCAAAAACATATTGATGAATGATAATTCCGGCTAGCATAACTGCTGCGAACGCAATTCCGGTTAAGCTTCTTTTTACAAATACTTTCAATGATTCAGATTTTTAGTATTCACTTCTTTCCAGCCTTTTTCCATTTTGCAAATGTAAAAAATAAATGAAGATTGGGAAAAGGATAATGTTTACCAATTAAACCAAAAACACCCGCAACTCTCCCGGCCCGTGTGCGCCCAGGACCAGTGTTTTTTCAATGTCAGCAGTGCGACTGGGGCCGGTAATCAAGGCAATTTGTGATGGGAAACAGTCTTTGTATTTTTCGCTGATTCCGAAGTAAGCTTCTTCGAGGTAACCCAACAGTTGATTTTTGTTTGCAATTACAATGTGAACCGGCGGGTAAACAAACATTTGCCTTCCCCCTTTTTGTGCCGAACTAACCATTACCGAACCAGTGTGGGCAATTAAAAATTCGCAACCGGTGATACCAACCTCAACATTTTTAGAAAAATCTGAACTGTGCTGAAATGGTATGCCAAACTTGTTTAACTGGTTGCCAATTTCTACTTCGTTGCAAAAGATATTGTCCTTAATTCGCGATGACAAAAACTCCTTTAATGCAGTGTAAAGTTCTTTTTCAGTTGAAAACAAATGAACAAAGCCATTTACCTTTTCCATGCCCTCCCTGAAAGCCAGTTCCAAAGGCAGGTCAACGGACTGATATATAGGTTTCTCAAAATCAGGCGGTACTGGTACTGTATGAACAGCGTTTTTTAATTGGTTCAGTATTTCCCATCTGGCCTGGCCCATATTAAGCTACTGACGGTTTAATATCGGGAATTACAACCTCTGTATTTTCTGCCTGATTGCTTTTTTCTTTTACCCTTTTTTCATCACCGGCATTTTCATTTTCATTGATAACATGTTTTTTGTCCCACGGGCGTTTACCAAAAATAGCTTCCAAATCTTCGCTGAAGATAACTTCCCTCTCAAGAAGCAGATTGGCCAGCTTTTCATGCCCCTTTTTGCTTTTCTTCAACACTTCAACCGCCCGCGCATATTGACCATCGATAAGAACTTTAACTTCCTCGTCAATCAGTTGGGCTGTTTTTTCGCTGTACGGTTTTGTAAACGTAAAATCAGACTGACCTGATGAATCGTAATAACTTACATTTCCCACTTTTTCGCTCATCCCAAAAATACTGACCATCGCATAGGCTTGTTTTGTTATTTTTTCAAGATCGTTTTGTGCGCCCGACGATATTTTGTTGAAAACCAGTTGCTCAGCCGCTCTTCCTCCCAAAGCAGAGCACATTTCGTCGAGAAGCTGTTCCTTTGTGGTAATGGAACGTTCCTCTGGCAAATACCATGCTGCGCCCAATGCTTTACCCCTCGGGACGATAGTAACTTTTACCAGCGGATGGGCATGTTCGAGCAGCCAGCTAATGGTTGCATGTCCCGCTTCATGATATGCGATGGTTTTTTTCTCATCCATCGAGATGATTTTATTTTTCTTTTCCAATCCGCCCACAATCCGGTCAACTGCATCCAGAAAGTCTTGTTTGTCAACCGATTCGTGATTTTTACGGGCGGCAATCAGCGCTGCTTCGTTACACACATTGGCAATATCGGCCCCTGAAAAACCGGGTGTTTGTTTGGCCAGAAAGTCAACTTTTAAATCTAAGTTTAATTTCAGCGGACGTAAATGAACATTGAAAATATCGGCCCTTTCGTTTAAATCGGGTAGTTCAACATGTATCTGCCGGTCGAAACGGCCTGCGCGCATTAACGCCCTGTCGAGAATATCTGCGCGGTTGGTGGCTGCCAGAATTATTACCCCGGTATTGGTATCGAAACCATCCATTTCGGTAAGTAACTGGTTAAGCGTATTTTCGCGTTCATCGTTCGAACCCATGTTGGGGTTTCTGCCACGGGCGCGGCCAATGGCGTCAATTTCATCGATAAAAACAATACAGGGGGCTTTTTCCTTGGCTTGTTTAAAAAGGTCGCGAACACGCGATGCACCCACGCCAACAAACATTTCAACAAAATCGGAGCCCGACATGGAGAAAAATGGTACTTCAGCTTCGCCTGCAACTGCTTTTGCAAGCAATGTTTTTCCCGTTCCGGGGGGGCCAACCAACAAAGCGCCTTTCGGGATTTTACCCCCCAGTTTTGTAAATTTAGTAGGATTTTTCAGGAACTCGACAATTTCAACCACTTCCTGTTTAGCCTCGGTAAGCCCGGCCACATCTTTAAAAGTTGTCGAAACTTTCTGGTCTTTGTCAAATATTTTCGCCTGCGATTTTCCAACACTAAAAATACCACCGGCTCCGCCACCGGCTCCGCGGCTCATTCGCCTAAAAATCCACCACCATAACAAAATTATTAATGCAAAGGGCCCGATTGTCCAAAGGATTTCGCCTGCCCAGTTTCTTTCTTCCTTGTATTCGAGGGAGATTTCATCCATCCCACTGGGTTGTGCTTCTTTCAGGTTGTTTTCGAAGGTTTCAACCGAACCAATGTTAAATGTAAAATGAGGGCCAATTTCAGCAGGTTTCGAGAAATTGGCTTCAAATTGAGTTTTATACTTTTCGAGCCGGTCTTTTTTAATATAAACTGTGGCCGTTTTATCATTTATAACCACAATTCTTTCAATATCCTGATTAGCCAGCATAGTGGAACGAACTTCGTTCCAGGTTGTTTTTACCGGCCCGCGGCTGGTGCTGAAATAAAACTGGATCACAATAAAAACGATGGCAATAACCCCATAAATCCAGTATGCATTAAATTTAGGAGCCTTTCCATCTTTTCTGTTCGGATTAAACTGGTTGAAAGGATTATTTTGGTTTTTGTTGTCCTTATTTTCTTTCTCTGTCATGTTATATATTAATTTTCATCTTTAATTTTTGTTGTTTTGGCGTCGGCCCAAAGTCCCTCCAAATTGTAAAATTCCCTTGCATCTTTCTGAAACACGTGGACCATAATATCGCCGTAATCGAGTAAAATCCAAATCGAATTGCGGTATCCGTCTTTATGCCACGCATTAACCCCGGTGGTTTCCTTCACTGTTTCTTCAACTGAAAGGGCAATTGAATTGGTTTGAGTTGTGGAGGTTCCGTGGCAAATTACAAAATAGCCACATTCGGTGTGGTTTATGGTGTTTAAATCAACTATTGTAATTTCTTTTCCCTTTATTCGTTGTATTCCTTCCAGGACCCCCCCGAGTATTTTATCCGTTTCCCCTTTACTTACCGTCATAAATTTTTTAATTCCCTGCAAAGATAATCTTTTTGCTTTAGTGTGATTTTGTGTAATTTGCGTTTTATATGACAACAAATGAAAATTTTACCTTTTTAACCGAGGTTGAATCCACCAACAACTATGCCAACCACCTTGTTTTGTCTAAAGCGGCAGGGCATGGTACTGTCGTTTTGGCACAATACCAGAAAATGGGAAAAGGGCAGCAGGGAAATCACTGGGAAAGCGAGCCTGGAAAGAATCTTCTGATGAGCGTCATTATCTTACCTCAATTTCTGCCAGCCGCCAAACAGTTTTACCTGTCGAAAATTGCAAGCCTGGCTTTGGCCGGTTTTATCACAAATGAAACAGCAGAAGTTAAAATAAAATGGCCAAATGATATTTATGCCGGAAACAAAAAATTGGCCGGAATACTGATTGAAAATTCGATAAAAGGGAATCATATAGGTTCCTCAATTATAGGTATCGGATTGAATTTAAACCAGGAACGATTTGTTTCTGATGCCCCAAACCCGGTTTCGCTGAAACAAATAACAGGGAAAGATTATATTGTAGAGGAAGTTGCCCTGAAAATTTGGGATTTGCTCAGTTTTTGGTTTGAAAAGTTACAGGCAGGAAGTTTTGAAGAAATAGGCTCATCTTATTTTAACCACCTTTTCAGGGCAAATGAGTGGGCTTTATTTTCGAAAGAAGGTAAACCATTTGAAGCCAGGATTAACGGAATTGGCGAATTTGGCCAGTTGATCCTGGAAGAAAGGAACGGTGTATTTTCAGAATTTATGTTCAAGGAAATAGAATTTGTGATTTGAAGAACCGTTTACTATCCCCTTCACCCTTTGGGGGAAGGTCGGGATGGGGGCTGCATTTTTTTACTGATAAGGTAATACCGAAAGTGTATCTGCCAGTTTATTAATACCTTCCTGCAACTTGCCCCCTGCCATCATTTTTATCATCATCCCCATCTCTACGTGCAATGTAAGCCGCATTTTGGTTTGAAAGCTGTCAACAGGAATCAACTGGACCCAAAAAGTAAAACTCACCGGCAATCCACCTGAACTCTCCACTTTTATGGTTTTAAATGGCTCGCGGTTTACAATCCGGATTTCAGCAAGGCCAATTCCGGTGATGTTAAACCTGCAGGAATCCTGGTCAGAAGAAAACTCTGTAATTTTTATCTGTGGTACTTTTTCGGTTATTTTTTCAATAAGCCCCGAATTCAGGTACGATGAAAGGTTTTTAAAATCAGACAGGTAATTAAAAACCACCTGTTCGTTGTGGTTAACCAGTTTTACGCTGCTGGTGTATTTTTCCAAACTCATATTATTTTCCCCAGTTCGACGGGTCTTCCCGCCAATTCATCAAAGTTTCTATCTGATCGCTGCTAATTTCTCCTATTTCAACAGCAGTATCGATTAATATCTGGTAATGGCTTAAAGTTGTGAGTTCGATGTCCGCCTTTTTAAAATTATCAATGGCATGTTGAAAACTGTAGGTAAAAATGGCCACCATCCCAATCACAACCCCGCCATAGTTATTTACTGCTTCGGCAGCATGAAGGCTGCTTGTACCGGTTGAAACCAAATCTTCGATAACCACCACTTTCTGATTTGGGTTTAAATCGCCTTCAATCAGATTTTCCAGGCCATGATCTTTGGGTTTCGAGCGGATATAAATAAAAGGCAGTCCCAGCACATCGGCAACCAGCGCCCCGATGGCAATGGCCCCTGTTGCAACTCCGGCAATTACTTCAGTTTCAGGATATTTTTCCCTGATAATATCAGCAAACCTGTCGCGAATAAAGGTGCGGGTTTCGGGATATGACAATATTTTGCGGTTATCGCAGTAAATGGGCGATTTCCAGCCCGAGGCCCATGTAAAAGGATTTGTTGGCTGGATTTTTATGGTATTTATTTCAAGTAATTTTTTTGTAACCTCAATCTGAACATTTTCCATAATTTATATGCAATTTTAATTCAAAAACAAATGTATGAAGTTTTTTGGAACGACAGGAAGATAGTAATCAGCTCCCCTGACAATATCCAATTTATTAAAACAGTGGTAAGATTTGAAAATATCAGTTCACCTGAAGAAGTTAAAGATTGGTTTTTTGATTTTACCAATTCTGATAATGTTTCAGTGGTTTTATCACATCCATTACCCGAAAAATTCTGGAAAGAGATGTTTATTCCTGCTTTTAATCAGGTTCCCGCCGCCGGGGGAATTGTTATCCGTGATGAAAAATTTCTGTTTATTTTCAGGAACGGAAAATGGGATTTGCCCAAAGGAAAAATTGACGCCGGAGAATCGGAAGAAGAAGCTGCATTGCGCGAAGTAGCCGAAGAGTGCGGAATTAAAGGGCACCAGGTTACTAAAGAATTACCTTCTACTTTTCATATTTATCAATCGCCATATCATGACATTCCCGTGCTTTGGATTTTAAAAGAAACACACTGGTTTGAAATGAGTTATCAGGGAAATGAAAGCGGAACACCTCAAACCAGCGAAAACATAGCCAATATAAAATGGTTTGCAAAAAGTGAACTGGGTGAAGTTTTGGCAAATACTTATGAAAATTTGAAACCGGTGATTTCATACTATTGTGTTTTTAAATCCTTCAACTAATAATTTCCCGATAAACTTTCAAGGTGGCTCAACGCCATTCTCATCTCGCCATAGCTCACCTCATCGCCAAAAAATGTTTTTGCCTCGCTAAAACTTTTATTTTCGGTGGAACTGAAATAAGAGACAATTTTTTCAAGTTTTTCCTTGCTTAAAAACTGGTTAACATCGAGTTCGCCCAAACCCACGTAATGCGCTAAATGGCTTTCGATTGTGGATGCAGCAAGTCCCCTTTCAGCAGCAATTTCAGCAATCGTTTTTCCCGATTTATAGAGTTCGCAGCTCACTTTTTTTGTATCAGGCTTTGGTTCTTTTTCTTTCTTTTTTTGAACCTCTTTTAACGGAATTTCTCCTTTTTCAATGTTGTTATCATCGCAGTAATGCTGAATCATCTGAAGAATATCAGCGCCGAACTGTTCCATTTTTTTAGCTCCCATTCCGTTAATCAATTGCAATGAAAACGAATCGCCTGGCAGGTAATTCACCATCTCGATCAAGGCTTTTTGTGAAAAAACCATGTAAACGGGGATTCCCAATTCAGAAGATTTTTCATAACGCCAAGAACGGAGCAATGAATACAGCAGCGGGTTTGGAATGTTACCTGGACTTAAAACTTCTTTTGCTTTTGCTTTTTTTAGTGGTGGTTTTCCGTTATCAATAATTGCTTTTGCACGGGCATCCAGCAACTTTTTAACATTGAACCCGTTTTTACACACTTCAAAACCTGCCAGTTTTGTATCAGCATCTTCCAAAAGCCTTGAAGCTGTGTTGCCAATTTGTTTTCGTAATGCTCTGTTATCCACTTCCAAATCGGCTTTTCCCAATCCATCAACAATTATGGTTTTAATTTTCTCTGCAAAATATCCGGCAGCTTTCATAATCCGCTCCTGTAACCTGGAATTTTGCTCAACATCAGGCTGAACCTCTAAAAGCTGGTTGATTTGATTTTGAAATTTTTCGGCAATTTCCAGCAACTCTGTAACAAAAACCCCCTGGATTTTATGGAAATGCCCAATTAAAATCTCTGGAACAGAGGAGGTGTTTTCCTGCATCAGCTTGATTAATGAATTCAACAGGTACGAACTTAAATTGAAGCGGAAAAGTTCCGCAAGCAATTCGTGTTGATACGCCAGTTTTGCTTCTGTTAACTCTTTTTCGCCGGGTTGGTTTTCCTCTACTTTTTGAATAAAACCACTCACTGTTCCATCGCTGATTATGCTGCGGTTGGAAATGGGCGTACTCAAAACCATGCCTTCCAGGGTTTTACATCGGCTAAGCGCCACATAAACCTGCCCGTGTGCAAATGAAGCCTCGGCATCGATTATCGCCCTTTCAAAAGTTAACCCCTGGCTTTTATGAATGGTAATTGCCCAGGCCAGTTTTAACGGAACCTGGCTGAAGGAGCCTTCCACTTCCTCCCTGAATTCGGCGGTTTTTTCGTCAATTGAATATTTTATGTTTTCCCAAACCAGCGGTGTAACTTCAATTTCGTCGTTTTCTCCCGGGCAACGCACAAAAACCGTATCGTCTTCAAAATCGGTTATTTTGCCTATTTTCCCGTTGTAAAACAGTTTTTCGGGAGAAGGGTCGTTTTTAACAAACATCACCTGTGCGCCTATTTTCAGTTTCAAATCCAAATCTGTCGGGTATGAATAATCCGGAAATTTACCATCGACTTTTGCGGTAAAAACCCGTGCTTTTGAAGAAATTAACCTCAGTTTTGAATCGTTTATCCGGTCGGCCTGAACGTTGTGTGTGCAAAGCGTAATGTAGCCTTCTTCATCTGTTGGTTGAAAACCGGGCAAATACCGCTTGTTTAGAATAGCAACTGCTTGCTGATCAAGTTTATTATCGCGCACTTTGTTGAGAACTGAAATAAACAAATCGTCCTGCTGGCGAAAAACATGATTGAGTTCGATGCTTACAAACGAAGTTTCGCGTAAAACTTTGCTGCTGAAAAAATAAACCGTTTCGTACTCCCTTTTTAGCAATCCCCACTCTTCATTTTTCACTACCGGTGCCAGTTGCTGAAGGTCGCCAATCATTAAAACCTGGGCGCCGCCAAAGGGTTTGTTGCGGTTTTTAAAACGGCGCAAAACCCTGTCAACCGCATCGAGAATATCGGCACGTACCATGCTGATTTCGTCAATCACGAGCAAATCGAGGCTGCGGATGATGTTAATTTTTTCGCGCATGAAACGCATTTGCCCGGTTTGTTCGCGCTCAATGCCAATTTGCGGGGCAAATGACAACTGGAAAAAAGAGTGAATGGTAACGCCACCCGCGTTAATGGCAGCAACACCCGTTGGCGCGACTACAATCATTCTTTTTGGCGATTTTTCTTTCAAACTTTTCAGAAAAGTTGTTTTGCCAGTTCCGGCTTTTCCGGTTAAAAATATGTTTTGCCCGGTGTACCTGACAAAGTTAAAGGCGAGTTCGAGTTGACTGTTGGTTTGCATTTTATTCTTCATTTATTTGGTTTCAACACCAAATTATTATACCCGCTTTCACCCACAACTGCTTCAGTAACAATTGTCCCTTCAGATGAAAAAGCCTGTTTCAGCGCGGTTTGGCATTCAGCGCGATTGGCAGCCCTGGCTACCTGAACGCCAAATACAAAACGTACCCCGATTTCGTTAAGGGCCCATGCAAATATTTGAGTTGCTGCTGGCATGAAATCATTTTAAGAAATCAACTTTTCAATAACTTTTAATGGGATATCGGGACTGGTTATTTCGAATTTTGCCTGCTGATAAAACTGGTTGCGTTTTTTTAAAGATTCATCAATAAAAGTTACCAGCTCTTCCCTTGATTTTCCTTTTATCAATGGCCTTTCAGTTTTTGATTTCAGCAGCCGGTCGGCTAAAATTGAAGGATCGATATTCAGATAAATGGTTTTGCCCGAGTTGTTCATTAAACCGATATTATCGAAAAAACAGGGGGCGCCGCCACCAGTTGCAATCACAATATCACTAAATTCCGAAAGTTCTTCAAGCGCTTTCCGTTCCTTTTTTCTGAATTCAATTTCTCCCTCTTCGGTAAAAATTTGCGGAATGGTTTTATGGTTTCGCATTTCAATGTAGTGGTCCATATCTACAAACTGCAGGTTTAAATGCCCGGCCAGTTTGCGGCCCAGCGTCGATTTGCCGCTACCCATATATCCAATTAAGTAGATTCTCATAAACAGCCCCCTTCCCGGCCTTCCCCACAAAGGGGAAGGAGAAAAAAACAGCAATTTTCAACTTTAATTTTTGAACTCAAAACTTTAACTTTAAACTATGAACTTTGAACCCGAAACTTAGAAAAGCGACATTTGTGTTGGATCGGGCGCATCCTTTTTAGGCCTTTTTATTTCAAACGGGATATCATCAAAACTCAGTTTTTCTTCCTTTTCCTTTGGTTCAATAATTTCGAGATCAATAATTTCATCGGGCTCCGGTTTATCGTGTTCGTCCTTAACAACCGGCTCAATTTCCTTAATGTTTTCCACTTCATAGTTTGATAACCGTTTGCCTTTTGCTTTCCACGATTTTACCCCGATAAATTCCGCTACTTCAATAATCTCGTTTTCCCGGTCGGCATATTTACCCCCAAATTCAAGCTCCAAACGCGGGTAGCGGACCCAGGTTACACTTACCAGTTTATTATCAGGGTGTTCGCCAATAAAGCGGTACATTTTCCCTTCCGAATCCTCTATTTCAAAACGTTTAACATAGTAGTACTGCTGCTCGGCATCGAAATAAACCACCGATAAAACCTTTCCGCTGTCGAATTTTTCGATGGCCAGGATATCGGCTTCAAAATGGTTGCTCAAATCGTAATTGTAAAGCTGATAATCACCCCGTTTATAAAGCGCTAAAATTTTATCTTCGCCCGAAAATTCGCCCAGGTACTTTCCGCGGTTATCGGCATTCAGGCGCAGCACATCCTCGTCGAACCATATCTTACGGCCTCCCAAAGTAGAATGTCCTTTCTCTTTCAGACTGATTTTATGAACTTCGTTTTTGGTGAGCAGGTTACCGATTGATTGGCGCCCTTTGATAGCCAGTTCGCCCATATCGGCCTCGAAAACCAGCTTTTTGACGCGGGGTTTTGGTTTAAGCACAATTTTTAAAACCTCAGCCTCGCCATTTGGGTTTGCCGAGAAATACACCACCCTCGACCCCTTGGTTTCCTGTGTTAAGTTGTATTCTTTATCGCGTGTAACACCGGTTACCGAGAATCGTTTCATGTAATAAAACCCCGATTCGCCGTCCTTGTAAACTACATTGTAAACGGTGCGGTTATCTTTCTTTTTGAAAATTTCAACGTGCAGCGGATTTTTATCGATAAATGCCTTATCGGCCACCTTCGAAATAAAATAAGTCCCGTCGCGGCGGAAAACAATAATATCGTCGATATCCGAACAGTCGCAAATGTATTCGGCCTTTTTTAATCCAGTGCCAACAAAACCTTCTTTACGGTCGAGGTAGAGTTTTTCGTTGCGTACCACCACTTTTGTAGCCTCAATATTTTCAAAACTGCGTATTTCTGTTTTTCGCTCCCGTCCTTTTCCAAATTTGGTTTTCAGGTGAACAAACCATTTTATGGTGAACGCGACAATATTCCTGATGTTATTTTCCACCTCGGCAATTTCGTCCTCAATGGCCTTTAACATTTCCCCGGCCTTATCCTTGTTGAATTTCAGTATGCGGGCCATTTTAATTTCCATCAGTTTCAGAATATCATCGCGTGTTACTTCGCGTTTCAGCTTTGGTTTCCATGGTTCGAGCCGCGTGTCGATATGTGCGGTGGCCTGGTCCATATTTTCCGAATCCTCAAACTTTTTATCCTTGTAAATCCGTTCTTCAATAAATATTTTTTCGAGTGAAGAATAATGCCAGTCCTCTTCCAATTCCGATTTCCTGATTTCGAGCTCGCGTTTTAAAAGTTGAAGAGTACTGTCGGCCGATCGTCGCAGAATTTCTTTTACACCGATAAAAATAGGCTTGTCGTTTTCAATAATTACCGAGTTGGGCGACAGAGAAACTTCGCAATCAGTAAAAGCATACAAAGCGTCGATGGTTTTATCTGATGAAACGCCGGTAGCAAGATGAACCTGGATTTCAACATTCCCGGCCGTGTTATCGTCGATTTTTTTGATTTTGATTTTTCCCTTGTCGTTTGCCTTGATAATGGACTCGATTAAGGTTGACGTGGTTTTGCCAAAGGGTAGTTCGGTAACCACCAGGGTTTTGTTATCGCGCTTTTCTATTTTTGCGCGCACTTTTACGGTACCTCCCCGCAAACCATCGTTATATTTGCTGAAATCGGCCAATCCACCGGTCGGAAAATCAGGCAGCAATTCGAAATCCTGATTTTTCAGACAGGCAATTGATGCATCAATCAATTCAATAAAATTATGGGGAAACAGTTTCGATGCCAGGCCAACTGCAATGCCATCGACGCCCTGTGCGAGCAATAACGGGAATTTTACAGGAAGCGTAACCGGTTCCCTTTTCCGGCCATCATACGAAAATTTCCAGACTGTGGTTTTTGGGTTGAAAAGCACTTCGAGGGCGAATTTCGACAGCCGTGCCTCGATATAACGGGGTGCTGCCGCACCATCGCCCGTATGTATATTTCCCCAATTTCCCTGTGTATCAATAAGCAGTTCCTTTTGCCCCAACTGAACAATTGCATCGCCTATTGAAGCGTCGCCATGCGGGTGATACTGCATGGTTTGCCCGATAATATTGGCCACTTTATTGTAGCGCCCGTCATCCATTTCGCGCATGGCGTGCATAATGCGGCGCTGGACCGGTTTGAGGCCGTCGTTAATGTATGGGACAGCCCTTTCCAGAATTACGTATGAAGCATAATCGAGAAACCAGTTGCGGTACATCCCCGACAGGTAAACTACTTCATCGGCTACCTCTTCTTCCTGTTCAAGGGGCACTTCCGGCAATTCTTCGTTATTTATAAGTTCTTCTGACATTTTGCGTTTTTATGCAACTTCATCTTTTTCAACATACAAATTTTCTATGATGAAATCCTGTCGTTCGGGAGTGTTTTTCCCCATATAATATTCAAGCATTTGTGCAATCGATTCATGCTTTTTCATTATTACCGGTTCAAGCCTGATATCAATACCGATGAAGTTCTTAAACTCATCGGGCGAAATTTCGCCCAATCCTTTGAACCGCGTAATTTCGGGTTTCCCCCGAAGCTGATTGATTGCTTTTATTTTTTCGGCTTCAGAATAACAATAAAAGGTTTTCTGCTTGTTTCTTACCCTGAACAGAGGGGTTTGCAAAATATACAAATGCCCTTTCCGGATTAATTCGGGGAAAAACTGCAGAAAAAATGTAATCAGCAGTAACCGGATATGCATTCCGTCAACATCGGCATCGGTTGCAATTATTACCTTGTTGTAGCGCAAATCATCGATGCTGTCCTCAATGTTTAAAGCGGCCTGTAAAAGGTTAAATTCTTCGTTTTCGTAAACCACTTTTTTAGTAAGCCCATAGGTATTCAGCGGTTTGCCCCTTAAACTGAAAACCGCCTGGGTATTTACATCGCGTGATTTTGTAATTGAGCCGCTGGCCGAATCGCCTTCGGTTATAAAAATACTCGACTCTTCATATCGCGGGTTTTTAGTGTCGTCGAAATGAACACGGCAGTCGCGCAGTTTTTTATTGTGCAGGCTCGATTTTTTTGCCCTGTCTTTTGCAAGTTTTTTAATGCCTGAAATGGCTTTTCTTTCGCGTTCCGATTCCTGGATTCTGCGCAAAAGCACCGATGCGGTATCGGGATTTTTATGCATAAAATTGTCGAGTTCTTTTTGCAGGAAATTGGCTACATGCGCCCTCACCGAAGGCCCGTCGGGGCCAATATCCCTCGATCCCAGTTTGGTTTTTGTCTGCGACTCGAAAACAGGCTCTTCAACTTTAATACTGACTGCGGCAACAATTGATGCACGGATATCCGACGGGTCGAAATCCTTTTTGTAAAAATCGCGGATGGTTTTTACCAATACCTCCCGAAATGCCTGCAAATGGGTCCCCCCCTGCGATGTGTGCTGGCCGTTCACAAACGAGTAATAATCTTCGCCGTACTGGTTCCCGTGGGTGATGGCTACTTCAATATCTTCGCCCCTGAGATGAATAATGGGGTAAATGGGCTCATGATCCATGTTTTCCTCAAGTAAATCACGCAAGCCGTTTTTCGAGCAATATTTTTCACCATTGTATTCGATTACCAGCCCTGAATTCAGAAAAGTATAATTTTTAATCATATTCACCACAAAATCGCCCATGTAGTGATATTTTTTAAAAACGGTTTGGTCGGGCTCAAAAACCACAATGGTCCCATTGGGTTCATCAATGCTGGTTAATTCTTCCTCTCTTGTTTTTATTCCCCTGCTGAAGTGGATTTCCTTTGCCACCCCTTCGCGCACCGCCTTTATCATGAAATCGGAAGAGAGTGCGTTTACCGCTTTTATACCAACTCCGTTCAACCCAACCGACTTTTTAAAAACCTTGGAATCATATTTGGCGCCGGTGTTCATTTTGCTCACTACATCGTCGAGTTTTCCCAGCGGAATCCCGCGCCCGAAATCGCGGACTTTTACCTTTTCCTGGTCAATTTCAACGGTAATTTTTTTGCCAAACCCCATCATAAATTCATCGACGGAATTATCCAAAACTTCCTTCAGCAGAACATAAATACCATCATCGGCAGCAGTGCCGTCGCCCAGCTTCCCTATGTACATTCCCGGGCGTTTCCGTATGTGTTCCTGCCAGTCTAACGTCCTTATTGTCCCTTCATCGTAATTCGGAGCCATAAATCCTTTATTTTGCCGCAAATATAACTAAAACAATGGTGGATTTGGCAGCGCCTGCCAAACCAATAACTAACAAAACCCGGTTGAAAAACTGTTCAGATAATCCCCATTTTTTTCATCAGGAAAGTGGCATTCATGGTTTTTGTAACTCCATCGGAAAGTTTATAATCGAATACCAAATCTTCGTTTTCTATTCTGATTTCGAAGCATTTATTAAAAACATGCTGAGGAAATTCATCCTCCATTTCGCTGAGTTTCAAATCGTGGGTGGCAACCAGCGAAACCGATTTTAACTCAACCAGTTTCCTGATTAGTTCTTTAGAACCGTTTAATTTGTCAACTGAGTTGGTCCCTTTCAGCATCTCATCAAGAATAACAAAAATCCGTTCCCCTTTCCGCAGCCAGTCGAGCACACCTTTTATTCTTTTTAACTCGGCAAAAAAGTACGATTCGTCTTTTAGCAGCGAGTCGGTTGTCCTCATATTTGTATAGATTTCGATGGGTGTAAAAACCATATTTTCGGCACAAACCGGGGCGCCGGTGCGTGCAAGTATTAGGTTAACGCCAACTGTGCGCAAAAATGTACTTTTACCGGCCATGTTTGCCCCTGTAATAATCATCACTTTTGCACAGCCGTTTATTTCGAAATCGTTACAAACCCGTTTGTTTTTATGCAAAAGCGGATGCCCCATTTTTACGGCCTGAAAAGTAAAAACGCCTTCCTGAATTTCCGGAAAATTAAAATCGGGGTGGTTATTGGTAAAATTAGCCAGACTGATTAACGCATCGGTTTCAGCAATTACTTCGAGCCAGTTGGCCAGTTTCTGACGATGCTGGTTATGCCAGTTCCAAAGCCTGTAAACACAACGAATATCCCACAGTAAAACACTGTTTAAAGCAACCCCGACCAGAATATTTTGTCGGTATTCAAACTGTTCAACCAAATTCTTTAACTGATGGAATATTTTACTGACAGAAACAGGTTTTTTGACTTTATTCTGAAGTTCGCACAACAAATTGGATTGAAATTCTTTTTCCTCGATAAACTGAAGCAACTGCATGTATTTGGCAAGCAATCCTGATTTTTGTCCAAAAAAACTGAAATAGCGTGTTATGTTCTTTCTGAAATAGTACAGTAAAATCCACTGGGCCAAAATCATAAACCATAAAAATAAATTGGTAATCCCAGTTGCTGCCGGAATTATTGAAATTAAAGTCAAGAGTGGAATTACCTTTAATAACCATTTAATTACAGCGGCATTCTTAAGTTTTAATTCCAACCCTGCCCACGAAAGGATTTCATCATGCACCTGGCTGGTTTCTTCAAACATTTGTCCCTCAGCCAGAAAATTCAAACGCCATTCCGGAATTTGAGAAAGTTCGCGCACCGCTTCCTGTTTACCGGCAATTTCATCTTTTCGAATGGCCGGTTTTATGAGCCACCCGGCCAGTTTGTGCTCACCGCTTACCGTTGCAGTGCGGTTAATAAACTGAAACAGGGAGCCTTCGCCAAACAAATCCAAATCGTACGAAAAAAAATGGGCGGTATTCAGAAATCCGGAGCCATTTTTAAAATGTAAAAATTGGTGGTTGAGCGCCAAAAGTTCATCGTCAACCAATTTTTTCAGCACCTGTATTTTCTTTTTAGATTTTTCGAGTTCAATATTTTTCTTAATCAGAAATAAAAAAAGGATGATTGCCGCCAATGAAAAAAACAACGTAAACCAGCTTTTGAAACCAAAAATAAAAAGGGGTGCAAAAATTGCCAAAAAAGTAAAAAACCGGTACCACGCAAAACGTCTCAGTTTTACAGAAATTGCTTTAATCTGAACGTCATATTCACCCGCTTTTTGACTGTAAAAAGTTTCAACCGCTGCATTCATTTTTACAAATATCCGTAATGATGAAGTATTGAACTTACAATAAAAACCGTTGTCAGGAGAACTGCAAAAACAAGCAATACAATTGCCGACTGAGCCTTTGGGAGTATTAAGGTTGCGATTATTGGTTGTTTTTCTGCCCAAAAACGGGTTTCTGTAAAAATCAGCAGTTTATACAGTAAAACTCCGATTCCCCAGCCCAAAACTGCTCCGCCCAAAATATCAAGGGGATAATGAACGCCGGAATAAATGCGGGAATACGAAAAAATAACTGTCCAGAAAAGCAAGAGGGACCAATAGGTTTTATTTTTGAAAATACGGGTTGTAAGCGCAAAAATGGCAAAACCATTGGCAGCATGAGACGACACAAAACCGTAAAGTCCGCCCTTTCGCAAAACATTATGAACGAGATGTTCAATTTCGGGCTGGTAAACAGGGCGTAAACGCCGGATGTTTTCTTTGAGCAAAACCGAAAACTGGTCGCTGAAAAGAATAAGCAGCGCCAGAAAAAACAAAACCAACCAGGCTTTTACCCTGAAATTCTTAACAACGTAGTATATGATAATGGCAAAAAACGGAAACCAGGTTTCCTTGCGGGTGACCATCAACATAATAGTATCCCAAAAAGGGCTGTGAAAGCCATTCAAAAAAAGAAAGATTTCTTTGTCAACCTCCAGTATTTTTTGCAGCCACTTCATTTAACTGTTTAAAATTTCCCAGATTTTATCTTTTAATTGCTGCAGGTTAAACCCTGTTACCGACGAGAAAAAAAGATGTGGTACCCCTTTAAATTCCATACTGATATAATTCATCAGTTCCTGGTCGAGCATATCGGCTTTGCTAATGGCCAGAAACCGCTGTTTGTCGAGCAATTCAGGGTTGTATTTATCAAGTTCGCTGAGCAGTATTTTATACTCTTTTAAATGATTTTTGCTGTCGGCGGGAACCATGAAAAGCAACATTGAATTTCGTTCGATGTGACGCAGAAAACGCAACCCAAGGCCTTTCCCCAGGTGTGCGCCTTCAATAATCCCGGGAATATCGGCCATTACAAACGAACGTTTTTCGCGGTGACCAACTATGCCGAGGTTTGGTACCAGCGTTGTAAAATGATATTCGGCAATTTTTGGTTTAGCAGCCGAAACAACCGAAAGCAATGTTGATTTTCCGGAACTTGGGAAACCTACAAGCCCAACATCGGCAAGAACTTTCAGTTCTAGGATTTTCCAGCCTTCCCCGCCTTCTTCGCCGGGTTGCGCAAAGCGCGGGGTCTGGAAAGTGGCCGATTTAAAATGGTCGTTTCCAAGCCCGCCCCGGCCACCTTTCATCAGGACCTGGCTTTCGCCGTGTTTTGTAATTTCAAAAAGCACTTCGCCGGTTTCGGCATCTTTGGCAATGGTGCCGAGCGGTACCTCGATGAAGGCATCTTCGCCGTCGGCACCGGAGCTTCGTTGTTTTCCGCCTGGTTCACCATTGCCCGCGGAGATGTGTTTTTGATATTTAAGATGGAGCAAAGTCCACATTTGTTCGTTGCCCCGTAAAATAATGTGCCCGCCCCGGCCGCCGTCGCCTCCATCGGGGCCGCCATAGGCCACAAACTTTTCTCTTCGTAAATGTGCTGAACCGGCGCCTCCGTTTCCCGATTTACAATAAATCTTTACGTAATCAACAAAATTCGATTCAGCCATTTTTCTCTTACAGTTTTGTAATTACAGCTTCCAACCTTCCGGCAATATCTTCAATACTTCCCATTCCGTTTATACCGAAATGTTTGCCCTGTGGTTTGTAATATTCAATCAGCGGTAAAGTTTTCTGGTTGTAAACGTTAATCCGGTTTTCAATTACCGATTGATCCTGATCGTCAGGCCGTCCCGATATTTCACCACGTTTCATTAACCTGTTTATCAACTCCTGTTTGTCCACTTCCAGGCTTAACATTCCCGAGATTGGCGTACCATTTTCATTCAGCAGATTGTCCAGCGCCTTAGCCTGATCCACAGTGCGCGGAAAACCGTCAAAAATGAAACCTTTTACCGCTTTGTTGTTTTCGAGTTTGGTTTTTATCATTCCAATCACAACTTCATCGGGAACCAATTCTCCTTTTTCCATAAAACTTTTGGCTTCAAGCCCGAGTTTGGTGCCTGCGGCAATTTCGCTGCGCAACAAATCGCCGGTTGACAGATGTTCCAAACCGTAAGATTTAATCAGGAACTCTGCCTGTGTGCCTTTCCCTGCCCCGGGAGGCCCAAATAAAACAAGATTTAACATATTAGCTGATTTTTTAGTTGTTAATAACTGAGTAAATATTTATCAGGTTGCGGCCAAGGCCATTGTAATCCAATCCGTAACCAACAATAAAATCGTTCGGAATTTCCAGGCCAACATAATCCAACTGCACATCTTTTTGCAATGCAGCGGGTTTTAAAAGTAAAGTAGCAATTTTAATTTCGGCAGGATTTAGTTTTTTCAACTGTTCCAGAATGTTCTCTATTGTTATTCCGGTATCCACAATATCTTCCAAAATCACAACCGTTCTGCCTTCAATATTTTCGTTTAGCCCGATGAGTTGTTTCACTTCGCCGGTTGTTTTGTCGCCCTGGTACGAAGCCAATTTTACGAAAGTGATTTCAGCCTGGATCAAATCAATTCTTTTAAACAATTCGGCAGCAAACATAAACGAGCCATTCAGAATGCAGACAAACAGCGGGTTTTTGCCCTCAAAAACAACATTCATTTTCTCTGCCATTTTTTCAACAACTCCTTTAATTTTCTCGTAAGGAATATATAATTCAAATGTTTTATCGTGGATTTTTACCTGCCTCATTCCAGAATTTTTGATTTTTAATAGTTCTTTTATTGCTGTAATTTCGTAATTCAAAAAATAAAGGCACAAATTAACGAAACTATTCTATTAACTAAAAATAAAAATACAAAACTGGGAGTTACGCCTCATTTATTTTAAGTATGAAAAAGCCCTTTTTAACTGTATTAATTTTTTTTGCCGGAACCTTCAAACTGATTGCTGCCGAAAACCACCCTGCCGGGGCGCGTGCGCTTTCGCTTTCCAATGCGTTTGTGTCAGTTTCCGATGCCTGGAGTACTTTTCATAACCAGGCAGGGTTGGCCAGGTTGGAAAGTTTTTCGGGCGGCGTTTTTTATGAATCGCGGTTTATGGTCGATGAACTTTCGCACACTGCTGGTTCATTGGTAATTCCTGCAAGCGCCGGCACCTTTGGCGCCAGTTTTTCGCAGTTTGGAAAGGGAACCTTTAAAGAGCATAAAGTTGGGCTGGCTTTTGCCAAAATGCTTACAAAGAAAATCAGCGCTGCAGTTCAGCTTGAATATTTATCTTATCGTTTTCCCGAAAATGAACGTGCAGCCGGTTTTGCAACTTTCGGGGCAGGGATTGTTTATGCAGCTACCGATGGGCTGTTTCTTGGAGCGCATGTTTTCAACCCGATACAGGGAGGGATAAAAACCCCGGAAGGAGTCCAGAAAATGCCTGCTGTATTCAGGATTGGCGGACATTATCAGTTCCCCAAAATGGTGCTGCTGATATTTGAAACCGAAAAAAATTTCGAAAATCCTATACTTTTTAAGTCGGGGCTTGAATTTTCCCCGGTTAAAAATCTGGCCTTGCGATTTGGCGTATCAGGCAAACCGGTGGCTTATACCGCCGGTATTGGTTTTCAAACGGGCAAAATTACAACGGATATTGGTTTTAGTTATCACGGAAACCTGGGGCTCACACCTTCCGTTTCAATTCAGTTTAATTTATGATGAAAATAGCACACAAAATATTGATGATCCTGTTTGTGGCAATTTCCTTTATGTCAGCAGCCCAGGAAACTGATCCTGCAAGATTAATCGAATCGGTAATTGAATCTCATTTAGATAATATTGACGGGCAAACCGATGTTGCACTGATTATTGAAGACCTTGAAGGATTTCTGGAAAATCCCGTCAACATTAACGCCACTTCGGCTTCCGAACTTTCGCGGCTGTATGTTTTAAACGATGTTCAAATCAGCAAACTGCTCGAATACCTAAGTGATTACGGCCCGGCTTATTCCATTTTCGAACTGAATTCCATTAATGGTTTTACCACTGGTTTATTGCAGAAAATAGAACCTTTTATCTGGTTTGGCCCAACGGAAGAATCAAAGAAATTTACTGAAGCATTTCAATATGGTAAAAATCAGCTTTTACTGAGAACTCTTGGAACGGTTCAGAAAGCCAGTGGCTACCAATCAAGGGAAGATGGAACGAAACCTTATGAAGGCAATCAGTACCGTTATTACACACGTTACCGTTACGAGGCGCGCGACCAGTTTTCGGCGGGAATAACAGCCGAGAAAGACCCGGGAGAATCGTTTTTTAAGAATTCAAACAAACAGGGATTCGATTTTTACTCAGCCCATGTTTCGCTGAATATCAATTCTACTTTTGAAAACATTTCGGTTGGCGATTTTCTGGTACGTGCCGGTCAGGGATTGGTTTTATGGCAGGGCTACACTTCGGGTAAATCGGAAAATGTACTGGGAATTTCGAAAACCAACCAGGGAATCCGCCCTTCAACCGCCGTTGAGGAAAACCTGTTTTTCAGGGGCGCGGCCACAACACTAAAATTTGGAAAAGCCAGGCTGGGCTTTTTTTATTCGCAAAAAAACCACGACGGAAATGTGGAGGGAAACGATTCGTCCGGCTATTTTATCACCAGCCTGCAAACATCGGGTTATCACCGCACAAAAAGCGAAATTGCGGATAAAAATGCAGTTAGGAATACCAATTACGGCGGACTCTTTTCGTGGAATTTCAGTCACCTTAAAATCGGGGCAACCCTGATTCGTCAACAGTTTAATTTGCCACTTTTCCCAGCCAGCCAGTTGTACAACCAGTTCCGGTTTAGCGGAACAGAAAACATAACGGGCGGCATCGACTATAGTTTTAACAAGGGAAAATACCAGTTGTTTGGCGAAGGCGCCGTTTCAAAATCGAAAGGAAAGGCATTTGTGCAGGGTGCAATAATCAATCTGAACGACCAGTTAAGTTTCTCGGCTTTGCTGCGCCACTTCGATAAAAACTACCAGGCGCCCTGGGCGAATACCTTTTCCGAAGGAAGTAATATCAACAACGAAACGGGAATGTATTTCGGCATCAAGGTTTTGCCAGTAAAATTTGTTGCCCTTTCTGCCTATTCTGACTATTACCAGTCGCATTGGATAAATTATTCAACTGCAGCCCCTTCAGCCGGGTGGGACGTTCTGGCACAAGCCGATGTTGTGCTGTCGCGAAAAACAGAATTTTACATAAGGTTTAAAAACGAAGAAAAGGAATTGAAATTTACCCAGGAAGAACGATACGTTAACCTGCCCGGAAAAACCCAAAAATTACGGTTGCATTTCTATCATAAATACAACGAAAAAATTATTTTGAAAACCCGCATTGAACATGCTTTATACAAAGGACTGGGAAAAGAATACGGATTAATGGTTTTTCAGGATATTCAATATAAACCGTTAAAAATCCCCGTGAACATATCAGCAAGGATTGCCTGGTTCAATACAGACAGTTATAATTCGAGAATTTACGCATACGAAAACGATTTGCTTTATACTTTTTCAATTCCGGCATATTACGGAAATGGCTTCAGGACTTATATCAACCTGAATTATAAAATTGCCAAAAATCTCGATTGCTGGTTTAAAATAGGCAACACGCTCTGGAACGGCAGCGGTGCAATCAGTTCGGGCTATAATGAAATCGAGGGGAACAACAAAACCGAGTTAAAATTTCAGTTACGATTGAAAATATAAAATTGAATGTATTACTTTGCTGAGTTTTTATAAAAACGCAACCATGTCAAATATGCCCGATTTTGATTTTGATGATATTCGCCCGTACACCGATAAAGAGGTAAAATCGAAAATTGCGGTGATGCTGAAAGATCCGGTTTTCGACGAGGTCCTTGCACACGTTTTTAAGTTCAGGCCAGTAGTGGAAATGGTGAAACTGCAACTCAGAATGATACGCAATACCAAACAGTTGCAGGGAACCTTTGTTTATGATTTACTTGGGACTGTTATTAATAAATCATCCGGTGGGTTAAGCTGTTCAGGCATTGAAAATCTGGATAAAAAGAAACCCTACCTTTTTATATCGAACCATCGGGATATTGTTTTGGATGCGGCGTTACTGAATTTTCTGATTTTTGAAAAAGGGATGAATACCACACTCATTGCGATTGGGAACAATTTACTTTTATATAACTGGATTGAACATGCTGTAAAACTAAACCGGGCTTTTATAATCAAGCGCAACTTACCTCCCCGCGAACTGATGGAAGCATCAACGAAAGTTTCGCATTTCATCCGCAAATCAATAGTCGGGGATAATCTTTCGGTTTGGATTGCACAGCGCGAAGGACGAACTAAAGACGGTAATGACAAAACGCAGGTAAGCGTTCTGAAAATGCTGAATATGAGCAATAACAAAGGCATCACTGAAGGCTACAAAGAACTAAACATTGTTCCGGTTTCCATTTCATACGAAATTGAGCCCTGCGGACTGGCAAAAATAAAAGAACTGATAAAAAAGGAACATTACGGCCAGAAAAAAACAAGCAAAGACGACCTGAAAAGCATGTCGATGGGGATGTTTAACCCGAAAGGAAGAATACGTTTTTCGTTTGGTAAACCAATTGAAGTTGATTTTGATGATGCAAATTCAAAATCGAAAGAACAGCAAAATAAAATTGCGCAGGAAATTGCTGAAAAGATTGATCATCAGATTTATTCGAATTACAAACTTTGGCCCAACAATTATATTGCTTACGATATGCTGATGCAGGAACACCGGTTTAAAAGTAAATACACCCACTCCGAAGCAAAGAAATTTGAAATAATGGTTGAACAGGCCATGGTTAACATCGATTATCCAATCACCGACATACAGGAGAGATTTTTACGGTTGTATGCCAACCCGGTAATTAACAAACTGAAAACCAACAAAATTTAAATGAACTCCATAATCTGGGACTGGAATGGTACGTTGTTAAACGATGTTGCACTTTGCATCAGTTCCATTAATTCGCTACTGAAAAACAGGAATCTTACTCAAATAGATACAGAAAAATACAAAGAGGTTTTTTCATTTCCTGTTAAAGAATATTATAAAACACTTGGGTTCGATTTCGAAGCGGAGGATTTTTCGGTTCCGGCCCACCAATATATTGATTTATATTTTGCCGGATTTGATAGCTGTTCGCTTCAAAAAAATGCGGTTGAAGTGCTTGCCCATTTCCGCGAAAAAGGAATACGGCAATTTGTGCTTTCGGCAATGGAACACGAAATGCTTGAAGAAACATTGGAATTGAAAGGAATTCCGCATTTTTTTGAAGGAGTTGCAGGGCTGAAAGATCATTATGCAGTTTCAAAAGTAGATCAGGGAAGTCAGCTTATTCGTGATTTTAAGATTGATACGGAAAAAACATGGATGATTGGAGATACAATTCACGATTTTGAAGTTGCAACAGAACTTGGAATCAGATGTATTTTAATTGCCGATGGTCATCAATCTGTTGAAAGACTGCGGAAAACAGGAGGAATGGTAATTGATGATTTGAAACAACTCGTTACAAAAAATATTTTGAAAATCTGATTTTAGCCGATCGTTAGGTATAATTTTGAAAAAGACAAATGTTACCAATACAATTTAAAACAAGATTTAGAAAAGAAGAACTTAAGGACTTGACATCCACTGACATTTTGGATGTAATACAAAAATGGTTAGAAGAAAAAGAATTCGCTATATTAATTAGGAAAGAAGATAAAATTGTATTTCATAAAGCAGATGGTTGGCATTCTTTTAATGCTCGTTCTTTTTTAGTTAGTGGGGTCATTAAAATAAAAGACAAGAATGAGGAACTGATTATTATAAATGGAAACTGGATGGTATTTTTAATTGCCATACCGTTTTTACTATTTATATTATTAGCAGAGTCGAGATATTCAACGTTTGACAAAGGAGATGTTGATATAATCTGGGTATTCTTTATTGTTATTTTTGGAGGAAACCTTTTAACAAGGATAATTGCCCATTGGGGATTAAAATCAGCGATTAAAAAAATGATAAAAAACTATACCTAACAAATTGCGGAGTTCGCGCGGTACCTTGTTTCCGCTCCTTTCTTGACCGTCATGTCCTACCTGACACTGAAGCTCATCTAAATCCGCAACGACAACTTACAATTGATAATATTCAACAATTGATTTCCGGAAATTTTTCAGAAATTTGATTTTTGTTGATGTAAAACTTGATTCTTATTCCCCTTATGACGTTGTCAGGAGCTTCGCACGCTGACAAGTCTCTAGTCTCTGGAAGGGTGGACTCTTATCCTGACAGCGTCGCAGACCTGTTAGCGTTAAAAGTCATAATTCCTAAAAAATATCCCTCTTTTTGATGTCTTTAATAAATAGTTGCAGATTGATTTTCCCCCTGTAATCGTTTTCAGCAATCGAATAACAAATGTCGAAAGGTGAGCCTGATGTAATTAATTCGAAAGCGTGCTTTTGATTAAATGCAATACCGGCAAAAATTCCTGAATTCACATCGGGTTCCACCAAATCAAGTTTCAGGTGTTCCTGGTTCTTGCCCACGAGCCGGCTTGTACCGGCATCATAAACATCTTCGGTAACAAAAACCGGCGACATATTGTGCGGGCCAAATGGCGCAAATTGTTTTAAAATGCGGTAAAAGCGGGGGTTAATTTCGCTGAGCGTAATTTTTGCATCAATTTCAATGGTTTGTGTTTGTTGCAAATTGGTAATCTGGCTTGTGACAATCTCTTCGAACCGCTGTCTGAAAACCGGGATATTTTCGATTTTAAGCGTAAGGCCTGCGGCATACATGTGTCCGCCATACGATTCCAGCAAATCGCTGCATTTGCCAATAGCCTCGTATAAATCAAAATCGCGTACCGAACGTGCCGAGCCGGTTGCCAGTCCGTTCGATTCGGTTAAAATAATCGATGGACGATAATATTGCTCTGTAACCCGCGAGGCAACTATTCCAACCACGCCCTTATGCCAGTCGCGGTTGTACAAAACAGTGCTGTTCATGAATTTCAGTTCATCGTTGGATTCAATCATATCCAGCGCTTCCTGGGTAATATCGCGGTCGAGGGTTTTTCTGATTTCGTTATATGAGTCGATTTCCTCGCCAATTATATCCGATTTTTCGTTGTCATCAGAAACCAGAATCTGAACCGACTTTTTCCCGTGTTCAATCCTTCCCGAAGCATTTAACCGCGGCCCGATTTTAAAAACAATATCGCTGATTGTGATTTCAGTTCCACCGATACCGGCCAGATTAATAATGGTTTGCAACCCGATTCCCGGGTTTGTGTTTAGTTTTTTCAATCCATAGTAAGCCATTACCCTGTTTTCGCCAATGATTGGAACAATATCGGAAGCAATACTGACAACCAGTAAATCGAGCATGTCATAAATCTCGTCCTGTTCGAGGTTATTTTTCTGACAGTAGGCCTGCAACAATTTAAAACCCACACCGCAGCCCGAAAGCTCTTTGTTTGGATAAGGACATTCGGGTTGTTTTGGGTCTAAAACTGCCACTGCGGGAGGAATTTCACTTCCAGGATTATGATGGTCGCAAATAATAAAATCGAGGCCTCGCTCTTTGGCGTCGGCAATTTTTTCCACAGCTTTAATCCCGCAGTCGAGTGCAATAACCAGCGTAAAACCATTGCCGATTGCATAGTTGATACTTTGTGGCGAAATTCCGTAACCCTCGCTGTACCTGTCGGGAATGTAATATTCAATGTGTTCGATCCGCGATTTCAGGAACGAGTACATCATGGCAACCGAAGTGGTCCCATCCACATCATAATCGCCGTAAACCATTACCTTTTCTTTATTTGCAATGGCCTGTTCAACGCGGGCAACAGCTTTATCCATGTCTTTCATCAGAAACGGATTGAGCAAATCGCTTAACCTGGGTCTGAAAAAAGCCTTGGCATCGTTAAAGGTCTTAATCCCCCTCTGAACCAGCAACCGTGCAATAACCATATTTACATTCAGCGCTGCTGAAAGGTGTTTCACCTCGTTCAAATCGCCCTGCTTTTTTAAATTCCAGATTTTATCCATGCCTACGCTTTATTTTTTTAAAAATAACTTCTTTGCCTGATTGTATTTTCACTTATTACTGTCAACTTTCCATCAAAATTAAATTCTCCTTTTAAAAACAAATCACGCAAATAACTGCCAGGTTCATCAGGTTTAAAATCATTCCATCGCAGGTAAATCACTCCCTTTTCAGGTTTAAACCCCTTTCTGAAGATCAGTTCACCATAATCTCTGTCGAAAGTCAAAATTGTTCTCTTTTCGTCAATCGCAATTTGCATAACTTCCGAATCTGAAATCCCTGAAAAATATGTACCGATGTAAGTAATATCATACCCCAATTCTTCAAGGATTTTGACACTGGTCAAAGGGAAATTCTCATTGGCCAAAAGTTTCATTAAGCAGTTTTTAGTGGTTTTTCATAAATCAGGCCATCCTGGATAATATCCTGGATGTACAAAAAAACTGCCTGTAAACTTTCCTTTGAAAGTCGCGGATAATTCTCTAAAATCTGATTTTCACTCCAACCGGATGCAAGCAAATTAATAATATGCTCTACCGATAACCGTGTTCCTTTAATTACCGGTTTTCCGCACAAAACGTTATCATTTGTTTCAATATACAATCTCCAGTTCATGATGTAATACAGTTAATTCTGAATAATAAATTCTTCAAGCCGTAAAGATATAAAATGACAGGCTATATTGAACCCTTTCCGATTTGTTTGGATTAAATAATATTTACTCCTGATTACGAACCGCTTACCCGCAAAAAAGCAATGTCACTACTTTTATTATCTTTGCGAAAATTTTTGAAAAAAGAACATGAGCAATCAGGAATTAAGCGAACAGGAAGGAATCAGGAGAAATTCATTGCAGAAAATGCGGGAACTGGGAATCGATCCATATCCGGCAGCAGAATATAAAATAAATGCCACCTCAACCGAAATAAAGGAAAATTTCAGCACTAATAGAAATAATTACCAGGATGTGGTTCTGGCCGGACGGATAATGAGTTTCAGGATTATGGGGAAAGCCTCGTTTGCCGAACTGCAGGATCACACCGGGCGAATTCAGATTTATGTAAACCGCGACGAAATATGCCCCGGCGAAGATAAAACCCTGTACAACGATATATTTAAAAAACTGCTCGATATTGGCGATATTATTGGCGTCAAGGGCTTTGTTTTCATCACTCAAACCGGAGAAACTTCTATTCATGTAAAAGAGTTTACTGTTCTCAATAAATCGCTGCGACCGCTCCCCATTGTAAAGGAAAAAGAGGGCAAAACCTACGACGCATTTACCGATCCCGAGCAACGTTACCGCCAGCGCTATGTCGATTTGATTGTAAACCCGCAGGTGAAAGATGTATTTATGAAACGTACAAAAATCGTAAACACCATGCGGCAGATGTTCAATGAATACGGCTATTTTGAGGTTGAAACACCCATTCTGCAGCCCATTCCGGGAGGTGCTGCTGCACGTCCGTTTATTACCCATCATAATGCGCTTAACATTTCGCTGTACCTGCGGATAGCCAACGAATTGTATTTGAAACGCCTCATTGTTGGCGGTTTCGAAGGGGTTTACGAGTTCGGGAAAGATTTTCGCAACGAAGGAATGGACCGCACCCACAACCCTGAATTTACGGTTATGGAAATTTATGTGGCTTACAAAGACTACAAATGGATGATGGGTTTCACAGAGGAAATCTGCGAACGTGTGGCGTTGGCATTGCACGGACAAACAAAAGTACAGGTTGGCGAAAACACGATAGATTTTAAAACCCCATACCCGCGTGTGACCATGACAGATGCCATTAAAGAACACACTGGTTACGATATTTCCGGAAAAACAGAAAAGGAACTTTTCGAAATTTGCGATATACTCGGCATTGAAACTACACCGAGCATGGGAAAAGGAAAGCTGATTGACGGGATTTTTGGCTGGAAATGCGAACACCATTATATTCAACCCACTTTTATTACCGACTACCCGGTTGAAATGAGCCCTTTGACCAAAAAACACCGCGACAACCCTGAACTGACAGAACGTTTCGAGTTGATGGTGAACGGTAAGGAACTGGCAAATGCCTACTCCGAATTAAACGACCCGATCGACCAGCGCGAACGTTTTGAAGACCAGATGAAACTCTCGGAAAAAGGTGATGACGAAGCCATGTTTATCGACCAGGATTTTCTTCGTGCGCTGGAATTCGGAATGCCGCCAACGTCGGGAATGGGAATGGGAATCGACCGCCTGGCCATGTTTATGACCAATAGCCCATCGATTCAGGATGTGCTTTTCTTCCCGCAGATGAAACCAGAAAAGAAACCCATCGAACTTACCGAAGAGGAAAAACTGGTGATGGGATTATTAAAAGAAAAATCACCTGTATTACTGGCCGAAATAAAAGAAAAATCGGGGCTGAGCAACAAAAAATGGGATGTTTCAATAAAGGGCCTTACCAAAAACAAACTGGCTGCCGTTACTAAAGTTGGGAATGATTTGGTGTTGGCGATGAATTCCTGATTTAATATTAGAATTTCTTATAACTTCAGTTTTTCAAATCCCTGCCCGTAAACGCCCATCACACTCCCCATGGAGATAAAAGCGTTGGGATCAATTTCCTTGATTTTGCGAAAAATGGCGCTGGTTTCCTTTTTGCGGACAATCGAAATTACGATTTTGATATTTTCTTTGGAGTACCAGCCCACCCCGTCGAAAACAGTTACCCCACGATAAGCATCACGGGTGATAAAGTCGGCAATTTCTTCATATTTCGCTGAAAAAATAAACATTTGTGCGCTCCGGTTGGCCCCGCTCAGGAACGAATCGAGCGAATAGGAAACCACCCACATAGAAACATAACCGTAAACCAGTTTTTCGGGCGACTGAAAAACAAAGTAGGAAGAAGCAATAATTACAACATCGCAGAGCATGATTATTTTTCCCGGGCTGATGTTGCGGTATTTCATGATGATCATGGCAAAAATATCGGTGCCACCGGTGCTGCCCCCGCGCGAAAAAACAATTCCAAGGCCAATTCCGCCTGCCATTCCACCCAAAACAGCCGAAAGAAAAGTGTCGTCAACCAGCGGTTTTTCCAGAATGTTCTGAAAGATCGCGAAGAACACTGATAAAGCGGCAATACTGTAAATAGTTTTTACCCCAAAACTGGCCCCAAGAATTTTGATGGCAATCAAAACCAAAATAGCATTAATAACCAGAAAAGTAGCGCTAATCGGGATTTTTGTGGCAAAGTAAACCACGGCTGCAAAACCACTCACACCGCCCCCGGTAATTTTGGCAGGTATCAGAAATAATTGCCACCCCAAAACATACAAAAGCAGCCCGAAAGTGATAATTGAGTAATCCTTAATAACGGTAGCCAATTTTGGTTTCATTTGAATAATTTCTGTAAACATCGCAAAATAAATGATTTCCGGTAAATTTTAATTTTAGCGGGCGCAAAAGAACAAACTGATTCGATGAAAATTATTGAGGATTGTCAGGTTAAGGGGATTTAACAGATAATTAAAGCAAACAATAATATTAAGGATTGTTCCCGATATAGATTTTCTGCGAAATCAGACTAACGAATCATTTCGGTTAAAATGGATTTAAACGTTTGAAGTTCCTTGCCTGTGAGTTTTCCCAATTCAGCAATCATTTCATTTCGTTTTACCGTTACAATACGGTCGGTTTTAACGATTGAATTTACACGAAGATTGTTCATATTACCTGATTCAATAACAAATTCTCTTTCTGATAAATTTTTTGGTACAACTGAACTGATTGCAGAAACAACCAAATCTTTGTATTTGTCTTTGGTTTCGGTTATAACAACCGCAGGCCTTACCTTGGTTTTATTCAATTCTGAAAAGGGAAATGGAATTAAAATAATTTCACCAATTCTCATTATTTATTTGGTTTTTTGGTAAGATAGTCCTGATAAATATCCTCGGCTTTGTTCTCCCAAAAATCGAAACTTTCGGTTTGCGAGGCAAAATCGCATATTTCATTTTCTTCCAAAGGCAACTCTTCAATAAAAGTTACAACAACCCTATATCTCTTCTTTTCGGAAATCCTGTCGGTAATTTTCACCTTTTTCCCATCGTATATTCCCCGTACTGCAAACATTTTCTTTTTTTACAAATATAGCGAAAAGAACAAATTTATATTTCAATCGCCTTATCGATTAAAAACTGTTTGATTTCGTCATCGGATGGAGCGGGAACCAGATATTCAACGGGTTCTGAATAGTTGATATCGGCATAATAGCTAAGTTGTGACCGAAACTGTTTTGAAGAAAACAACTGCCCATAAATTTGACTTGCCCGTGATGAAATCTGTTCAACTGAGAAATGATCGCGCAATAAAAAATAAATATCAACATAATCTTTCCATTTTGAACGACGCCCCAATGCATAAGCCTTCATGGCGGCCAAATCGATTAATTCAGGTATTCTTATTACAGATTCAAAATTTAGAGGAGTTTCAATCCTGAATGGATATTCGTAAAATGTAAATTTAACGTCAGAAATCGTAACATTTAGCTGTTCAGTCACTCTCCGTGTAACAGCATAGGTTAATCCTGAATCTGATATTTTTGATATTATTGATTTTGGCCTGATGGGTTTATTCTTAAACAAATCGAAATCTATCGAGCGCCGATGTCCTATTTGGAGCGCAATTGCGGTGCCTCCTACCATGTAAAACTCACGGTAAAAGTTTTTGACAAGTGGCAATAGTTTTATTTGTTCGATACTGAGAATTTCTCTATGCATATTTTTGAAAAAACAAGTTAAAAAAGTTATATATCTCCGGATAGTAATTCAGTTTTTTTCGACCTTGTGCCTGATAAAAAACACTTGCAACTTCTTTAATGCCCATTATACTGAACAACTCTTTTACATCTTCCAATGTCCCGTAATTCAGAATAAACTCCACCAAGATATCTTCGCTGATCTCTTCTTTTTTATCTTCGGGAATATACCAGAAAAGGCTGCTGTTTTTTCTGATAAAAGTTTTTATTTCCGGGCTGTTCATAACGGTTCGTTTCTACACAAATATAGTTAAAAAAACAGAAGGCTGGTTGAATTATTTAACCTGGGCCTTTTTTCTCACCGCCCAGACCGACAGCAGTTGCAAAACGAGCAACCCACTTATAAGCAATGAAATACGCGCAATATAATCGCCAAACTTCACATAAAACGTAATTTTATCATTGGCATTAATTGTTCCTTTAATGGCAGCCTCAACCCACCAGTCAGTTGCCTGCAAAACATCGCCGCGCTGATTTATAAAACACGAAATACCGGTATTGGCCGAACGTGCAATGCTCCGCCGGGTTTCGATAGCGCGCAACCTTGCAAACGAGAGGTGCTGGTGATAGCCGGGCGTATTTTTCCACCATCCGTCGTTGGTGATAATAAAAATCATTTGGGCGCCTTTTTGCACATATTTCGTAACAAATTCGCCAAAAACCGATTCGTAACAAATAACCGGGGCTACTTCAACCTTGTCCTTGGTGATAAAATTGGTTGGTTCTTCCTGCCGCCCCAAACTGTTTGATGTCCCACCAATATTAATTACCAAATCGCCTAAAAAACCAAGGTATCTGGCAAATGGCATTTTCTCCACCCCCACCACCAGAATTGATTTGTGATAAATTTGAGTTTCCCCGTTATTTCCAAGAAAAATGGCAGTATTGAACATGTCGTAAGTTATGTCGTTTCTGGTCCGGGCAGTAGGCGGGGCGCTTTTTTTATCGGGATAGGTTTTATATGACGAAACCCCAAAAACCATTTCGGCATTGGGATAATTTTGTAAAAAACCTGATAACTGAAACAACTTCGTGTTGGTGTGCAATTGATCTTCGTTCCAAAACCAGGGATTTTCAAACAATGTTTCCGGCCCGATGATAAAATCGGTTTCATTATCTGCTTTCGTGGCGGCCAGGTTTAAAAATTTCTGTAGTTTTTCATTCTCGGCCTGTGCATCGTAACTTTCGGAATAGGGATCAATATTGGGCTGAACAACAACGATATTTCGTGGGTTTTCCTTTTCAACATACGTATAATATTTATAAAGTGAAAATGAAACCGGAGCAACAAGTAAAATTACAATTGCTGAAAGCAGATAAACAGATTCTCTGAAAGTTCGTTTTTGCAGCCAGTTTAAAACCAGTTTAAAAATCAGGATATTAATTACAAGCACCCAAAGCGTACCTCCTATAAAACCTGTGTATTCATACCACTGCACCATTTTTACATTGTTGGCAAAACCGTTTCCCAGGGTCAGCCACGGCCACTCAATATCCCAGTGAAAATGAAAATATTCAAATGAAATCCAGAAAACAACTATTGCAATATAACCCAGGTCCGATTTGTAATTGCGCCGTGCAATGTGCGCCAGCCAAAAGGTTAACGACATTAGGAACGAGTTTGTTACAATTGCCATTACTGCGCCAGCGGCAGTTGCATGCACAATCCACCAGGTAGTGAGGATATTCCAGATAAAAAAGGCAAGAAAAGAGTGGCTCCAAAACGAAACGCCCCGGAATTCGGATTTTCTTTCGGTAAAAAAATGGTCGAGATAAAGTAGCGGCACAAACGCAATAAAAAGTGTCCACCCGGGTAAGCCAAGCCATGCCAGACTAAGCAATACCCCTGATACAAGAGAGAGTAAAATGCGGGTATTACGCTTCATTTCCTGCAATTTTATTTTCAGTAGCAGCAACTTTCCTTTTCTTTTTGGTCCGTTCAAAAACAAAATCGATTTTCCCCAAAACCCGTCCATAGCTGGCAGCCTGATTCACAACGACCTGGTTACCTGCCTTATTTTTTTCAATTATTGGTTTTTCGAGAAAAGAGTGGGTATGCCCTCCAATAACCAGATCGGTTAAAGATGTTTCCGCTGCCAAAACCATATCGCTGATTTTGTTGCCACGGTATCGCAAACCGAGGTGCGACAGGCAAACCACCAAATCGCATTTATGTTCAAATTTCAGGAATGGCTCCATTTCGAGCGCAGTTTTCAACGGATCGCTGTAAATGGTATTTCCAAAGTTTTTGTTGGCAACCAAACCTTTTAATTCGATGCCCAATCCGTAAACCCCAATTTTTATCCCATCGCGTTTAAAAATTTTCCATCGCGGAAATTTATCGGCAAGCATGGTATTTGAAAAATCGTAATTGGAACAAATAAACGGGAATTTTGCAGCATGAAGAGACTCTGCAATTCCTTCCAAACCATCGTCAAACTCATGGTTTCCCATGGTTGCGGCATCGTAACCAACTGCGCTCATCAATTGCAGCATCAGTTCGCCCTTAAAATAGTTGTAATAAGGCGTTCCCTGAAATATATCCCCGGCATCGAAGAGAAGGGTATTGGGGTTTTCAGCTTTAACGCGTTTTACCATTTCCGAAATGCGTGCCAACCCACCGTGCCCGGCAACATTCCCGCTGCCGCCCGAAAGAGGTTCAATATGACAATGCAGATCGTTGGTGTGCATGATTGAAATAGTGGTAAAATCGCTGCCGGCCAGCAAATTGAATGGCGCCGCCCCTAAACTTAAACCGGCTATCCCGGCTAACCCATTCCTGATAAATCCCCTCCTATTCATTTGTAATCCTCCCGTCTAAGGTTTCCGTTAAATTTACGCCCCTGATTTTCCGTCCTTCAAAATTTGAAATGATGATATCCCGTATTTTTTTGCCAGAGGTTATCAATTTCAACCGTTGGGTAAAAACCGCCAAATCATCGCCGCCGCTGGCTGAATAATCGTTGGTCACCATCCAGTATATCGAAGCTGAATCAAGCATTTCTCCCTCAATCATTATATTTTTTGCTTTGCCATTCGAAATAACAAACCGCACACCACCAACGCTATCGCCGCCTTTTGAGGCCACAATATCGTAAAATTGCTGCAACTGTGTGCCGGTAAGCTGAATAAAAACCATTTCGTTTTCGAAAGGCATTAATTCAAAAATTTTACCAACTGTAATTTCGCCTTTTGGCAGCCATGTCCTTATTCCGCCATAATTAAAAAACGAAACAACAGGCTCAATCTGAAGATTCAGGCGGACTGCTTCCTTTTGTCCTTCTTCCAGGACCAAATCAGCAAGCAAATTGGTGAGCCCACTTTCGGGCCTCCCTTTTACCATTTCCTTTTCTGAAAACGAAATCACACGTTTCATATCTTTTTCAAGTATATTTTTAAACGGAAGATATTGAAACACTATTTGACTATCTAACAACGATGAATTTTCGGCTACTGTTAAATTGTTTGTTTTAACTTCGGTTAAAATCAGGTTCGGTTTACATGAAAATGCAAGTATGGCCCAAGTTATCAACAGTAACTTGCTGAAATGTCCATTCATTTTGAATTAACTATTATAAAAATTACACTTATTTTAGCCAACAATAATAAAAAACAGCAATTGTATTTTTATGCACAGTTCAAACATACATATAAAAATATTTACCCTATTTATATTAACGGCAATTTTAATATCGATTTTATCGCCAAATTTTTTGTTTGCCCAAAGCAGGGAAATTGTTGCAAAAAACGGCGATGGGATACATAAAATACTTAGAAACAATGGATTAGACCCCGCGAAATACACCAACGCATTTATTGAGCTCAACAAAACAAGGATTGGCAAGGACAACACTTTGCTCATCGGTGTTAAATACAGGCTACCTGATGCTGAGAGTAAAATAACTGTTCAAAGTGTTGGTGAAGAACTTGCTGCAACAACGCCAACCCTATCGCCAACCGGGACAAAAACAGCCCCGTTGGCAGCCGGTAAAACAATGCGTTATGATATTTTCGGGTCGAAATATGCCAATGTTGAAATTAAAAGCAACGAATTAAAAGGTGCTGTTTACTATCTGAAATCCGGTCATGGCGGCCCCGACCCTGGCGCCATGGGAAATTATCAGGGAAATGTAGTTTGTGAAGATGAATATGCTTACGACGTCACACTCAGGCTGGCCCGGAACCTGATGGTGCGGGGCGCTACAGTTTATATGATTACGATTGACAAAAATGACGGGATTCGTGATGTAAGTTTTTTAAAGGCCGATAAAGACGAGGTTTGCTATCCTAACCTACCTATTCCGCTTAATCATGTAAAACGACTGCAACAAAGGGTAAATACAGTAAATAAGTTATATGGCAAACATAAAAAATCCTTTCAGCGGTTCATATCCATTCATGTTGATTCAAGGAGTAAAGGCGAGAATATCGACATATTTTTTTATCACGACGCAAAAAGCAAAACCGGGAAAAAAGCCGCAACAACTTTGCAAAAAACTTTCCATGCCAAATACAACGAGCATCAGCCGGGAAGAGGATATCATGGTACGGTTACATCGCGGAATTTGTACGTCTTAAAAAATTCGTATCCCGCAGGTGTATATATTGAATTGGCAAACATGAACCACCAGCGCGATATTAAACGGCTTATTATTCCCGATAACCGTCAGGCAGTTGCCAACTGGCTGGCTGATGGATTGGTTATTGATTTTAAAAACAACAAATAGCAAAGGCTACACATTATTTTTGCTTACTTTATTCAAAATATTTGGCTGGCCTGATAAAAAACAGCAGCAAATAATGAACAACCCACCGGATATACATCCTAATTCCCCTGATTTGTTCTGCATTATTAAACGAAATCAATACCTTTGGACTCGTTAAAAATTTCTACTTTAAATCAGTATAATAAACCTAATATCAATTGTATGGAATCAAAAAGAGATTTTTTAAAGAAACTCGGCTTAATAACCGTGGGCGGAATTGTTGGCGGAACAGTAACACCGTCGCTCGCTTCGGGAAGCGGCAGTAAACTGTCTGCACCGAAAAAAAGTATAGGATTGCAACTGTATTCTTTAGGCAGGGAATTAACAGAAGATGTTCCCGGCGGATTGAAGAAAGTAGCACAGATTGGTTATAGTACGGCTGAGCTGGCCGGATACCGTGAAGGAAAATTTTATAATACCGGGGTTACGGAATTCAAAAAAATGGCCGCTGATGCAGGGTTGAAAGTGACAGGCTCGCATGTAAATCCCCCTGTTCGCAAGTACACCACAGAAAACAAGGGTGAAATTGCAGATTTTTGGAAGAAAACCGTGGAAGAACATGCAAAACTTGGGGTTATATCTCTTGTTCAACCCGGAATGCCTTCGGTTGAAAGTAACGACGAGGCAAAAATTGTTTGTGAAGTGTTTAATAAAGCAGGTGAAATCGCAAAAGCATCGGGAATCAAATGGGGATATCATAATCATAGCGGAGAATTTCAAAAGGCTGTAAAAGATGAAGATAAGGGCAAACGTGGTGTGCAGGGCGATGTTATTTACGATTTAATGCTAAACGGTACCGACCCAAACCTGGTATTTTTTGAGATGGATGTTTACTGGACGGTAATGGGGCAAAACGACCCACTGGAATATTTCGACAAATATCCAACCCGTTTCCCAATCCTGCACATTAAAGACCGTTCGATTTTAGGCCAGTCGGGAATGATGAACTTCGAAAATATTTTCAACAAAGCATACAAAAACGGGCTTGAAGAGTTTTATGTCGAACTTGAGGGAATCAGGCAGGGAATAACTCAATTTGAAGGAGTTAAACTATGTTTCGATTATCTGGCCAAAGCTCCGTTTGTGAAATAAAACATGCAGTCGTTGCCAGGAAAGTTTAATCAGGCATTGTTTTTTCAGTGCCTGGTTTATATTCATAGCGCGGTTCATTAAACTTTATGCTGCGGGGAAAGTCATACCAGGGTTGCAAAATTAAAATATGGAAAAACAATTCAGTTTCACTTCTATACTTAGCTGGCTGAAATCGACAGAAATGTTTGCGCGTCCTTCAAGGCAGATATCGGGCAGGTGGCAGTTGGTGGAGTATTATATTGAAACTGAAAACCAACTTCGCAACATTACCGAAAACCAGCTAAAAGCAGATGAAGAGTTCTGGAATATTGAATTTACGCCTGAAAAATCCTATTCGAAAAACAGTAATCTCCCTTTGCCTTTAATATCAGGGCTTAAAAACGGAAACTGGGATGTATCGAAAAATTATATTACACTAAATTCGTCCGGGGAAAGTGTTGAATTTCAGTTTGCCATTGAAAAGGAAATTCTTAGAATGTTAAAAAAGGACAATCTTGGAAGAATCACTTTCTTTGGATTTTTTAGAAAAAAAGAATAATAAATCTTTCAAAAGAATATTACAGCAAAACCAATAATGCGATGAAGAAAGTAAAAATCATTTTGGCATTTTTAATCAGCGCTGTTACGCTGGCGCATGCTCAAACTGACAACGGAATGATGAGTTTGGATGAATTCCGGAATCCCAAAAAAAGAAAAATAATCCAGATACCAGATTTTGATGGTTACCAAACCCTGAAATGTGATTTTCATATACATACTGTTTTTTCCGACGGACTTGTATGGCCCACCATCAGGTTGCAGGAGATTTGGCAGGAAGGGCTTGATGTGATGGCGATTACGGATCATATTGAATACACGCCCCATTCTGCTGATGTTAAGGTGAACCACAATCGTGCATGGGAAATGGTGAAAGGCCTTGCTGCTGAGAACAACATCGTTTTTATCAAGGGAACTGAAATTACAAGACAAACCCCACCCGGGCATTTTAATGCGATATTTATCGGCGATGCATCGGGTTATTTAGCTGGACACGCCACCAACGAACAAGACAAGCAAGCTGTTTTAAAGGCAGTTGAACAGGATGCATTTATTTTCTGGAACCACCCGGGCTGGAAAGTTGATCAAATTGACGGTTCATACGAGTGGGTTGATTTTGTTGATGAATTGCACAAAGAGAAAAACCTGCATGGAATTGAAGTATTCAACGGTTTTGAGTTTCATAAAAAAGCGCTCGACTGGTGTGTGGATAAAAACCTGACCGTAATGGGCACTTCCGATATCCATAACCTGGTTGCGCACGACTATAATCTGGGAGATTTTATACATCGCTCAATGACCCTGGTTTTTGCCAGGGAACGAAATGCCAGTTCAGTAAGGGAAGCCCTTGAAGCTGGCCGCACGGTGGCTTGGGCCGGCAAATACATTGCCGGGAAAGAAGAGCATGTGAGAAACCTGTTTAATGCCAGTATTGAAATCGGGAAGCCTTTCCACTCGAAAACAGTAAAAAACAGCGAGGGTGTTGAAAAAACCACTAACTACTATGAAATCAGAAATAACAGCGATTTGTATTTTGAACTCGTGTTGAAATCGGGAGATGGAACGGGAAAGATTGTACTTTTCCCACAAACTTCGCAAATACTTACGGCTGCTTCCGGTCAGGACTATTTAAATTATGAAGTGATAACTGCTTTCATCAGAAGCGATAAGCACCTGATTGCAGAAATTCCGTTGAAATAATTTTTATGAGTAGCAAAATCTGATAAATTTGCCTTTCAAATTTTGAAAAGTTTTTTAAAAATGAAATTAAAATATCTCCTTTTAATACTGCTTATTTCGGTTATCGGCCTGCAGGCCGCAAACAATAAAATGCTATTTGGTATTTGGGAAATCGTTGAATTTAAGATGGTCCAGCGGGGCGTTGAAACTGTGAGCGATGTAAAAACACTGCGTGATGCCGGCGCTGTCTGGGATATGTATTTTAATGCCGACGGCACATTTAAACAGGATTTCAATATGAGGGGAAACGAAATGAAAATGGAAACGGAGACAGGCAAATGGCGCACGGTAAATGACAGTTTATATATTTATTTACAGACAGATACACTTGCCGCCACCTTAAAATACTCTTACATACTTTTAGGTGATGTGGTGGTTTTTACCATGCAGAATCAGCGAAATAACGACAAAATTATAACCAGGTTCAGAAGAAAATAACTTGTTTTCGCTTTAACTCAGGCCTTTTTACTCAAATAAATGTCGAGCGCGGCCGGAAATGGTTGCAACGCCCTTTCAAAAATGCCGAGCGAGTATGCTATGGCCAGGCCATAATTGGTAACCGGCACACCGGCCTGTTTTGCATTCATTATTCGGCTAAGCATTTCGCGGCGGTTCCACATACAAGCCCCGCAATGGATTATGATTTTATATTCTGTAATATTGACTGGAAAACCGTGGCCACGCTGGTGGTCAATCTCAAGTTTACCGCCCACATATTGGGTTAGCCAGCGTGGAATTTTTACTGTGCCTATATCCTCGCCAATGGGATGGTGCGAACAGGCTTCGGCAATTAAAACTTTATCTCCGGTTTTTAACTTGTCAATTGCCATTGCCCCACGCACCATTTCGGTTAAATCTCCCTGGAAACGGGCAAACAATATGGAAAACGAAGTAAGTGGTATTTCGGAAGGCGTGTCGGCTGCAACTTTCAAAAAAGCCTGGGAATCAGTAACTACCAGTTTTGGAGGTTTGTTAAACCGCGAAAGTGCCCCGCGAAGTTCCCTCTCTTTTACAACCAGGCAATACGAATCATTGTCGAGCAAATCGCGGATGCTTTGTACCTGTGGCAAAATCAATCTTCCCTTTGGCGCTTCCTTGTCGATGGGAACTACTAAAACTGCTGCTTCCCCAGGCCCGACCAAATCGGATAAAATTGCCGGGCGCTCAATAAAACCTGGCGGTGCACTCTGAAGCAGCAACTCTCTTAAATCGCTAATTCCGGTTTGTTTTAATGCCGATGTTTTAGTGAAGCTGATTTTTGCTGAATTGAGCTGGCTGATGATTGCTTCGTTTTCTTCATATAAATCCGATTTGTTAAAAACCACAATAAACGGAATGGCACGGTTCGTAAATTCGTTAATAATCTGCTGTTCGTAATCATCCCAATCGCCGAAACTGGTTACAATTATTCCGAGGTCGGTCCTGTCGAAAACCGACATGGTTTTTGCCACGCGTTTTTCACCTAAAATACCAAAATCATCAATCCCTGCTGTATCAATAAACAATACCGGGCCGAGCGGCAGCAATTCCATTGGTTTTTCCACAGGATCTGTGGTAGTTCCTGCAATATCCGATACAATAGATACATCCTGGTTGGTGATCGAGTTCAGGATACTCGACTTTCCGGAGTTTCGTTTTCCAAAAATCCCGATGTGCAGTCGAAAAGATTTTGGCGCTTTCATTCTGTGTTTTATGAACGGCGTTTAAAGTACAAATTCATTTCTGTTCAGCCAATAACAGTCATAAAAAAGGGCGCTTCCGGCGCCCTTCAGTGGTTAAACAACCAACTATTTTTTTTCTGTTTTTTTCTGTGTGTCCCCACCACAAGCTTTCGCCGATGCTGCACAACTTTTTTTCTGAGCCTCAGTGCATCCTGTAGTTGCTGTTTTCTCTTTTGCTTCCGATTTCGATGGACAACAAGCGGCCTTGGTTACTTCTTTTTTGGCTTCTTTCTTTTTGTCCTCTTTGTTGGTTGCATTTACAGTTGATGCAGAAATGCCGAAAGTAACGGCAATAACGAAAATGAGAATTAATTTTTTCATGTTCTTCAAATTAAGCATTAATATTGGTTTTTAATTTACTTTTGTTCGTAATATATTAAAAATTGATTTACAAACTTTTGCAATATATGATTTTCTTTTGAAAAATGAACTTTTTTTGAAAAAAGACAATAACTCAGCGAGTATTTTATTTTTAATTCTTTAACCATAACTATTAAAATAAGGGCAATACAACCCTGTTTTTAATGGGGTGGTTTTTAGAATAACATATAACTTGTATGTTTGGCAAACCTGATTGCTCCAGGTAAAAAGGAATGTTCTTTAAAGGGGATTTGTGCGCTATCCTGCAAAATGCCATAAGAACAATAAATTGCCATAATTCCTGAAAATGCTTTTTCAAATCAACAAGGATGCCATCGCTCGTTAAAGTGTCCATCAACCACTTTGAAACCCCTCGCTCCCGCGGGATTATATCGCGTGGTTTTACAAAAGTTATTTCTTAATTTTTTCAAATCAAGGTTATACAATACTTATAAATTGTGCCACACGATGTCCGTCAATTGACGGATGCGGCCACCAGGGACATGGACTTTCCCAAGTCCATTATTTTCAGGTTTCAAACAGATTTTAAAAACTTTGACTTGGGAAAGTCAAAGTCCCACTGAGCAAACAAAAACCCCGAATTCGAAAATCCGGGGCTGTTATTATTCAACTACTTTGTAGTTATTCAAATTCGGAATTACAACTTCATTTTTGCCAGTGCTTCCGGTTTTTCGCCGGCGGTAATCGCTTTCATTCTGAAAGAGTATTTGTACTCTTTTCCGGTTAAGCGGTACTCGTCGTGCGTGCGGGCGCCCCAACTGTCGTCGCCGCCAACGCCCATTTGTTTGTAGTCGATGTTTACCGAAGTCAGGTCGCGGGGTTTCACATCGTTGGTGTGCCTGCTGTACATCGAAACCTTTTCGGCTTTTACCCCATAATTCCGCTCAACCGATTCGAAATCTTCAAGCGTGTTATGGTGTGAGCTCACTTCGAGCAGCGGCAAACCAACAAACAACAAGCCGTTTCCATCGGAGTCGGTAACTGCAGCCCAGCGCACGTCGGTTTTGTTCCCGTTTTCCTGTGGGCGCACATATTTCCAGTATTGTTGAGCCACGGTTTGCTTGTACAATCCAACAAAAGCACCGGTTTTGCGATCCTGGTAACTTTCCTGCGGGCCGCGGCCCAAATATGTAAACTGGTCGTATTTGCGCGGCATTTCGAGGTTCATTCCCATGCGTACAATTTCCGGAAGGTCATCTTTTGTCATTTTAAAACTGTTGTCAACCAGTACATCGCCCGAACCGAGAATTGTATAAACCGACTGGTAACCGGCAATAACCTGGCTGCTGTCGTTAACCAAATCGAACTTAAATACCACTTCGGCAGAGTTTTTGGCTTTTTGAGCCACTTCGACACCCGCAACTTTGCGGGTTTCGCCGGCTGTTCGCCAAACACCGCTGCGTTTGTGCAGGTTGTTCCCCAAATCGTTATCGGTTGACGCCCTCCAGAAATTCGGAGCCGGGCCACTTTTCAGCAATTCAGCTTCGCCTTTTTTAAAGCTTGTCATCACACCGGCTTTTTTATCGAACGCCACAGCAAAACCTTCTCCCGAAATGGTAACTGTATTCTCGCTGTCCTGAACATTCACTGCAGCAAATTCAGCCTTATTTACCAATGGAACAGTTACAAAAACAGGCAGTGCAAATTGTTCGGCTGCCAGTTCGGTTCCGGCTTCGAGTAAACTCCAGTTATTTTTGAGTTTTGAATTAACATTCAGAAAATATTCAACTCCAGCAACCGGTTCAAATTTGTTGTCGAAAGAAACAACCGAAACCTGTCCGGGGTCGAGATTGATATCGCTGAATACACCGTTTTTCACTATCTGGCCATCTCCAACAATTTCCCATCTAAAATCGAATGTTGAAAGGTTGAGGAATGCGTATTTATTTTTGATTTCGATGGCGCCTTTTTTCAGGTCAACCGGTTTGAAGCCAATGTACTGATATACTTTTTTTACTTCGAGCAGATGCGGTTTTACCGAGCGGTCGGGGCTGACAAGACCGTTGCAGCAGAAGTTGCCATCCGAGGCAACTGTGTCGGGGCCAAAATCGCCGCCATACGCCCAAAATTTTTCGCCGAGAGAATCAGTTGTTAGTAGCCCCTGGTCAACCCAGTCCCAGATAAAACCCCCCTGAAGCGCCGGGTATTTTTCGATTAAATCCCAGTAATCCTGAAAATTACCTGCACTGTTTCCCATGGCGTGTGCATATTCACACTGAATGAGCGGTCGTTCAGGTTTTGATTTGGCATATTCTTCCATTCCACCAATTCTCATGTACATGGGGCAGAAAATATCGGTATTTGTATCGAGCCCTGCTCCTTCGTATTGCACCGGGCGCGTTTGGTCAACCGATTTAAGATAGTCATAAGTTGCATGAAAATTAACCCCGTTTCCGGCTTCGTTTCCCAGGGACCAGATAATGATGGAAGGCTGGTTTTTGTCGCGTTCGAACATATTTTTTGTCCGGTACAAATGCGCTTCCTTCCAGTTTGAATCCTTTGCCAGTGATTCGCTGCCGTAACCCATTCCGTGCGATTCGATGTTGGCTTCGTCGATGAGATAAAGTCCGTATTTGTTACAGAGTTCGTACCACAATCCGGGTTGTGGGTAATGCGATGTGCGAACAGCATTCAGGTTGTGTTCTTTCATGATTTTAATATCCTGCAGCATGGTTTCCATTTCCACGTAATGTCCTGTTTTTTCGTGGTGCTCATGAATATTTGCACCTTTCAGGTAAACATATCTTCCGTTAATGAGCAGGTTGCCATTTTTAATTTCCGAAGTGCGGAAACCCACATCCTGCCGAATGACTTCCACCACATTTTCGCCATTTTTTAAGGTAATTATGAGTTCAAACAAATTCGGTATTTCGGCCGACCATTGTTTTACGTTTGGAATATTTGCCTCGAAAACCACACTTGTTTTTCCTACCGAAAGTGGTTGTGAGAAAGTCTGAACCGTATTGTCTCCATCATTTAAAACAGCTTCCACAACCGTTTTCCCGGAAGTTTCGCCTATGTTTAAAACTTCAACGTTTAACGAGAAAATGCCGTTTGTGTATGTTTCGTCCAAACCCGAAATTACCCTGAAATCCTGAACTTGTTGTTCGGCGCGGGCCAGCAGGTAAATATCGCGGGTGATGCCGCTCATCCGCCAGAAATCCTGGTCTTCGAGATAAGAACCATCGCACCAGCGAAAAATTTCGATGGCCAGCGAGTTTTCGCCTTTTTTCAGGAATTGGGCAATATTGAACTCTGCCGGAGTTTTGCTGTCTTCGCTGTAACCCACAAACTGTTCGTTCACCCAAACGTTCACCATCGAACTGGCAGCGCCAATGTGTAAAACCACATCTTTTCCTTTCCAGTTTTCAGGAATGGTGAAAGTACGCTTGTATGAACCTACCGGATTGTAATGCGACTGAATCACAGGAGGTGTTTTGGCATGTGGATAAGTGATGTTGGTATAAATCGGGTAGTCGTAACCTTCAAGTTCCCAATTCGAAGGAACCTTGATTTCGGCCCATTTACGGATGTCAAAATCATTTTTAAAAAACCAGTAAGGCCTTTCTGACGGATTTTGTGCGAGGTTAAATTTCCACATTCCGTTGAGCGACTGAATAAACGGCGACTGCCATTTATCTTCGGTTTGTGCCTGTTCAACGGTGGCAAACGGGATAAAATGGGCGCGCGGCGGCAATTTATTGATTTGATTGATTGCAGGGTCTTCCCACGGTTTTGGATGTGGTTCGCTAAAAGCAACTTGTGAATAATCTTTGTATTTGCAGGATGCAACAGCCAAAAAAATTACAAAAATTGCAGAGAATTGTAACAATCGGTTCATAAAAATATTCTGGTTTAAATTTATAAATAGGAAAAAAATTCAATTTTTATTGAGAAAACACTTGTTAGGCCTTTGGATTTTTTCTGTTGTTGATTCAGAATCCTCTTAATCGTACAAGGCTTCTTTTTTCTTTTTTAAGGCAAGTAAGGTTTTGCTTACTTTTTCCCGTATGTAGTTTAATCTTTCCAGTTTTGGTATATCTTTCAATTCTTCATACAAAGATTCTTTCCATTCCCATACTTCCGTCTGAGCTTTAGATATTTTCGTTTTCATAATCAACTAATTCTATCGGTGTAATAATTCTTAAATCAATACGATATCCCAATTCCCAGTTCAATATTTTTATTTTATGTTCCCGGTTCACATTTGCCAAATGCTTGTAATTCCAACTTACCAGGTAATCCATACCTTTGACAACACAAATTGCTATATGTAATGCAACGGCTAATTTTTTCACAGGAATAATTTTCATTTCAATATATTTTTCTGCTAATTCCTGAATTTCAACAGCTTCTGCATCTGAGTATTCCAATAAATTAATTGGATATTTTTCAATTATGCCAAGTAACTCAACCCGTTTTTGATAATTATTGGTATCTTCTATTTCTGCAATTACCACCGGTGATACAAATGATTCATAAATACCTGGTTTAACGAAGTTTTCAAAAAAATCAACTGTAATCTCCATTTTCTCAGGTGAGTCATCTGCAAATAAAAAATTTGGAACTGAGGTATCCAATATATTTTAAGTCTTTTATTCAATTTGTTTTAATTTTTTCCAAGATACAAAAAACGAAACCGGAATCAAAGAATTCGTTCAATTTAGATAACATATCTTCAAATAATTATGTATTCACAACATGAATTTCTTCAAGATTTAATACAATGCAAACAGCGCTGCAATTAGTTTTTTCGATTGTTCAGCATCAGGATTTATATCAAAAACAATTCGTGGCTTGAGCCGGAAAAGTTCTTTTTTATATTTGAATTTATCTTCGCCACCGCCGGTAATGTTCAGCATTATCAGGTCATTTTTATTGACAGTTCCATTTTTGGCTGCTTCAATTAAAGTTGCCGTTGCCACGGCTGCTGCCGAGTGAATATCGTTTCCTTCGGTTTCAAGGAAAAGTTGGGCGGCAACGCGGGACTGTTCGTTGGTAGCCAGCAAAACATCGCCGCCGGCATCGCTCAAGGCATCGAAAAGCCCGCCAAAAATGGGGTACGGCGGTTTGCGGTTAGACAGCACTTTAGCGTCAATCTCTTCAACCTGCCGGCGTGCGAGTTCATCGTCAAGCTGTAGCATCGACCGCGTGCCGGCTTTCCATGCATCGTGGATTGGAACAAACGGAATATTTTGCGAAACCATCAGTTTCATTTTTGTATTTCCGAAACGGCCATCTTCAAGTAACCTCAAATTGGCTTCCCACGCGGCAATTGCGCCGGTTCCGCTGCCTACAGCCTGAAAATAGTAATCGGGAATTTGCCCGATTGTGGTAGTGGCCGAAAGCATTGTAGTGGCCATTCCATCGCGGCGGGCTACGTTTTTGGCGCCACCTTCGGCAATAAAACCATCCATTCCGGCCACGATGTTCGAAAGGTGAATGGCATCGAAATAGTCGCTGCCGGTTTTACTGCAAATCAGTTTCACGCAGTCGTTCAGCGGGGCGCCGAACCAAAGCGCGTTGATGTTGTCTTCGGGGACACAAAGCAGCAGCGGGATTTGGTTGTCGGAACAAACCTGGGCAAAAGCGCGTGCGGTGTTTCCTGCCGAAGCCACCACAAGCACTTTGTTCATTTCCGGTGTCATTCTTCCGCAAACTGAATAGGCTTCGGTTTCTTTAAAGGAGCAGGTTTTAAAACGGGCGCCTTTTTCAGGCCACCAGCCGCTAAAGGTAATCCAAAGATTTTCGAGCCCCAGATTTTTTGCAAGCCCTTCACTTTTGTATGTAACCGGCGATGATGAACCTTTTAACATTCGGCCAACCGGCAGCCAGTTGGCAAAGCGGTAAATTCCCCACGGTTCGTCTTTTACCTCAAGGTGCTTTTTCTCATAAATGGCACGGATTAATGTTGGTTCTGTTTCGCCAGGTGCATCGAGCGTCCAGCCGGTATCTTGAAAAATGTTACCGGTTTTTACCGATTGAAGCCTGTATTTGGTTTTTTCGAATTTCATGAATTTCAATTTATGATTGGCAAAAATAGCAAAATGACTACATTATTCCGTATCTGGTTTTTTTGATTTTATCTCAAAACGAATATTGCCAATATGGAATCAAAAATTACTGACGCTGTTTATAAAACCGCTCTCGCAAGAATAGAAGAACTATTGCCCCTGGTCACCGATGACACACCAAGTGATGGGGGCAGAGCCATAAAACTGAAAATAAATTCAGATATTGTGATTGAGTACGAAGAGCATCATTTCCAAATTGGTAATCCTTCAATTTCGGATGTTGTAAAAATGAGGCTGGAAGAAGAGGCAATGTCACAACGTACGTTTGCAAAAAAATTTGGAGTTTCCCCTTCGCGGGTAAGTGAGTATCTTTCAGGTAAAAGTGAGCCAACATTAAAAATTGCATGAAATATCAGTAAAATACCCAACTTGCGCATGAAACGATTTCCTGAAAAAAACTTCATTTTTTATGGATTTGATATTTAGTTACATACGAAATTTTGTCAAAATATTTTCTTATAGCTTGATTTGTTTGATTGTATTCGATTTTGGATGTTTGCCGCATGTTTATAAAAGCCTTGCCTAAAATTGACCGCAACACCGGCAAGGCTTACAACCATTACCGGTGTTGCGAAAGCTACCGACTTGGCGGCAACCTGCCTTTGTACCCAACACTGCCAGCGGCCGAAGCCCTGGCGCACAGGTTCTAAAACCAGATTTTTGAAAGCGCTGGTTTTACGCCCGGGCAGTGCGACTTGTCGCTGATCCGCATTATCAGCCGGGCAGTCCACCCGGCCTCGGAACATGCCTCGGTTGACTGGCTGAACGATAACAGTGCACTGTGGCCCCGATGGGGATGGAAGCCCCACCGGTAAACCGCCATCAGTTGTATGCCACCGGCAGGTTGCCCTGTAACCAAAGGGAAAGGCTCGAAAATTACCTTTCGCGCAAGAATGCAGCAAGCCCGAAACCAAAGCACGTGAAATTTATGATGCACTCGGGTACAAATATCAACACTGGATACGAAAATCACTGCCTGTTCGGCAGACAGGCGTGTTACCCGAAAAGCAAACCCGAAAAACGGTTGGCACTGATTATATGGAAATTACAAGTTAGATATTGCAAGTTGGGTTAATGATTCTATTTTGCCGGTTGTTTAAAAATGGCATCATCAAATTTTTCGTTAAACCTTACTTCTTCCATTATAATTGTGCCTGTGCCCATCGGCGATTTAGTCTCAATTTTCATTGGCATAGTAATTCCATCAACGGTTTTGTTATCACTCATTATTTGTTCAATATCAACTGTTTGCCCCTGGCCGCTTACTTTGGCCTTTACCCTGTTAATGTAATAGGTTTTGGTATCGATAAAGTAATCTTTTGCATTTCCGTTTTCTGTGGTTAATTTAATCCGGTATAATTCATTTCCTTCGATATTAACTTTCCCAATGAGTTCTGCTGTACTTTTCTTTTCCGCATAGTTATACAATTCACCTTCCATGTTTACCTGTTGTTTTACCTGTGCAAGCTGATCTCCTTCGAGTGGCTGCGGATCGGGCCCCATCATTGGGAATATCATCCATCCTTTTTCCCCATCGAAGGCCTGAATCATTTTTTGACCCTGAACGTCAACTGTCATAACAAACTTATCGGGTTTCTTAATTTTCATTTCCATCGGCATTTCCATACCCATCTGACTGACTTTTGCTTTGATATAATACGACTTAACATCGCTGAGTTTTTCCTGTCCAACCGCTTTAAAATGGTTATCCAAAACTTCATTTACCGATTGGGCACTGGCTAAATTTGCAATTGCAATAATTGTGGTTGCAACTAAGGTGATTACTGATTTTTTCATTGTGTTGTTTTTAGAATTTAAAATTTTAGTATTTTGAATTAGTCATGAGCAGTGTTGATTTATTACGTATCCCGGTAAAAACTAAAAATAAATTTCGGCCATAATATTTTCAAACTGAACCCCTTTTTGAATAAGCATATCCCGCACTTCAACCACCATCAGCGCCTGCCCGCAAATGAAGTGCTTTACGTAAGGCAAAATCTGAATTTCGTTCAAATAACCGGTTACACGCCCCGTGTAAGTATTGCGCGATTTTTCACCCGAACAGCAGCGCACGTAATTATCTCCGAGTATTTCTTCAATTTCATCTTCAAAATAAAACTGGTTTAAACAGCGCACCCCGTGAATTAGTTTTTTGTTGGCAGCCAATCCCGATTTAATCATGCTGTAAAAAGGTGCAATCCCTGTGCCAGTGCAAATTAACCATGCTTTTTCTGCTGACCCAAGAAAACCCCCGTAAGGTTTTGAAACCATTATTTGTTCACCCGGATTCATGGCTGCAAGTTTTGGGGTTAAGAATCCATCGCCTTTAATGTTAAAAAGAATTTTTATTTCCTTTTCGGAATTTCCGCTGCAAATGCTGTAAATCCGTGGCGGGTGGTTATTGTGGGTTGTAATTTTCACCACCTGGCCGGGCAAAAAGTCAAACCCGCGAAGAAATGAAATAACATGCACCCCCGGAGAAATCTCTTCATTGTTGGTTACAGTGCATTTCTGAAAATTAGAAATACTGTTTCGTCCGGTTTTTTTGGGCATATTATAATTTTTAATTGACTTGTGAATGAGTAAATGCTAACTCGTTCAATCTTAAATATTCGGAAACGAAAAAGTGACAACAAGATTTTTTTCGTTACTTATTTTGAGGTTTTTGGCTACATAATATATTTTCAGACTTTTTATCTGTGCCACTTCTTCTGAATTACCGGTCAGTTCAATTGGTGTTATCTGGTGGGCTTTTAAAGATAGCTTTTCTGGTGCATAAAACCCGATACCGGGTTGAGCAAGTTCAAGTTCATAATTAATGTCGGAGTTATTTTTGACAAAAATCAGCTTCCTTTCCTTATTTTTTAACCTGAGCGGTTCATTATCAATTTCAAGTGAAGCGAAAAACAAAGGATTGAGATAGGCAGCTTCGCCCACAAGTGTGTTTCCGAAATAGGCCACTGTGCGGCGGCTAAAAAGCGCTTCCCTGATTCCTCCCTGTGTACGGCTTTTAGAAAAGACCAAAGTTAAAGGCCTGTGCCCGTCGTTGTAGTTTGATGGGCCATGTTCGTCGGAATTGCTAAAAATAGTTAGCTTTTTTTCGATTGCCCAATCGAGCGCTTCAGGGCAAAATGATTCGTTAAAAACTTCGATGCCATGTAACATGTTGTTCTTGTGCAGATTCGTATGTTCTGCCCACCAAACGGTTGAGTCGGGTTGCTGAACTTTCCACCCCGGATGGTTCCAAATCAGAAAAGCGCCCTGATCTCGGGCTTCGCGAAGCGCATCGTTCACGTTCTCCCTGTCGAGCAGGTTGGCATTTCTGATAAACAGGGCATTTAAATGTCCGGGCGGCATACCACGGGTAATTTCAGCCCCGCGAACCAGTATAACTTTTAATTCCTTTGCCAGGGGTTCGGCAATTTCAAACGAACGGTTGTGGTCGGCATTAATATCTTTTGAATGGGGCCGGTACTCAATGTGATCGGTTATTGAAATGGCGTCCAAACCCTCTTGCCAGGCTTCCTGCACCCGCACTGTTGGCCATACTGTGCCGTCGGAAAAAACAGAGTGCATGTGAAAATCGCATTTTAAAGTTTGATAACCCGGAATATTGGGAATATTGATGGTTTTACGCGACTGGGCTAATCCCGATTCCCAAATAATCAGAAAAAACAGAAACCATATATTCAGTGTTGCCTTCATACTTCAATGTTCAATAAATCTGTTATAAACGCCAAATATCTGATATTTTACTTAATCTTTTATGATTTCAAAGTTAACTATTCTTCAAAAATGTTGAAGAATAGTTAAGCCAAACAATACTTTTAAATATTATTAAAAAGAATATTGCCTATTTTAGAATTTATCCTGATCTTAGCAGGGCATAAAAATTATGGAAAATTTATTTAAGATTACAGGAAATCAAAGTCTTGCAGTAGAATCGAAAAAGATTAGCTACAAAAAACAGATTTTACGTGCCATTTATTTCAATGGTCCGCTTTCGAATTCCGATTTATCGAAAATTATTAACCTGAGTACTCCAAAAATAAACAGCCTTCTAGTTGAATTAATTGACGAAAATCTGGTGGAAGACCTTGGAAGGGGTGATTCGAGTGGTGGCAGACGGCCGAATATATACGGATTGGTTAAGGATGGGTTTTACGTGGTGGGAATAACCATAAACATTGCCCGAACCATTATTTCCATTTTCAACAGTAATAACGAAGTTGCCAGCGGCCCGCATTTTTTCCCCATAAAAATGCAGTCTGACATTACTATCTTTTACAGGGTAAATGAAATGCTTGAGAAAGTAGTGGCCGAAAGCAGCATTCCGGTTAACAGAATTATTGTTGCAGGTATCGAACTCCCGGGATTAATCAATTTAAAACAAGGTATAAACAAAACTTATTTCCCAAATACCGCCAATTTATTTGCTGAACTGCGCAAAATTTTTGGTATTCCGGTGTACTTCAACCACGATGCCAAGGTAAGGACATTTGCCGAGCAACATTTCGGCCTGGCAAAAAACAAGAAAAATGTTTTAATGCTCCAGGCCGATTGGGGGCTTGGCCTTGGAATCATCGTCAATGGGAAGTTATATTCCGGAAAATCGGGTTATTCGGGCGAATTCGGACATTTGCCTATTGTTGATAACGGTGTGTTGTGTGCCTGTGGAAAACAGGGATGTCTTGAAACAATGGTATCTGCTGTGGCTGTCTCAAGAATGGCAAAAGAGGGCATTCAAAAAGGAAAGTTGTCGCTCATCAGTGAACTGGTTCAAAACAACCTGGAAAAGATTGATATTTCGGTAGTTATACAGGCAGCCAATCAAGGCGACCAGTTTGCAATTTCGTTATTTGCCGACGTTGGGCACTGGCTTGGAAGGGGCATTTCGTACCTAATCCAGATTTTTGATCCTGAACTGATTATTATTGGCGGGCGGGTTGCCGAAGCAAGCCAGTTTATCCTGGCGCCGGTGCAGCAGGCCATCAACACTTATTGTAACCGCGATATCAGCAACAACACCGAAATTAAATTTTCAGAATTGGGGTCAAAAGCAGGCACCGTTGGGGTTGCTGCCTATGCGCTGGAAAAATTATCAATGTCAAAATAAAAAATATGGAAAAAAAATTCACAAAAGTTGAAATGGCTTTTATTGAAGAAGCCAAAATCAAAAATATTTCAACCCAAATACCTTTTATAACTGTTGAAAGTTACCCGAAACTCGGTTTACTTTCGGCGTTGAGTTTTATCGAATGGGTATCGGAAAGCCCAACCGGGGTTGTAAGCCTGCCCGTGAGCAAAACAGCCCAGTATTTTATAAACTATACGCACTTCATTCTCGATAACTGGGATAATAAACAAGGAAAGGAGTTGCTTGAAAAATACAATTTAAAGAAAATAAAAAAGCCTGTTTTAAACAATCTTCAGTTTGTACAAATGGGCGATTTCTATCCAATCAGGACGGAACAGCACAATAGTTTGTACAATTTTGCCAAAGTAAATTATATCGAAGGGTTTGGAATGGACCCTGAAAAATCGCTGCTGATAAAATCGGAAGATATCAGGCTTGCTGAAGACAAACACTTTCTTGAAGTTTTCCCGGATTACAACATCGACCTTTCCTTACGTTTTCGGGAAGCTAAAACAGCAATGGAAAAAATTCAGCAGGAATCGATTTTTAAGATTGATAACTGGTGTACCAATTATGAAAATGCGATTCGTGAAAAAGGCGGGATCGGATTCTTTCTGGGAGGGATTGGCCCTGACGGACATATTGCATTTAATACACGGGGGACCGACCATTTTTCCTCAACGCGCTTAACAATGACCAATTTTGAAACACAAGCCGTTCTGGCAGCCGATTTGGGTGGGATTGAAGTTTCGAGGACCCGGCTTGTAATTACCGTTGGACTGGGCACCATTGGGTTCAACCCACATGCAAAAGCTATTGTTTATGCTGCCGGTGAAGCCATTGCCGACACCATAAAAACAGCGCTCGAAAGTAAGCCAAACTTAATTGCACCTGCAACTTCGCTGCAAAAACTCGAAAACAGCCGGTTTTATTTAACCGAAGGAGCTGCTGTAAAACTGGAAGACAGCATCGATAATTTCTACAAAAGCAGCCCATGGACCCATCAGAAAACAGAAAGGGCAATTATCGAACTTTGTAAAAAAATAAACAAGTTCGGGCCAAAACTTGAACTTGATGATTTAAAAGCTGATAAATACTGCAGGCTCATTCCTGACCTCAACGAAAATACAGTGCAGTTGGTTATCGACTCGATTTTGGCAAAACTGCAAAAGGGAATGGAAAAGGAGATAAACCAGGTTTACTACCACACCGGCCCGCACCACGACGATATCATGCTGGGAATCATGCCTTCCACAAACCGGCAATCGCGCGATGCCAGTAACGAACTGCATTTTTCGGTATTAACATCAGGTTTTACTGCGGTAACAAACCGTTTTCTTTACGATTTAATGAACGATACCAAAAATTTAATCAATCAGGGCAAAATTGAAATGGTGAACTACCCCGATTTTTTTAAGGAAGGCTACAAATACAAGTGGGATAAAGACATATACCATTATCTTGATAACATTGCAGCACAAAACAACGATGAAAAAAGAAGGGGAGTTTGTCACCGGGCAGTAAGGGCAATGGTTTCAACCTGGAATGTCAAATCGAAAGATGAACTTCGCGATGTGATTTACGAAATACTTTCAACCCTGAACAGGAGTTACGACGGCAGTAAAAATCCGCCCAAAATTCAGAAACTGAAAGGAATGATCCGCGAGTTTGAAGAAGAACTGGTTTGGGCACATTATGGGATTATGGTAAAAAATGTGCACCATTTGCGCCTCGGTTTTTACCAGAGAACTTCAGGTACAGGCCATCCCAATTTCGAAAGCGATGTTTTGCCCATTCTCGAAGATTTCAGAAAATACAAACCCACTGTTATCAGTTTGGCAATGGATCCGCAGGGAAGCGGCCCCGACACCCATTACAAAGTTTTGCAGGCTATTGCAAAAGCAGTCGAGGCATGGGGCAAGGAAGAAAATTTAAGCCAATTACGGATTGTTGGCTACCGCAATGTCTGGTTCAAATACAATCCGTGGGATGTGGAGGTAATTGTGCCGGTTTCATTAAACGCACTGGCCACGCTCGACAAATCTTTTTCCGAATGTTACGTAAGCCAGGTAAATGCATCGTTCCCAAGTTACCAGCTCGATGGGAAATTCAGCGAACTTACCCAGCAGGTTTGGCTCGAACAGCACAAACAAATTCAGTTGTTACTGGGCAAAGATTTTTTCTATCAGAACGAATCGCCCCTGTTACGGGCAACCCATGGTATCGTGTTTCACCGCGAATTAAATGTTGAACAATTCCTGGAAGAGGCCTTTAAACTAGAGAAATCGGTGGTGGGGAGTTAAATGTATGAATTCAATATTGCATGTTTATTTAATAAATGCGACTAAGCAATTTCAAAACTAAAAGAAAGAAAAAATGAAACTTATTATTCAAAAAACTTACGAACAAATCAGTACCTGGACCACAGAATACATTGTTAAAAGAATCAATGAATTTAACCCAACTGAAAAGAGGCCTTTTGTACTGGGGTTACCAACCGGTTCGTCGCCGTTAGGAACTTATAAAAAACTGGTTGAGCTGAACCGGGTGGGAAAAGTATCGTTTAAAAACGTAGTTACATTTAATATGGACGAATACGTGGGATTGCCTGAAGAACACCCCGAAAGCTACCACAGTTTCATGAACACAAATTTCTTTAACCATATCGATATCAATAAAAATAATATTCACATTTTGGATGGTAATTCACTCTATCCGAATAAAGAATGTGAAGAATTTGAGAGTAAAATAAAGTCGTTTGGCGGAATTGAACTTTTCCTCGGCGGAATGGGCGCCGATGGCCACCTGGCTTTTAATGTGCCGGGTTCATCGTTGAATTCACGCACACGCATGATAAACCTGAATTATGACACCATTGTTGCCAACTCAAGGTTTTTCGGGAACGACCTTAGCAAAGTGCCCAAACAAGCGCTTACAGTAGGTGTGCAAACCGTGCTTAATGCAAGGGAAGTTGTTATAATTGTAAATGGTTATAAAAAAGCCCGGGCTCTTCAAAAGGTGGTTGAAGAAGGCATTAACCACATGTGGACGCTTTCGGCATTGCAAAACCACCCCAACGGAATTATTGTTTGCGATGAAGATGCAACCATGGAACTGAAAGTTGGAACAGTAAAATATTTCACTGATACGCAGTAAATATTAGTTTTTTAATAGGGTAAAAGTTTCATCCTGAATTTTGCCAATTTTTCAACCTCTGCTTTGCTGAACGGGTCGGCATGGTATTGGTTGTTCAAGTACATTCCGGTTTGGTTAAGGTAAAACCCGCTGGCCGGGATTCCGCTTGTGCCTGTTGGGATTATGGTTTTAGAAGCATCCCAGTTATTCACATCAAAAATATGGCGGTGCGATGCCCCGTGGTTCACCTTGTACAAATTGCTGTACGAATACGAGTATGGCATTACGGTATGATAACTCCCGGGAGCTTCAAACGGCCCCTTGTTCAGATTGAATACCTTATCGAGAATATCAACAACTCCAAGCGGGTGGCCTAAAGTAAAAGTATGAATTTTACCCCATTTCCAGTCTTCCGGGTTTACACCGATTTCTACTGTTAAATCAGCAACCGTTTCCTTAAACGAGCGGGTTACAATATCTTCGAATGTCTCGGTTTCCGTTGTGCTTTTATCATCAACCCAACCCGACGATTTATCAGTCAAAACATTCGTTATCAGGTTTTCAAGCAAAACCCTCTGCCCTTTTAATGCTGTAAAAAGTTCGGGCGTCAGGTCGTCTTTAACCAGGTTTTCGCAAACTTTCCGATAAAGTATTTCAAAAACCGAAGCTGCCGCACTTTCTTTTGTCAATTCATAATTCCATTCTTCCAGTTTTTTTAATGCTTCTTTTTCAACCTCATTTAAGCCGGTTTCCTTTTTTAGCGCTTCCACAAAAACCGGGGTCATTTGTTCTGCTTTTTTCGATTTTACATCACGTTGCATGGCCTCAAAATCTTCTGCGCCCAGCAACGGTTTTTCTTCCAGCATTTCACGAATCCGGTCAATCCGGTCGGTAGTGGCAAACCAGTGACTGATGTAATAAGGATAATCGTTGGGTGCGGTTTTGTTGTTTGCCGACGAAACGTAGCCGCGTTCAGGATTAAACTCAAAAGGCAGTTCTTCGAACGGAACCAAACCAGTCCAGTCATATTTACCGCTGTCGCCGGGGAAAATCTGAATACCACTACCGGCGCGGACAGGAATGCCGGCGCTGCACTGCAGGCCAATATTCCCGGCTACATCGGCATAAACAATATTCTGGCTCACCGAAGTAAAAGTTTTTACCGCATCCCTGAAATCGGCCCAGTTTTTAGCCCGGTTTAGCAAAAATACCGAGCGTATTTCGTTGCTCATTTCGTTACCCAGCCAACGGATGGAAACAGGAGTTTCAGCGCCCTTTCTGAATTCGTTTATAACTGGCCCGCGATGGGTAAACTTCAATGTTTTTTCAATCTCTTCTCCTTCTTTGGTTTTAATGATTTCGGATTTTATCAGTAAATCTTTCCATTCGCCATCGAGTAAATACTGTGTTGAATCTTTATTCAGTTTTTCTGCATAAAAATCGATGTCGTCAACCATCACATTGGTCATTCCCCAGGCAATTGAATCATTGTGGCCGGCAATTACAAAAGGTTGGCCCGGCACTGCCAGTCCGGTTACATTGAGTTTGCCTTCAACATTTTGATGAATCTGGTACCAGATTCCCGGCGACATTAGTCCGAGGTGCATATCGTTGGCCAGCAATGGATGGCCTGTTTTGCTTTTCTTGCCTGATACCGCCCAGTTGTTGCTTCCATAAAAAATCTGTGCCCCCAGGTTTTCGAGATTGGCGCTGGCCGATAAAATGGTTTCGCCAATTTTTATTTTGGGCGAATAAAAATCGGGGTAAATGGCTGTTTTATGATTATCCATCGCAGGGATTAATTTCAGAATCTGCTCTTCCAGTACCACCGGTTTTAACTGGTTTAACAAAAATTCAATGCCCCAGCCCGAAGTTAAATCCCACGACATGTAACCAATAAGGTTCACAGAATGAACGGGTTGCCAAAACTCTGGATGATAGCTTAAAATCTTGAATTCGGGGGGCAGCGGGTTAAAACGGATGTATTCGTTTACCCCTTCAGTAAAAGATACCAACGCCTCAACGATTTCGGGAGATGCACCAACCAGTATTTTTTCCGATTTCTCCTGGATGCGGAGCGCCCGCATCAGTAAATCGGTTTCGGCCATTTTATTCCCCAGAATTTCGGAAAGGCGGCCTTGTGTAACCCGCCGCAACAAATCCATTTGCCAGAGCCGGTCCTGCGCCATGGCAAAACCAACGGCCCGGTACAAATCCTTTTCATTTTCAGCATAAATATGAGGTATTCCAAACGTATCGCGCAATATGGTTACTTCTCCTGTTAAACCTGAAATCTGAACACTTTTGTTATAATCAGGAATTGCGACTTTTTCAATATTGGTAAGTAAAAAGTGCCCAGCCAGTAAAACCAGGACAATAAAAATTAAAACGCCTGCTAAAATTCGTTTAAATACTTTCATAATTCACATTTTTTGGTAGTTGAAAAAAGAAGTTGAAATTTACAGAATCAAATTCAATAATTGATATATTTATTCCGCAAAAAATTTAAACCTGAAAAAATGAAAAAACTGATTATCCTTTTATTTCTGGGAATTTATTCGCTGGCCGGAATTGCACAGGAAGCCGACAAGATTCTTGGAATCTGGTGGAACGACGAGAAAACCACAAAAATTAAAGTTGAGAAAAAAAACGGAAAGTACATTGGAACAATTGTTTACATGATTCCCGAGAAATATATTAACGGAAAACCGCCGGTTGACGATAAAAATCCGGATGCTAACCTGCATAGCCGTTCATTGATTGGATTGCAAATTTTGGATAGTTTTATTTTTGATGCAAAAGATAAAGAATGGGAAAATGGTACAATTTACGACCCAAAGTCGGGGAAAACTTATGACTGTTATGCCTGGCTGGAAGGCAACGATTTGCTCAAATTAAAGGGTTTTGTAATGGGTATGCGTTTCGTAGGTAAAAGTTCGGAGTGGTACCGGACAACATTGTGAAAATTACGTTTTTCCCGTTGCGTTTTTTCCACAATTTTTCAGGCCGAAACCTGAACATCAAAACCGGCATTTTCAACCTGAATTGCAATTGAATTTAGATCTTTGGCAGATACTTTTTGAAGTGAGTCTACAGGCGTATCCCGTGCAATGGTGTAAATCATCACCTGTGATGGTTTTATCTTTTTTAGTAATTCAATCCATGCCGAAATTTCTTTTTCGGTGGTATTGTCAACGGTTTGACCTTTGTAACTTCCGCGCACAAAAAGGGTTTGAATGATAACCCTCCCCTGAAATTCAGTCAATTGATCAACGGTTTTTGCAAGACTGAAATTTTTATTCGGGCAGTTGAGTAACTGCACCGTTTCTTCAAATTCCGAATCCAGTTTCTGGATGTTGTCTTCCACTTTCAGTAATGCCTGAAAAACCTCTTTTTTATGAATCATTGTTGCATTTGAAAGAACAGCAATCCGTGCTTTTGGTGTCAATTGTTCCCTGAGTTCAATAGTATCGTCAATAATTCCGGCAAACTCCGGGTGCAGGGTGGGTTCTCCGTTTCCGGCAAAAGTAATTACATCGGGCAACATTTTTTTTGAAACCATTTCCTCCAGTTTTTCTTTCAGCTTCTGCCTGACTTCCATTCGTGTTGGTAAAACAGCCTTCTCTTTATTTTTCTTCGGGTTACGGCCACATTCGCAGTAAATACAATCGAACGAGCAAACTTTTATATTGGCTGGCAACAAATTAATTCCCAATGAAACACCCAGCCGCCGGCTTTTTACCGGCCCAAAAATTATTTTATCGAACAGAAATGTTGGCATTATTTATTCTATGTGTTTTTTTTCTTTTGTGTTCTATATGCCTATTGGGTTCAAAAAAGACAGACTACATAGGCACATAAGGACACATCAGATTAGTCTTTTTATACGGCTTTTTTCCGTGAGTTTCATCGTTTTAAAATCAATCCCCGAAATCAGGTTTACGCCCGGCTTTTTCCCGACCTCGAAACTCCCAAAACTTTCTTCTTTTTTTAATGCTTTTGCCCCGTTTATACAGGCCCACCGCAACAGTTCTTCAAGTTTGATTTCCGGAAACTGAAGTTGAAGTGTAATCATTTCGGACAAAACAGAGAGCTCGTGGTTTGAAGCCTGACTATCTGTTCCCAGGCAGATATTCAGGCTTTCTTCCCGGAACAGCGAAACAGGCGGAAGTTGGTTTTCGATATAAATATTTGAATTTGGGCAAAGCACAAAAAATGTATTTTCGGGTGAGCGCATTTTTCTGATCTCATCCAAATCTTCCTGCTTTGTAAAAGTATTGTGTACCAGCAACAATTGGTTTTCAGCAGGTAAATATTCTAGTACCGAAACCAAAGAACTTTTTCCGGTTGGTTCCCAATGCGAAATATCGATTCCTAAATTATTCTGCAGGTGATTTAGAATTGTTCCTGTTCCGTGCGCAAAAAACTCACTTTCACTTTCACTCTCCTGATTATGAATGGTTAAAATACTTTTTTCGATGATTGCGTTTTCTTTTATTTTTTCGAATAGCGTTTTCGAAACTGAGTAGGGAGAATGAGGAACGATGCAATTTGCCAATCCTTTTTCTTTAAACTGAAACTGCACAAACTGTGCAATGTCGAAAGCGCGATCGGCCCGCGAAGGATGAAAGCCAAACGACTCGATAAAAGTGTGATAAAATATTTTACTGTTCCTTTTTGTTTCGATGGTGAGCGTTGAGTTTGAAATGTCCCCAACTGCAACAGTTCCGGCAGCCCACATTATTCGGTCGGCAGCCTGAATGGTTTTTTCAATGTTTTCGGTTTCCTGATTGCGCAACTGGTTGATTTTACCAATAAAACCGCCAATCCCGGTTTTTTCTTCAATTTTTCCTTTCAGGTGCGAAAGTTCAAGATGACAATGTGCATTCACAAAACCCGGGACCAAAATTCCGCTGTAATATTCAAGCCCCGCCTGTTCTCCTATTTTTTCGTTGTTTCCGCTGATTTCGATAATTGTTCCGTTGGGCGAGCAGGTTAAAATTCCGTTTTTAATGGGTGGCTGGCCTCCAGGGAAAATGTATGTAGCCGCAATTTTTCTCACGGCTTGTTATTCAGGAGTTTGAAATTCGAGTATATCTTGTTTTCTGCCCGAAAATCCCTGCTCGGTTTCACTCAGTTTATTCATCACCTCGCGGTACATTTTTTCAAAATTTCGCGGGTTGCTGGCATAATAAACAAACGACTTTTCGAAAACAGAATCTGCAACCTCATACTTCTGCAATACCGAATAATAAAAATTCACCGATGAACTGTTTCTGAAAAGGGTGTCGTAACGCAGGTGATTAAACATAGCTTCAGCCAGATGAATATCAACCAGCATATTAACCATCTGTTTTTCCCTGATTAACGGGCGGGGCTTTGGAATTACCTCCTTATCGCACGAAATAAACGTAAACCCCAAAATTGCCATTATAAACAGCGCTTTTTTCATCTTGAAATTGAGTGTGCCAAATTATAAATTGTTGTCCCGTAAATCAAAATATGTGTGTTAAAAAATATGATTTCACTTTAACGGTTATTTTGCCCAAAAATATTTCTAAAAACCTCCTCTACCCGGCTGGCTTTTACAATTTCGATTTTGAATTTTGATTTATCGAAACTTTTGTTGTGCGCTGGAATATAAATACGGTGGAAACCCAGTTTTTCGGCCTCTGCAATCCTCTGTTCCACACGGTTTACGGCACGTATCTCGCCGGTTAGCCCCACTTCGCCGGCAAAACAGTATTTATGGTTGATTGCAACATCGAGGTTCGATGAAAGGATTGAACAAATTACAGCCAAATCGGTGGCCGGGTCGCTGATTCTTAATCCGCCTGCAATATTCAGGAAAACATCTTTCTGGATGAGTTTGAAACCTGCACGTTTTTCGAGAACTGCCAGTAACATATTCAGTCTTCGCAAATCGAAACCGGTGGAAGAACGCTGCGGCGTACCGTAAGCTGCGCTGCTTACGAGCGCCTGAATTTCAATTAAGAAAGGCCGTACCCCCTCAATGGTAGTTGCAATGGCAGTACCGCTTACGTGGTCGCTCACCTTCGAAATGAGTTGCTCCGAAGGGTTCAGAATTTCGCGCAACCCGTTGCTGCCCATTTCGAAAATGCCCAATTCGTGGGTCGAGCCAAACCGGTTTTTGTTTGAGCGCAAAATGCGGTACATATAATTGGTGTCGCCTTCGAACTGCAAAACCACGTCAACCATGTGTTCCAGCACTTTGGGGCCGGCAAGGCTGCCCTCTTTGGTAATGTGCCCAATTAAAATTACGGCAACCCCGGTTTTTTTTGCATATTTCAAAATGGCCGAAGTACATTCGCGAACCTGCGAAACCGACCCCGGCGACGATTCGATGGTTTCGGTGGAAATGGTTTGAATGGAGTCGATTATTAACAAGTCGGGCTGAATTTCTTCGGTGTGCGCAATTAAAAATTCGAGCGAAGTTTCACTTAAAAACAGGCAGTTGTTGTTTTGGGTTTGCAACCGTTCGGCACGGAGTTTAATTTGCTGAAGGCTTTCTTCGCCCGAGGTATATAAAATTTTCCGTTCATTTAAAAGCAGCGCTATTTGCAGCGCCAGTGTCGATTTGCCAATTCCCGGATCTCCACCAAGCAGAATGAGTGAACCAGGCACAATTCCGCCCCCCAAAACACGGTTAAATTCTTCTATTTTAACCGAAATACGTTTGTTCTGAACGGTTTCGATTTTATCGAGCGTTAATGGCTGGTTTTCCGAAATCTGGACTGCCAGTTTCCCGGAAGTTTGTTTTTTGCTGATTACCTCTTCAACGTAACTGTTCCATTCGTTGCAGGCCGGGCATTTACCAATCCACTTTGCCGATTGGGCGCCGCAGTTCTGACAGGTGTAAATACTTTTGGATTGGGCCATTAGCCGAGGGTTTTTATTTTTTCTATAATATCGCTTGTGGAAATACCGGGCACCAGATCGAGTGTCAACACTTTGCCTCCGCTGGCAAGCACCGTTTCGTGGCCGGCAATTTCATGAATCTGGTATTGATTCCCTTTTACAAGAATATCGGGAAGAATTTGGGCAATCAACTCAGCGGGGGTTTCCTCAGTAAAAATGATTACTGCATCTACAAATGAGAAAGCAGCCAGTACTATGGCACGGGATTCGACTGTTAAAATGGGACGGTTTCTTCCTTTTAATATTTCTACCGATTTATCGGAGTTCAGCCCAACAATCAGTTTGGTCCCCATTTCGGCCGAATTAACCAGCGAGTCAACATGCCCGTGGTGGACAATATCGAAACACCCGTTGGTAAAAACAATGGTTTCATTATTCTCTTTCCAGATTTTCAGGGTGTTTTCAAATGATTTGAAGTCGGAAAATATTTTAGAATTGATGTCAACTTTCATCCGGTTATAATGTGGTAAAAATTAAGGGCATAAAAATAGAAAATACTTACGTCTTAAAAAACTGTATTTCCGCATAATATTACCGCCTTTCTTTCCAGCAAAACCTTTCATTTTCAGCAAAACCTTTTGGGTTTTTTACAATTGTGGCACATTCGGTGTAAAAATCGTGTTCGAAAAAAAGGATGTAACTGTTTTTTGCCGCTTCTTCAAGGAATTTTTCCTTTTCTTCCAGAGCTTTTACCGGGTACAAATCATACGAAGCCAGCCACAACAGCGGAATATTGGCAGCCGTTGGAATCAGGTCGGCCATGTAAACTACCGTTTTATTTTCGAAATGAACAAAAGGGATCATCTGCCCTGGGGTGTGGCCATCGAAAAACCTGACTTCGATATTTGGGAAAAGCTCTCCCTCATTTTCAACAAGATTAAATTTGCCGGTATTAAAAAGAAAATCCAAAACGTTGGTATGATATGAAGCTTTTTCGCGGGCATTCGGGGTTTTTGAATGTTCCCACTGTGGTTTGCTGCACCAGTAATTTGCATTTGGTAAAGTTGTTTTCATCGGCAGCATAAACTTTACCCCACAGTTTTTTAGGTATAACGCTAAACAGGGCGCCGCCATCGCAATGGAAATTTCCGGCAGAAATTGGGATGAGTTTCATTTCAGTTTTGGGGTTTCCTTTTTTGGCGGTAAAAAATTTTCTCCTGTAACCACTTTTTTACCTGTTTTTTGCTCCAAAGCAAATCTTGCATCTTTGGCAATTTTTCCTCCTTTTTTCCCGGCAACAGCATTTTGTTGAACTCCCTTAGCTTTTTCACTTTCGGCAATTTGTCGGGTCGATAATTCGGCAAGGGCTGTAAAAATTAACTCGGCTTCGCTCATGTGATCTCTCAGGTTTTGCGATTTCAACCCTTTTAAATCTTTATGCTTTTTCACGGTCAGGCCTGTCCATTCCTGATGAATAATATTGGTGAGCAAAGCAAACTCATCCGATTTTTCTACACCACTACCTTTCCAATAATCGGTGAGTTTATTGCGGGTTTCCTGCCCGGTCATTCGCTGTTGAATCCACTTTTCGCTGCGCCCCAGCTTTTGCCAGTTTTCCCTTGCCCTATCAAGGCTCTGGGCTGGGTCGGCTATTTCCTGCATCCTTTCATAACCAACTTTAGCCAACCACTGTTTAAATGGTTCGGCTTTGGGCGATGGGATTGATTGAATGAGGCGCAAAATGTGTTCAACATTTCCACCCAAAGTTTTTCTCTTTTTTCCATCATGGGTCAGCATTTCTACCTGGGGACAATTTGTCCCCAGGTAGATGCCCAATTCATTGTCTCTTTTTCTCAACTTCTTTAAATAATCGGTTGGATTTATAGAATCGGTGAGGGCTTGCACAATATCAACAACACTAAAATACCACTCTTCTTTTTCATTGTCGTAAAATCTACGAACCTGCTTACTTTCAAATAGTACTAAATTTTGATTGCTCATTTTATTTATGTTTTAATTTTTTCATGTTACTCGTTGCTCAGCAAAAAAACTCAGTCAGGCATTTAATTTTTTAGTGAACTAAGTTGCTATAAATCAATTTGAAAGTTTCTTTTGCAGATGCAATTAGTTTTAACAATATGAATGAAACACATTATCCTATCGGATGAAAATTGGGATTCTCTGCTATCATTTCAAGGCAATCATTTAGCGATAAATTATATGCTACAGGAAACCATTGCCCTGTATGCCTGAAATAGGAGAAATTAAAATTGTCGTTTGCTAAATACTCTAAACGAACAAAATTTTCTTCAAATTCAGGAACAATACTTTCCAGACTTTCAGATTTGAATTTTTGGCAGAAGTACAAATAATTTCGCCTCCATTTTGTATAAACATCGGCAAGATAATTATATCTTTTATCCGGGTTTTCCTTGATATACTGTTGTTTAAATTGCTCCACAAGTGTTTGACAGCGTTTTTCTATTTCAGCTTTTTGAAAATCCGAAAGTTTTGCTATTGCCTTTTTGGCCGGGGTAAATACCCATCTTTTTTTTGATTTCATTATTTTGGTCGTTATTGATTATTTTTGTTTTCTCCTCACATCAATCCTGGCTTGCGACATTCTTTCCCTCAGTCCACCTTCCTTTAGAAATTCCTTTTCCAGTTTTTTTAGTTGTTGGGCTAAAAGGTACGAAGTTATATTGATTAAGCCAACCATCATATTAGCCGAAACTTCGGGGTCGGGGCTTTCAATGCCTTTGCGGTAGGTTTCATAAGTCGCATCTTTGGCCGTTAATAGTTTGGTGAGGCGCGGATAGTACGGGTGTTTTTTGTCCCAGATTGTTAAATTTCGGGTTCGCAGAAAGTCTTTGTAATCGTTTAAAAGTTCTTCGAGCGAAGCCCTGGCTACATTGGTGAGTTTTATTTCCATCTCTTTTGATGTGCCCGATGCCATGCTCCCTTCAACAATGTTCTGTTTGCCCGACCGTGCGGCTTGTACCATTTGGTCGATGGTGCGGTCGCGGGGCTGGAAATACTTTTTGCAGAAATAAACTGTGCCATCATAAATTATTTCGGCCTTTTGGTAGGTTAACAAACTTTTGTAACCTCCATGTTTGGGGATAAAACCATCGGGGTTGTATTGTTTTTCAATAGGTTTTCTTTTTTGTCTGTTTTGCTTTGTTTTGCTTTCGTTGGACAATTTTGACTTTGGGGACATTCAAGCCAGTCACGATTGTCTAAATTGTCCAACAAAATTTACTACTTATTTACCGCCCCTCCATAATCTTTATATTCCTTTTCGGTTAAGGCAAAGCCCGGCTCCACAATTTTTACCTCGTCGTAAGTAAGTTCGTACAACTTGTAAACAAGCACATCTATCTCGCGTTCCAAAGCGGTGGTGTCGAGGTTTTGGTTTTTATTTTGGATGATTTGGTCAACCAGTTTTTCAATTTGACTTTGCTCCGAATCTGTTGGATAATAGACCAACAATGGTTCTAATGCCTGTACACTGATGATTAAATCGCCCATTCCGGTTTTAGGGGCATTCTCAAGCAATTGGTAATTACAAAGTTTTGAATTAAGCAATGCAGTAAGATATTTTATTTTTTCACCAGTTGCGATGCAAGTGCTGTCTAAACAATAAATCTCACTATCAGAATAGGAAAAACGAAGTTGCGAACCTATACGTTTCCAAATAACCTTTTCTTTGGAAAATTCTTTGTGATAGCCAATTGGGTCTTGTGTTTCAAACCACTTGTGAGTTGTTTTCTTTCTTGTTTTTTCAGCTTTGCCTTCCTCATTAAAAAATGTTTCTCCTGTCTGCTTTATTTTTGGTAGAAATCCTTTCAAAAATTCTTTAACAACTTCATACCTTGAAATATCTATATTTAGCGATGGAAAAGTAGAAATCAAATATCCACCATCCCACTCAGTAAAATATTTTTCAATCTCTCTACCTCTTAAAACTGGTCGAATAATTTCTTTGCTTTTTGCATCCAATTTTATTAGTTCATTTCGTTTAACTTCGTCAATTATAAAGGCTTCGTTATAACCAGTTTTAATTCCAAAGTTGATTTGAATTTCCCATTGGTTCAAAGGCTTTCCTTTTGCTTCTATTTTCTCGTTGATGTTTTGATTTCCGTCATTTAAGATTGCCCATTTTTCAACTGTTACATAAGGCATGGGCTGTAAAGGCAATGAATTAAGATAATTGAGTTGCTCGGGTTTTTCAACGGTGCTGCCTTTTAAGATGTTTTTATTGGGTTCATTTTTAGCAATCAGTATATTCGTATCAACAACAGCGCTTTCAAATACTCCTGGCCCTAACGCGATTAATTTCAATGGATTTTTTGAAAGAAATAATTTCCTCAAAGATTTCCCGTAATTTGCTTTTAGCCATTGGCTTGAAGTTATGAAGGTATGCACTCCACTTGCTTTTAAAATATTAAACCCCAGTTCATAGAAAATTGCATACAAATCGCCTGTTCTTTCAAATGTTTTATAACCTGCATCCTTTAATTGATTTGCCAATTTACCGTTGTCCTTTTGCAACTGCACATACGGCGGATTCCCAATAACCACATCAAAACCATCGGTAATACCAAACATCCAGGCAGGAGAAAAAAAGGAAGAAGGGTGGCTGTCGTCGAAGGGGTTCCAGTCGTCAACTTTTTCAAAGAAGTCGCCAAGGTTGTAATTTTTAATCAAAGTACCCATCGAAATTTGCTCTTTAATAAGTTGTTTGGTGGCAATAAACTCCCGCTGGAGCTCGGTTTTCCGGGTTTTATCGCCACGCGGGTCGAAATACTGGTTGCGAATGGTTTCGAGTTTTTGTATTTCGCCATCTAAATGGATAAGGGTGGCGTTGTACTGTATTTTTTCAAAAAAAGCGTCGTACCCGCTGTCGATAAGGCTGTTGGCGCAAATAAATTTAAAGTCGAGGTTGGGGAGGGCTGCAATTCCGAAGTTGTTTTTGCGGTCGGCAGGTTTGTAGTCGGCTTCCATTACCAAACTGAGCCAGGCGCGGAGGCGGGCAATTTCAACGGCCATGGGCATAATATCGACGCCAAAAATGTTACGGCTGAGGATTTCCTCTTTCAGGTCGTAACTATTGCGGTGGCCGTGGCCCACAATCTGGCGCAGTTCCATCAGCCGCAGCATCATCCCCATGGGGAATGCCCCCGAACCGCAGGCCGGGTCTAACACGGTAATTTCGCTCAGCGCTTTTCGCACAAGTATTGTATCTTCTTTGTCGAACGGGTTTTCGGAGCAATCAGGCGAAAACAGTTTCCCAATATTTGATTTTATTTTTTCGCGCCGTCGTTCGTTGTCAGCATTATATTTTTTGTCCTGAAAATCCATGAGGGTTTGTGGTGGCTCAAGATGCTGGAACAATGTTCCCTTGTATTCCACCAACGGTTCGTTAATTGCGAATGAACCGTCAGCAGGGGCAGGCATTAACTGGGTTTCGAGGTGTGCTTTCAGGCTTTCGTTCACCATGTAATCCACAATTTCGCGCGGGGTGTAAAAAGCGCCAAAAGCCTTGCGTTGGTTGGCCATCTTTTCGGTTTCAACGTTTTGGCTTGCCAGCAGGTTTTCAAAAATACGGCCCAGCATTTCGGGGTCGATGGCCACCATCTGGTATTGGCTGCTGCTTTCGTCAACGGTAAAATCGAACTCTTCGAGGACTTTCACAAAGGTAATCAACCAGTTGTTGAGGTCGAGCTGGTCAAAAAGCACATCTTCATGATGAAAATCGAATAAACCGCCATTCAGGTAGGGGATGGTTTTGTACAAATCGTCGAGCGGTGTTATGGTTTCCGTGCGACAAGGATCGGTGACTTCAGCATTCAGGGTTTTAAAAAACAGTTTTTTCAGGAACAACTGGAAAAACGAATCCCTGTAACTCTGAATAGTATCAGACGACAGCAGGGCAGGCGGGATAACGCCTTTTTCCTTCAGGAACCAGCAAAAAATATAACGGCCGATCAGCCGCACGGTAAATTGTTTTATGGCTTCTTCGTTTAATCCTGTATCCTGCGTTTTGGCAATGCCGACCAGCGAATCAAACCGCTCTTTGATTTGTTTGTAAAACTCTTTGTTTACTTCCTTTATATCGAGCGATTTCCAGAGCAGGTCGGCAATTTCGGGTTTTGTTTTTGTGCCGGTGTTCTGCCATTTTTCCAGTATTTTATGGTACTGGGTATTGGTGAGGTGTTTTCGAAAAGTTACAATTCGTTTTTGGTCACCCTGGTTGAAAATTAAAACCAGTTTGTCATAAGCAGGCGAGGTAACAAAGTGAATAAAATAGGGTTGCTGCGGAATGTAAGGCGGCCGGCCCGGAACATTGACGATTCCTTTGATGGAAGCCTGGTAACTGGTTAACCCGGGGTCGTTGTCAACCAACTGGCTGATGGTATCTTTTTTTGGTTTTTTCAAAACGGCAAACCGTACCCTGATATTTTGGTTTTCTGCCGAAAGACGGTAAAGTTGAGGTTGCACGGTTAGCGGAACCTGTGCCAGAAACTCTTTCAGTTTTTGGGTTTGCGGCGTAATCAATCGTGGTTTTATTTCGCCAACCGAACCCGGAACGTCGGTGTTGGGTGTAATGCCCATCCACTCTAACAAAGCAAACGAAAAGCTGATGATATTATCGCGTTTCTGTTCTGTAAACGTGGAAAGCAGGTTGTTTAATTCATGAATAGTCATAGTTTACACAAATATTTGGATGATTTCACTTAAAGGCGCTTTTTCAGTTATATCATCAGGTTTATACTGGCTGGAAAGTGAAATAAACTGGTCAATAACCTCACTCGTTACAGGTTCTCCCCTTCGAAACATCCGGTTTATCATTCGCACCAGTTTCATACTTTCTTTATTGATATAGGCATTCCGGGAATGTTGAATACAATTTTCAACGTTTTCAATATCATCGAATGGATAGCCATATTCAATCATTTTGTTCTTTAAAAGCAAAATGGCATTTTGTTGCGGCTGGTTGTACCGAACCTGGTGTTCTTCGTTCGAGAACTGATAATTCAGGATAAAGTCGAGTATGAAAGCTTCGGTTTCGGGTTTGTGTTTAAATTTATCGGGAAACCGTTCGTTTTGTTCGCTGGTTGCTTTGATAGCCAGCAAACCTTCGGTAGTGGTAATTAATTCGCCTGTCCGATCATCGCCGAAAATTACAAAATATCCGGCATCAAACCCTGACCCCGCATCATCGTTGCCTGCACCCAAATGTGCAAGGTGGTTGTAATCCTCATCTTCTTTGCGCATTTGCACTTTTCCCCATTTTCCTTTCGGAAGGTTTTTTACCTTTTCTTTGTAATGAGATGAAAAAGTTTCGTTCCGGTCGAATTCGCGCAGGTCGTCCATAAACAAATCTTCGGCAGCAAGCAGTTCCGAAGTTTCAAAGATTTTACGGAATGCTTCAAGCCTTTTCTTTTCGTCGCGGCTATACAGGTCTTCGGTAAAATCCTGCGGGATAGGTTCTTCGTCAAGCACACTCTGGTCGCTACCGATGGTGTAACGGATGAGGTTGATTTTATCCTCAAGTTTGCGTACTAACTGTAAATAACTTTCCAGTTGTTCCTCAGGGCGGAAGTTGTATATAAATATTTCTTCGTGAATAGTTCCCAAACGGTTGATACGGCCATTTCGCTGAATCATCCGAACCGGATTCCAGTGCAAATCGTAATTCACAATCATTCCGCAATCCTGTAAGTTTTGCCCTTCAGAAAGTTTATCGGTAGCAATCAAAAAGTCAATTTCTTTGTCTCCGTTTTTGAGTTGGTACTTTTTTGAAACGGGGGCAAAGCGTTTGGCATAATCTTCAATTTCACCTTTCGAACCCAATGCAAATTCAATGTTTTTGCCTTTTATCAGATACTGGGGAAGTGTGTCGGAAAGATATTTTAGTGTGTCGGCAAAATAGGTAAATATCAGCACTTTCCGGTCGTCGTTTTGGTTGAGGTGTTTGGCAAGTTCCTGAATTTTATCGTCTTTTTTGATGAGCAGCCCAATTTGTTCCTTCAGTATGCTAATTACTGAAAGGTCTTTTTCTATATCCACTTTTAACTGTTTCACATTAAAAGTACCTTCATCGGCAGGGATTGTAACAAATTCCTGTTCTTTTCCTTCAAAGGTTTCAATGTCAAAATCAAGTTCATCTTCCTCGGCATTCTGTTCGTTGTAGGCATCGATGGCCTTGTTTAAGGCCGAAAGATTTTTAACGGAAATGATTTTATGGTATTTATTGAGTTTTGTTTGAAAGTCTTTGAGCTTGTTCTCGTAACTTCCAATTGATTTGTTAATAGAGGACAAGGAAGATTCCAACCGTTTCAGGAATACTGTCCTGAAAATCCCATAAATACCAATCTGACGGCTCAGTTCGCGGTTTTCATCAGCGTTTAGCTCCAATTCACCGCGTCGTTGCCCGTAATAAGCCCAGCGGTAAATATTGTAGCGGTAACACGGAAAACCTAAACTCAGTAACGCGGTGTAAATAATTTCGAGTGAAGATTGTATTGGTTTTGCCCTTTCGGTATAATGGTTGAAAAGGTCGAGCGGATGGGCTAAAAATTCCAGTTCTGCAAGACTTGTAATTTCGTAATTAAATGCCCGTGTAAGTTCTGGATTTAATTCAGCCATTTTTAGCAGTTGCGATTTAAACTGATTTGGAACTTCATATTCAAGATTATCGGGGTACGATTTCGGAAATTTCTGAAGTTTCCCGTTGATTTCGAGGCCATCGGGAAATTCCTTTTCAATACCCTGCCGGGTGCGCCTGACAATAAAGCGGTTGAGCAATGGTGTAAGTTGTTCTTTAATTTGCTGATAATTAATAAATCCATATTCCCGGATTTGCCTGCGCATATCGGATTGCAAAAGTTCCAGCCTTTCTTTCAGCGTGAAATATCTTTGCCTGCCGCGGTCGTAAAACCGGCCCAGTTTATAAATATTTCCACCCGAGCCAAGCATAATTTGATTGGTTAAATCGGCCAACTGATTGTTGATAGGAGTTGCGGTGAGCATTAAAGTTTTTGAATTTTCATTTTCCTGCCGCCATTTAATGAATACATCAAATCGTTGCCCACCAGAAGATCTCAAATTGTGACTTTCATCGAATACAAACAACCCAACAGGAATTGACCTTAAGTTCTCTCGAACATCCAGAATTTTCTCAGTATCCTGAAGGCTGTAAATTTCCGGGATATGAACAACTTTAAAATCGTCGAAAGCTTTTCGCCATTGTGGAATTAGTCCCGCTGGTGCAACTACAACTACCCGCTGATTCAAATTTTGTTTGTAAAACTCAATCACTTTTATAGCGGTGTATGTCTTCCCTAAACCAACAGAATCAGAAAGCATTGCAACACCCTGACGCTCCAGTTTCTTAATTAAACTGTTTGCATTCTGTATCTGGAATTTCAATAATTGTGGTTTACCTGAACCCGGGTCATCAATATCCACTTTATTCTCTTTTTCGTCCAGTAAATCCTGTCCGTAAATGCGATACAGGGCGTGAATGTACATTTCATAAGGACTGAAACAGGTTCCTCCATGTTTACTCAACGCCAGAATTTCTTCTTTGAAAGTTTGGGACCAGTCCTCACTACTGTTCCATAAATCCTCGAACCAGGTGCGGTGCGATGGGTGTTGAGTTAAATTTTTGCGAATGAAATTTACAGTGGCATTGTTGTCCTCAAATTGGTTCAGTTCAAGATTACCAAACAGGCCCTGCCTTGTGAAATTTGAACTTCCGATAATGCCAACGGCATTTTCAGTATCGGTTCCGAAAATGTAACATTTTGCATGAAGAAAGTTTTTGCGGTAAACTTTGATTTGAATTTTCCCGCTATTTGTATCATTCATGTATTTCCCCATCAAGTTGGCAACTTTTTGAAACTCATCCTTCAATTGTAAATTCTCCAAATCTTTTTTCAAGTATTTCTCAGGGAAATCTGGATCCTGCTTGGCTGGATTCCGCACCTGATATGCTTTTACCGAAGGTTCTTCACCAAGCAAAAGTCGGATTGTTATGTTCTCTCTTTTCAAAAAAGTTGAAAGCTCATCATATATCCCGACCATTCCGGGTAAATCCCAATAACCTGTTGCTATCGAAATTTCTGAATAAGAAATATCATTTATCAACTCTTTTAGAACACAACCAAGTTGGTAATCGTTTGAAGAGTTGTCTATCAGTTTTATCCCTTTTTTCATTTTTCCAGTTTTTTATTGGCAATTTTCATTGCCTGATAAGCGATTTTTGGTTCTTCAACAAAAGTTGCTTCAATTTTGTCAGCCAACCAAAGCGTTAACAATTCTTCTTCATTTGTTTTCAGGTATTTTGCAATTTCTATCACTTGCTGTCTGGAAGCTTTTCTTTCTCCCCGTTCAATTTTACTTATTAAGGCAGTGTCAACCTCAATCTGGGCTGCTACTTGTCGTAAAAGGAGGTTCTGTTTTTCACGTAATTCTCTGATTTTTTGTCCTAAATGGTTCAATTCTATTGTACTTTAAATGACTTGTCAAACTATGTCAAATATATGTATTTACCAATAAAAATGTGCATATAATACAAGCATTTATTTGCGTGTCAAATTGTACTTTTTCTGAAAAGCAGCATCGTTAGAATAATCCATCACAAATTTCACCACACCGCTGTATTCAATTACTCCGTCTTTTATTTTATTGGTTTTCAGGTAAAAATCATTCATTTTCGAGGCGGCCTCATCAATTTTTTCGTTACGCAGGTTCATCCAGTTTTCACGGATTAACTGCAAATCCTTTTTCACCCGTTTGTCCAGTTTTTTTAATATTTCTTCATACTCGTCCAACATATAACCACGGTAAAGAAAATACTGAAGGACATGCAGATTGGCTGAATATTGCAAATGCTTCGATTTACTTTGTGTGCAAACCAGCCAGGCATAAAAGTTGGCCTCGGCCTCGTTGGTAACCCCAAACTGGTGTGCTTTCTCGTGTGCTAAAATAAACGGGTATTCAACCGGCAAAATATAACTGTTTACATGAATTTCGTTAAAAAAAGGCCCATAATAACCCGAGATTCCGGCTCGTGCAAAAAACCGGCTTAGGGTAATTGATTTAGCCTTTCGTTTCCCGGCCGGATAACTGATCTTTAAAGCTGGCGCAAGTTTTTCATAAGATTTTTCTATACTCAAGTTCACACCATTTTTATCCCATTCTTCGAATGTACACCATGATTTGTTGGTATCCTCAACAATCTTTTTCAGTTGTTTCATTAAAGTTTTGTTGTCAGGTTCATGTTTGGCCAGGGTTAACCGCAGGTACAAATCCTGCCGGAAATAGTTGAACCCCCATAAAAAATAAAAAAGAACGTAAGTTGCAGCCAGCATATTCAACGCAATTTTACCTGCACGTTTTAAAGAAATCATTCTGAATATCAGCAGAATAATTAAAGCAAAAAATGTGATTATCAATAAAATATAAAACAAATCGTCAAGCGATACCGGGATGCTGCTGCTAAAGGGCGAAATTACCCTGGCAACAAACGGATAGATTTTTTGCGAATACCATTTTTCGGTTACCGCCGGAAAACGGTATGCAAGTTTAGTCAGCCCAAATGTAACCAGGGCTAAAACCGGAAAAATCATCCATTTCTGTAATCTGAACCTTCTGAATCTCATATAAAAGTTTCAACTTTTTAAGCGGCCGCTAAAATAAAGCTATTCGCATAACCAACCTAAACATTTTTATTGTATTTGAACATCCGAAAAACACCTTATTTTTTAACATTTTTGTATTATTGAACCTTTAAATTTTTCTGATGAGGTCTACTGTTATACCGCTTTTTGTTTTAATGCATTTTCTGGCTTTCGGCCAATCGCGCCCAACAGGCGGCTGGATTGACTTTGGCAGCGAACACACTAACAAATGGCTGCAAATTGCCCCGGCCAAACTGGGGCCAAATTCACTTCCGGTGCCAATTATGGATTATGCAAAACTCTATTCGCTTTCAAATATTGAAACGGGTGTACATGCCCATTTTATGGAAGGCGACAAGGCAATCAATTCTTATTTCAGCTTATACTGGTCTGTTGTTCCACAGCGGGTAGCAGTGCATGTTTGGGGGTTTCCCAACGAAACTTTTCAAACCGGCAACCAGGTGCGCGACGAACGCCAGATTTATTACGACGACACCGGATGGGTTACCCAAGTGGGCGATTTATGGATAAGTACAACTATTCAGGTTTTAAAGGATAAAAAAATATTGCCCGACATAACGATCAATTATTCAAGCAAAACCACGACAGGCGGGGCAATCCAGGGGCGTTACACCGATGCGCCGGCCAACTATTATTATATCGCTTTTGGTAAATCATTGTTCCCAAAAAATGGGTTCATTGATGAAATCCGTGTGGCAGCAATGGGTGGCTTTTATGTTTGGCAAACCAACAAAGTTGAACTGGCGCAGGATGAAGGCGCACTGTATGAATTCGGGATTGACCTGAAACATAAAAACTGGTCGTGGAAAAACGAAATTGGCGGCTACAGCGGTTACGACGCTTATCGGTATATTGGTGTCAGGGGAAGTAATGATCCGCTGGTTTACCGTACAAATATTAAAACTGCCGGAGAACGTACCGACTGGATTCTGGAATACCAAACCGGGCTGCACGATTATCTTTATCAAACATTCCGGTTTTCGATGGCATACAAGTTTGGGCACAATAAATTAATAAAATGATGTTTATATTAAAGATGATGCTTTTGGCAATTGTTGCTGTAACTTTTTCAACTCGTGTTAATGCAGGGGTTACTGAAAAAAAGGTGAGAAAAATCCACAACAAAATATTAACTGTCGATACCCATTGCGACACGCCTATGGCCATGCTCGACGACAATTTTGATATTGGAAAACGGAATAGCCCGCCGCAAAGCCGGGTCGATTTCCCGAGGATGAAAGAGGGCGGCCTGGACGCTATATTTTTTGCCGCATTTACCGGTCAGCGCGAACGTACTCCCGAAAACATTGAAAACGCTTACAAAATGGCCAACCAAATGATTGACGCCACATACGAAGCCTGCCGGAAATACAATGATTTGGCTGAAATAGCCTTCAGATCAAAAGATGCATTGAGGTTGGAAAAACAAGGGAAACGCGCCATCTACATCGGGATGGAAAATGGTTTCCCGATAGGAACCGATCTTAAACGTGTAAGGGAATTTTACGATCGCGGGGTGCGTTATATTACTTTGTGCCATTCATCAAATAACGACATTTGCGATTCCTCAACCGACAGAAAAGGCCATGAACACAACGGGTTAAGCGGTTTTGGCAAAGAAGTGGTGAAAGAAATGAATAACCTTGGGATGATGATTGATGTATCACATATTTCGGATAAAGCCTTTTATGATGTAATTCAACTAAGCAAAGCGCCGTTAATTAAGCACAGCGCCGTTAACTGCATCTCATTCCAGCGTGCGGTCCATTGCACATCACAACCGGAACATGACTGATGATATGATAAAAACCCTGGCTAAAAATGGCGGGGTTATTCAGATTTGCTTACTCGATGTTTATATCAAAGACCACATTGATTACGTGAAAAACCTGGTTGGCATTGATTATGTTGGCATAGGCAGCGATTTCGATGGCGGCGGCGGAGTTGACGGTTGTGCCGATGTGAGCGAGTTCCCCAATATTACAGCAGAAATGCTCAAACGGGGATACACAGTAAATGAAATCCGTAAAGTTTGGGGCGGAAATTTCTTTAGGGTATTTAAACAAGTTGAAATGCTTGTCAATCAACAAGAACAAAACTTACCATGAATTACATAGATATCATACTGGTCATAATTCTGATTTTGTCTGCAATCGGGGGATTTAAAAATGGACTGATTGCCGAGGTGGTTTCGCTCGCAGCCTTAATACTGGGCATTTGGGGGGCAATCCATTCATCCGACATAACCACTGACCTGTTAATCAGGTATTTTAAACTTCAATCCGATTATCTGAACATCATTTCATTCATCGTTACTTTTATTGTTATCGTAATACTTGTGCATATTGTTGGGAACGTGGTTAGCAATTTGGTCGATTCGGGATTACTGGGAATCACCAATAAACTGGGCGGACTGGTTTTTGGTGTTATACGTTCGGTATTGTTTTTAAGTATAGTGCTTATGGTTTTCGACAAAATTGATAACGACATCGAAATAATTCCAAAAAATGCAAAAGAAAATTCAAGAATGTATGAACCCATCAGAAACATTGCACCCTCCATCTTCCCTTTCATCGACATTTGGAACGAAAACCAGAAACCCGGCAAATTGAAAGATATTTTAACCGCATAAGTAATATTGCAAAGCGGCAGGAACCTATCCTTTTTTTTATTTTCTGAAAACCGAATAACTTTTATCATTTTATATCTTTGCGCAAATTTTTTAAAAGGGTTTTCATGAATTTTATTGAAGAACTGAACTGGCGGGGCATGATTCACGATTTGATGCCCGGATTGGAAGAACAACTGAAAAAAGAACATACAACTGCGTATTTGGGAATCGACCCGACAGCCGATTCCTTGCATATCGGGCATTTGGTTGGGGTAATGCTTTTAAAACATTTCCAGGTTTCGGGGAACAAACCCATTGCACTTGTTGGCGGCGCCACCGGAATGATTGGCGACCCGTCTGGCAAATCGCAGGAACGCAACTTGCTCGACGAAGCCACTTTGCGCCACAACCAGGAGTGCCTGAAAAAACAGTTGGCCAAATTTCTCGATTTTGGGCCGGAAGCCCCCAATGCCGCCGAAATGGTAAACAACTACGACTGGATGATAAAATTCGGATTTCTTGAATTTATCCGTGATATTGGGAAACACATTACCGTAAATTACATGATGGCCAAAGATTCGGTGAAAAAAAGGCTCGACCCCGAAAGCGGGGCTGCCGGAATGTCGTTTACCGAATTTACTTACCAGTTGGTGCAGGGAACAGATTTCCTGCATTTATACGAAACAAAAAACTGCAAACTGCAAATGGGCGGTTCCGACCAATGGGGGAACATTACCACCGGTACCGAACTAATCCGGAGAAAAACAGGCGGTGAAGCTTTCGCGTTAACCTGCCCGTTGATTAAAAAAGCCGATGGAACCAAATTCGGGAAAACCGAGGAAGGAAATGTATGGCTCGATCCGGAACGCACTTCTCCCTATAAATTTTACCAGTTCTGGCTCAACACATCCGATGATGATGCAGCGCGTTACATTAAAATATTTACGCTGCTATCGCAGGAAGAGATAGAGGCACTAATTGAGTTGCACCGTGAAGCTCCTCATTTACGGACTCTTCAGAAAAAACTGGCCGAAGAAGTTACGGTAATGGTTCATTCCCGGAAAGATTTCGTGATGGCTGTTTCAGCCTCCGAAATTCTGTTTGGAAAAGGTACTGCCGACGAATTAAAAAACCTCGACGAAAAAACTTTTCTTGCCATTTTTGAAGGAGTTCCTCAATATATAGTTCAGAAAAACGATATTGAAAACGGAATCAATGTAGTTGAATTGTTGGCCGGTAAAACCGGTGCTTTTGAATCGAAAGGCGAATTGCGCAGGACTATTCAGGGGAATGGGCTAAGCCTTAACAAAGAGAAAATTTCGGATGCTGATTTAATGATCGACAACTCATTTTTAATCAGCGGGAAATATATCCTGGCACAAAAAGGGAAGAAGAATTACTCGCTCATCATTGCCGGGTAATTTGATTAAAATCAATTTTAAAGATTATACTAAAACCGGGTTTAAAACGTTCGTTTAAAAATACTGGGTTTAAACCAAACCAATTAATTTATATGGATAATTTTTTTGACAATCAGCGAATCCTGAATATAATTTGGAAACGCAAATTTCATTTCGTGATAGTTGGCGTTATTGCCATTTTACTTGGGGCAGTTTTTTCGGGGCCAACATTTATAAAACCCAAATTTAAATCCTCAGCCCGTATTTACCCTACAAACTTAGGTGAAATGAGCGAAGAGTCGAAAACTGAGCAGATGCTGGAGATTATCAATTCAAACACGTTGAAATTTAAAATATTTGATGCTTTTGAATCAAAAGATATATTTAGTGTTAGCAAGGACGATCCGCAATATTTGACTTATACATTTGACATTTATAATACAAATGTTAAAACTTCAAAAACCCAGAACGAAACTGTTGAAATTAATGTTATGGCTTATGACCCGCAAATAGCAAGCGATATATGCGATTCAATAATCCATTTTTACAATCAGACAGTGGGCGATATGTACAGGGCAAAAAACTGGGAATTGGTGCAGATTTCAAAAAAACAACTTGAGAAAAAATATGCTGAAACCGACTCTTTGATTAACCTTATAAATCAACTTCGCCAGAAAGCAGGAGTAGTAGGGGTGTATGTGCAGTCACCCGAAATTATGAGAGGTTACATTAAAGCATTGATAGAAGGCAGGCAAAGCGCCAGCCAGGCAGATATTGACAAAGTTAAATCTTTGTATCAGAACATATTAGAGAAAGGCGCAGAAGCTCAAAAACTGGAAGTTGCTTATAATGGCGTTCTTGATGAAATTATTAAAATCAAAGCGGTTTACGAATTAAACCTTAGCGAATACGAAAAAAGTATTACTTACAGCCATGTGGTTGAACATCCTTTTCCAGCCGATAAAAAATCGTATCCCGTACGCTGGTTAATTGTTGCGTTTTCAGCGTTTTCTGCAGTATTCATGGCATTGCTGGTATTTCTTATTCTCGATTACCGAAAAGAAGATTAACCAAATCCGGTGTTTCAGAAAGTAACCATAAAGTTTTACCTCTTTTATCTCATTTCAATAAGTTTTGTTTTATTGAACCTGTTTTTTATGGTGAAAAAGGATATGATGGCAGTAAATGCACTTCCCATAATCCTTGCCTTGTTTCTTGTAGTTATTTATTCTTTCGATATAATTATTTACCTGATCGCGCTGTTTGCCCCCCTTTCGCTGACCTTGTCGGAATTTATGCCGGGTTTTGGGTTCGATATGTTTTTGCCCACCGAACCGCTCCTGGTGGGCCTGCTGATTGTGCTCCTGCTTAAACTGATTAATGACAGGGGCTTTGATAAACAAATCCTTATGCATCCGGTTTCGCTGGCCATTTATATTAATTTACTCTGGATATTTTTAACCGCACTCACAAGTACAATGCCCATCGTTTCATTTAAGTTTTTACTGGCGAGAATCTGGTTTGTGGCAGGCCTGTATTTTTTAACTGCAAAATTGTTTTCGGAAGGTAAAAACATCGAAAAATATGTTTGGCTTTATGTGGTTTCGCTGGGAATAGTGGTTTTTTATACCCTTAACCGGCATTTGGGCTACGGATTATGGAACAAGCAGGTAGCCAATTTTGTGTGTAATCCGTTTTACAAAGACCACACTTCGTATGGAGCGGCACTGGCAATGTATATTCCGTTTCTGGCCATGTTTTCTTTTGGCGGATTTGTATCGCGTAAAATGAAAATAGTTTCAATGGCTTTTTTGCTGATTCTGTTGGTTGCTTTTGTGCTTTCGTACACCCGTGCCGCCTGGTTAAGCATGATTGTAGCCATTGGGGTTTACGTTATTGTCAAACTGAAAATCAGGTTTAAACCGCTGTTTATCACATTTATTTCTTTACTGGTTTTGTTTATAGTGTTCCAGGATCAGATATTTATGAGCCTCGAAAATAATTCAAAACAATCGTCGGCAAATTTAAAAACACATCTTTCCTCGATGACAAATATTACCAGCGATGCTTCGAACCTGGAACGTCTTAACCGGTGGGATTGTGCTTATGAGATGTTTCAGGAAAAACCGTTTTTTGGTTACGGGCCCGGAACTTACATGTTTCAGTATGCCCGGTATCAGTTAAACTCAAACCGCACCATAATCAGCACCAACTCGGCCGATGGCGGAAATGCCCACAGCGAATATCTCGGGCCCTTGGCAGAATCGGGAGTTTTGGGAATGCTTACTTTTCTGCTGATTATCGGGGTAGTAATTTACACAGCCGTTCAAACATACATGCGGTTATCCGACAAACGATTAAAATCCATTGTTCTGGCTGCTTTTATTGGGTTAGTTACCTATTATGTGCATGGATTCCTGAATAATTTTCTGGATACTGATAAACTTTCAGTTCCGTTTTGGGGTTTTACAGCAATGATTGTGGCCATTGATATTTATTCGAGAAACCAAATCAAGGCACAAAAAATCCGGACTGAAACCAGCCCGGATTGATATTCGGTAATAAATTTCTATTGCCTAACCCGCTCGTTGTAACTCCTGTCAACCGTACTTACTTTGATAATGTCGCCTTCATTGATAAACATCGGAACCATAAGTTCTGCCCCGGTTTCAACTGTTGCCGGTTTTAATGCATTCGAACTGGCTGTATTCCCTTTTTCGCCGGCTATTGTTGATGTTACCTGGAGTTCAACAACCGGGGGCATTTCAGCAGTTAACGGCATTTCTTCATCGGCGTGAAACTGAATTTCGATGATTTGCCCCTCTTTCATCAGGTCGGCATTTTCAATCATGCTTTCCGGGATTGAAATCTGCTCGAAAGACTGGGTATTCATCACATTTAAACCGGCTTCGTCCTTATAAAGATACTGGTACTGCCGACGCTCTACACGAACATCTTCAACCTTTACGCCCGAGTTAAAAGTGTTTTCTATTATTCTGCCTGTTTTGATATTCCTGAGTTTAGTACGAACAAAAGCCGGGCCTTTACCGGGTTTTACATGCAGGAAGCTAACGATTGTGTGGATGTCACCTTTAAACATGAAACACAATCCGTTTCTGAAATCTGATGTTGAAGCCATGAATTTATCTTTTCTTGTTATTTACGGCGCAAAAATAAATAAAACGGTTACAAATCAACATTCACTAATCATTTTTTACCTTAAAAATCACTCCCGTTACTTAGTAATCTGCTCAACGTTATCAATTTTGTAACTCCGGAGTACTGCTTTTAACTGCCCCAGTTTCATGTCGAATTCGAGCAGGACCGGTATTTTTTTTTCTTTTGAAATAAAAAACATGACCCCGTCGGAGCGGTTCAGCAGTTTTCCCTTGTCAACCGATGGAACAAGCACATAAGTTTTAATTTCGCCCAAAACGGTCCTTACCTTGCTTTCGCCAATGTACTTTATCGAAACGTCTGATATTTTGTCACCGTGATAAGTAGGCAATGTAACAATTGACCCGGTTTCAATTTTATTAAAAAGATGATTATTAATGAAATAGAAAAATACCGAAACGATATCGACAAGGTTATCAGGTATTGCTATCCATCCGGTTTTATTGCTGTTTAACGAGTCGATGTCGTGGTAAAAATAAGTTTCGTTGTACCAGCGGTATTTCCTTTCCTTAATATTTCTGATTGATTTTAACGGCAGTAATGTTTTGGCGTCAACAATAGTTTCGTAAACATCGTTTACCCCAAACAATTTGTCTGTGATTCCGGTGGTTCGGGCAACCATGTAATAATGAATTGCCGGCAAACCTTTGTAAATTGTATCCGTAATGGCAAGCACCGCTTCGCCACCCTTTGCAAATTCAAATTTCAAATCAAACAATATTCTCTCCCTTTTTGCTGAAACGGTTTGCGCCAGCAGAAAAAACAAGAGAGTTAGGCCCATAAATTTTTTCATTTCAGAATTTTATCTTTTGGAATGGTTGCCACGAAGTTTTTCAGGTAAAACGGTTCGAAACAGGCAATATCTTCAAATTCCTGTTTTTTAAATTTTGCTTCTGAAATGGCTTGCATAAACTGTGCCGAGGTTGAATTCGGGCCGGCTAAATAGGCATTTTTGTGATTTAACCGGTCTTTACATTTTTCGGCGCCATTGCCAAAAATGAGTATTTGATGTGTGCCAAAAAATCCGGAAAGAAAATTATCATCAATAATTTCGGCTGAAACAGGACGGATTTCCTCCCCCCCCGAATTGTAAAGCGCGGTGTAAACCTCCATTCGGCGGGCGTCAATCATAGGGCAAAAAAGAAAAGGCAAAGTACTTCTTCCCGGCAAATATTTTTCAAGGTTCCGGGCAGTATGAACAGCCATCATTTCCAGCGAACAAACCGAAATAAGCGGAATATTCAATCCGTAACACAATCCTTTGGCAACAGAAACGCCAATGCGCAAGCCAGTGTACGAACCGGGGCCCTTACTCACCGCCACAGCATCGAGCGCGTTAATTTTTAAATTATTCCCTTTAAAAATTTCTTCAATAAAAACCGTTACCGATTTCGAATGGTTAAACCCTTCGTTGCTTTCTTTCAATACAACAAGATTTCCGTTTTCGGCCAGTGAAACAGAACAGACTTCGGTTGATGTTTCGATATTTAAAATGAGCACCATTGATATTCTATGAATTATTGGGGCAAAATTACCTATTTGTTTTGAATTTACTGGTTGAGTTGGTCTTCAACCAAACATCCTTTCGGCAAATTGCATAAAAATGGCAGAAAATAATAATAGCGTAAAAAGTAGTTCCCGCCAGAAACCCGACTCAATTGACGTAAAGAGATTTGATACCAGAAAAGTTACAGTTAGCAACGAAACAACAAGCATTTCGAGCGAAGCTCCCGGGACAAAAATAAAACTGATCATCGAAAAAATAAATATAATGAGCAGGACCAGGTAATATTTGCGGGTGCTGACTTTCATCGAATCATATTGCGTCAATATTTTAGCACTGCCAATGAGGGTAAGCAAAACCAGTAAAATCAAATATCCCAGCATTGGGAGGTTGTTGCTTAAATAGTTTACCGGTGTAACTATGTTTCGCTGAAAAGTGATAAAAAATCCGTTCAGTTGGTCGGTTAAAAAGGCATAACTTAACGCAAATAAAGCAGGGATGACAAAACCAAAAATAAGAATCAGAAATTCGCGCCAGTTTCTCTCGCGGCGCAAAATGGAAATGGCAAACAGAAATGCTGGCAGGACTACAATCAGGTTAAAATAAAAAAGTGTTCCAATTGAAATGAAAAGCCCGGCGTTAAAAATCTCAGTATGTGGTTTCGGATTATTAAAAATTGAAAACAAACTGTTTATACCAAAGAGCAGAAAAATGGCCCCAAAAAACACCGGATGAAGCGTATGTATGGTTGTAAAACCCCCGGCAAAAATGATGAAAACAGCAATTGGCAGTTTTGTCCGGGCTTTAATAAGGGCGTACCTGCTGTTGATTAGCTGAATTAAAAATGCCAGAAAAAGAACAATAACCAAAGAGAGGACAACTTGCAAAAGGGGCAGTTTGGCAGTAATTTTAAAAATCGGGTAATAGAAAACATTGTTGTTTTCACCATCAAAAAAACTGTATGGCAAAGGTTGTATTAAACTACCCATCCAGAACAAGGTTCCGATAAGCAGGAAAAGGATATAAATAAATGGGTTACTGGATTTTAATAATCGTAAAATCATTTTTTTTACAGGTCGAACCCTAAATCTTTCCGGTAATACATTTTATCGAATTGAATGATTTTGGCATTTTCGTACGAAGTTTTTAATGCGCTGTTTATATCTGTTCCGTACGAACTAACTGCGATTACCCTCCCGCCGGCGGTAACAATGCTGTTATTTTCAGTTTTAGTCCCGGCATGAAAAACAATACTTTTTGTCACATTTTCAATTCCTGAAATTACTTTCCCGTTCTCATAATTTCCGGGGTATCCTCCCGAAACCAGCATCAGCGCAACTGCCGCCCTTTCGTCTATTTCAATGGTTTTATTTTCGAGTGTTCCGGTTGCGGCGCCTTCGAGCAAATCAACAAAATCAGATTTTATGCGCAACATCACCGCTTCTGTTTCGGGATCGCCCATTCTGGCGTTGTATTCAATAACATACGGTTCTTTATTAACGCTGATTAGCCCGAAAAATATAAAACCACAGTATTCAATGTTATCTTTTTGCAGTCCTGAAATGGTGGGTTGAATGATTCGTTTTTCCACTTTTTCCATAAATTCGGCATCGGCAAACGAAACTGGTGAAATGGCTCCCATTCCACCTGTGTTAAGGCCGGTGTCGCCTTCGCCAATGCGTTTGTAATCTTTGGCTTCGGGGAGTATTTTGTAGCTTTTACCATCGGTAATAACAAAAACCGATACCTCAATTCCGTTTAAAAACTCTTCTATTACCACTTTACGGCTGGCATCGCCAAATTGGCCGTCAAGCATTACTTTCAGCGAATTTTTTGTTTCTTTCAGCGATTCAATAATCAAAACTCCCTTTCCGGCAGCCAAACCATCGGCTTTTAAAACATACGGTGGTTTTAAAGTTTCAAGAAACATCAGGCCTTCTTCCATATTTCCGCTGGACACCGTTAAGTACCGGGCAGTTGGAATATTGTGCCGCACCATAAAGTCTTTGGCAAAATCCTTACTCCCTTCCAACTGTGCGCCTTCTTTTTTTGGGCCGATTACTTTAACTGATTTTAATTCTGAATCGTTCGCAAAAAAATCGTGTAGCCCTTCAACCAACGGAACTTCGGGGCCAATAACCATTAAATCGATGTTGTTTTGCAGCGCTAAAGTTTTAATATTCTGAAAATCGGCAACATTGGTGTTCAGGTTGACGCCAATTTGGGATGTGCCTGCATTTCCGGGAGCAAAAAACAACTGGTTAACTTTGGTGCTTTGCTTTATTTTCCACCCCATGGCATGTTTGCGGCCACCTGGCCCAATAATCAGAATATTCATTTTTTAACCTACGTTTCGATTTTAAATTGAATTGAATTTTGAAAAATAACCTTGCATTGCATCGCCCACTTTTTGCGCCAGTTCGGTTTGATTGTTACTGCGTGCAGTTCTTTCAATAATCTGAAGGAAGAACATTGTACGCTGAATCTCTTCGTTAATGCTTTTACTTGCAATAAATTTACGGTCTAATGAGAAGTAATAACTCAAATCGTCGTTGAATGAATTAAATACCTGTTCCAGAAGTTGTTTCCCTTTTTCAGTTGAACCAGCCCTAAAATAGTTGCCAGCGAGTTCAATTGTAAAATATCCGGGAGGGACAATATTTAATGGCATCAGTTCCAGGCAGCGATCGATGACAGCGATGGCCGAATCTTTTTTCCCCTCGTCAACTAAAGTGGTTGCCAACCGGTTAAAACTGTTAGTAATGTTGGACATCATCCGCATATTGTTTTCATCGATGTAAATTTTGGGGTCATTCATATTTCCCCATTTGAATTTATTCATGATATTATCGTACATGATGTCTGAAGCCACATTTCCAAACATCAAACGGTCGGGCTGGCTTTCGCTTTTAATCGGCACCAAGCGGTAAGCAAATCCTTCCACCTGAAAATAATTTTCAAGGTTCAGGTATTTATTCCGTCCAACCGTAATTGCCCAGTAAATTGGCCGTTCCCAGTTATTTGTTGCAAGTAAATCCAGTATCATCATTTCATCTTTCGAAAGGTAACTCCGGTCTGATAAATCGATGGTAATTGTATCGACAATTTTATCATAATCCTGCGGACGAACCACTTTATTTCTGATAACTGCTTCTTTATCAATTTTAAAACTCAGTATTTTCTTCGGAATGTAAGCCGCATTATCCGCTTGTTGCAATTTGGTTGCAGGGTTATCATCGGCTATAAAATCAATCGCTTCTTTCAACCCGATGGTTTGGCGGGCAATTCGTGGATTGTCCATCAGGTAAACCACATCGCGCGTTCCCTGAATGTATTTGTCGGGAGTCATAGAAAATGGCATTGGGTCCGACTCGTAGGCTTTACGCCGCATTTGGTTAATGTACCAGTCGGTTTGCAAATAACTCAGATTGCACACGCGGATATCTGTGCGTACGCCTTCAACATCCTGATTGTACCAGAGTGGGAAAGTATCGTTATCGCCATTGGTGAAAATAATTCCGTTTGGCGCGCATGATTTCAGGTAGTTGGCGCCAAAATCGCGCGCTGTGTAACGGTTCGAGCGATCGTGGTCGTCCCAGTTTTCGGCTGCCATAATTCCGGGAACAAGCAAAAGAGTTAATATTCCGGCAATTCCCGCAGAAACGGTTTCGGGCAGAAACTTTCTCAATCCTTCAGCTAAGGCAAGAACACCGAGCCCAATCCAAATGGTAAAGGCATAAAACGACCCGGCATAAGCGTAATCGCGCTCACGCGGCTGGTGCGGATATTGGTTCAGGTAAATTACAATGGCAAGCCCCGTCATGAAAAACAACAGGAAAACAACCCAAAGGCCCTTTTTGCCTTCAGCCCCTTTACTGTAGTGAAAAAATATACCCAGCAGACCGAGTAAAAGAGGGAGAAAATAATAGGCGTTTTTTGCCTTGTTGTTGGCCAGGCTGGCGGGTAAATTATCCTGATTGCCCAACATTGCATTGTCAATAAATTTAATCCCGCTAATCCAGTTCCCATGAATAACACTTCCATGACTTTGAATATCGTTTTGACGGCCTGCAAAATTCCACATAAAATATCGCCAGTACATGTGGTTAACGTGATACCTGAAAAAGAAACGCATGTTCTCTGTAAAGGTTGGCTTAACAATGATTTCGTTTTCTCCCTGTTCGTTTTTATGCTGAATGCGTTTGCCCTTTATTTTTCCCCATTCAATATAATCATCGGCATGAAAAGATTCCATAGTGCTCCACATTCGTGGGAAAAGCATATTGAACTTGTCGTCGTAATTTGGAACTACACGATGGTTGGTAACAACATATTTACCGTCAATTGGCGTGTAAACCGCTTTACCCTGGCTATATCGTTGTTGCGGGTCGAGCGGCGAATTATAAAAATGTCCGTATAAAAGCGGGTTATCACCATACTGTTCGCGGTTTAAATAACTCAATAAAGAGAAAGCATTGTTAGGACTGTTTTGGTCCATTGGCGGTTGGGCCGATGAACGGATGATAATGAGCGCAAAGGACGAATATCCGATTAAAATCACGGTAACGCCAACAATAATAGTGTTCCACATTACCAATTGTTTTTTTGTAGTGTACCAGATTCCGTAAACAACTAAAGCAATTATTAACACCACATAAAATAAAAGTCCCGTGTGAAATGGCAGTCCGAATGTATTCACAAACAACAGTTCGAACCAGGAACCTATAGTTACAAAACCAGGAATAATTCCCCACATTATAGTTCCAAGAACAGCTACCGAAACTGCAAGCGCGGCAATAATTCCTTTACGGGTTACTTCAAATTTTTTGAAATAATATACAAAAACAATAGCCGGAATTGCCAGCAAATTCAGAAGGTGAACTCCAATTGAGAGACCCATGATGTAGGAAATAAAAATCAGCCAGTGGTTTGAATAAGGCTTATCGGCCACGTTTTCCCATTTCAGAATGGCCCAGAATACAATTGCAGTCATTAATGATGAGAATGCATACACTTCGCCCTCAACTGCCGAAAACCAGAAAGTGTCGGAGAAAGTGTAAGCCAAAGCGCCAACAAAGCCGCTGGAAATAATGGAAATGGTTTGTCCGGTTGAAATATTTTCACCATTCACAACCAGCTTCCTGGCCAGATGTGTTATCGTCCAGAACAGGAACATAATAGTAAAGGCGCTTGCCAGCGCCGACATCGAATTTACCAAAACTGCGGCATCTCCAGGCCCGCCAAAAAGGGTAAAAAACCTGCCCGCTATCATATAAATAGGCGCTCCCGGGGGATGCCCAACCTGAAGTTTGTATGCGGTGGCAACAAACTCCCCGCAATCCCAGAAACTGGTCGTTGGCTCAATAGTCAATAAATAAACAACGGCTGAAATGATAAAGGTTGCCCAGCCAAAAACATTGTTGTACAGTGAATATTTCTTCATTTGCTGTTGATTTCCCGGAAATTAATAAGATTCTGATAATTTAACAGTTGCGAAGATAATTGTTTTGCCCCAAAAAGGAAGGACAGAATTGTTTTTTAAGAATTTTTTATGGTTTGCAGCTTGTTTTCTGTTTTAACACAGAATCATAATTCCGGAAACAATTCTGCCCGTTTCGGCGCCTTCTTTTCGGGCCGAAAAATACCTGTGGTTTTGGGTAAAAGAACATTCACCAAAAATTTGAATGTTTCTCCCCTGCAGCCCGTTTTCCAGCAGAATTTGCCGGTTGGCTTCCCAAAGGTTTAAATGAAAATTACCCGAACTGTTTTTGAGAAGTAAAATATCAGCGACGGGCAACGATTTTCGCACTTCCTCAACCACTTCATTGCCAACTTCATAGATTTCCGGGCCTATTGAAGGACCAATTGCTGCTATTATATTTTTGGGCGATGAACCATAATTCCGGGCCATTTTCTGAACGGCAATTCCTGTAATTTTTTTAACCGTTCCGCGCCATCCGGCATGGACTGCCGAAATTACATTCATCTTCGGGTCGAATAGTAAAACAGGCACACAATCGGCAGTTTGCACACACAGGCAAATTCCTGGCTTATTTGTAACAAGAGCATCGGTTTCTTTAATTTCATGATCGGGAATATCTGAAATTTCTGCCACGCAATTGGTGTGCGTTTGTCGCGGAAATACAAGTTGTCCTGGTTTTATCATCAGCTTTTCAGCTAAAAGCAAACGATTGGTTTCAAAAATTTCCGGAGAATCGCCCGTGAATCTTGGATTCGGCGGTTGAAAAGATTGTTTTGTGGTTGTAAATGCCACCACATTTTCAAATCCTGAAAAGATTTTATAATAAATGAGTTCGTTTTTTTTATGCATTGTTCATCAAATCGTATAAAGCTTTTTTATCGATTAGGGCAACTGTTTTGTTTGTAATTCTGATTAATCCTTCTTTTTGCATTTCTCCAAAAATACGGGCAAGCGACGGGCGGGTAACCCCAAACAAATCGGCCAACTGCTGTTGGGTATTTTTCAACTCAACCGAATGGAATTTTTCTCCGGCATGTTCGAGCAGAAAATGGGCAACCTTTCCTTTAATGGTTTTAAAACTTAAAAAATTCAGTTTTTGCGAAAGAAACTGTGCCCGCGAAGAAATGCTGTTCAAATAATTTTTCAGAATCTGGGTGTTGAGTTGCAGCAATTTTAAGAATTCAGTTACTGGCATGGAAAGTATTTTAACCTCATTGTTTGAAGTAACAGTTACCGGGAATTTGTTCTCCTTCCCAAATAAAAATGCCGTGGCCAGGGGTTTTGGAGCTTCAATGTCTTCTATTTTTATGGTCTTTCCCGAGTAGTCAATCATTTCACCCCGCACACTTCCTGAAATGATGATGTACAAATTCAAAACAGGCTCGCCTGCAACCACCACAACTTCGCCTTTCGAGTAACTTCTTATTTGAAAATGAATCTTATTCAACAGATTTTCAGCTTCTGTTTCTGTTATTCCCCTAAAAACAGGGCACTCAGTTAATAGCCGGTAATTTATCATTTTTGTTGTTTTGTAACAATTGATACATCATTCGAAACGTTCAACCTTTACATTTGTTTTTATAAAACGAAAAAACAATGTAATTTAAAATACGCGAAGTTAACAAACAACGGAATCGCGATATGGAACATACACACGATTATGCCAAAGCTGGTTGCTGTTATACAGGTTCTGCCCCGCAGTTATTTAACTGCCGCAGGTATAAAAATGGCTACTCAATTGGCTTTGCGCAATATACCTGGAGAATAATTGGTGATAAGTAACTGTGGAGTAATACTAGCTGAAGAATAAATGCAGTAAAATGAATTTTCGCAATAAAAAATAAATCAAAATGTTAAACAACATATTGCTATATTTTTTATTGGGTAGGTTTAAAGTAATTTTGTTTGCAAATCAAAATTCTGCAAACTAAAAAATTTCCAAAATGAATTTTTCAGACAATAACAAATTTATTGATTAGCCTTCCCGAGAATATATTTATTTTTCCCCGATCGGGAAGGCAAAGTTGAAATTACCACCAAGTAATTTTTAGTGGGGATCTCTGAATAAATTAATCATTAAAAATAAATTAGTTATGAAAAAAATTGTAATTATACTATCATTAGTGCTTATGTTGGGTATAATAATAAAAAGTTGTAAAAACAACGATTTGTCGAATACACAAAATTTAATGTTTGATAACGAGTTATTGATAAACTCAATCAATCAATCATTTGAAGCAAATAATGAAATTATTAGGGCACAATCAATTGTTGGAGTTAAGGATTATGAATTTGAGAATTATTTCTTGCAAATAATAACTTACAAAGATGATAAAGGAGAAGAAAAAGAATTCGGAATTTATAAGACCTATTACGTAGATAATAAAGATGTTAAGAATTATTCAAGTGGTTACAAAGTTTGGTGTACAGGGAATTGTGACTGCGCTTTAGAAGGTATTGCAGGAGAATATGTACAGTGTAAATGTTCAGATTGCATTATGCATTACGAATCAACTGACAACATTTTACAATTTGGAAGCAAATCATTTGTATTTAATATTTATGAAGAAATCTTTAAATTTAACCCTGATTGGAAAACTGATGGAATTACTGAAAATCAGATAAATATCAAATCAGTAAAGCAGGAAAATTATCCAAATAATAGTATTCTTTACTTTGAATATACGGGCCCTGATTTGCAGATAAAAACATTTGCCGTAAGTTATAATTCAGAAACACAAGACGCGATAACAGTTGACTGTACCGGTTCATGCGATTGCAGGGAACGGTTTTATCCTCAAACAGGAGCAATTGAATGTACATGTGAGCCATGTAAAATGATTATTGGCGAATTGCAGGAATAAAAAGTTATTGTTGATAATTATTGTGAATGATGAAAAACAGAAGAGCGATCTTTTGAAAAGAGAGAGATTGCTCTTTGTTCAAAAATAGGGCACTCCGTTAAAAGCTGATAATTAATCATATTTGCTGTTTTGTAACAATTGGTACATCTTTCGAAACGTTCAACTCCTACTTTTGTTTTAATAAAGTGGTAAAATTATGATACGGGAGATTGTTAAAATAGACGAGGAACTTTGTAACGGATGTGGCGACTGTGTTCCGAACTGCCACGAGGGAGCTTTACAAATTATCGATGGGAAGGCACGATTAATCAGCGAACTGATGTGCGACGGGCTGGGAGCTTGCCTTGGTCATTGTCCGATGGGTGCAATAACCATCGAAAAACGTGAGGCAGACGACTACGACGAAGTGGTTGTAATTTCGCAGATGATAAAAAGCGGGAAAGCCACTGTTTTTGCCCACCTGAAACATTTGCAGGAACATGGCGAAACCGGTTTTTTAAACGAGGCGCTCACTTATATAAAAGCCAACCGCGATATTATGCCATTTAAAATCAGTGAAGTTCATGAACTTTTGCATGGCGAAAAAGAACACAAACAGGAAGCAGCCGGCCCGGGTTGCGGGTGTGCCGGTTCGGCGCCCCAGTCATTCAATGTTGCAGGTATAAAAATGGCGGCACCGGTTGGCGAGGTTCCCTCTCAATTAACACAATGGCCGGTGCAACTTCATTTAATTAACCCTTCGGCATCGTATTTTAATGGCGCCGATCTTCTGGTGGCTGCCGACTGTGCCGGATTTGCATACGGAAATTTTCACAATGACTTTATTAAAGGGCGCAAAATGATAATTGCCTGCCCAAAACTTGACCAGGGGAAAGATATTTATATTCAGAAACTGGTGAAACTGATTGACGAACCGAGGGTAAATACCATTACCGTTGTTATCATGGAAGTTCCCTGTTGCGGCGGATTATCGCAAATGGTGCAAATGGCAGCCCAAATGGCTTCGCGCAAAGTGCCTGTAAAAGAAGTGGTGATTAGTATTAAAGGCGAGGTTTTAACCGAAGAATGGATGTGATTAAGCTATTCAGGAAAATACTGTTATTTCTTAAAATCCGGTATTTGGCCCAGCGCTGTTTTATATCCCATGTAAGCCGGAATTCCTGTGCCTTTGCCATGAATATGGCAACTTCCGCAGTTTTTAGGATTATGATGGGGCCGGTTACATATACAAGTTGCTGTATTGGCCAACACAAATGCAATTGCTTTAATGTGCTCGCACCAGAAGAACATGATAATTTGTTTTCAAACTCCGTTTTGATAAAATTTGGCAAACAGGAAATAATCTAAAAGCAGGGAGGGTTCGTGCCGAGTATTATGATTGCTTAAAACGAAAAAAAAATAAACATCAAAAACAGTCAGACATTAAAAAAAAATCAGCGGAAAGGGTTAAAAAGAGGGATAACTTAATGGCTATCCCTGTTTTTGTATTAAATTGAACCTGTTTTTCAATCACTTATGCCTGTCCGGCAGAACCCAGCACATTGATATTTTTGTGCATATACAACTTTTTCAGCGAATCGCGCGCTGGCCCAAGATATTTTCTGGGGTCAAATTCGCCCGGGTTTTCAGCTAAAACTTTACGGATTGCAGCAGTCATTGCGATACGGCCGTCAGAGTCGATATTGATTTTGCAAACAGCCGATTTTGCAGCCCTGCGCAACCATTCCTCCGGAATACCAACTGTATCTTTCATTTTGCCGCCATATTCGTTCACCTCTTTTACCAAATCCTGCGGAACTGATGATGAACCATGCAGAACAATCGGGAAACCAGGGATACGTTTTTCAATTTCTTCGAGAATATCAAAACGGAGCATTGGCGGAATAAGAATCCCCTCTTCGTTACGTTCGCACTGTGCAGGTGTAAATTTGTTGGCGCCGTGCGAAGTTCCAATTGATATAGCCAGCGAGTCGACACCGGTTTTGCTTACAAAATCTTCCACTTCTTCAGGACGGGTATAGGTTGAATGTTCAGCAACCACATCGTCTTCAATTCCGGCCAAAACGCCAAGTTCGCCTTCCACTGTAACTCCGTGGGCATGTGCATATTCAACAACCCGTTTGGTAAGCTCGATGTTTTTTTCGTATGAGTGGTGAGATCCGTCGATCATTACCGATGAAAATCCACTGTCGATACACTCTTTGCAAAGTTCGAAAGTATCGCCATGGTCAAGGTGAAGAACGATTGGGATTTCGCAACCAAGTTCCTTTACATATTCCACGGCGCCTTTAGCCATGTTGCGGAGCAATGTGGCGTTGGCATATTTGCGCGCACCCGACGAAACCTGCAGAATTACCGGAGATTTGGTTTCAACACAGGCCTGTAGGATTGCCTGCAACTGTTCGAGATTGTTGAAGTTATACGCGGGAATTGCGTATCCGCCTGCACCAGCTTTGGCAAAAAGTTCTTTGCTGTTTACCAGTCCTAATTCTTTATAACTTGTAGCCATCTTATTTTGAATTTATTTGTTTAATACAATATTTAGCGAGGTGAAATTACAACAAATATCAATATACAACCGCACTCTTTTTGCACCTTCCTGAAATTTAACCGAGTAATAACATGGGTTGTTCTATGTGTCAATAAATATTCTAAATAACAATATCCTAAAACTTATTGTTTTTCAGAAGTTTTTTTAATTGCTCAAAATGATATTTTTGTTTCATTCAAAATTAAATAAAGCTAAACCATGAAAGACTGGAACTGGAAAAAACTAACAATTACCCTTTTCAGGGTTGCCATTGGCTGGCATTTTTTATACGAAGGCATTTCAAAACTTCTAATACCTAACTGGAGCGCTGCGGGTTATCTGGCCAATGCCACTGGCCCGTTCGCAGGATTCTATCAGTGGATGGCAGCTTCTGAGGGTTTGATGAAAATTATAGATCCGGTAAATATGGCCGGACTGGTTTTGATTGGCCTCGGCCTTTTCCTCGGCATTTTTATCCGTCTTTCATCCGTTTCGGGCATGATTTTACTGATGTTGTACTATTTCGCCTATCCTCCTTTTGGTGGCAATTTATTCGGCGCTGCAGAGGGAAATCTTTATATCGTCAATAAAAACCTCATCGAAACATTGGCGCTGCTGGTTATTTTTCTGATAAAGGATAAGGGTTACGGACTGTATGCCCATACATGGTTTCAGTTGAAAAAGGGAACACCTGAAACAAGCGGACCGGAGAAAAGTGCCAACCTGCATTCCCGTCGTGAAGCATTGAAAAATCTGGCAACAATTCCGGCGCTTGGCGTAATTGGCCTGGGCGCTTTTCGCGAAGCCCGCGAATATGGCGTCGATACGCTTTCGGGGGCAACCATTCAAATTGGCGGGGCCGATATTAAAGAACTGAAAGGTGAACTTCCGAAAGGAAAAATAGGCGGGCATGAATTCAGCAGGTTAATATTGGGTGGAAACCTCATTGGCGGGTGGGCACACTCGCGCGACCTGATTTATGTCCCTTCGCTTTTCCGTGCCTACAATACCGAAAAGAAAATCTTCGAAACGCTGATACTGGCCGAAAAAGCAGGGATTAATTCAATAAATATCGGATTCCCCACGATGGATACCATGCTGAAGTATAAAAAAATGACCGGCAGCAAAATTAAAATCATTATACAGGTGGCGCCCGATATGGAAAAGAAGGATTATTTTGTGAATATCAATAAAGCTGCCGATGGGGGGATGGATGTTATCCAGGTACAGGGAAACTGGTGCGACTGGCTGGTGCGCGACAATAAAATGGAGGTGATTGACATGATGCTCGAAAAAATAAGAAGCCACAAAATCACAGCCGGGCTGGGCGCGCACACCATTGATGCTTTAATTGCCTGCGAGGAACAGGGTATTATACCCGATTATTATATGCAGACGTTTCATCATGATAATTACTGGAGCGCCCACCCGCGCGAAAACCGCATTCCGTTTGAGGTTGATGGTGAACGTCACCTCGATCACAACCGTTTCCACGACAATATTTTCTGTTTGTTCCCCGATAAAACAGTAGAGTTTGTAAACCGCACAAAGGTTCCGGTTATGGGGTTCAAAGTGTTGGCTGCCGGATCAATTACACCCGAAGACGGATTTAACTGGGCATTTAAAAACGGCGCCGATTTTATTTGTGTTGGAATGTTCGATTTTCAGATAGTAAACGATGTTAATATCACAATAGATGTGCTGAACAAGTTGCAGGGAAGAACCCGGGGGTGGTTTGGGTAGTTTCGGTTTTTTATCAAAACAAATTACCGGTTTTATTGGTTGAATATTGTGGAGAAAAGAAAACAAAGAAAAAAATGAAAGATTATACAACAATACTCGTACCGGTTGATTTTAACGAGCCTTCGTTAAAAGCGGCGCAATATGCAGCACAATTGGCAAGCAGCCAAAACGGCGAAGTAATTTTAATGAATGTAATTGAAACCCCCGGCTTGTTAATGGAATTCTTTTCTTCCGGCAATGAACTGGTGAAAATTACCAACCAGGCAAAGGATAAATTACTTAAACTTACAAATTCGCTTCAAAAAAATTGGCCAAATGTTAAATTTGGCACCTTGGTCGAACTCGGAAAACCTTACATTAAAATACTGGAGGCAGCCCGGCAATCGGAGATTAAAATGGTTGTTCTTGGCGAAAACCACGATTGCATGGAACCTGATACCGAACTGGGAACAACTGTTTTCCACGTAACCCTGAAATCAACCGTTCCGGTGCTGACCGTAAAAGGTACGCCTGTAAAAGTGAAGAACAAAATTGTTTTACCACTCGATTTAACCCGCGATACCGAAAAAAACCTGAAAGCAGCGCTGATGTACGGAAAGAATTATAATTCCGAAATCCACCTGGTTTCGGCATTAATTGGCGGGATTAAGATAAGCGAAAGCCTGATTTACAAAAAACTGAAAGCAGCGGAAAAATTTTTGAATGCCAATGGTATCAAGACTCTTTTTAAGGTATTTGAAATATCAAAAAAACCGCCGTTTATGCGTGTACTCGAATATGCCGAGGAAATTGAGGCCGACATGATTATTGTGATGACCCATCAGGAGGGTTTTACTTACAACAATTATATCGGCGCTTTTGCACACCACATAATCAATTTGTCTAAAGTACCTGTGCTTAGTCTTACGGCTTCTGCAAACAACAATGATATTGACCATTATTTTAAAACCATTGTCGATCCAATTGGTTTATTAAAAAAATAATTCACCCGTTTTAAAAATTTTGCATTTCTGATGCTGAATTTATTAATCATATATTTTTTACTGGCGGTTGGGATTTTTTTACTGCCAAAGTCAATAAAATTACAAAAAGGTGTTTTAATTGCAGTTGTGCATTTGGCTGCTTTTATCTGGTTCGCAAGTAAAATTCAGTTCATTTCGGCTGAAAAACCGATAATACTTTTTGCGCACTGGATTCCTGAGTTGGGGCTGAATATCGAATTCCTGCTCGATGGGTTAAGCCTTGCTTTTGCACTTCTGGTTAGCGGAATTGGCGCCTCAGTTTTTCTTTACGCCCATTCGTACATGAAAAGCTATGATTACACCGATAAATTCTTCTTTTTTTTATTCCTGTTCAGCGGCGCCATGTTGGGTTTGGTAATGTCGTCCAACTTAATTCAGCTTTTTATTTTCTGGGAATTTACAACTGTGCTCTCCTTTTTTTTAATCAGCTTTTTTCATGAAAAAGAAGTAGCCCGAAAAGCCGCTTTTCAATCCCTGGTAATTACCTTTTTTGGAGGGCTTGGGCTTTTGGCAGGCATCCTTTTGATTGGAAGTGTGGTTGACAGTTATTCGCTTAACGATTGGATTGCAGGTTCAGAAAAAATAAAAGAAAGCAGTTTGTACTTACCGGGACTGTTATTGATTTTACTTGGGGTTTTTACCAAATCGGCGCAGTTCCCGTTTCATTTCTGGCTACCGGAAGCCATGCAGGCGCCCGCGCCCGTGAGCGCTTACCTGCATTCTGCAACCATGGTTAAGGCTGGCGTTTTTCTGCTGGCAAGGTTAAGTCCCGCGCTTGGCGGAACTGCCGAATGGACTTTTATCGTTCCGCTGTTTGGCGTTATAACCATGCTTATTGGCTCTTATTTTGCCATTACCCAAACCGATTTAAAAATCATTTTAGCTTACACCACCATCAATGCGCTTGGAATACTGGTGCTGCTTATCGGTATCGACACCAGGCTTTCGATAAAAGCAGCCGTTTTGTTCCTTTTCATCCACGCATTTTACAAAGCCTCGCTCTTTATGGTTGCCGGTTTTATTGAAAAGAAAACCGGGACACGCGACCTGAACGAGCTTGGCGGTTTAAAGAAATCGTTCCCCATCACTTTTGGTATAGCACTGCTTGCACTGCTTTCGATGGCCGGATTGCCGCCAATGCTCGGTTTTCTGGGCAAAGAGCTGATTTACGAGGCCAAAGTGCAGTCGCCGGGTTTTGGGTCGCTGATTTTTATTTTTGGGGTAATCTCCAATATTTTCATGTTTGCAGTATCCATGCGCTTGATTTTTAAAGTATTTCTCGGAAAACCAAAAAACAGCTACAATGTTTCCAAAATTAAAAATGTGATGTTTGTTTTGGGGCCGGGATTGTTGGTTTTGCTCAGCCTTATTTTTGGAATTTCTCCCAACTTTCTGGGCAAATGGATTATTGATCCTGCTATGAGTGTTATTTATGCTGAACCGGTTAAAGCGGAACTCAAACTCTGGCACGGTTTCAACCTGGTACTTTTTTTGAGCCTGGCTACAGTTGCAGCGGGGGCATTACTTTCATATATTCTGATTAAAAAAGATTGGATTGAGGAAAAGTGGCGAAAAATTAACAAGATAATTTTCCCTGTCAGGTTCCCGGAGGTTTTTTCCTATGCGCTCGAAAAATTTGTTGCCATTTCAGTTAGTAAAACAAAGGTGATGCAACACGGTTACCACCGGTATTACATACTCACAATCATACTTTTTACTGCCGCCCTGCTTTGGCTGCAATTGTATTTTACACGAGGCTGGCATTTGGAAACATCAATCACTTTTCAACCATTTTACATCTCCGGTTTGGTTCTGATAATTGTTTTGGCCACGTTGTTTACCGTGCTTACACGCTCCCGGATTGCGGCCATTATTGCAATGGGTGTTACCGGTTACGGCCTGTCCCTGATTTTTCTGTATTACAGTGCCGTTGACCTGGCAATCACTCAAATTCTGGCCGAAACGCTTATGGTTGTTATGTTTATGCTAATTTTGCAGCGGCTTCCTGTTTTTGCCAGACTTTCCGCAAAAGCAACCAAAATACGCGACTTAATTGTTGCATCTATTTTTGGCAGCGCAATGACACTTGTAGCTATTAAAGCCATTAATGTTGATTTTAATAACCCTATCTCAGAGTATTTTATGGCCAACAGTTATGATAAAGCTTTTGGTAAAAACGTTGTCAATGTAATCCTTGTCGATTTCAGGGCGCTTGACACATTAGGCGAAGTGACAGTATTGGTTGTGGCTGCGCTTGGCGTTTCGGTTTTATTAAACTCAAAAAAACCAAAAACATGAATTCAGTAATTCTGCAAATTGCATCGAAATATGTAAGATGGCTGCTGGTGATTTTTTCGGTCATCATTTTAATTCGCGGCCACAATTATCCGGGCGGCGGGTTTATTGGTGGTTTACTTGCCGGGCTTTCGCTGGCGTACAAAGGTTTTGCCTTTACCCCCGAACTCCTTAAAAAAGAGATAAAAATAAAACCCGAAGGTTATATGGGGATTGGGTTAATCCTTATTTTTATAAGCATCTGGCCTGGCGTGTTTTTGAAAACTGCTATAATGCAAGGTGTTTGGTTTACAATTCCTTTTCCTTTTACGGAAGGATTTAAATTTGGCACCCCTTTTCTGTTCGATATTGGCGTATTCTTTACGGTAATTGGAGTTACTTTATTGTTTTTGTTTTCATTATCTTACGAAAAAATATGGAAGTAGTACTGGCAATATTAGTTGGCATTTTATACACGGCAGGTGTTTACATGCTGCTGCGAAGGAGTATTCTGAAATTTATCATCGGGATAATTTTTATGGGCAATGCCACCAACCTGCTGGTTTTTCTCTCGGCAGGGCTCATCCACGGAAGCCCCGCATTTGTTGACGGCACAACAACAAACTCTGCACAACTGGCCGACCCGCTGCCACAGGCGCTGGTTTTAACCGCAATCGTAATCGGGCTGGGCATGGTGGTGTTTATCCTCGCCCTGAAATACAAATTCTTCGAAGTTACCGGAACCGATGATTTGGACCAGTTAAAACAAACCGATTCACAAAAATGACCATAGTTGCAATGCCCATTTTGATTCCGTTCGCGCTGGCCATCAGCTTGCTGGTTTTCCGCACGCCAAAAACCTGCCGCTGGGTAGGACCGCTCGGAAGTTTGGCCATTTTCGTGGTTTCGCTGGCGCTTTTTTTTCGGTTAAAAACCAGCGGGATTTTAACCCTGAATGTTGGCGGATGGGAAGCGCCCTTCGGCATTGTGCTGGTTGTAGATTACCTGAGCGCACTGATGCTGATGGTTTCATCGCTAATCCTGATTGCTGTTTCGCTGTTCTCCATCCGTTTTCTGCCTGATGATTTTCCATTGCCCCGTTTTTACTTTTTCTTTTTCACCCTTACTATGGGAATGAATGGCGCATTCACCACTGGCGATGTTTTCAACCTTTATGTTTGGTTCGAAGTAATGCTCATTTCATCGTTCGTTTTAATAACAATGGGCAAAAAAAAGGAACAACTGGAAGGTGGAATAAAATACCTCGCCCTCAATTTGTTGGGTTCATTACTGTTCCTGGCCGGACTTGGATTACTCTACGGAAAAACAGGAACGCTCAACATGGCCCACTTGGCCGAAATCCTCAAAAATGACGGGCAGGCCCTGCTGATGAACACTTCATCAATTTTGTTTTTCGTGGCATTTGGAATCAAAGCGGCAGTTTTTCCCCTGTTTTTCTGGTTACCTTCTTCATATCATACCCCAAATATTGCCATAACATCGCTATTTGCCGGACTGCTTACCAAAGTCGGAGTTTACACTTTAATCAGGTTCTTTACGCTCTTTTTTGTTCACGACCAGCAATTCTGGCATAACCTGCTGTTGATTGTTGCCGGCCTTACAATGGTAACTGGCGGAATGGCAGCGGCATCGTATTATGAAACCCGAAGGATCCTCTCGTACCACATTATCAGCCAGATAGGTTATATGATTATGGGGCTTGGTATTTTTACCCCTTTGGCCATTGCCGGAGCGGTTTTTTTTACACTGCACAATATGATTGCCAAAACAGGCGCTTTCATTGCCTCGGGGATGATTGCCAAAACCAAAGGCTCTTTCCACCTGAAAGAAGTGGGCGGATTGTACAAACAAAACCCGCTGCTTGCCGTGTTGTTTATTGTACCGGCTTTCGCACTGGCTGGTGTTCCTCCTTTATCGGGGTTTTTTGCCAAATTTATGCTGATTAAGGCGGGGATTGAAAGTGGTAGCTACATCATTACAACTGTTGCACTGCTGACCAGTCTTTTAACCCTGTATTCAATGATTAAAATCTGGAACGAGGCATTTCTGAAAAAACAGCCTGAAAATCACGAAAACCAGGAATCAATCAAATTGAATTGGGCCGATTATGTGCCACTGGCAATTCTTGCAACTGCTTCAGTTTTGATGGGAATATTTGCGGCAACGGTTTTTACTTATACAATGGAAGCCGCTAACCAACTGATTGAACCTGCCATTTACATAGATATGGTTTTAAGAAACAGAACACCATGAAAAGTTTAAAGCTGTTATATTATATTCCGGAGTTTATTGTGTTTTACCTGGCGGAACTTGTGAAAGCCAATTTTTACATTGCTTATATTATTTTATCGCCAAAAATGAAAACACAACCCGGCTTTATCGAATTCCCGCTCAAAATAAAATCTTCAGCGGGCTTGTTGCTTTTCAGCAACCTGGTTTCGATGACCCCCGGCTCTCTTAGTGTTGAAATTTGTGAAGACAAAAAAACTTTGCTTATACATGCGTTGTTAATAAGCGATCACCAAAAAACAATGGAAGAAATCGAAAGTATTCAGAAACGAATTTTAAGGATAACAAATTAACAAATGACAGAACCCGTACCTAATATTGTTTTGTACATCGCTTTTGCATTTTTAATGGCCGCAATGACAATCACATTGGCCAGGCTTTTGAAAGGGCCGTCTGTTAACGACAGAATTGCCGCCATGGATCTGATTGCGTCAATTATCATGGGCGTAATTCTGGTATATTCGGTATTGATTAACAACGAAATGTATTTCGATATACCTGTAATTATCTCGTTAATTTCATTTATTGGCACCATAGCAGTTTCAACCTATTTAAAGCAAAAAAATGAATAAAATAATCATATCTGTATTTATACTCCTGGGTTCCTTTTTTATTCTGGTTGCCGCCATCGGGATTTTGCGTTTTAAAGATTTATACGGGCGGTTACACGCAACCACAAAAGCCACATCTTTTGGTTTGTTGCTAATGTTAGTTGGTGTCAGCCTGTTTTTCAACATATTCCCTGTGTATATGAAATCGTTGCTGATTATCATTTTTATTTTTCTTACCGCTCCTCTGGCAGCACATTCCATTGCAAAGTCGTTCACAGGCAATGGCGAAAATTCTGATAATACTGCAGAAAACAACTAATACATAACTTTTTAAAGGAAAATACCATTTTTTGTTGAACACCCTGCCAAAAACACCGACGAAATGAAAACCGTCGGCCACAAAGGCTACGATAACGTTGGCCTCGACCGCGAATGGGTGACCCGCGTTTTTACCAGCGAAAAAGTGAAACAGACAATTCAGAAAAAGGGGATAAAGCTGATTAGTTATGCGGATTTGAAGAAGTAATTTTAGTTTTTTAAATTTGATGTTATGAAACAGCAGGAACTGGTATATTAAGTAAAAGAATCCATCAGAAAACTCGACCCACGGGGCAGGGTGATTCTTTTTGGGTCGCGGGCAAGGGGCGATTCAAAGACCAATTCCGACTGGGATTTTCTGATTATTTCTTCATTGATGGTTAACGAAAAGATAAAGCGACAATTCAGAACCGGGTTAATTGATACAGAACTTGAAGCCGAAGAAGTAATCAGTACACTTATTCTTTCGCAGGAGCAGTGGAATAATTATAAATAACTTTATTGTACAAAAACGTTATTAAAGAAGGTGTTGAAATTTGACATTTTTAAAAGATGATATCATCCGTTATCTCATTGAAAAAGCACAGGTAACATTTAACGAAGCCAAATCACTGGCTGATAGGAGATTTTGGAACGGGGCTGCAAACCGGTTATACTACAGTTGCTTACAGAATTTTAATAAAACAATCCTTGAGTTTCTCCGTTCCGGGGAAAAAGAGATAGAAAAACATTAGAAATATATGGAACCAAAGCGATTTCAGTTATACAAAACCAACTCACAGCAGATGAGGTTCTATCTTGTCTTTTGCATCGTAATGACGGTTTTGGGTTTGGCAGGGTTAATTTCGGAACTGGGGTTTAATTACCGGATTTTCAACCTGCAAACTTCTCTTTTTGTAATGCTCGCATTTCAGGGAGCTATTGGCGTGTATATTGCCCGGAATAACTTAGACAACAATAAATACTTTGTTTCATGGGATGAAAACGAACTTAATTACCATTTGCCAAATAACAGTGAACCTGTTAACATCAGGTTAACCGAAATCCGGAAAATAGAACGCGAACCGCAGAAAATCAGGATTAAACGGAAAACCGGCGAGGTAAAATACTTCGGTTTTACTTACTTTTATTTCCCGGCACGAACAACGATTCTGGATTTTTTTGAAGGAATAAAAAGCAATATGGAAACAGAACAGAAGCAAGTTAAAGATAATGGCATTATTAAAAAAGTATAATAACTTCGGGGTATTAAGTATGGCGCATAATACCCGGTCCATGAAAGACACTACATTTTTACTAAGGTATTTGGAATTCGAAAAAGACTTGTTATCTTTGGAGATAACTTTTCGCGTATGGATAGACAAATAATATTTCATGGAGACTACTTCACTGACTTTTATAAAAAGCTGGATATAAAGGTAAAACAGCAAGTTCAGTATGTACTTGAACTAATAAAGCAGGTTGACAGAGTACCGGAAAAGTTTCTATCTCCCATGACAGGATATTATGGACTTTATAAAATACGAATTGAGTACCAATCAAATATTTACCGAGTATTCTGTTGTTTTGACGAAGGAAAGCTGATTGTGCTATTTAACGGTTTTCAAAAAAAGACACAAAAAACGCCAATTAATGAGATTGAAAAGGCAATGAGGATAAAGAGAGAGTATTTTGAATTTAAAAAATAAAAACATGACTGATTATAAAGGAATAAAAACATTTGATGAACTCATAGAAAAAGAGTACGGCAAAATTGGGACTGAAAGCCGCAATGAATATGAAGAAAGTGCTCAAATGTTCATCGTAAGCGAGATGCTTAAGGAAGCAAGAAAAACTGCAAATATGACACAAGAACAACTTGCGATAAAAGCAGGAACCAAAAAAAGCTATATTTCAAAAATTGAAAACGCCAAAGGCAATATTCAATTATCGACGCTGATTAGGATTTTCGAGAAGGGTCTAAATAAAAAAGTCGGACTAACATTCTTGTAACCAATTACGCACCATAACATCAGCTACCCGTCAAGCGCGGCAGCAGTGGTTTTCGGTGTGTATCTTTCCGCTCAGGCTGTCTTTCGGCTTGACAGGAAATCGCCCGCAAAATGTTGCTTATTACTTGCTAAAGCCGCAAACGAAAGACAGACAAGAAGTATTGGAAATCAAACTGGAGGACGAGTTGGATTTTTTCTCTTTACGGATGATTTTTGGCGAGATTATAATAAAATGATAGACAGACAGATAAATTTTGTGAGACCTCCAACAAATTTTGAATACGGAAAAGTTGCGGTATTTGAAGACTTATACGGCAATATGTGGGACTTAATTGAGCCAAACGATAATAACAAAGGACTAATTATTTAACAATCAAATATCCTAAAAAAGATGAAACAAAATGACATCTAAAGAAAGGAAGGAAATTATACATCGAGCAGGTAAAGGGAAATTTCACCCCTAAACCTCTCACAGAACCGTGCTTGAACCTCTCGGTTCACACGGCTCTTCATAATGAAAGACTGCGGTTAAGGCATAAACCCAACTTTCCAATGCTCAAACATGTACGGGTATAATTTTGCAATACCCTGTAAGTATTTGTAGGCAAAGTACCAGCGCCTGCGTGCTTAAATAACAACAATTATCGAATACGCAGGGCAATTAGGCATTACACCAAATTACCTGAATATTGTTGTTAAAGAAATTACAGGAACAAGCCCCACCGAATTTCGAAACAATATTTATAAAATGTACCAGCTTTATAATGATTAGAACCTATATACTAATACATGACAACCTATCTTTGTGCAAGAAATTAAATTTAAAAAATCATTATGTCAGAACACATTCATAATCACGAAAAACAAACCATGTTGGTAGTTATAATTACTGCCATTACTATGGTTGTCGAAATTATATTCGGCTTATCAACAAAATCAATGGCATTGCTTGCCGACGGCATTCACATGGGTTCGCATGTACTCGCTATAGGGCTTAGTTGGGTAGCTTACATCATTGTTCGTAAAGTTTCAGCAAACACAAATTACAAGGGCAATTCAAACAAAATTTTGTCCTTGTCGGGATACAGTAGCGGACTTATACTTTTAATCTTTGCCTTTGTAATCCTTTACGAAGCATTTCAGAGGCTTTACAACCCTTCCGAAATCATGTACAAAGAAGCAATATTAGTTGCTGTGATTGGATTAGTTGTAAATATTGCCTGTGCTTTTCTGCTCCGTCACGAACACGAACATTCCGACCACAACATAAAAGCAGCCTATCTGCATGTAATCGCCGATGCCCTCACGAGCGTAACTGCTATTATCGGGTTGACAGCAGCCATGATATGGAACATCGTTTGGCTCGATGCTTTAGGGGCAATTATCAGTTCCTTTGTAATTATAAAATGGTCTGTTGGGTTGTTGAAAGATTCAGGGAAGGTGTTGTTGGATTTATAAATGTTATTTTGCCCAGAGCAAGCTACCATGCGCATCCCACGCCAACGCACCAAGTAACGGAACCTCTTCGATTGAAAAGATTGATTATATTCGACTGAAAAATGACAAAATACAAAAAGGCCAGTTGCTAATATTCTGATTATTGGAAGTTTTACTGGTAGTCAGGAGTGTGGCGCAACAGGAAACTAATCAGCAATCCGTCAATAATTATTCAAGCGGAATATTGAACAACTATAAAAAACTAAACCAATGAAACGAGCATGACAAAATTTTGCCACACAGATGGAACATTATAAAGCGAGTTACATCGAATACCTTTAATAATTAACAATTATAATGAGATGAAACCAAAAAACAACTTTGTGTTTTTCTCTCTCGCACTGGTTTTCTTCTTCTTTTCGTGTAAAAACGAACAACCCAAAACCGCCGGACAGGTTTTGAATGCCCCGTTATTTCAGTACCAGGCTTTGGAGCCGCGCTGGAACAGTTTCGAAAACCCGACTTCGGGCAAAGGTACCGGAGGCATGGAAAACAAAGGCGCCAAAGGCCACCCGTACGATGTGTTAAAAGCCGGGGAATCGAAAGTATTGCTTGATGTTCAGGGAATGGGAATTATCACCCGGATGTGGTTTACAATTCAGGATCGGTCGCCGCAAATGTTGCGCTCGCTGAAAATCGAAATGTTTTGGGATGGCGCTGAAAAACCGGCGGTTTCGGCCCCGTTTGGCGATTTCTTCGGAAATGGTTTGGGTAGGATGGTTGCACACGAAAATGCTTTGTTTGCCAATCCGGAAGGCCGCTACCGCACCGACGACTGGTCGTCAACTGCCTATTTTTATCTTGATAAACCTGTAACCCAATTACCTGAACTTGCCAAAACCAAAATGAGAACCTGTAAACTGAAATGAAATGAAACTATTCAAAACCTGTTTTTTTTTCGCCACCATTTTACTTTTTACAGGAACATTATTCTCGAATGCCCAGGATCCCAGCCGACTTAAAGATCAGGTAAATGAACTTGTCAAGAAAGAACACAATTTCAGCGCCGATAAAAAGCTGGTTGTATTTACGGGCAGTTCAAGTATCAGAATGTGGAATGATGTTCAGTCTTATTTCCCTGAATACAATGTAATTAACAATGGTTTCGGAGGATCTCATTTCAGCGATCTTTTGTATTTTTATAATGAAATGATTTTAAAACCAGCGCCAAATATTTTATTTATTTACGTAGGCGACAACGATCTGGCAAGCAAAAAAAAACCAAAGGAAATTTTAAAGGAGGCCAAAAAACTGGCTGGAAAAATCCAGCAGGATTTGCCCGAAACCCGTGTTGTTTTTATTTCGCCTAAACCCAGTATTTCGAGGATTAAACTTAAAAACAGCTACATTGCTTTCAACAAAAAATTAAAAAAATACTGCGAAAAGAACGGCAATCTTGAATTCGTCAATGTGTGGTGCCCTATGCTCGATAACAATGGAAATGTTTACAAGGATGTGTTTCTCGAAGACGGGTTGCACATGAATAAAAAAGGTTATGACATTTGGGGAAAAGTGATAGGTAAATTATTAATTCAGCAATAAATCAGAAAAAACAGGCGATGTACCGAGGTTAATTTAAAAAAGAGTTATGATATTTAGCCAGCCAAAACTTTTAAAACAATTCTGACATGAAGCACTTATCAATTGTATTCTTAATTTCCCTGATTTTCAATTCTGCTGCCCAATCGCCAAAAGATGGATGGAGTTTTAATTATCCCGGCGATAATTTTACCAACAACGCCCTGCTCGACTTGCGGTACCTCAACGAAAAAACTGCTGGCGAAAACGGGTTTATTAAACTTTCAGCCGATGGAAATTCTTTTCAAACCGAAAATGGTAAACCAATGCGGTTCTGGAGCATTAACGGAGGCGACGGCACAAAGAGTATGAGCGATGCCGACTTGGCTAAGTTTGCACGTTTCCTGGCAAAAATGGGAGTAAACATGATTCGTTACCACGGGAGTATCAACCCTGTTGGCGCAAATATCAATGAAGTTGACAAAGCCGATGTAACTGCAATATGGCGAATGGTGGCAGCAATGAAAAAGGAAGGGATTTATTCAACCATTTCCCCGTTTTGGGCGCACAACGGCCATATGGGCGAACCCAAACTGAGTGGCTGGGGTATTCCCGGTTATACTGCAAAGGATGATTTGTGGGGAGTGATGTATTTTAGCGATACTTTGAAAAACGCTTACAAAAACTGGGTGAAATACCTTTACACTGAGAAAAACCCGTTTACAGGAACCGCTCTAAAAGACGACCCGGCGGTTGCGCTCATTCAGATAAAAAACGAAGACGGTGTTTTTTGGTGGACCATTTCATCGGTAAAACCCGAGTTTGAAAAAGTCATCATGCAAAAATTTTACCAGTGGGCAGTTGCAAAATATGGGAATCCAGCGGCCATAAAAACGGCCTGGATGAATGTTGCCCAATCCAAAGACAACTGGGTTACCGGTGAATTGGCACTTTATCATATCTGGGATGCCACACAGCCACAATCGGGGGGTAAAGCAAAACGGTTAAGCGACCAGGTTCAGTTTCTGGCCGAAACGCAGAGAAATTTTTATCAGGAAATTCACGATTATTACAGAAATAATTTGGGTTGTCCACAGCTAATTAATGCCAACAACTGGAAAACCGCCGATGCCAACCTGCTTTTCGATGCTGAAAGATATTCAAATACAACAAGTGAGGTTTTGGCCGTAAACCGCTATAACGACCCCGGCCATGTGGGCGAAAACTCAGGATGGAGAATCGATCCCGGGCATCATTACGTTGGAAAATCGGTGTTGTTCGAGCCACATAAATTACCGGTAAATATTAAACAAGTAAAAGGTTCGCCGATGCTTGTAACCGAAAGTGCATGGAACCTGCCCCATAAATTTCAGGCCGAAGGGCCGTTTCTGGTGGCAGCATATATGTCGTTAACCGGCGTCGATTCATATTACTGGTTTTCACCTACTTCCCCTTCATTCGATCCAAATCCTTATTTTACCTGGGCCAACCTCGCCGGGGGCCAGCACCCTATGTACCGGTGGACAATTTCAACTCCCGGGCAACTGGCCTTGTTTCCGGCAAATGCGCTGCTTTACCGTAAAGGATATATCAGTCAGGGTGAAACTGTTGTCCACGAGGAACGAACACTGCAATCGATTTACGACCGTAAAATGCCGATGGTGAGCGAAGAAAACAGTTTCGATCCCAACCGCGACAGTTACAGTCAGATAAATCCGTCGAAAGAGACTGAAGTCTCGCCGCTGGCACATTTAACAGGTAAGGTTGAAGTTGTTTATGGCGGAACCCCTGCCAACTCGGTTAAATCCCCTCTTCTTGAAACTTTAATCGATTATCAGAATAAAAAATTAACGGCAAGCAATAACCAGTTGTTCTGGGATTACAAAAATGGAATTTGCACCATGAATGCACCTTCTGCGCAGGGAATTTGTGGTTTTACCGGAACGCAACAAACCTTCGAATTAAGTGATGTGACCATTGAAACAACAAATAATTACGCTGCAATTCAGGTGGTGGCGATGGATGAAAAAACCATCCGCGAATCTTCGAAAATACTTGTTCAGGTTGGCACTGTTTATCAACCCACCGGCTGGGCAGAAACACCTGCTGATTTTGTTGTTGACGGGAAAACAATTTCGGGATTAAAAATTACCAACACAGGTAAAATGCCCTGGAAGTGCGCCATCACGCAGGTTACAATTAAACTGAAAAACAAGGGTATCAACCAGGCAACCCTGCTCGATGCGGCCGGTTATGCAAAGTCAACAATCCAGGTTGAGAAACTGGGCGACGAGGTTCAAATTGTGTTGCCTGCAAATGCCATGTATGTTGTGCTCGAAAATACAACGTTTTCAGGGAACATTCAGAAAAAGGGAAAGGGGATGAAAGTATTTCCAAACCCGTCGAACGGAACTTTCAGGGTTGAAATTCAGGATTACAAACCTGCAAACTATTCCATGGAATTATTGGGTTTGCGTGGAGAAAAAATCTTGGAGCTGAAAAATATTCAGCACGCTTCTTTCGAGGTGAATGCAAAACATATCTCAGATGGTATTTTTCTTGCCGTTTTAAAAAGCGAAAGAGGAGTAGTTGAAATGGAAAAAGTCTTCATTCAGAATAATTAAAAGGCAAAATATTTTCCTTAAATTGAACTTTTTTATCCGTTTTCGTTTGTAGTATATTAATTTCAACTTATTGACATGAAGAAAAGAATCAGATTTTCAGTTTTAGCCTCGATTGTAATTTCCTTTTTTGGATTAAACGCCTGTGCACAACCCGATGGCGCAGCCCTGTATCAACAGTATTGTGCAACCTGTCACGAGTGGCAGCCTGGTTGATGGAATCTGGCAGTATGGGGCCGCCGACAGTTACAAATTCAGGAATGTGAAATTCGGAATTCTTCATCTTGGAATGCCTTCGTATGACGGTATTTTAAAAGATGATGATATACGGGCGATAATGAAGTATGTAAGCGATTCTGAAAAAAGCGCCGGCACCGTTAAACCAGCAATTGTAAAAGAGTTTGAAACACTCGATTATAAATTGAATGTTGAAGTTTTTGCCGAAGGGCTTGAAATCCCGTGGGCAATCGACTTCTTGGATCCTTCAACTGCTTTGATTACTGAAAAACCCGGCAGGGTGCGTGTTGTTATAAAAGGAAAACTGCAACCCGAACCGGTTAAAAATATCCCAAAAGTTTTAAACGAAGGGCAAGGTGGTTTGATGGATGTTGCGGTTGACCCCGATTACAGTCAGAACGGTTGGGTTTATCTGGCTTTCAGTCATGTTTTGGATAAGAAGGCAGGAGAAGAACGACCTGGGGCAATGACGAAAATTGTTCGCGGCAAAATTGAAAATAATACATGGGCCAACGAACAGGTACTTTTTGAAGCGCCACACGAAACGTACCGTACAACCCGTCACCACTATGGTTGCCGAATTGTGTTCGATCCGGAAGGATATTTGTATTTTGCCATTGGCGACAGGGGCGCCGGTTTTCAGGCACAGGACAATTCGCTTCCCAACGGCAAGGTCCACCGGATTCATAAAGATGGCAAAATACCGGCTGATAATCCTTACATGTCAGATCCGAAAGCCATGAAATCGCTCTATTCCCTTGGGAACAGGAATATTCAGGGAATGGCAATCCACCCCGAAACCGGCGAGCTTTGGACAACCGAACACGGACCAATGGGCGGCGACGAATTAAACCTGATTAAACCCGGTAAAAACTACGGTTGGGAAACCATCACCTATGGAATTAACTATAACGGAACCATTATTACCGAACTTACACACATGGAAGGCATGGAACAGCCCAACTTCTACTGGACGCCGTCAATTGCGGTATGCGGGCTTGATTTTTACCGTGGCGATTTATTTAAAAAATGGAAAAATAAATTATTGGTTGGCGCACTGAAATACGAGGAGGTCAGATTGTTGAGCTTGGAAGGCAACCGTGTTATGCACGATGAGGTGATTCTGAAAGGACAAGGCCGCGTGCGCGATGTGCAAACCGGTCCAGATGGCGCAATATATGTGGTTTTAAACGACCCGGGAACCGTTTTAAAACTGATGCCGAAAATTGATTGACAGGTGTCAACCCGGGTGCTGTGGTTTTTAACCGCAGCTTTATACCATAAATTTTATGCCCCGTTAATAATGTGAACCAGGTTTTCATCATGCTCAAGGTTCATTTTTTTACGCAACCTGTAACGATGGTTTTCAACGCCACGGAATGAAATGCCCAATAATGGCGCTATTTCCTTCGATGAAAGGTTCATGCGCAAGTAGGCGCACAACCGCAAATCGCTTTGTGTAAGATGCGGAAAAGAAGTTTTCATTTTTTCAAAAAACTGCTCGTGTGCCCGTTCGAAATTATTTTCGAAAACCTGCCAGTCGTCCTGATTTGAAATATTTTCATCAATTTTTCTGTTGAGGTAATTATAGTTTTTATCGGGGTAACGGCTTCCGAGTTCAGTTTTATGCTTGCCGATAATCTCTTTAAGCTCCATCAGAAACTCATTCTTCTTTATGATTGACATGGTTGAGTTCGCCAATTCCTTGCTTTTATGTTCCACCTCCTCGCGCAATTTTGAATTTCGCAGCCTGATTAGTTCCTTTTCCCTTTCGTCATGCTGCCGCTGTTCTTTTCGTTTTGTCAACCGAATTCCCCACCTTCTGAAAAGCAGCAGGATTATTACAAGCAATACGACATAAATAAGAATTGCAGGCACAGAGGCATACCAGGGCGGCAAAACCTTGAACGAACAGTTGAAAACCTGGCTCTCGTTTCCCCACGAATCAACGGCTTTGATTCGGAGCGTATAATCCCCTTCGGGCAAGCGTTCAAACCTGAACCCGGATTCATCTGACGGAACCGACCACTCGCTGTTTAATCCTTCAAGAAAGTACATGTACGAAACAGGCAAATCGTTAAAATGCGGAAATGAGAACCGGAGGTAAATGTTATGATAATTATTTTTGATTTTGAACTGTGTATGGCCAAGTGGCAACTGAATGGTTTTGCCCCGTGCCGAAAACAGTTGCAGTTGCCTTAGCACAGGTTTGAAATTTGATATTGAATTGCCCTCGTCCTGAACAGAAGCATCAAGGTTGGCAATACCGTTTTGTAAACAGAGCAACGCAGTTTTCTCGCCCGTTGGAAGAATATTTTCAAACCCATCAACAAGAGGCGGGTTTTTAAAAAGCGAAACCGGAAACTCCTTTATCAGCTTTACACTGTCCTGAAGGATTAAAAATAGCGCAATGCTTTTTTTACTGATAAACCAATAGTGGTGATTGGGCGCTTCAACAATTCGGTGCGATGATGCGAATTCTCCCAGAAAATTGTTTAAAAACTGGTGCGATATGATTGTGTCATTCAGGTCATCATAAGTAAAAATCTGATCTCCGGTGGTAAATACTATTCGGTTTTCTACCTTAAAAACATTTGCCGACAGGTTCTTTTTGAAAATTTCTTCCCCGTAATAATTAACCTGTGTAACCGAATCGCGGTTGTTGCTTGTGGCGATTTTATAAATGCCCCGGTGTAAATGACTTGCCCATATATTTCCAAGATGATCGATTTCAATATACCTGATCAGATCCGAGAAATCAGCAATTCTGTTTTTGAATTTATACGCGTTGCCTGATTTTTTGTAAACCATCAGATCGTTATAGGTTCCCTGAATCAGCATTTCCGGGTTTTTCGTGTCCTCCTTAATGGTAAACGCCCCCGACAGGGTTGAGATTGGTATTGCCTTTTTTCCTTCTATAATAAAAGTGCCCCGGTTATGGCCCACCCACAACTTCCCGTCGATTACCTTGCAGTCCCAAACCTGGCCCTGCGTTTCGGAAACAAGCGTAAAACTTTGATTATCATCATTCACAGGTTTCACAAATAACCCCTGGTTGGTTCCCAGATAAAGGTTATCATTAAAAACCGAAATGGAGTAGATAGCCCCTACCCCCGGAATATTCTCTACCGAGAATCCCTTGTTACTATTCTCAGAAATAAAAGCATTTCCATCATCAAGCGCCAGCCAGATATTTTGCCACTCATCAGTTTCAATCCCAAGAACGGTATTGTTCGGCAGGCCGTTCTGCACGTTGGCTTTCATAACAAGGGCCCCGTTTTCGTCAAAAACAGCAATCCCGTCGATTATGGTCCCCACTATTATTTCGCCGTTTTTCGAATGGTAACCGCGGTTAAGTTCGTTTTTAACGAAATAATCTGTCCATGCGCTGTTCCAGGGTAAAATTTCACTTCCGTCCCACACAAAAATCCCGTGCGCCGCAGTCCCTATCAACAATTGATTACCCTTGTAAGGGATAAGAAACTGAACCAGTTTATTGTTAAAAAATTCACCGCTTAAATAAGGAATGGCCGATTTGCCAACTATTTCAAAAATTCCGATGTCTCTGACAGCAACCAAAACTTTGTTGTTAACTTGGTTCATTACCGAAATAAATGGCGATAATTCGACTATGGAAACTGTATCGGAATTGTATGCCAGGATCCGGTTAAACGATTGGAAATAAACATAACTGCCGGCAACTGCAATGTTCCAGAATTCGATGTTTTTAAACAAGTATTTTTTTGCTTTTTCGTATAGCGAAAAATAATGCAAAGCCCCGTACTGATCGGGTTTCCAGTAACCCAGTTCCATGTATCCGCTGGTGTATATCACCGAATCGTTTTTAACCTTTACCGCCCGCAAAATAGTTTCGTTGGGCAAACTGTATAAATTCCATGTTGTCCCGTCAAACTCAAGTAATCCCTGATGGTTTGCAAAGTAAACAAATCCGTTTGGCGATGCGCTTACACTCCAGTTTTGACGCGCAGCGTTGTAATTAATTTTATTGAAAGACTTTACATTTTGGCGAAAATGGTCTGTATCAGGAGCTGCAAAAGTCATTTCAGGCATAATAACCAACAATAACGAAATTATTTTAAAACCTGTAATACTGAGTATAAGAAAACATTTTCCCATTATTTAACCGTATAAAGACACATTAAAGGTATATTTTTTTATCAATCTAATCATTCAGGGTTATGATTTTGTATTTTATTTTAAACAGTTTATTTAATCTATAATTTATTAAATATCATAATAACAGGATGTTAGGTGAGGTAAATTTATAATTGATGAGTTTATGATGAGTTAAAAACAGGGAATCACTTTTACAGGAGAATCAGAAGTGTAGAGTATTATGTTTAAACTGGGCACTGGGTGGTTTATCTTTGGTATCAAAATTAATTCAAATTTAAGAGCTATGAGAAAACTAATTCTTTTATTCTTTCTCTCATTGTTGGTTACTACACTAACAGCCCAGGAAAAAGTGGGCATTTCGGGAAAAGTAATCGACAATACGGGGTTAGGGTTACCGGGCGTTTCCATTCTTGAGAAAGGAACGGTAAATGGTACAGTAACAGATGTGAACGGGAACTACTCCCTTCAGGTATCACGACAATCAACCTTGGTTTTTAGCTTTATCGGGTTTTTGACACAGGAAATTCCTGTTGGGAGCAAAACCACAATCGATATAGAAATGGCTGAATCGATTGTTGGACTTGACGAGGTTATAGTGGTTGGTTATGGTAAAATGGTTGTAAAAGACCTTACCTCATCCATATCCACGATAAAAGCAGAGGAGTTGGTAAAAAGCCCATCGGGCCAGGCCATGCAGGCTTTACAAGGTAAAGTGGCAGGCTTGCAGGTTGTGAGTTCGGGTGCTCCGGGCGATGCGCCAACCATTCGTGTACGCGGTATCGGTTCATACCCGGGCAGGGACAACGAAGCGCCTCTTTATGTGGTTGACGGAATGTTTTATGATAACATCGATTTTTTGAATACTGCTGATATCTCCTCGATTTCGGTACTAAAAGATGCTTCGGCAGCCGCCATTTACGGGGTTCGGGCAGCAAACGGCGTTGTTTTAATCGAGACAAAATCGGGAGGGTACGAACAAAAGGCAGAAATTTCGTATGATGGCTATTTTGGGACCCAGGTAGCTCAAAATGTATTAAAAATGGCAAATGCCGAACAGTTTACAACAATGGCTAATGAATCGGGATCGGCTGCCGATGCAGGGTTTATATTGAATTCTATGCAGAAATACGGCCGCAGCCGCATTAACCCGAATGTGCCTGATGTAAATACCGACTGGTACAACGAAATACTGCGCCCTGCTGCAATCCATAACCATAGTGTAAATATTACTGGCGGGAGCAAACAGGCTTCTTATGCCATTGGAACAAACTATTTTGCCCAGGAAGGTATTCTTGATATGAAAAACGAATACCAGCGGTTTAACCTTCGTTCAAAGATTGATTATAAAGCAACCGACTGGCTAACTGTCGGGGGAAATGTGATATTCAGCAATGCGTTAAAATACAATGATGAAGCAGGCGCCTGGAACCAGGCTTATTTTGCCGTTCCAATTATGCCGGTTTACGACGAATCGAACACTAAGGCCTGGCCCGAACCCTGGGCCAATGCGCAGGACCTTGGGTACAGGGGCGGGCAAAACCCTTTCCCCACACTAAAATATAATGAAAACCAACTGAAAATTAAAAAACTGCTGGCTAATTTTTATGCCCAGTTTGAAATTTTACCTGATAAACTGTCATTCAAAACAACCTACAGCCATGCATTCACTTCGCTCGACGAGCGAAACGTGAATCTGCCTTATTACATTGGCGATGGTTTTCAAAGGCCCGATGCAACTTTAACCAAGAGGATGTCCAATACTTCAAATCAAATATGGGATAATGTGCTTACTTATAACGACAGGCTAGACAATCACAGTTTTACTGTAATGGCAGGCCAGTCGTACCGCGACGAAGCATACCACGGATTAAGCGCACAGGGTATCGATTTTCCTTACGACCAGGAACAGGCATGGTACATCGATCAGGCCGGTACCGTTCCTCCAACCGGTGTTCTCAACGATGGATTGCGCCAATACGGTATTTCGTATTTCGGGAGGTTATCTTATAATTACAACGACAGATACTTGTTATATGCAACCATGAGGGCTGACGGCAGCTCGAAATACCAGCAAAAATGGGGATACTTCCCCACTATCGGCGTAGGCTGGGTAATATCAGAGGAAAGATTTATGGAAAATATTAAGGGACTGGATTATCTGAAACTTCGCGCAAACTGGGGACAGTTAGGAAATGATAAAATTCAGGCCAGCGACGGCGCTTCAACAACTACTGTTGTTAACACAGTTTTTGATGGCGTAATGGTTGCGGGCACAACTACAACAAGCACCTATTCTTCGCTGAAGTGGGAACTTACCGAGGAAACAAACATCGGCTTAACCTCCCGGCTGTTTGACAACCGTTTGTCAGCCGATATTGATTATTACATACGCGACACAAAAAATGCTGCCATCTATGTAAGAATCCCATCAACCACCAGTAGCGTGCTAAAAAATGTTGGTGTAATCAGAAACTCAGGTTTTGAACTGACTTTAAACTGGGCCAACGAAATATCTGAAGATTTCAGTTATAATGTAGGGCTGAATCTCTCAACACTTAAAAATGAAGTCCGCGATTTGTACGGACAGCCTTATATTGATGGGGGAATGGCTGAATTCCGCCAGCGTTCGATGGTTGGTGAGCCTTTACTTGCTTTCTTTGGATATAAAGTGCTTGGAGTGTACCAGAACCAGTCAGAAATTAATTCCGATCCTTCAGCTCCTGCCGGTGCAGTTCCAGGCGATTTGAAATATCAGGATCAGCAGGAACAGGGCGAACCAGGGTACGGTGTGATTAACGATGACGACCGTGTTGTTTTGGGTTCATACTTCCCAACTTTTATGTACGGCTTTAATATAGGTATTTCATGGAAAGATTTCGATTTTTCGGCAAATATGAGCGGACAAAACGGAAACTCGATACTAAACCGTAAACGCGGCGAAATTATATGGACCGCAGGTGAAAACATGGACGCCGACCTGGCCGTCAACCGCTGGCACGGTGAAGGCACTTCAAACAAATACCCGTCATCGGCAGGTTTGCGCAAGGGGTGGAACCAGAAAATGAGCGACTATTTTGTTGAAGACGGCTCGTTCTTCCGAATTCAGAATTTACAGTTGGCTTATAATATCAGGGATAAAAAAATCTCTGCATTTAATATACCCGAATCAAGGATAATTCTGACAGCCGAGCGACCGCTGACCTTGTTTAAATACAACGGTTTTAATCCTGAAGTGGCCAATGGGATCGATACTCAAACCTATCCGGTTCCGGCAGTTTATACTGTAGGTCTAAGTATAAAATTTTAACCATTAACAGATAACAACATGAAACGAATAAATTATATTGTAAAGATCACATTTGCTGTTGTTGCGCTGCTGGCCGTTACCGCATGTCATGACTTGCTCGACGAACCTGCAGAAAACAGGGCTTTTACCGAAGAAACCGATTATTCAAACTCAGGCAATATGATTCTCCCCCTCATTGGGGCGTATGCCGAATTTTATTCCCGAGGATGGGAAGATTTCCCGCTGATAGCGGTCAGGGGCGATGATGTTAATGCAGGCGGGCAGGGCGACCAGCAAGACTATGCCGAAACCGACAAGTTCAACTACAACAAAGACTATTGGATGTACAACTCGGTTTGGCAAAATCTTTACCTCGACATTTTCTTCTGCCACTCTGCCATCGAACAGGTTGAGCTGTACCGGGCAGCCGGCGGAAACTCAGCCAAAGCCGACCAGTACATTGCCGAAGCCAAAACCCTTCGCGCGTTTATGCTGCTCAATTTATCGCGTGCCTGGGGTAGCATTTTAATCCCCTCAGGTTCCGATCCATCTGTATTGCTCGTCACCCAACTTTCAACCAAAGATGAGGTAATGAAACATATTTCGGATCAAATGGACGAAGCAATTCCGTTTTTACCGGATATGAACCCCAACCAGCGGACTGATATCAAGGGAGGAGTGACTAAGCACACCGCTCTTGCCATAAAGGCTATGGCCAATCTCGAATTAAAAAACTATGCAGCAGTTGCACAGGCCACCTCGCAAATAATAAGCTCGGGAAAATTCACACTTGAACCCAATTTTTACGAACTTTTCAAAATAAAAGGGAAGCTGAATTCTGAAAACCTGCTCGAACTGCAATACTCCGATTTGGGACAGGGTTCGGGAACAAACTTCAGCTATCTGTATGCTTTTTTCGGTTCAGAAAACTGGACGCCCAAAGTGACAGGCGCCGGAAGTGGTTGGGGATTTTTTGAACCCAGCATGAAATACATTAAATTCATGCTCGACCGCGGCGAAACCGTTCGTCTCGAAACCAGCGTATTATTTACCAACCGTGGTATTACCGAAATCAAAAAAGATGCAAAATACGCCAGTTTGCCGGCATGGGTTTCGAACACTACCCGTTCGGGCGACCGTATCAACGATTATGCACGCGCCATGTTTGCCAGTGGTAAGCATTATTTGCCATCCGACCAGCTTACACCGGGAAGAACCGATTACGGAACAAATAAGAATTTAACTTGTATCCGATATGCAGAAGTTCTTTTAATGCATGCCGAAGCGCTGACTCAGGGAGCCTCTGGTACTGGTATGACGGCTGACCAGGCTGTGAACGCAGTTCGTAACCGTGCCGGATTACAAGCTTTAACCGGAGTAACCAATGCTCAGGTGATGGATGAAAAATTTGCTGAATTGGCAATGGAATGGGGTATCCGCTATTACGACATGATCAGGCTTGGCAAATACAACGAATTAAGCTACGATGGCAGAACGTTCTCGGAAAACAAAAGTTTCCTGCCTTATCCGCAGACCCAAATCGATTTGTTACCGGTTTTAAAAGGGAATAACTGATATTTTATTGACTTTAAAAGGAAAACAAAATGAAAATAACAAGAAATATTTTGGTTTTATCAATGGCGCTGCTGTTTGCGGTGGCCTGCGATCAGGGAATTGACCCGATAACCCCGGTGAGTCCCGGTACTGATGCGTCAGCCCCGGTAATTAGAATTATCGCTCCAGCCCCAGGATACGAAATAAAAGTACCCGACCTCATTTCACATGTAAACATTCAGGTTGAAGTTACGGATGACATCGAACTAAAATCGGTTTTGATAACATTTGACGGGAAAGAAGTGGCGAACTACACCAGCTTTAAGGACTACCGGCGTTTGCTGGCAGACACGGTTTATAAAGAAGTTGCCAATGGCGATCACGTTATTACAGTAAAAGCTACCGACCTTCAGGGAAAGGTTACTACACAAACGGTCAAATTCTCCAAGGTTTCGCCATATACAAAGGTGTTTCCAAACGAAATTTTTTATATGCCTTTTGAAGGCGATTACATGGAAATGATCAGTTTCCAGTTTGCCACAAAAGTGGGTTCGCCTTCGTTTGTAACCGGTGGGATTCAGAATGGCCAGGCATATAAAGGCGCTACCGATGCATATCTTACCTTTCCAATAACCGACCTCAAAAAGAGTGAATTTACTGCGGCATTCTGGTACAAAGTTAACGCTTCACCCGACAGGTCGGGTATTCTCAGTGTGAGCCCTCCCGGCGAACTGCGTACAAACGGTTTCAGGTTGTTCCGTGAAGGCGGCCCGGCCAAACAACGCATCAAACTGAACGTGGGAACAGGCGCAGGTGAAACATGGAACGACGGACAGGAAATCAATGCTCCTTCAACCGAATGGGTACACATTGCTTTTACTGTAAATTCAAGTTCTACCGTAATTTATATCAACGGGGCTCTTGCCAGGGAAACAGCCAACACCGGTATCGACTGGGCCAACTGTACCTCGCTTACAATTGCGTCAGGCCAGCCAAATTTTGCTTACTGGGACCATAAATCAGATTTAAGCCAGTACGACGAAATGAGGTTTTTCGATAAAGCGCTTTCTGCTTCCGAAATTCAGGCAATTATAGATTACGACTCGCCGTACATGGCAAAATACAGCGGAGAGGTTTTCTACATGCCTTTCGACGGGAACTATAAAGAGATGATCAGCAAAACCGAAGCAAATAAAATTGGCACTCCCGATTTTGCTTCCGGTAAAAAAGGCCAGGCCTATGCAGGCGCTACGGATTCGTATCTTACATTCCCCACCACAGGACTGAAAAATAACGAGTTCAGCGCAGTTTTCTGGACAAAAATTAATGCAAACCCTAACCGTGCTGGTATTCTGGTAATGGGGCCACCAGATGCAGCAGCGCCTGCTGCGCCAAACAACCGTAATAACGGATTCAGGTTTTTCAGAGAAGGTTCAGCTACGGCACAAATATTTAAACTTAACGCCGGTAATGGAACTGCTGATTCATGGTTTGACGGCGGCGCTGCCGCAACAATTAATCCAGCTACTGCCAACTGGGTTCACATGGCATTTACTATTTCCGGAACCGAATGTGTGGTTTACATTAACGGGGAAGTGGTGAGACAGGGAACTTTTGGAGGAATTAACTGGGATGGCTGCGATATACTCTCCATCATGTCGGGGGCGCCGCGGTTTACCGGCTGGGATCATAAATCCGACCTCAGTCTGATGGACGAACTCCGGATATTTAACAAAGCGCTCACCCAGGCTGAGATTAAGGCCATTATAAACAATGAAAAATAGAAGTTCATAAATTTTATAGTTTTGTTAGACAGATTAATAAAGGCTGCCTGGTGGGTAACCGGGCGGCCTTTTTTTTCAGAAATGTTCCTGCCAAACGGAAATAGTTTACCGATTTATTAAAAACTGAAAACGATGAAATATCCGATTTACATATTAATTCTTGTTTTCCTCGGAAGTTGCTCTCAAACCAGGAACAAAACGGCTGAAATCAAAAAAGTTGGCCTAACTGACGAACAACTGCTCGACTCCGTTCAGTATTATACTTTCCAGTATTTCTGGGATGGAGCCGAACCCAATTCGGGCATGGCGCGCGAGCGGTTCCATGTTGACGGTGTTTACCCGCAAAACGACAAACACATTGTAACCTCAGGCGGCAGCGGTTTTGGTTTGATGGCCATCCTCGTTGGCATAGAACGCAAATTTATTACTCGCGGGCAGGGACTTGAACGCTTCGAAAAAATTGTTTCCTTTCTCGAAAAAGCTGATCGTTTTCATGGTGTTTGGCCACACTGGCTCGATGGAGAAACCGGCAAAGTAAAGCCTTTCAGCCAATTCGACGATGGCGCAGACCTGGTGGAAACAGCTTTTCTGGTGCAGGGCTTGATTGCTGTGAAACAATATTTCATAGATGGAAACGAACGGGAAAAACAACTGGCAGCCGACATTGATAAACTATGGCGCGAGGTGCAGTGGGACTTTCACCAAAAAGACGGTGAAAATGTTCTTTACTGGCACTGGTCGCCCAATTACGGATGGAAAATGAACTTTCCGGTAAAAGGTTATAACGAATGCCTGATGGTGTATGTTTTGGGGGCAGCTTCACCAACCCACCCGGTTAATCCGGCTGCATACCATGAAGGCTGGGCACGGAATGGCGAAATTGTGGGAAACAATGAAAAATACGGTTACACATTAAAATTGAACCACAATGGCGACATCGAACAGGGAGGACCATTGTTCTGGGCACATTATTCTTTCGTTGGTCTCGATCCAAGAAAACTATCAGACAAGTATGTAAATTACTGGGAACACAATGTTGCCCACACCATGATCAACCGTCAGCATTGTATTGAAAACCCACACGGATATAAAGGTTACGGAGAGAATTGCTGGGGACTGACTGCCAGTTATTCGGTTCCGGGGGCAGGTGACTATTTCAGGGATACAAGTTTGCCAAAACCAACCCCTGATTCAACCGGGGTTGAATTCGGATACGCTGCCCATAGCCCTGCATTTGATTTGGGCGTTATTTCACCAACCGCCGCTTTGTCGTCGATGCCTTATGCCCCTGAACAGGTAATGCCTGTAATCCGGCATTTTTACGAAGATTTGGGCAACAAACTAATGGGGCAGTATGGTTTCTATGATGCTTTCAGCCAAGAATACAACTGGTGGCCCAAAAGATACCTTGCCATCGACCAGGGGCCAATTGTTGTAATGATAGAGAATTACCGAACCGGGTTGCTTTGGGGTTTGTTCATGAAAGATGAAGATGTTCGGCGGGGGTTGAAAAAACTGGAGTTTAGTTTTTAGGCCAACTACTCCTGTTGAGATATATAAAAATCTGGTTGTTTTAAAGGTTCATAACTTAAAACCTGTACAAATGAAAATCCTGACTTTTCTTTTTATTCTGTTCCCCTTGTTAAATGCTTTTTTTATTTCAGCACAACAAAAAGTGAGTAAAACTTATTGTAACCCAATCAATATCGATTATGGCTACACGCCAATACCCAACTTCAGCGAGTGGGGCCGGCACCGGGCCACTGCAGATCCGGTGATTGTAAATTACAAAGGCGATTTTTATCTTTTCAGCACCAACCAGTGGGGCTATTGGTGGAGCCCGGACATGAATGAGTGGAATTTTGTACCGCGTAAATTTCTTCGCCCATGGAACGGTAGTGTTTACGACGAATTGTGTGCCCCTGCCGTTGGAATTATTGGTGATACGATGCTCGTTTTTGGTTCCACTTACACAAGTAAATTCACCATTTGGATGAGCACTAATCCAAAACAAAATCATTGGGAAGCTCTGGTTGATTCGTTTGAAATCGGAGGCTGGGACCCCGATTTTTTTACCGACGATGATGGGCGTTTTTACATGTACAACGGCAGCAGCAATCGTTACCCGCTTTACGGTATTGAACTGAACCGCAAAACAATGGAGCCTGTCGGTACACGAAAGGAAATGTACCTGCTCGAACCGTGGAGGTATGGCTGGCAGCGCTTCGGCGAACACATGGACAACACTTTCCTCGACCCGTTTATGGAAGGCGCTCACATGACAAAACACAACGGGAAATATTACCTTCAATATGGCGCTCCTGGAACCGAATTCAGCGGATATGCCGATGGGGTAATAGTGGGCAGTTCACCTCTCGGGCCTTTTTCGCCGCAATCCGATCCGGTAAGCATGAAGCTGGGAGGGTTTGCCCGGGGCGCCGGTCATGGAAGCACATTTCAGGATAATAACAACCGGTGGTGGCATGTGAGCACCATTCATATTTCGGTGAAAAATAACTTTGAACGACGTTTGGGAATCTGGCCTGCCGGTTTTGACGCCGATGATGTAATGTGGTGCAACACGGCTTTTGGCGATTACCCGCACTACCTGCCCGGCGAAGCTGAAAAACACGAAACCCCGCGCCCCGACTGGTATTTGCTGAACTACAAAAAGCCGCTGCTGGTATCGTCAACATACGGCGGGTACAATGCCAACAACGCCAACGACGAAAACCTGAAAACCTGGTGGAGCGCTGCATCTGGGGAAAAAGGCGAATGGATTCAGTCTGATTTGGGCGTAGTTTCAACGGTTCATGCCATTCAGATTAATTATGCCGATCAGGATGTGGACAGCAACCACCTCGGAAAAATAAATGGCGGCGTTCAGTTTCATCAGTATAAAATGTTTTCGTCGGTTGACGGCAAAAAATGGAGCCTTCTTGTTGATAAAAGCGCCAACAAAACCGATGTTCCGCACGATTATATTGAGCTTTCAGCGCCGGTCCGGGCCAGGTTTGTTAAACTGGAAAATATACACATGCCTACCGGAAAATTTGCCATCAGCGGGCTGCGTATTTTTGGAAACGGGAATGGCGCAAAACCTGATGCGGTGAAAACATTCATGGTTTTGCGCACCGAAAAGGACAAACGCAGCGCCTGGATTCGATGGAGCCCTGTTGAAAATGCATTCGCCTACAACATTTATTACGGAACACACCCCAACAAATTATACAATTGTGTGATGGTCCACGACCAAAATGAATACTGGTTTAAAGCAATGGACAACCAGCAAACTTACTGGTTTACCATCGAAGCTATAAACGAAAACGGAGTTTCTGAAAGGTTTAAAACTATTGAAGTAAATTAAATTCAGCCATGAGAAAAATTTTTGTTTTAATCGCTGTGCTCGCAATTACCGCTTGCAGCAACAATAATCAAAAAAGTGCTGACAATGAAATGGACCGGTTCATATCGGAATTGATGGGTAAAATGACCATTCAGGAAAAAATCGGGCAACTCAACCTGGTAACTCCGGGTGGTGGAATTCTCACCGGTTCGGTGGTGAGTACCGATGTGGAATCCAAAATAAAAGCCGGAAATGTGGGGGGCATTTTTGGATTTTACGGTCCTGATAAATTGCGGCAGGCTCAGAAAATGGCAGTTGAGGAAACTCGTTTGGGAATACCGATGATTTTTGGGGCCGATGTAATCCACGGGTACAAAACTACGGTCCCTATTCCGCTGGGTTTGTCATTTAGCTGGGATTTGGAACTGATTGAAAAAACAGCACAAATGGCTGCTAAGGAAGCCACTGCCGACGGTATTTTCTGGAACTTCTCGCCCATGGTTGATGTTTCGCGTGATCCCCGCTGGGGGCGTATTTCCGAAGGTTCCGGAGAAGATCCTTTTCTTGGTTCTGAAATTGCAAAAGCCATGGTAAAAGGTTATCAGCAAAACGATTTGAAAGCTCCGCACACGATGATGGCAACAGTAAAACATTTTGCTTTGTATGGCGCTCCCGAGGCTGGCCGCGATTATAATACAGTTGACATGAGCCGGATGAAAATGTTCAACGAATATATGCCACCATTCAAAGCTGCAATTGATGCGGGAGTTGGTTGTGTAATGACGTCGTTTAACGATGTTGACGGTATTCCGGCCAGCGGTAACCGCTGGCTGCTCACAGAATTGTTGCGCGGACAGTGGGAATTTGATGGATTTGTTGTATCGGATTATACTTCAATCAACGAAATGATTGACCACGGTATGGGCGATTTGCAGGCAGTTTCTGCAATGGCGCTCAACGCCGGGCTCGATATGGATATGGTTGGCGAAGGTTTTCTGACAACCCTTGAAAAATCGCTGAACGAGGGAAAAGTAACCGAAGAGGCAATCAACCTGGCTTGCCGCCGCGTTTTGGAAGCTAAATACAAACTGGGTTTGTTTGACGATCCGTACCGGTATTTTGATGATGCGAGGCCGGCAAAAGATATCCTCTCGGCAGAAAACCGGGAAATTGCACGAATGGCTGCTGCACATTCAATGGTTTTGCTGAAAAACACAAACCAGATGCTGCCACTGAAGAAATCGGGTAATATAGCGCTGATTGGGCCGCTTGCCAACGATAAAAACAACATGCTTGGAACCTGGGCGCCCACCGGCGATCCGCAACTTTCGGTACCTATTTTGGAAGGAATGAAATCAGTTGCAGGGGAAAATGTGAAAATTGTGTATGCCAAAGGCGCCAATATTTCCGATGACCCTGTGTTTGCTGCAAAAATCAATGTTTTTGGCCCACGTATTGAAATTGACGAGCGTTCGGCTGAAGCCATGTTAAAGGAAGCGGTAAATGTTGCGAAAAGCGCCGATGTTGTTGTGGCGGTGGTTGGCGAAGCTTCGGAAATGAGCGGGGAATCGGCAAGCCGTTCTGATATCACCATTCCCGAAAGCCAGAAAAAACTGGTCCGCGCGCTGGCTGCAACGGGAAAACCCCTGGTACTTGTAATTATGAGCGGCCGTCCGCTGGCCATTCCGGAGGAAAATGAACTGGCCGATGCCATTCTGTTTACCGGCCATCCCGGAGTGGAAGCTGGAAACGCCATTGCCGATGTTGTTTTTGGCGAAACCAATCCATCAGGAAAACTAACTGTTACTTTCCCGCGAAATGTGGGGCAGGTGCCAATTTATTATGCAATGCGCAAAACCGGCCGTCCGCAGGCGGATGACGTGTTTACAAAGTTCAGATCAAATTATCTCGATGTCGAAAATTCACCACTTTTCCCATTTGGCTTTGGATTGAGTTATACAAATTTTGAATATGCAAATCTGGCTGTCAGTAAACAAACCTTTTCCAGTGGAGACGAAATTGAAGTTTCGGTGGATGTTAGCAATACCGGTAATTTTGATGGTGAGGAAGTGGTTCAGTTGTATGTGCGAGATGTGGTGGCTTCGGTAACCCGCCCTTTAAAAGAACTGAAAGGTTTCAAAAAGATATTCATCAAAAAGGGTGAAACTGAAACTGTAACTTTCAACCTTTCGGCAAACGACCTGGCATTTTACCATCAGGATTTGCAGTTTTATGCCGAGCCCGGTGAGTTTATGGTTTTTGTTGGGGGAAATTCAGATGCGCCACTTTCGGGTAAATTCGAATTAAAATGAAATGGTGATGTAATTGCAGACATGTAAGTTAAAAACTACCCCTGGATTGGCGTTTTCCAATCTAAAATACAATATATCAACCTGTTATATTAAAGTAACAAACTAACCAATCGGTTGCTAACCGAATGGTTGCTAACCAAACGGTTTGGAATATATTTTATTCATATATTGATGAGTTTCAAAATACAGCAAATTTTTCTGAATCGGATTTATTTCATAAACGTCTTCGAACAGCCTGGCAAAACCATCAATCAGTAACCTATTGCCTTTATGGAAGCAAAAAACACATGATGTCAACCTTATTTGAAAAACAGTCAATGCCATTTTACAAATTCGGGGAAACAATTAATCTGGAGAAGATTTCAGCAGAGCACTGGATAGCTTTTATAGTAGAAAGGTTTCAATCGACCGGGAAGAAGATTACAGAAGATCAGGCAAGGATTATAATTCATTCAGTTAAGGCTCATTCATACTACGTTCAGCAATTATCGCACCTTACCTGGCTTCGCACTTCCGATTCGGTTAAAAATGAAATTATTACTCTTGCAATTGAAGATTTATTAGCTCAGAATGCCAACCTATATCAACTGGAAACTGAAATGTTGAGCGAAACTCAGTTAAACCTATTGAAAGCTATCGCTTCAGGCATTACTGATGGTTACAGTAACCCTGAAATTCTAACCAAATTTCGTTTAGGAACATCAGCCAATATAAGCAAACAAAAAAAAGTTTTGTATGAGAAAGAACTTGTGGATATCAGAGGTACAATGTTCGAATTTCTGGATCCAGCCTACGAACTTTGGTTTAAGAAAAGCATTTTGAGAATTCCTCTTCCATTTCCAACGTTTTAACGTCTTCCTTAAATCTCGCAAAATCGTCGCTGCTCATATTTTTTATGGGAGAACGGAATTCGCCGCAATCCATTCCAATGTATTTCATGTAGGCTTTTCCTGTAGCCATGCCGCCATATTTACGTAGTAAACTAACCATCTCAGTTGTAAACGAAATAGAAGTTTTAGGGAATTTGAGATGGGCTAATACTCATTTCTTCCTGTACTGCTTTAGTTGAAAATAATAATTATCATGGTTTTAAAGGGCGTTTATTACTGTTTCTTTTAAAAATAAAATAAGCAGGAACACCAACAATAACAGTTAATAGCGCGATGGATGATTCAGCAGGCCTTTCAAGAAATGCAAGGATGAGAATAATGATCCCTGTTGTTACAAAAATAATCTGGGTAAAAGGAAACCCTGCCAGCCTGAGTGAAGTTGGGTTATTTTTTCTTAATTTAATAACACCTAATACTGTCAGAATCGGAAAAATACCCAAAGCAAATCCCATGTAAGTCAACACCTGTTCAAAAGTTCCTGAAAGTGTGAGTATAACTGCTATTATACATTGCAAAACTATTGAATTTGAAGGTACCTGGAATTTCGGGTGAATTTGGGCAACCGATTTGAAAAACAAACCATCTTTTGCCATGGAATAATATACTCGGGGACCAATAATGATAAAAGCGCTGAGCGAAGAAAACAGTGCGAATGCTATCAGCAGTGAAAACAGCGTATCGGCAGATTTCCCGAAAAGGTTTCCCATGGCAAGTCCCGCAACCGGAATAACGCCTTTCATGTCGTTCGGATTGATGCTGTAAATATACAACACGTTCAGCCCAAGGTATAACAGCATGACCATCCCGGTTCCTAAGATAAGCGAACGGGGCAATGTTCTGGATGGGTTCCTGATTTCGGAACCAAGATAAGTGGAGGCGTTCCAGCCGCTGTATGCAAACATGATCCACATTAACGAAAGCCCGATAGTTTTCCATCCTGTCAGGCCGGAAGCAACCCCGCCACCTGTGCCAATATTTGCCATATCGCCTTTGCCTGAAAGAAAACCCGCTGCCAAAAGAAATACGATTAGTGCAACTTTAAGAATGGTAAGGATATTTTGTATCAGCGCCCCCGATTTTATACCCCGGTAATGGATAAAAGTAAACCCCACTATTACAACAATTGAAATCAGCGTTTTAGTAGTTGCCTCATTCATTATTCCGGCATTTCCGAGCCACCACGGAATTACTGGCAGCGCCCTGCAGAAATATTCGCTGAAACCCAAAGCAGAAGCAGCAATTGGAGCCGAAAAGCCAACAATAAACGAAACCCATCCGCTCAGAAAACCAAAAATGGGGTGATAGAGTTTCGAAAGGAACAGATATTCGCCCCCTGCTCCCGGCATGGCCGCGCCAAGTTCGCCATACGAAAGGGCGCCGCAAAGGGCAATAATGCCCCCCACTAACCAAAGCGCCAGCATTAAAACCGGATTGTTCAGTCCGGCCATAAGCAGCCCGGAGGTGGTGAAAACGCCGGCCCCAATCATGTTGGCAACAACAATATTGGTAACCGGAAAAAGGCCCAATTTCCTTTGCAGTTTGACTTCAGACATTTCTTGACCGGTTATTTTTCAGCCCTTTTATAACTAATCAAAACCCCGCCACCGGCGCTGTTCAATGTCGATTCATAATTGCTGAGGCTTCTTACATATTGAAGATAAGATGCGCTGTAACCTGAACTTCTGCGGCCATCACTTCTTTCTGAAATATTATGGGTTGTGAAACATCCGCCAACCTTTAGTTTGGGGTCAACATCCTTAAAATAATTGATATACCAGTCTTTGTCGGCATCACTGAAAACAAAATCAAACGGCCCTTTTAACTCTTTCACAAGTGTGTGGGCATTGCCCAGCCGTGCATCGATGTATTCAGAAAGCCCCGCCTTTTTAAAATTTTCAACTGCTTTTTTATACCTGTTTTCATCTATTTCAATGGTGATGAGCTTGCCGCCGGTTTTGCTCAGCGCCCAGGCGATATAAATACCTGACAGCCCTGTTGAAGTGCCTATTTCAAGCGCACTTTTATAGTTTCCCTTTATGACAAGATCATAAAGTAGCCGGCCATCAACTTCAGGAATATTTAAATCGTGCCATTGGCCCGATTGTTCTGAAAGAAACTTTTTTACACGTTCGTCAAGCGCCGGATTAACAATTAACGACTGTGCTTTTGTTTGCCCCGCAAAAATTGCAGTTAAAGTTAAAACAAACACAACTGCGATATTGATACTTTTTGTTTTCATACTGCTCAAAATTTCATTGATTAATATATTGGATACTTTTTATGCCAAAAAGTTTAAATTGAAAACTGAATCTTTTAATTATTTTTTCCAAATCATAAAATGCACCATTAAACCTGTCTTCTTGTAAATAGTCCATAACTTTTCAGGTAAAAAAACTGAATGAATAAAACAATCGCAATAATTGGCCTTGTTCAATCACTGTTCGGGATAAGATTTTTATTTTCAAACGGACGTGGCGCATCAGTTTTGCATTTTTAACTGTTTGGATGGCTACTATCACCATATTTCCGGGGGCAATTCTGCTTCCATTACAGGTGGTCGATTATTTCAGCCCCGGAAATTTCCCCATTTTGTTTTTGTTTGGCCCATTTCTTTATTTTTATGTAAGTTCGCTGGCAGTCGAAAATTTCAGGCTGAAACCACAGGTGCCCATACATTTGTTGCCATTGCCGGCGGTTTCAGTCCACCGGTCGGTTGTGGGGCCGGGGATTTTTTGTTAATATATTTTGTAAGTTTGGGAGATTGAAATTCTTAAACTTATACCGATGAAATATCTGAATATTCTGATTTTACCCTTTTTGTTTTGCATACAGATTTCATGCAACACCGTTAAACCCGAAAAGGTACTGAATCCTTCACTTGTATTGTGGTACGATAAACCTGCCAAAACCTGGACAGAAGCGCTTCCGGTTGGAAATGGGCGGCTCGGGGCAATGGTTTACGGCGGTACCTCAACCGACACCATACAGTTTAATGAGGAAACGTTGTGGAGCGGACAGCCACACGATTATGCAAATCCCGGCGCTCATGAGTACTTTGGTAAACTGCGCGAACTGCTTTGGGCTGGTAAACAGGATGAGGCACACGCACTGGGCAACAAGCATTTTATGTCGCAACCTTTCGGACAGCTTTGTTATCAGCCGTTTGGTAATCTTTTTCTGGATTTTACCGGACATGATAATGCTGTGAATTATAAACGGGAACTTGATTTGGAAGAAGCGCTTTCGACAATTATTTATGAAGTTGACGGGGTGAAATTTAAAAGAGAAACTTTCTCATCTTTTCCTGCCCAGGCAATGGTAATCCGTCTTGAATCCTCAAAAAAAGGGTCGCTGAATTTCACGGCAAGGATGAATTCGCCGCATAAAAACTATACTGTTTTTGTTGAGGGCGATGAAATTGTTTTACAGGGAAAGGCTAACAACTATCCGCATGAATTGGGGCATGACGGAAAACCTTATCCAGAAAGCAAACTCACTTTCGAAGCCAGATTGAAAGTTGTAAATGAAGGCGGGGGATTAATTCAAACCGAAAACACAATACAAGTGCAGAATGCAAAAAAAGTGACATTGTTTTTGGTTGCTGCAACCAGTTTTGTGAATTACAGCGATATCAGCGCCGACCCGGCTGAAAGATGCGAAAAATACTTTGCCGGACTGGAAGGAAAATCGTATGAAAAGCTGAAAGCCGAACACATCGCCGATTATCAGCAATTATTCAAAAGGGTGGAAATCGATTTGGGCAGTTCTGAATTTTCGAAACGGCCAACCAACGAACGGTTGATTTCCTTTAAAACCGACGAAGACCCATCATTGGTTTCGCTTCTTTACCAATACGGAAGGTATTTACTTATTTCTTCATCCAGGCCGGGAACGCAGCCTGCAAACCTGCAGGGAATCTGGAACGACAGGATGGCGCCGCCCTGGGACAGCAAATACACCATCAATATCAACACCCAAATGAATTACTGGCCTGCCGAAATCACCAATCTGGGCGAATGTGCCGAACCGCTGATAAAAATGGTTGAAGATTTGGCGGTTACCGGTCAGAATGTTGCCAAAGAACATTACAACCTGAAAGGCTGGGTTGCCCATCACAACACCGATTTGTGGCGGGGCGCTGCTCCCATCAACCATGCCGATCATGGAATATGGCCTACCGGCGGTGCATGGCTTAGCCAGCATTTGTGGTGGCGATACCAGTTTTCAGGCGATAAAGAATATTTAAAAAATACTGCTTACCCGGTTTTAAAGGAAGCTTCGGTATTTTTTGCAGATTATCTGGTTGCCTGCCCTGAAAATCCGGAATGGCTGGTAAGCGGCCCGAGTAACAGTCCCGAACTGGGCGGCCTTGTTATGGCGCCAACTATGGATCATCAAATCATCCGGGAACTTTTTGCAAATACCGTTGAAGCTGCTGAAATTCTTGGTGTGGATTCTGATTTTACAACAATATTGAAAGAGAAAAGGGCTAAAATTGCACCCAACCATATTGGTCGGCACGGGCAACTGCAGGAGTGGCTGATTGACAATGACGACCCAAAAGAACAGCACAGGCACGTTTCGCATTTATGGGGATTGCACCCGGGAAGCGAAATTCACCCGCTGACAACCCCCGAACTTGCTGAAGCCTGTAAAGTTACACTTTCACATCGCGGCGATGGCGGCACGGGTTGGTCGCTTGCCTGGAAAATCAACTTCTGGGCTAGGCTGCTCGATGGCGACCATTCGTTCCTTCTACTGAAAAATCTCATGGTCCCATCAGTTGGCGCCGAAACTGACTATCAGGATAAAGGCGGTCTGTACATGAATTTATTTGATGCCCATCCGCCTTTTCAAATTGATGGGAATTTCGGGGCTACCTCCGGTATTACCGAAATGTTGCTGCAATCGCACCTCCGCGATGAAAACGGCGATTTTTACCAGGATATTCTTTCGGCGCTGCCTTCAGCACTTTCAATTGGAAAAATTTCTGGAATAAAAGGAAAGGGAGGTTTTGAATTTACCATTGCCTGGGAAAACGGAACACTGGTTGCTGTTGATGTGAAATCACTTTTGGGTAAAAAACTAAACCTGAGATATTCAGGAAAACAGTTTTCGCAGGAAACCAAAGCAGGAGAAATTTATTCATTTCAACCGGAAGATTTTAAATAATGAAGATAAGTTGGGCAATTACTTTTCTGTTTGTTTTGTTTGTGAATCAGGTAATTTCACAAAACGATATAATAAAATCCAATCAGAAATTGTTGTCGAAAATAAAACAATCTTCCGGTCTGGGTGCATTGTGGGATTTTAGTGAAAAAGAAGGTCACACTCGTAAAGCAATTGGGTTAGGCAAATTTCCGCTGAAAGAACAAAACGGAATACTTCCTCGAATCAATGATGGTTCGTTATCGGGTTATTCTGCGCAGTTTGGAAATAAAGCTTTTCTCTCGCTTGAAAATTCAAAAACAGGAGAATTGAATATTTATGGTGAAGGACAGGCAGTAACCGTAATTGCCTGGGTAAAATGGGAAGGCAACACAGGCTTTGCAGGCGGAATGTGGAATGAATATCAGGATGGAGGAAAACGGCAATATGGACTTTTCGTTTAGCTTCCGCATTATAATGGACAGGATCAGGTTTGCGGTCACATCAGCAAAACAGGCAAGCCAACACCTCCATTCCCATATTCAATCGATTATTCAGCCAGCAAACAAACCGTTGCCAAAAGTGAATGGCAGTGTGTAGCGTTGACTTACGACGGCAAATATATTAAGTCGTTTCTGAATGGCGAATTTCAGCCCCGCGAACCGGAGTTAATTGACAACACAAAAGGATTCGAAGGTTTTCCGGAGGGATTGACACAATCCAAAAACCCATATTATTTCCCGGATGAAATGGGAAACAATGGTTCTGATTTTACCGTGGGTGCAGTACTCTTAAAAAGTGGAATGGGCAATTTTTTTAATGGTTTGATTGGTGGACTGGCAGTTTTTGACCGGGCACTGAACGCAGATGAAATAGAAAATCTTAGCGTCTGTGAACAAAATAACCAGAAGTAAAACTCCTGGCTATTTTTTTCGGTAAAATTTTCCCGTAAGAAATTACCCTAAAATTAATTCCCGAAGATTTGTCCGCGGATTTCACCGGGTGGATATGCATCGGTGTGAACATTTACATATGTATTTCCTGCCTGCATCAATTCAACGAGAGCCGAAAGCGGTTGCCCGGCCAAAGGCCCCAAAAGATTTGCAGCAGTTATTACACCCTCAGCCAAAATACCATTCGTCGTTCCGGGAATAACCATCATCGGCGGGGCTGAAGGATAAAGCCATACCCTAACAGGGCCATTTGTACCAGCTGCCCCAACATGAATATGTGCCATTCGCACATTATCAATATTGGCCACAATTAGTTTGTAGCTGAGTTCTGTTCCATCCTTACTCAACTGAAAAATGGCCTGTCCCTGCGCAATTGATTCATTTGGAGGTGCTTCCTGATCACCGGACAAATGTGCCCTGAAGTTCATCACTTTTTTACCGCTTTTCAAAGCTGCTTCGTCCTGAAGGACTTCATCTGTGTTTGATGTTTCGCATGATGATAAAACTACCATGACTGCCAGCATTGTGTAGAATACTAAATTTTTCATAATCTAATTATTTTATTGGTTACAAAATGCTAACAATCAGCAGATAAAAATAGTTCATAAATAAATACTAAAATGTATTTTATTTTGTCGTTTATAAAATAAAACTCATTTTGCTTACTTTAGTTCCAAAATTCAACACAATGCTTTTACCGATTTAATATGGCACAACAACGCAGCCTTTAATTTTGGTTATGGTTGCGGTGAAAAAAAGTCGCTGAGATTATACAAAAGCAGCGATGGGAGAAACTTTGAAACGCTGGTTGAAGATTTAAATATAGACAGTTACCCAAATGAAACTTCAATTGTTTTTAAAGGCGATACTGCCTTTTGTTTGCTTCGTCGCGATAGTGAAAATAAAAGCGGATTACTTGGAATTTCAATCCCTCCTTTCACCAGTTGGAGTTGGAAGGATTTGGGAGTCAGGATTGGCGGACCAGACATGATTCTTTTACCCGATGGCCGGTTTTTGGCGGCAGTGCGGCTTTACAAAACCGACAATTGGCATCCGGCGCGTACTTCGCTTTGCTGGATTAATCCAGCTACCGGAAAACTTTCAGAATTGCTCACGCTTCCTTCCGGCGGCGACACAAGTTATGCCGGAATGGTTTGGCACGATGATGTTTTGTGGGTGAGTTACTATTCATCTCACGAACAAAAAACTTCGATTTATCTGACCAAAGTTAAGATTGGCAAATAAATATGGAGAAAATAGCCTCTTCCCGGTTCGGCGAAATTTCGAACTGATTTTTTTTAACTTTGGCACATGCTCAGATTTATTCAATCCATATTATTCTCTCTTATTATTGCTATTACTGGTTTTGCCCAAAAACCCGATCCTGATTTCACCGATAAAATGGCTTTGCAGGATCAGCAAAAATTCCGGTTAAAATCAACCTTCAAAGAGAATGAAAGTTACACTGAAACCGATTTGTTTTACCAGCGAATGGAATGGGAAATTGACCCTAATGTAAAGTATATCAGGGGAGTTGTTACCTCTTACTTTAAAAGCAAGATTGAAAATTTAACCAAAATTGAATTCGATTTAAAACAATCGATGACAGTAACCTCTGTCGTTCATCGCAATCAACAGATTGGATTCAGCCGCAGCGGCGATAAACTCATGATTCCAATAAACGACCCATTACCGGAGAATCAAATCGACTCAGTACAGATTTCTTATCACGGAGAACCGGTATCGGATACGATTGGATTTGGCGCCTTTTCGCAAGGAACACATGCCGGAGTCCCTGTCATCTGGACTCTCTCAGAACCTTACGGAGCTCTGGAATGGTGGCCTTGCAAGCAATCTCTGGTGGATAAAATCGATTCCATTGATATTATTGTTACTACGCCTGAAATGTACCGGACAGCAAGTAACGGTGTGGTAGTTCAGGATATAGTTGAAGCAGGTTTTCGCAGAATGCACTGGAAACACCGGCACCCCATTACAACTTACCTGGTTGCCATTGCGGTTACAAACTATGCTACTTATTCCGACTGGTTCGAAATGGAAGATGGCCGGAAAATTGAAATCCTGAATTATGTTTATCCCGAAAATCTTGAAAAAGCAAAAACCGAAACACCTGTAACCGTTGAGTTTATTGGATTATTCAACCGGCTTTTTGGCGAATACCCCTTTGCCAATGAGAAATACGGACATGCACAGTTTGGATGGAGGGGTGGGATGGAACACCAAACCATGAGCTTTATGTACAATTTCAACTACGAGCTGGTGGCGCACGAACTGGCCCACCAGTGGTTTGGCAATTACATTACCTGCGGTTCGTGGCAGGATATCTGGCTGAACGAAGGTTTTGCCACTTATCTCGCAGGACTTGTTTACGAAAATTTGCAGGATGGTTACTGGTGGCCGATTTGGAAAAAACTGAATGTGGAACGGATTCTGCGGCAACCCGGAGGCTCAGTATTTGTGAAAGACACCACCAATGTCGGTACAATTTTCAATGCAAGGCTTTCGTATTCCAAGGGCGCTTACCTGTTGCACATGCTGAGATGGGTTTTAGGAGATGAAGCATTCTTTAAAGGAGTGAAAAACTATTACAACGATCCGCAAATTGCCAACGGTTTTGCACGGACACATCAACTGGTTAAACACATGGAAGCGGCCGGCGATACAAGTCTCACCGGTTTTTTTAACGATTGGTTTTATGGCGAAGGGTTTCCCATTTACTCCGCTGAATTTGTACCTGTTGAGAAGGGGCTTTTAAAAATCATACTTTCGCAAACACAGTCGCATCCATCGGTTAGTTTTTTCGAAATGCCGGTTCCGGTGCGGGTTTACAATGAAAATAAAACAGACTCGGCAGATTTTAGATTGGTTCAAACCACAAATAACCAGGAATATTTGGTTAAAGTTGGTTTTCAGGTGGCAGAGTTAATAATTGACCCTGATTACTGGCTGGTTTCAAAAACCGAGTCGGTGGTTACCGCGCAATTTGAATCAGTTTCAGAACAAGTAAAAGTTTTTCCCAATCCATTTTCTAATCAATTCTCGGTATCATTACCGCCAGCGCAACAACTTGTTTCATTGCAACTCTATTCCGCCCAAGGTGTTTTAGTAAAGCAGTATTCAGGTAATAAAACTGAATTTAACTGGCCTGAAATTACCGAAGGGCTGTACCTGCTCCGCATTAAAACCAACCTCGATACATACGAAACAAAAATTGTGAAAAGCAATCCCTAATAAATTTTCTTAACACACTTTAAACTTTGAACCTTAAACTTTAAACCTTAAACTTTAAACTAAAGCCTGCCAATTAAAAATAATGGTCTGCTTCAAATCGGGGTGCAAACTCAGTGGCACCGGGCTGATTCCGGCCACACTTTCAACCAATTGTTTTTCTTCTTCAGAATAATTCTTTTTCGGAAAATTAAATTCCACTACAACCTCTGCAACCCGTCGTGGATCGGATGCCATGATTTTGGTTATCTCCACTTCAGTGCCGGTAAGATCAATTCCATTATCGCGGGCTTTTATTCCCATAATCGTCATAATGCAACTACCCAGCGCCGTTGCCAGTAGATCGGTAGGCGAAAAATACTCGCCTTTACCGCGGTTGTCGGTGGGTGCATCGGTTAACACTTTGTTGCCCGATTGCAGATGTTCGTTTTCGGTTCGCAAATCGCCCAGATAAATCGTTTTAATTGTTGCCATATTTAAAAGTATTATTATTCTCAGTACTCAAAACTAATTACTATTTGTCTGAAATAAAAGTTCCTTCTATTTTAGACACCTAAATTTTTTCAAATGAATTTCCCGGAAAAGCGAATTATTGAATTTATCAAAAAACATCATGTTTTTACTCTTGCAACCTGTGTTGAAAACAATCCGTGGTGCGCCAACTGTTTTTATGTTTGGCTCGAAGACGAAAACTGCTTTGTATTTACCACTGATAACGCTACCAAACATGCGCAGGACGCGATTCAAAATCAGAATGTTGCCGGAAGCGTTGTTTTGGAAACCAGTGTGGTTGGGAAAATACAGGGAATTCAGTTTCGCGGAATTATGGAAATTCCTGCAGGTGAACTGGCCCCTAAAGCCAAATTTGCCTACCTGAAAAAGTTTCCGTTTGCAGCTTTGATGGATACTTCGTTGTGGATTATCCGGGTCAGTTACATAAAAATGACCGACAACCGGTTGGGTTTTGGAAAGAAACTGATTTGGGAGCCCTGATTGTTTCAAACTTTTTTCCTATTTTCGTGCTACGAATTTTAAAATTAGTAACACAATGTCTGTTTCCAGGTTTGGAGTTTCGTTAGACGAAGATTTGCTGAAAGACCTCGACGAATTTGTGGCCGACAATCAGTTTGCCAACCGTTCGCAGGCCATTCGTCATTTAATCGAAAAATACCTGACCGAAGAAAAATGGAAATGCGACAATATTGTGGCAGGTGCAGTTGTGCTTGTTTTTAATAATCAAAAACGCGAAATCCTTAAAAAATCGTCAGAAATTCAGTTTGAATACAGCGATGTGATTTTATCTGTTCAGGGGTTTTATCTGAATGAGGTTAATTACATGGAAATTATTGCTGTAAAAGGCCCTTCGAAACGGTTGACCGAAATTTCGGAAAAACTCATCAGTATTAAAGGAATTGAACACGGGAAACTGGTAATGAGTAAGGCGCAGTAATTTTTTTTGAATTTAGGGTAACACGAAATATGTAATTAGTAACACATAAATAGTAAAATAAAACGAGCATATAAATTTATTAGTATGAAAATAAACACCGGTTTTTTAACATCATCTATTCTGGGCGTCCTGTTTTTTTTGAACACCAATGCCCAGCTCAGTTTCAATCTGTCCGATACTATCAGGATTGAAGAGGTTGTGGTTACAGGAACACCCACAAAAGTGAGCAGGAACAACGTTCCCATGTCGGTTTCGGTTGTGAACAGGACAACCATAGAAGAATCAGACGAGTCAGCGCTGCTGCCGGTTTTAAACGGGCGTGTACCAGGGCTTTTTGTTACCGAGCGGGGTGTTACGGGCTTTGGGGTGGCCGCCGGTTCTGCCGGCCAGATTTCCATCCGTGGAGTAGGAGGAAACCCGACAACCGGTGTATTAATGCTCATCGACGGGCATCCGCAGTTTATGGGTATTATGGGGCACCCGCTGCCCGATTCGTATGTGGCCTCGGATGCCGAGCGGGTGGAAGTTATCCGCGGTCCGGCGGCGTTATCAATATTATCACCAAAAAGCAGACAGTGGATGGCGTTCACGGGAATGCACGTTTTTCATACGGTTCTTACAACACCCAGAAATACATGGGTTCGGTGGGTTACAAAAAAGACAAATTCAGCGCTTTTATTTCCGGTAACCACGACCAAACCGATGGGCACCGGCCTCATTCCGATTTCAAAATTACCAACGGTTATATCAAATTGGGCTACAATTTCAGCGACCATTTTTACGCCACTACCGATTTTAGTCTGGCCGCTTTTAATGCTGCCGACCCTGGCCCTGACATTACCAATGCAAAACCAGGCGAGCGCATTGATATCATGCGTGGTTATGGCGCTTTCACCCTGCAAAACGAATTTGAAAAGGCTTCGGGGGCATTTAAGTTTTTTTACAATTTTGGCGAACATGATATCACCGACGGGTTTCATTCTGTCGATAACAATTTTGGCCTTAATTTTTACGAATCACTTCATCTTTTCGAAGGAAATTCGCTGACTGCCGGAATAGATTACAGCCAATATGGCGGAATGGCCGAAAACCTGAAAGCTATGGGCGGTAAAGGAATTGTATTTGCCGACACTTCAATTACAGAGTTTGGCTCGTACTTTTTTATACAGCAAACTTTCGCAGAAAAACTCACGCTGAATGCCGGGTTGCGTTATCAGAACAACAGCGTTTATGGTGACCAGTGGATTCCATCGGCTGGTTTTGCATGGAAATTTGGAGAAGTTACAACCTGGAAAGCCAACGTTTCGAAAGGTTTCAGAAGCCCAACAATGCGCGAATTATTTCTGTGGGGGCCAAACCCAAATCTTAATCCCGAAACTATTATCAGCTACGAAACCGGAATTTCAAAGCTTTTTTTCAACAATAAAATGAGCGCTGAACTTACAGTTTATTCGCTTAATGGCGATAATCTGATAGTTACTGTTCCCAACCAGGGTTTGCAAAATTCGGGCAAGGTAAATAACAGGGGAATTGAAGTTGCAATTAATGCCGAAGCAACAAAAAACCTGACATTGAATGCCACATACAGTTACATTCACATGGAAAATCCGGTTTATGCCACACCCGCACACCACATTTTTCTCAATGCAAATTACCGGTTGAATAAACTTTTACTGACAGCAAACATTCAGCAAATTTCAAATCTCGATAACGACCCAACCCCCAAAGTTAATTCGGAGAGTTACACTTTACTGAATGCCAAAGCTTCATATAACCTTTTGAAAAATTTAAGTTTATATGTCAGCGCCGAAAATTTGCTAAATCAAACCTACGAGGTGAACCGGTATTACACCATGCCCGGAACAACTGTGTTTGGCGGAGTTAATTACAGTTTTTAAATTGATTGATTTCAGTTGAAAAAGAGATGTCAAAAACCGGCGTTTCTTTTTTTTGTCCACTTTCATAAATCACCGGTATTTTAGTAATTTAACCGCTTTCAATAATATCTAAACCAATGGGAAAAGATACCCGCCGTGAATTTATACCGAAAAGCGCTGTTGCTGTTGCAGGCGTTTTTGTTGGCGAGTGAAGAAAGGGCAAAATGTAGGAGACGGGGCTATTTTTCATCTCATTATAATTGTTAATTTTTAAAGGTATTCGATGTAACTCGCTTATAATGATTCGTCTGTGTGATAAAATTTTGTAATGCTCGTTTCATCGAAAACGGGAAACAGCAAAAAAAATGGAAAGAAGAAACTTTATAAAATCAACCGCGGTTACAGCAGCATGGGCCGCAACTAGCGGAACCCTGAATGCGGCTGTAATTTCGGGTTCAGCAAAAAAACGGCCCATCCATGTTTTTACCAAATGCCTGCAATTTTTAAGTTTTGATGAAATTGCCGAAATTCTGGCCGAACAAGGGTTCGATGGCGCTGACCTGACGGTTCGTACCAATGGACAGGTTCTTCCCGAAAACGTAAGCACCGGTTTGCCAAAAGCGTTAAAAGCCCTGAGAAAAGCAGGAGTCGATTCAAATATGATTGTGACTGAAATCAGCAATCCTGATGATCCTGTTTCGAACAATATCCTGAAAACAATGGCCGATTTGGGAATAGGTTATTACCGGATGGGCTATTTAGATTTTGATTCTAAAAAATCCATTCCCCAAAATCTCGACGAACATAAAATAATATTTGAAAAACTTGAAAAACTAAACCGAAAGTATGGCATTCACGGCGATTACCAAAACCACTCGGGAACCCGTGTTGGCGGGCCGGTTTGGGATTTGTACCACCTGTTGAAAGATCGCGATCCGGAATTTATAGGCGTTCAGTACGATATTCGTCATGCAACGGTGGAAGGCGGGGTTTCATGGCCGCTGGGCTTGAAACTGCTTGCGCCCTGGATAAAAACCACCAATGTCAAGGATTTTGTGTGGGTGAAAGCTGAAAATGGAAAATGGCAGATTAAAAATGTTCCGCCCGGCGAAGGAATGGTCGATTTTAATACCTACTTCGAACTATACAAATCGTTCAATATCGAAGCACCGGTTTCCATTCATTATGAGTACGATTTGGGCGGGGCTGAACATGGAAACAATACAACTACAATGAGCCTCGATAAAATAAAAAAGTTTTTAGTGTCGGATTTGCTTTTTCTGAAAAACAAGTTTAAAGAAACTGGTATAGAAGAATAACTCATTCAGAATGCTGCAAGCAGCAGGTCGATTTCCTTTGAAGGGATGTTAAACAGGTTTCCAATATCCCTGTTGGTGAGGATTCCATGGTAAATGTAAACCCCTTTCCTGAATCCCCTTGATGTTTTAATGTAGTTGTCCACCCCGCCATCATCGCTGATGGAAAGCAGAACGGGGATTAAAATGTTGCTCATTGAAATGGACGCAGTGCGTGCCACAAGCGCCGGCAAATTGGGTACGCAATAATGCACAACGCCATGTTTTACAAATGCCGGGTTGTTAAAATCGGTACATTCCGAGGTTTCGAAACATCCGCCCTGGCTCACGTTCAGGTCAATAATCACCGAACCTTCCTTCATCTGTTTTATCAGTTCCCCTGAAACCTTAAACTTTAATGTGGCATTAAACGACATGGCGCCAATCACAACATCTGCCGAAACAAGTGCTTTTTTCAACACTTTCGGGTAAAAAACCGATGTAAAAACCCGACGGCCAAGCCGTTCTTCGAGTTTACTCAGTTCGTAAACCGAAGTATCAAAAACCTTGACAAAAATTCCCAGTCCAAGCGCGGCACGTGCAGCATATTCGGCGGCGGTGCTGGTGCCGATAATCACAAGTTCGGCCGGTGTAACGCCGGTAACTTCGCCAAAAAGCACGCCTTTCCCATTTCGCGATTTGCTCAGGTATTCGCTGGCAATGGTTATGGAAGTTACACCCGCAATCTGGCTCATCTGGTGTACAAAAGGCATGTAACCTTGCTCGTTTTCAAGGTATTCGTAGGCAATGGCAGTCACCTTTTTCTGCATCAGTTTCTGAATTGATTCACGGCAATGCGCATGGGGCTGCATGGTTGAGACGATCACCTGGTTGCCTCGCAGCATGTCGATTTCATCGTTGCTGAAAGGCGAAATCCGCAAAACAATATCGCACTGGAAGATTTCCTCTTTGGTATCGGTAATTTGTGCCCCTACATCGCGATAAGCCTTGTCGGAATAGCTGGCCGATTTGCCCGCGTTGGTTTCAATCAGAATCTCGTGGCCGTACGAAACCAGCAAATCAACGGCTTGCGGGGTGAGCGGAACACGGTATTCCACCTTGGAAAAATCGGAAGGGATACCGATTTTTATTTTCAGCCCCCGCTTTTTTACTTCAAGCATCTCTTCCTGCGGTAAAAGCATAGCCTTCGAAATCAGGCTGTTTTCATTTGATTTTTCCTGTATTGTCATTTTTCCTGAGCGGTTTAAGTTAGGTTTTATATCGTTTTAAACGGTGAACAAGTTACATTCAAAAGTGGAATTTTCAAAATGAACAAGATGGGTTGATTTTTTACATTTAAACTTTCAGCGCCGAAATGTTTCGCGTACCATTTTCAGCAACTTCAATTTTTACCTTTACAATATTTTTGGGCAAAAGTGGTTCTATCAGTTCCGGCCACTCAATCAGGCAGTAACTTCCGCTGTACAGGTAATCTTCGTAACCCAGGTCAAAAGCCTCTTCCATATTTTTTATCCGGTAAAAGTCGAAGTGAAAAACAGATTGACTGTCGCCGGTTTTATATTCGTTTATCAGGGCAAAAGTGGGGCTGGTCACTATATCTTTTGACCCCAGAGCTTTACAAACCGATTGGATGAATGTGGTTTTTCCGGCGCCCATTTTACCGTAAAATGCAAATATCCGTTCACCGCGAAATTCGCCAATCAGCCGTTTGGCAATAAGGTTCAGGCTTTTAATATGTTCTGCTTTTTCAGAAAACATTGGATTTTATTTAATTGCAATATTACGAAACGACAGTCATTTTTTTTTTTGTAAACGGTACAAATAATATCAATAAATTATAAAATGGCTGATTTTTATGACTGTTTCTTTCACTTAAAAGTATTATTTTTGAGAAAATTAAAAAAACAAAAGTTATGAAAATTCCGGCAGAATTAAAATATACGCAAGATCACGAGTGGGTTCGCGTGGAAGGCGATACAGCCATAATCGGAGTTACCGATTTTGCGCAGGGCGAGTTAGGCGATGTGGTTTTTGTGGAAATTGAAACTGAAGGCGAACACCTTGGGAAAGGCGATACTTTTGGCACTGTGGAAGCTGTAAAAACCGTTTCAGATTTGTTTATGCCGGTTGGTGGCCAGGTTGTTGAGGTAAACCCTGCCCTTGCCGACGAACCCGAACTTGTAAACAAAGACCCTTACAATGCCGGATGGATGATTAAAATAACCCTGGCCGATCCGTTGGAACTTGGCGAATTGCTTTCGGCCGACGATTACCGGAAAATGATTGAAGCATAATTTTCAGATTAAAAAATACGTGTAAAGCGTTGCATTTTGCAGCGCTTTTTTTGTACAATAAAAAACCAGGACCGTTTCCGATCCTGGTTTGACATTTTTTAATGGCTGGTATTTTATCCACATTTCGACGATCCGCACGAAATGCAAGTGAGACATCCTTCCTGATAAATCACTTCGTCCGATCCGCATTCTTCGCATTTGGCATCTTCGGCTAAAGTGCCGTCAGGAATGTATTTTTTCAGGGCGCGTGCAACACCTGCTTTCCACGAGTTGATGGTTTCGTTGTCCAATTGCAGGCTGGTAACCAAATCTACCACTTTATGAATTGGCATTCCGTGGCGTAAAGTCCCCGAAATCAGTTTTGCGTAGTTCCAGTACACCGGGTTAAATTTGTGCGAAAGCCCTTCGATGGTGGTTTTGTAGCCCCGCGAATTGATGTATTGGAAATCGTACCTTGAAGTTTCCTCGTCTTCGCGGCTTTTAATGATGTAACCTTTTGTAATGGAACGAGGCAGCAAAATCCCGTCTTCGTCGTCAGAAAAACCGGTAAATATTTCGTAAGGCCTGTTATCGAGCAAACCTACAAAGGCAATCCATTTATCTTTATTATTCTGAAAACGGACCACTTCTGCTTCCAGTTTTTCGGGGCGTTTTGTGGGGAACCCGCCTCCTTTTTTCTTCTCCTTATCGTTGTTCGAAATCAGCACGCCCGAACGCGAGCCATCGCGGTAAACGGTAACTCCCTTGCATCCCGATTTCCATGCTTCAAAGAAAAGTTCTCCAACCAAATCCTCTTTTACATCAGCCGGGAGGTTGATGGTTACGCTGATTGAATGGTCAACCCATTTCTGGATGCGTCCCTGCATCCTTACTTTAGCCAGCCAGTCAACATCGTTTGAGGTGGCTTTGTAATAAGGCGATACTTTTACCAGTTCATTTAATTCTTCCTGGCTGTATTCGCGGTTGGTTTCATGGCCGTTGGCTTCCATCCAGGTTTTAAATTTATGATGGAACACAACGTATTCTTCCCAGGTGTCGCCACTTTCATCCGTAAAATCAACCCTAACATCTTTATCGCCAGGGTTTACTTTTCTGCGCCGTTTGTAAACCGGTAAAAATACAGGTTCAATTCCCGACGTTGTTTGAGTCATCAAACTGGTTGTTCCGGTTGGTGCGATGGTAAGCAATGCAATGTTGCGGCGGCCGTATTTTACCATTTTTTCATAAAGCTCAGGATCGGCATTTTTTATGCGGTTGACCATAGGGTTGTTTTTTTCCCTTTCGGCGCTGTAAATGGTAAACGGGCCGCGGTCTTTTGCCAGAAAAACCGATGAGCGGTATGCTTCGAGCGCTGTGGTTTTGTGTATTTCTTCCGAAAAATCGATGGCAATTTCGCTTCCGTAACGCAACCCCAGCGCAGCCAGCATGTCGCCTTCTGCGGTAATGCCAATACCGGTGCGGCGTCCTTCGTTTGCCTTGCGTTTAATGTTTTCCCACAGGTTTTTTTCAGTAAACTTAATATGCTCGTCTTCCGGGTCGGCATTTACTTTTTCAAGAATAGCGTCAATCTTTTCCAGTTCCAGATCGATAATATCGTCCATTATTCTCTGTGCATAATGAACATGTTCCTTAAACAGGTCGAAATTGAATTTTGCCTTTTTTGTAAACGGATTGTCAACATACGAATACAGATTGATTGCCAATAAACGACAGCTATCGTAAGGACAAAGCGGGATTTCGCCACAAGGATTTGTGGATACGGTGCGGAAACCTAAATCGGCGTAACAATCCGGGATTGATTCTTTGATGATATTCTCCCAGAATAAAATTCCGGGTTCTGCCGATTTCCATGCATTTTTAACGATTTTATCCCATAAATCCCCGGCATTAATTTCTTTTGTATAAACAGGGTTTTTAGAGTCAATCGGGTATTGCTGAATGTAAGGAGTGCCCGATTCAACCGCCTGCATAAAATCGTCCTGCAATTTAACCGAAACGTTGGCGCCGGTTACTTTTCCCTGTTCGAGTTTTGCGTCGATAAAATTTTCCGAGTCGGGGTGTTTTATTGAAACCGATAACATCAGCGCCCCGCGTCTGCCATCCTGGGCTACCTCGCGGGTTGAGTTGGAATAGCGTTCCATAAAAGGCACAATTCCGGTTGAAGTGAGCGCCGAATTTTTTACCGGCGAACCTTTCGGGCGGATGTGCGATAAATCGTGGCCAACTCCGCCACGGCGTTTCATTAACTGTACCTGTTCCTGGTCGATTTTCATGATTCCGCCATACGAGTCGGAATTTCCGTCGTTGCCAACCACGAAACAGTTCGAAAGTGATGCAACCTGGTAATCGTTCCCAATCCCGGTCATTGGCCCGCCCTGCGGTACAATATACCTGAAATCTTTTAACACATTGTAAATTTCTTCCTCGGTAAGCGGATTTGGATATCGTTTTTCAATTCGGGCAATTTCTTTTGACAGCCTCCGGTGCATATCATCGGGGGTTAATTCAAAAATATTCCCGAAAGAGTCTTTCAGTGCATATTTGTTTACCCAAACGCGTGCTGCCAAATCATCTCCCTTAAAATACTTTAATGAAGCTTTAACTGCTTCTTCCTGACTGTAAATTTTTTTGCCAATTGCTATTTTTTCAGATACCTCGCCTAGTGCCATTTTGTTAAGTTATAGTTTAAAAATTAAAGAATAAACTCATAGGGAATTACATCCGCTTTCACTCTGATTTTGTGTAGCGCAAGATAAAGCAGAATCCAAAAAAACGGAACATTTTTTTTAAAATAAAAATCAAAAGTTATCAACTTATATCTGTGAATGATTTGATAATATGTATATTAACCTTATAATAACTCGAAATTGTTGACAAAAACAAAATATTTGGATTGAAGATAGAACTATTTATTAACACAGGGTTTCAGTTTGTTTGACCATTTTTTTGATGCCGTGCCGGGTGACAAATTTGACTCCAAAAAAGGCTAAATGTTGAAAACTTTTTTTATGACAATCTTAGTTGAACCCACATTTTTTGTTACATAATTCCTGCAAATTTCTGAAGCTTTTATTCTTTCCGTTTTATTGCCAATCAGATTATCCAACACCTTCCGGAGTTCGGCATATTCTGAAATTGAAAAGGCGCCGCCTTCAAAAGTTAAATCAACAGCTTCCTTAAACTTTTTATAGTTCGGGCCAAAAATTACCGGCGAACCAAAAGCAGCCGCTTCCAAAATATTGTGAATGCCTACTCCGAAGCCGCCTCCGATGTATGCAATATTTCCGTAACGGTAAAGCGATGAAAGCAAACCCACGGAATCAATTATCAACACCTGAAAGCGGTGGATTTCTGATTCGGCGGCTTTACTGAACGAAACAGCCGGTTTTTTCAACAATTGATGAATTCTGTTAATATTTCCGTCCGAAACCTCATGAGGGGCAATAATAAATTTCAAACTGCTTTGGTTAATAAACTCTGCAAGCAGCTCCTCATCAGGGTTCCATGTGCTTCCGGCAATTATTAACAACGAATCGCCTTTGAACTTTTCAACAATTGGGATTTCTTTTGCACTTTTTGCAATTGTGGCAACCCTGTCGAACCGCGTATCGCCCGACACGGTATATTTCGAAATCCCTATAGATTTTAACAATTCTCCCGATTTTTCATTCTGTATAAAAAAATGTTCGACTTTGAAAAGCATTTTGCGGTACCATCTTCCAGCCGGCCTTTCTTTAAAAAAATGCTGGGTTTCGCGAAAAATGGCCGAAATAATAAACAATGGAATATTTCTCTTTTTTAATTCTGAAATATAGAAATACCAGAATTCGTATTTTACAAAGAATACCTTTTCGGGTTTTACAATATTTAAAAAGATGGCTGCATTGCGTTTTGTATCTAAGGGCAAATATGTTACAATATCTGCATGCGGGTAATTTTTACGAATCTCGTAGCCGGAAGGTGAAAAAAAGGTAAGTACAATTTTATAATCGGGAAACTGTTGTTTCAATACCTCAATTACCGGCCTTCCCTGTTCAAATTCGCCCAGGGAAGCGCAGTGAAACCAAATGTATTTTGCATCGGCATCAATTTTTTCAGCAAGGTTTGCCCGCCAGTTTTTCCGGCCTCTCACAAAAAGCCGCGCCTTATCATTAAAAACCGAAATAAACTGAACTAATACAGAATAAAGGAATATTCCAACTTGATACAAAAATGTCATACCGGGCTTTTATTTACAGGTTTTAATACAAACGATGGCCTTTCAGGTACTCGAAAATGGTAACATTAATTAACATCAATAAAAAGAAATACCCGAATTCTTCAACAGGGGTGCCGAGCAACCGAATTCCGAGGGTGTAACCGGTGTTATACGAAATTACAGGCAGGCTGTACAACAATCCCTTAATCAGAAAATAAGGGATAACAGCAATTGCATACGAAATATAAAATTTTGTGAGGTGCATTTTAAAACGGTTCCGAAAAATGGTGTACCCGAAATAAATGGTTAACAGGAAAAAAATAAAAAACGGGATTAATTTCTGGCGGAAATGCCAGGCTACAAGGCCAAATCCCAGCAACAATACCACACTGATAACCAAAAACAGATTGGGCCTTTCAAAATTGGGAAACAGTACAGTAATTAAAATATAAACTGAAAACGAGAAAAGGGAAATAATGAGCAAAAAGAGCCACTCTTCAACCGGGAGGCTAAACAAATATTTTCCCGTAAGAAAATTGGAATTAAAACTGAGGATTCCGGTTTCAAGGAGCCGGTGATTGAAAAGGATAAAAATTGCACCCGAAAAAATAATTGCCGGTAACATGTATTTGAGTTCTGTGAAAAAAACAATCGTCTTTTTAACAAACAAAAACATGGTTATTACTGCCATAACAATCAATACCAGCGCGTACCAATAATTTTGAAATTCCATTTTTTCTGAATTTTTGCAAAGTTACATTCAAATCACAGAAAACAAAACCCAAACTTCATACGGGTTATGTATATGATAAAATTGTTAATCAAATTGATAATGAGTCACTTTAAAAATGAACCGATGGGATTTTTTCAATCACCTCATCAAACGGTTTTTCTTTTCCGGCAGCTACTTCGTACATTTTCAGGTGGGTTTATAGTGCGGCATCAACAAGTTCCTGGTAAGGCCGGTTGCAAATATCCTTAACCCCGATGTTGTAGTTTTCGCGCTGAAACCATTTACGTGCCAAATTTCGCAAACCAGGTAATTTGCATTTTTCCATAGTTCGGGGCCGTTTCCTTCCCAAACCGTTAGAGTTTGATTTTCTGAGTTTGGCTTAATTTTTAAAACTTCATTTTGGATTGAACTGATTTCAGGATTTTTCCCCTGGATATTTTTTAAATCGAAATTGTATGGATTTTTTACTGTGCATGAAATTGCAAATAAAACTACTAAAATGTTTTTCATCTTTTCCAAAGTTTAAAACTTTGGAAAAGATCACCGAAAAATAGGTTAATAAGGTTTATCGGATGCTGGCATTGCATTTTGGCTACTAAGGTTCGGGAGAAAAGAAAATAAGGTTTTTTGGAAGGTTGCAAAGTTTGGGTTTCTCACTGGGAACCATACCACGATCAAAATAAATTTTTATGCAAGTTTGGAAAAAATTAACATGACTGGAACTGTCTGCCACATATAAAAATGTTTTACAGGGGATTGGGACTTTGAGTTTCCTAATTCAAAGTTTTCAACAAGGTAAATTAGGGAACCGATCTGTTCCTGAACAAGGAAGGGTTCTGAAAAAATAACTTCCAGCTTTTTTTCAGTACAATAGTTCCTTTTGGTTTGCATTCGGTCAAGGACATGGACTTAGGAAAGTCCATGTCCTGGGGGTGGGGGCTTTGAGTTTCCTAACCCACACTGCAACAAAAAAAACCATTTTAGTTAACTTTCTTTCGACTAATATTGGCTTGCTTTTTTTTGAAAAGTATTACGTAATATTGGCTGGGTTAGGGGTTAATCACAGTTCAAACTTCCTTCTCAAGCTCTCTCCCCATACGGTTTTTTATATCGAAGTTGATTAAATCCAGCCCCTCTTCTTTATATCAATTGTACAGTTATGATTTCAGCTTAATTTGATGGATAGTTTCTATATTATTTGATTTTCTGCCCTAAAACCAAGCAAGATATAACACAAATACAATCGGGTGAACAAAATAATATTTAGTCAGTATTCCTTTCCCTTCTCATCTATCATCGGCACAAACCTCACCGGCAAAACTTTTTTCTGCCTTAGTTCTCCCTTTCTCTTTTCGAGCAAAACCAGCGACTGGCCATAAAGTTCATCCACCGGAATTATCATCCGGCCCCCTTCGGCAAGTTGGGCTTTTAAAGGTTCAGGTATTTTCGATGGGGCGCAGGTTACAATAATTGCATCAAACGGGGCATGTTCAGGCCAACCCTGGTAACCATCGCCGATTTTGACGAAAATATTTTTGTAACCGAGTTCAGCAAAAAGTTCGATTGCCTTGTTCCCCAGTTTCGGAAAAATTTCGATGGTAAAAACCGAGTCGCAGATTTCGGCTAAAATAGCTGCCTGATAACCCGAACCTGTGCCAATTTCCAGAACTTTGTCAGTGCGTTTTAGGTTTAGCGCTTCGGTCATAAAAGCCACAATGTAGGGCTGAGAAATGGTTTGTCCTTCTTCTATCGGCAGCGGTGAATCGGAATATGCTGAATTGATGTATTGCGGCAATACAAACCTGTGCCGTGGCACCTTCAAACAAGCTTCAAGGGTTGCCTTGTCTGTAACTCCCCGTGCTTTAATCTGCCGTTCAACCATTTGAGCACGCCGGCCATTGAACTTTTCATTATCCTGGGCACTGCACCCCATCACAAATGCAAAAACCAGCGGCGCGAAAAGCCAAAAACGCAAATCGAATATTTTTAAAGTAAACCATTTCATATATCAGCATTTTTTAAAATTGAACGCTTGTTTTAAAGAAAGGTTTCCATGAAAGTCCTTTTAAGTTTAAAACATAGATGGGTTGAATAGTTAATTTTTTTGAAAATACGAGCCTAAAATTTCACGGGCTTCTTGTATATTTTTATAATTCAGCAATTCCAGGCCCGGGCAACCGGCAACCATTGCCGAAAGATTTTTGCCCGAACCAGGCCGAAACAAGCAGAGTACTTTTTTCCCGGATTCAACCGCCCGGCCAATTTCGTAACCCACACCCATTGAAACGGTGGTAACTTCAGCAACCACCACATCGGCAGATTGCAACCAGTCTAAATCGCGGTCATGAATAAAACGGTCGGCGGGGCCATCATCGCCAAACTGCGTAAGTTTAGCATCTCCAATATGTTCGGTCAGCACATCGCCAAAGGTTTTCAGATATTCGATAATTTGATGGTAAAGCGCTGCATCCTGGCGCCCACCGCGTATAGAGCCGGCAAAATATATTCTCATAATTTTTCTTTTTGTGGGGAAGGTACAATTTTGAAATAAAAAAATGAGGCTTTAAAAATCTCCTTTTTTATATTGCGTTTTAAAATCCAATTAATTCATGGAAATGATTTTTCCGGTTTTAAAATATCCAGAATAAGCAGTTTCTGAATTTAATTCTTCAATCGCTTTTTTAATTCCCTTATCGTCGTTTATTGCCGCGCGAATTGCACCTTTCTGATAATAGTAGCGTGATACAATTTCATCCTGAAGAAGTTCTTTGATTTCTTCGCTGAAATGTTCCGCATCCTTATTGAAGTTAGGTTCAAGTTTGGCTCTTAACGCTTCAAACTCGCTTTCGGCCATGTCATAATATTTATCTTTTTTTGCCGATTTTATCAGTTCGTCTAATTCTGCCTGTGATTGCGATTCGTATTTAAAATTGTTCCCATTAACATAAACGATAAACTGGTTGTATATATCGTCAGTAATGAAAAAATCTTCAGGCGGTGCAATACTCTCATTTTCAGATGAAAACTTAGTGGCAAAATCGAATATTAAATACTTGGTTATCAGATTAATGCTTAAGCTGCTCAGCGCATCGCTTTCAAATTTAACATCGGGGGCCACACCACCGCCGTCATAAACTTTACGGCCCTTTTTTGTAGTAAACTCCGAAATCAGTGAGTCGGGGATATTTCCAACACTGCCGTCTTCGTTGCGGTGAGCATAGTCGAGGGCCTGAATGCAACGGCCGCTTGGAATGTAATATTTGGCAGTTGTTACTTTTAATTTGGTGTTGTAACTTAAATCGCGTGTGGTTTGCACCAGGCCTTTTCCAAAAGTGCGGGTTCCTACAATAATTCCGCGGTCGTGGTCCTGAATTGCGCCGGCAACAATTTCCGAAGCTGAAGCTGAACCGCTGTTGGTTAAAACTGCTATTTTAATTGTTGTGTCAATTGGGTTCGAAGCTGCTTTATAAACTTTGTCCCACTGGGTAACTTTGCCGCGGGTGCTTACAATTTCAGAACCTTTCGGAACAAAAAAGTTTACAATTTCCACTGCTTCCATCAATAAACCGCCCGGATTTCCGCGCAAATCGAGTATTAAAGAATGCGGATTATTTTTCTTCAGCTCAAGAAAAGCTTTTTTTACCTCGTTGCTGCAATTGACTGTAAAATTCGACAATCGGATATAAGCAGTTGTATTGTCAATCATCCCATAATATGGTACTGCGTCAATATGGATTTTCTCGCGCACAACGTCAACCTCAATGGGTTTTTTCTGGCCATATCGCTCATATTTAATTTTCACCGGTTTGTTGGCAGGGCCTTTTAACAGGTTGCTCACGTCTTCGGTATTCATGTCTTTTGTTGGTTTGCCTTCAACTTCAATCAAAACATCGCCGGCCTTTAAACCAAATTTTTGTGCCGGAAAACCTTCGTAAGGTTCGGCAATTATGATTTTATCTTTTTGTTTGCTTATTAATGCGCCAATGCCTGCATATTCGCCGGTGGTCATAAACCTGAAGTCTTCCATTTCGTCTTCAGAAATAAAAGTAGTGTACGGATCAAGCGATTCCAGCATTTCGTCGATACTGGTTTTTACCAGTTTATTCGGATTTACCTCGTCAACATAAAACATATTAAGTTCCCGGAACAACGTGTGATAAATATCGAGGCTTTTTGCTACTTCAAAATTTCTTTCGTCGCGGGTAAAACTGTAAAATCCTGCCCCCACAATCATTACAATTACTAACCCAATCCAAAATCTCTTCATTTTCATCATCTGCTTTTTTACGTGAACCAGAAATTCACAATTCAATTTTAAAAAAATAATCGCCAAAAGTATAAAATCTTCCCTATTATCAGTAATGGTAATTACCAAACTGTTACGTTAATATTTATTAAACAGCCGAAAGGGGTAAATGTTATTTTTCACCGGCTAAAAACAACCATTCAACGAAAAAAAGATAAAACTAATGCTTGGATGATATAATTTTATATGTAAAAACAAATCAACTTTTAAAATTTCGACGATGAAAAAAGCAGCAATCCTGTTAACCGCCATTATTATTTCAACCATTTTTGTTTCATGTTTTTTTACCGGTTCGGTTGAAGGAAACGGTAAAGTTGTTGAAGAAACCCGTGATTTGGGCGATTTCGATAAAATAAGCGTTACGCGTGGAATGAATGTGCACATATCGCAGGGGGCCACTCAAAAGGTTGTTATTAAAGCAGACGAAAACCTCCTTGATGTAATTGAAACCACAGTCTCCGACAGAACTTTAAAAGTCTCATGCAACCGGGGAATCAGAAAAGCAGAATCAAACAAAGTGCTGGTTACAGTCCCCAACCTTGATTTGCTGAAAACCACGGCCGGGAGTAATGTTTTTGCTGAAGATACACTGAATTTAAAAGCGCTTGAAATAAAAAGCACTGCCGGAAGTAATGTCAAATTAATTCTTAAATCTGAAGAGTTGACTGTTTCAGCAATGGCGGGATCAAATATTTTTCTGAACGGAACAACAGAATCGTTTAACGCAAAAGCCAACTCCGGCTCAAATGTTAAAGCAGGCGATTTGCTCACAGCAACCTGCGATTTAAAGGCAAGCAGCGGAGCAAATGTTTGGATTCATGCCCAAAAGGAATTGAGCGCTAAGGTAAGCAGTGGTGCAAACGTATTTTATTACGGAAGTCCTGAAACTACAAATATCGAAAAATCATCGGGCGGTAATGTGATAAAAAATTAATTGCGCCTGTAACTTTCAAGTAATTCAGGCGTCAATTGAAGCAAACAAAAATTAAAAATGAGAAACAATGAGAACAATTAAAACGCTGTTTATTTTCGCATTTATTGCTTTAATCAGCCTTAATTTAATGGCAGCCAAAGGTAATTCCGACAAAACACAAAACAGGCAGGTAAGTAATTTTAACGGTATTAAAGTTTCAACCGGAATCGATTTGTATATCACAATGGGAACTACCGAAGAGGTAAAAATTGTTGCCGATGATGATATTATTGACGATTTAATTACTGAGGTTAAAGATGGCACACTCCGGATTTACATGAAGCAGGCGAATAACTGGTTTAACTGGAACAGCGGCAGCCAAACCCGGAAAGCTTATGTTACTGTCAAAGAACTGGAATCAATTGATGCTTCTTCAGGCTCGGATGTAAGTTCGGAAAACACATTAACGGGGGAAGACCTGAAAGTTAACGCCAGCAGCGGAAGCGATGTGGCAATTGATATCTATTACAAAAATGTTTGGGTTGATACAAGCAGCGGTTCTGACGCCAAACTGAGCGGGAAAGTAAAAACACTTAACGCAGAGGCCAGCAGCGGAAGCGACATTGTGGCAAAGAACCTGGAAAGCAAAATTTGCAAGGTGAGTGTTAGCAGCGGATCTGACGCAACAGTAAATGTTGCGGACGAACTTTACGCAAATGCAAGCAGTGGCGGCGATATCGGATATTACGGAAATCCGCAGGTGAAAGATATAAACGAATCGAGCGGAGGCGATGTAAGTCAAAAATAATGGAATAGATAAAAAGATGGGTATTCCCGTCTTTTTTAGTTAACAGACATTAAAAAAAAAGCAATTCCGAATTCAACTTATTCAAATAATATAAATTTGCACGTTGATTTTAATTGTTTTGAAAATGAATTTTTTAGTGATTTTATTTCTCGTCAATTTTTTAAAGACCCTTTTCATTATTTTGCTTATTTATTACGGAATACGTTTAATAACCCGTTATTTACTACCAATTCTGATTGACAAAGGAATGAAAAACATGCAGCAGAAAATACAAAACCAGCAGCGACAGAATCAACCTACAACACGTTCGCCAGGCGAAGTTACCGTTGAATACAACAAAAACACTGACAAAAACAACAGCCAGATAAAAGGCGATTATGTTGATTTTGAAGAAGTGGAATAAAATCTAACCTTTTCCCATCCAACATCCGGTTTCCTTGTTTATCCCAAACACGTTCACAGACAAATTTTACACGTTGGTAATCGCATTCTTGGCGTTCAACGGAATTCGTTGGAAAAGCTGTAACCTGTTCTTTGAATTTGTGTCATACTATGGAACAATTAAAGAAAACAGATATGAAAACTACAAATTGAATTAACCATTTCCGACAGGGATGGAGTGATTTTATACAATTGGAAATCTGAAATGCCTGAAGCTAAAATCAGTAAGGTGTACAACCTCTCCGAACTGGAAAACGGAACTTTCAACATTTGTATTAACTACGGCGGAAAGAGTATTTACAGGGAAGTATGCATAAAAGGCAAAAATTGTACTGTTGGCCCGGCAGTTCAGTTGAACGAACCATTTTTCAATTACAAAAACGACCGCTTAAATGTTTCGTTTCTGAATGTTGCACAAAAAAATGTTTACCTCAATGTTTATAAAGAAGGCGAACATTATGCAGGGTTTACACTCGGAAAAAACATGGTTATTCAGAAATGTTTCGATTTTTCAACAGCAAAAAAAGGCAATTATGAAGTTGTGCTTACCGATTATTTTAAAGAACACCATTATGTCGTAAATAAATAAATATAAACGGGTTATAATTTTAAAGGGCTTCAGTTTCTGAGGCCTTTTTTTATAATTCCCGTTATGCAAAAAACAAATATTAAGTAATTTGTTAAAAGAGGTATATTTTAGGAGATTTAATTCGGGGATTGGTTTAAACTATTTAATTCGATTAAAGTCAAAGTCACCGTTTAAATAATACAACAAATTCAATTGTGCGAATAAAAATCGAAAATCTTAACAAAATTTACAAGGGCGGAAGCTACGCATTGAACAATCTAAACCTTGAAATACCAAACGGAATGTTTGGCCTGCTGGGGCCTAACGGAGCGGGCAAATCAACTTTGATGCGTATTTTGGTAACCCTGATGAAACCAAGCAGTGGCAGGGTTTTGGTTAACGGCATGGACTTGGCCAAACACAGGCGCGAAATTCGATCTATGCTTGGTTATTTGCCACAGGATTTCAGTTTCTTTTCGAAATTAAAAACGTATGAATTTTTAGATTATGCAGCCCGCCTGGCAGGAATGAAAAATTCGGCTAAACGCCGCACTGCAGTTGAACAAATGCTCGAGGAAGTGGGTTTGTTCGAAGCCCGCGACCGTAATGCCAACAAACTTTCAGGCGGCATGAAACGACGGCTTGGAATTGCCCAGGCCCTGATAAACGACCCCAAAATAATTATTGTTGACGAACCTACCACAGGCCTCGACCCCGAAGAACGCATAAGGTTCCGTAACCTGCTTTCAACCATCAGTACGCGCGATGTAATTATCATACTTTCAACCCATATTGTTGGCGATATTTCGAGTACCTGCGACAACATGGCTTTGTTAAACAAAGGTAAACTTGCTTTTGCCGGTTCGCCAGGGGAATTGGTGAAAGAAGCCGAAGGTAATGTTTGGCTCATTAAAGCCACAGAAAAGGAATATCTCGAGATTAATGAGAAATACCCTGTTATTTCAACTATTCCGGTTGATGGGGGCTGGGAGGTTCAGGTAGTGGCCGGCGACATTAACGGTTACTACGGAGAGCAAATCAGGCCGAACCTTGAACATGCTTATGTTCATTTTATGGAGAACAGGCTAAATCAATGGAGCAATGTTTAATAAAAACAAATTCTGAATATGATATCATTTCACAACATACTATCGATAGCAAAATATGAGCGTAAAACTCTGTTAAGAAGCTGGTTTTTCAGAATCTTCGGAATACTGTCGCTTGTGGTTCTTTTCGGGATGAATTTCGGGATGATAATTGAAGGCGGTGGTGGCGAAGGCTGGGCTATCAGAAGTATTCCGGGTGCAATTCCGTATTTTAACCTGCTTATACTGAACGTTGCCCAGGCAATTATTGCAGTTTTTCTTGCGTCCGACTTTTTAAAGCGAGATAAAAAACTCGATACCACCGAAGTTATTTACATGCGTTCGATGACCAACGGCGAATATGTAGTTGGTAAAACCTGGGGCAACCTGCAGGTTTTTCTTGTGCTGAATGTCCTGGTGGTAATCATGGCGCTCATTTTTAACCTGTTGGCAAAAGGAATTGGAATAAGCTGGATTTCTTATGCTATTTACCTGGTTGCCATCAGCGTACCTACACTGGTTTTTATTATGGGGCTTTCATTCCTGCTCATGAGCGTTATTCGCAACCAGGCAATCACATTTGTGCTTATTCTGGGTTACATCGGTATTACCCTGTTTTTGTTGCAGGCCAAATTCTATTATATTTTCGATTACATGGCCTTCAATATACCCATGCTGAATTCTGAAATTGTTGGTTTTGGTAATCTCGAAACCATAATAATTCACCGTGGAATTTATCTTTCGCTCGGCCTGGGTTTTATTTTCATGACCATTTTCCTTTTAAAACGATTACCGCAATCGGAGGCAACCACCTGGATTTCATTAGTGTTAAGCATCGTTTTTATTTCAGGGGGGGGGTATCTTGCATACAATCACATCAACAATTTTAAAATTACCGAAAAATTCAGGGCCGGGGCGGTAGGGTTAAATAACAAATATGTGGAAGTAAAAAATCCTTCAACACTTGCACAAACCATTTCAGTGCAACACAATCCCGAAACTATTGAGGTTACTTCAGAAATGACATTATTAAATGAAACCGGACAACCATTGGATAATCTGATTTTTAGCCTGAATGACGGACTGCAAATAAACAGTTTTAAAATTAACGGAAACGAAACTCCCTTTTTGCGCGAAAAACACCTTGTTATGGTAAATGATAAAGTAAGTGTTAATCCCGGGAAAGAGATTAAAGTTCAGTTTTCGTATGCAGGTAAAATTAACGAAGCGCTGTGCTATCTCGATATCGAAGAGGAAGTTATACAGAAAAAATATGGCAAGTTTGTTATCAATGTCGATAAAAGATATGCATTTATAACCCCCGATTATTTGTTGCTTACACCCGAAGCCAACTGGTACCCCAAAACTGGCGTTACTTACAGTTCGGCAAATATAGCATGGCACCAGCCACAATTCATCGATTTTAATCTCGAAGTAAAGACCCGCGAAGGATTAAAAGCCATATCGCAGGGTGAAATAAAGGAAATGACGGCAGGGCATTTTACTTTCGAAAACAAAAATGCGCTTACGCAACTTTCGTTGGCTGTTGGAAATTACAAACAAAAAACACTTCAGGGGAAAAATGTTGAATTTAGTGTTTGGTACATTGATGGGCACGACTATTTTACCAATACTTTTAAAGAAATAAACGACACCCTTTCGAATGTGATAAACGAACGCTTCGAAGATTTTAAACGTACCTATAAGCTCAACTATTTAAGCGAAAGGCTTACGCTGGTTGAAGTACCGGCACAATTCAAAACCTATAAAAGGGCATGGGCTTCAATGCAGGAATATGTACAGCCCGAACAGGTATTAATCCCAGAAAAAGGTTTTATGATCAGGGCTTTCGATTTTGAGGCCCAAAAGAAAAATGTAACCCGCTGGGGGCGTGGCGATAATAATATGACCCCAATGGATATTGAATTGCGTGTTTTAGGGGAATTTATCGGCACATTTACATCGGAACAGGAACGTAACTGGCAGGGTGGCCCGGGAGGCGGGACACAAGTGGTTAATTTAAACCCGTATTTTATTTTCCCGTTGTTGTATAATTTTCAAAACAACATACAGTCGGAAAAATGGCCAATTACCAACCGCATTTTTGAAGCATATCTTAAAAATCAGGTTACCGACATGCGTTCGGTATTTATGAGCAATACGCAGGGGCAAAGCGCTGACGAAAGGGCAAACATCGCTCTTCAGGACAGTACTTTCCAGGAAATTCTGGCCGATCCAAAACAAACAGGGATAATCGAAAATGTGATTAAACTGAAGGGGGATGTTCTGTTTTCGATGATTGAATGGAAAGCCGGGCAGGAAGAATTCCAGGCATTTTTAAGGGAATTGCTGAATGAATATTCATTCAAAAATATTTCGTTTGAAATTTTTTCACAGAAAATTCACGACAATTTCAATCTTGAGTTAATTCCGTTAATGGACGAATGGTTTAAGGCCAAAACCTTGCCGGGGTACCTGTTTTCGCCCATAAAGGCTGTAAAAGTAAAATCAGAAGATAAGATTCAAACCATGGTTACCTTTAAAGTAACCAACTTTTCAGACACCGACGGACTGGTGAAAGTTTCGTTCAGGCTTGGCGGCGGACCTGGTGGGGGCCGTGGCCGCGGCGGCGGAATGGGCGGCAGCGATGTGATTAACAAGTTGGTATATCTTAAACCAAAACAAACCAAAGATTTAAGTTACCTGTTAAGTGTCGATCCCCGCATGGTCATTCTCAACACCATGACTTCGAAAAATATCCCGCAAACCATGATGTCGTTTTTCAGGGAAATTGAAGAGGATACCAAGGCAATTCCGGCTGAATTCGAAAGAGTTTCAGACACGCCGGTTCAAATGGCGTTACCAAACGAAACAATTGTGGATAACGAAGATCCCCGGTTCGCAATTACTAAAAATGAAAAAATCAGTTTACTCGAAAAATGGATTGTAAAAGAGAAAAAAAGCCAGAGTAAATATTCCGGAATAAATATGTGGCGGCCGCCAACCAACTGGACTGCCATTACCAATTCCGATTTTTACGGCGATTACGTGCGTTCGGCATACTATATTAAAGGAGGAACAGGCGATTTAAAAGCACAATGGCATATTCCGGTAAAAATACCCGGATACTTTGATGTGTATGTGCACATGTACAAAGCCCGTATGTTTAGCCGGGGCGGTGGCGGCGGTGGCGGCGGCGATGACAGCGGGGAATACAATTTTACCATACACGGTGACGAAGGCGCCCAGGAAGCAGTTATCGACAACAAAAATGCCGAAAATGGTTGGAACCACCTGGGCACCTATTATTTTACTTCCGACACTGCACTTGTAGAGCTTTCCAATAAATCGAAACTTAAAATGATTTTTGCAGATGCCGTTAAACTGGTAGAACAATAGTTTTTTGAAAAATAAATCAACTTATAAAATAGAATAAAATGCAAAAAATCGTAATTCTGGGGATTTTCATATTTCTTGGTTTTACAGGGTTACAGGCGCAGGAAGCGATGACCCTCGAAAAAGCCCTGCAAATTTCGGAGACAGGCAGCCCCGACCTGCAAATGTCATTATTAAATCTCGAACGGTTCCAGAAGAACCTTGAGGCACAGCGTGCTGCGTTAAAATCGCGTCTTTCGTTGGATGTTACGCCCGTAAATTTCAGCAACCAGCGGCGGTTCGACACCAGGGTTTCGGAATGGTACACCAACGAAAATTTTACATCAAACGCCCGGTTCCTGATTTCGCAACCCATTTTGCCTACCGATGGGACTATTACATTATCGAACGATTTTGGATGGCAGAGCAGTAGTTCTGACGCCAATAACACAACAACTATTAGTGAAAGGTTTTACAACAACCTGTTTTTAAATGTCAATCAGCCGCTTTTTACTTATAACAGGCTGAAACTGCAATTGAAGGAACTTGAACTGAACTATGAAAATGCAAATATAAGTTACGCAATTCAACGGTTAAACCTCGAAAAAAACGTAACCCAGTTTTTTTACAATGTTTTTATGGCCCAGAAAAATCTGGCCATTGCACAGGAAGAACTGGTAAACACGCAGAATAGCTATGAAATCATTAAAAACAAAGTTGATGCAGGACTGGCAGCAAAAGAGGAGTTTTATCAGGCAGAATTGAACTTGTCAACCTCCAAATCATCGCTGCAGAACGCAGAAGTTGCATACGAAAACTCAAAAGATCAGTTAAAACTTTACCTGGGAATGGATTTGTTTCAGGATATTATTGTGTTGGCCGATGTTGCAGCCAATCCGGTAAAAGTTGATATGGACATTGCAATTGAAAATGGGCTTAAATCGCGCATGGAACTCCGCCAGCGTGAAATTGACATCGAAACAAGCCAGTTTGATATGATTCAAACCAAATCATTAAACGAATTTCGTGCCGATTTGAATTTGCGCCTTGGTATTTCAGGCGACGATCCGGACATTACAAAAATTTTTAATTCCCCAACCCGCAGCCCTTCTGTTAACCTGAGTTTCAGTATCCCTATTTTCGACTGGGGCGAAAAGAAAGCCCGCATTGCTGCCCAGGAAGCTACCATAAAAACACAGGAACTAAACCTTTCGGAAGAGAAAAAGCAGATTATTATCGGAATCCGCCAGGTATTCCGCAATTTGCAGAACCAGTTGAACCAGATTGAAATTGCAAAACAAAGTGAAACCAATGCACAATTAACTTACGAAATCAATCTCGAAAGATACCAAAACGGCGACCTTACCGGTATGGATTTAAACCTTTATCAGGCGCAGCTTTCCGAACGGAAACTTTCACTGGCACAGGCGCTTATTAATTATAAAATTGAACTGCTTAACCTGAAAATACAATCGCTTTACGATTTTGAAAAAGGCGGGCCCATTTTACCTGCCGAATTATATTTGAATGTAAATAATGGAACTGAAAAATAATTTAAAAGATGAAGAATATAAAATTACTTTTAATCATGGGAGCGGTTGCATTGGCTGCAATATCGTGCAACAATCAGCCCCAGGGCGAAACTACCGAGTTGGCTGTTCCGGTTTCGGTTGAAAATGTGAGAAAACAAAGTATCAGCCAGTTCATTAATACAACAGGTACAGCGAAAGCCATTTATGAAACTACTTTAAATTCCGAAGTGTCGGGACAGTATCATTTGCTTGCCAATCCATCCACCGGAAAACCTTTTAAACTGGGCGACAAGGTAAAGGAAGGGCAGATAATTGTCCGTTTTGAAGATCCGGAATATATTAATGCACTGGCAATTGAATCGAAAAAGCTGAACCTCGAAATATCGGAAAACGAGTACGAAAAACAAAAATCGTTGTATGAAAAAGGTGGCGTAACCCTGCGCGAATTGCGCAATTCAGAAGTTTCGCGGACAAATGCGCAATACGACTATGAAAGCGCCCAGATACGACTTGCAAAAATGAACGTTGTAGCGCCTTTTTCGGGCGTTATTGTTGATTTGCCCTACTATACAAAGGGTACGAGGGTTAATTCCGGTCAGCAAATGGTTAGCCTGATGAGCTACGATAAAATGTATGTTGAGATTAACCTGCCCGAAAAAAGCATTTCCGAAGTTCAACTGGGACAAGAGGCAATTGTTACCAATTATACCATTGAGCAGGATACGTTGATTGGTTTGGTAAGCGCACTTTCGCCAATGATCAGCTCTGAAACCAGGACTTTCAGCGGAAAACTCCTGATAAATAATCCCGAGCTGAAGCTCCGGCCCGGAATGTTTGTAAAGGCCGACATTATTACCGCAAAAAAGGACAGTGTGCTTGTTATTCCTAAAAATATTATCCTGACTGGTAACCGCGGAAAATATGTTTTTGTGGTTGAACGCAACAACGCTGCCGACGACCGTATGATTCAAACCGGAATTGAAAACAAGGATTTTGTGGAAGTTACCGAAGGCCTGAAAGAAAACGAACGCTTAATTATCAAAGGATTTGAAACACTTCGCGATAACTCTAAAGTGAAAATAATTCTGTAGGAATTGCCCTGTTTATAGAAAATCAGAAAGTAAGATGAAGAAATTAACGCAATTTTCTGTCGATTACCCGGTAACGATTTTAATGGTGGTCCTTGGGGTTATTCTTCTGGGCGCCATTTCTTTCCGAAAACTGGGCGTTGACCTTTTCCCCGATTTAAATTCGCCCCGGATATTCGTGGAAGTTCAATCGGGAGAGCGGCCGCCAGAAGAGATGGAGAAGCAATTTGTCGAAAATATCGAAGCGCTGGCCATGCGCCAATCGGGTGTTACCCAGGTTACTTCGGTATCGAAAGTGGGCACTGCCCAAATTACGGTTGAATATGCCTGGAATAAAGACATGGATGAGGCTTTTCTGGATTTGCAGAAATCGTTGAATGATCTTACCCAGAACTCCGACATCGACGATCTCAAAATAACACAGCACGATCCGAATACTTCGCCTGTTATGATTATCGGTTTAACTCATTCCGAAATTACCGATATGAACGAAATCCGTAAAGTTGCAGAAAGTTATATCCGCAACGAACTGGTCCGGCTGGAAGGAGTTGCCGAAGTTGAGCTTTCGGGACAGGAAGAAAGCGAAGTGATTATTGAAACCGATTTATACCGCCTCGAAGCTCAAAATCTGTCGCTCGACGAGGTGAGCACTCGCATACAAAACTTTAACCGAAATGTTTCAGGGGGCCGCATCAGCGAACTTGGGATGCAATACATTGTTAAAGGCGTCAGCATGTTGCGCGACAAGGAAGATTTTGAAAACCTGATTGTCGGCTACAAGGCAACCCGGGTTTCTGCCGAGGGGCAAACCACCATTCAGCGGGCTCCCATTTTTCTGAAAGATGTCGCTACTGTTTCGTATGGTAATAAAGAACCGTTTAATATTGTGCATATTAACGGCGAGCGTTGCGTGGGCCTCTCTGTTTATAAGGAAACAAAGTACAACACTGTAAAATCGGTGGAGCAAATCAAAGAAGCGTTGGTTCAGATAGAAAAAGCTTTGCCGGGGTACAAACTCACCCAGGTAACCAACCAGGGTAAATTTATCAGCGATGCTATTGGCGAGGTGCAACAAACCGCCCTGATTGGGATTTTGCTGGCAGTAGTTATTTTGTTTGTATTTCTTCGCAGAATTGGCTCCACCCTAATTGTTAGCGTGGCAATTCCCATTTCAATTATTGCCACCTTCAATTTAATGTATTTCAACGATCTTACCATTAACATAATGACATTGGGAGGGCTTGCGCTCGGGGCAGGTATGCTTGTGGATAATGCTATTGTGGTAATGGAAAATATTTTCAGGAATAACGAAAGCGGCATGAGCGTGCGCGATTCGGCAATTAATGGCACGGCCGAAGTTGGCGGGGCAATTACGGCTTCCACCTTAACCACTATTGTAGTATTTCTGCCGATAGTTTATCTGCACGGCGCTTCAGGCGAATTATTTAAAGATCAGGCATGGACTGTGGCATTTTCGTTAGTTTCATCGCTGTTTGTGGCCATTTTCCTGATTCCCACCATGTTTTACAGGTTCTACCGAAACAAAAAATCAACACAAACGATAAAATCAGTTCAGGTACGCAGGTATGGCCGTTTTCTCGAAAAGATTTTAAATGTTAAATGGCTGGTAATCATCTTATCCATTGTTTTAATAGCAGCATCGCTCTTATTGGTTCCGCAACTTGGCACCGAATTTATGCCAAAAACACAATCGCGTGAATTCACAGTTAGTTTAAAATTGCAGGAAGGCACAAAACTGGAACGCACTGAGTCGATGGTGCAAAACCTGGAAGTTATTTTAACTGATTATCTGGGAGAAAACCTGAAAACCATTTATTCGCATATCGGGCCTTCTTCGGGAATATCAGGAGATGAAACCTCTGTATTTGAAGGAGAAAATACAGCCGAAATGACCATAATTCTTAGCGGTGAATCGTCCGTTTCAACTGAATCGGTTATTGCCTCAGTTGATAATTTAACCTCGGATATTGCCGGTGTTGAAGTCAGTTTCAAACAGGAACAAAGTTCGCTGAATACAATTCTTGGAACTAATGAAGCCCCTTTGGTAGTTGAAGTTCGCGGTGAAGAAATGGACGAAATTGAAAATGTGGTTGAACAGGTAAAGGAGAAATTGCTTGGTATGGACAAGTTGTTTAACGTTCAAACCTCAGTTGAAGATGGCGCCCCGGAAGTGGAAGTGAAGGTTGACCGGTTGCGCGCCGGTATGTACAACATTAATATCAACACAGTTGTGACCCAGATACAGGATCAGTTGGAAGGTAAAACTGCCGGACAGCTTGAAAGAGATGGCGAAATGCGCGACATCACCATAAAGGTCCCCGAAATGGGGCTGAATGAGGTAAATCAGATAATGATTACTTCGGGCGGCCAGGTTTTCAGGTTAAGTGAAATAGCTGATATTACAATAGGTTCGTCGCCAAAAGAAATTTTCAGGCGCAACCAGGCCCGTATCGGAAAAGTTACGGCACAACTAGCCAAAGGTGTTGCACTCGACAAAGTTGCTGCCGAAATACGCGGGGCAGTTTCCACAATCGATTTACAAAATAACTATCGTATCCAGGTAACCGGGGAAGAGGAAAAAAGACAGGAATCAATGAATAATCTTTCATTTGCTTTGCTGCTCTCCATCGTGCTGGTTTATATGGTTTTGGCATCTCAGTTCGAGTCGCTTGTTCACCCTTTTACCATTCTTTTAACCATTCCGCTTGCGTTGGTTGGTACAGTTGTAACATTTTTTGTATTGGGTAAAACCATCAACATTATGGCAATTATCGGAATCATTATGCTTGTGGGCATTGCGGTTAACAACTCAATTATTCTGGTCGATCGGATTAACCAGTTAATGCGCGACGGGCAGGAACGTAAAATGGCCATAATACAGGCCGGCCAGCAGCGAATCCGCCCGATTATCATGACAAGCTTAACTACTATTCTGGCTTTATTGCCATTAACAATCGGTTTTGGTGAAAGTGCATCATTACGATCACCCATGGCGCTTGCAGTTATTGGAGGGTTGGTAACATCAACATTGCTGACCCTGGTGGTAATTCCATGTGTTTTCGATGTGCTCGACAGGTTCAGGGGGGTATTTGTCAGAAAATAAGAATATGAAATTCATCATAAACAGAAAAATATTCATCAGCATGTTGTTCCTGGGGCTTACCATGTTAGGGTACGTCTCATACAAAAGGTTGCCGGTTGAGTTAATGCCAAATGCCGAACTGCCCATGCTTTTTGTGCAGGTACAGTCGCGCATTGAGGTTGATCCAAAATACATGGAAAACCAGGCCGTTATCCCGATTGAAGGCGCAATTGGCACTATGGAAGGAATAGAAAGCATGGAGTCGTTTTTAAACAACCGCACAGCTACTATTCAGGTAAACTTTCAGCAGAATACTGATTTTAAATACACCTTTCTAAAACTACAGGAAAAAATTGACCAGGTTACCGATAATCTTGATGAAAACTTTATCGTCAGGGTGAACAGGGTCGATATTCAGCAGCTTACAAACCAGTTCATGGAATTGCAGGTACGCGGGACAGGCGGCACCGACAGGTTAAGAAATATTGTTGACAAGGAAATACTGGCCGATATTGAAAATACCGACGGAATAGCATCGGCTACTGTGTTCGGGGGCAAAGAACGCTCAATAGAAGTAACATACAACCTGGCCGCTTGCGAAGCTTATGGAATTACACCTTCACAGCTCCGGAATGCTGTCAGTCAGAATTCAAGAAACAGGGTTTTCACCGGATACCTGCACGACTCAAAAAAGCAGTATTTTGTGCATGTAACCGCCGAGTATGAAAATGTTTCGGATATTGAAAACATCATTGTTGCTGAAGGGCCTGTTTATCTAAAAGATGTTGCCGACGTGTATTTTGGCGTAAAGGAAGAGGAAACCATAAGCCGCGTTAACGGGCTCGATGCGGTTTCCATTTTATTGGTAAGCGATTCGCAGGCCAATCTAATCGATCTTTCTAACCGGGTTCAGGAAGAAATTGTTGAACTGAATAAAAAACTGGCGCCAAAAGATGTGGAAATTGTTGTTCAAACCAACCTGGCCGAAACCATGGAAAAAAATATCGATCAGATTATCGATTTGGCCCTGGTTGGCGGGCTGCTTGCTATTTTCGTGTTGTGGATATTCCTCAAAAACCTGCGGATAGTCTCATTTATTGCGCTTGCCATTCCGGTTTCGGTATTTACGGCATTCAACCTTTTTTATGCATTCAATATTTCCCTTAACAGTTTAACGCTGGTGGGATTGGTGCTGGCCATTGGTATGCTGCTCGACAACAGTATTGTGGTACTCGAAAATATTTACCGGCTTGCAGGGAAAAGATATGATGCCGACCTTGCTGTTGTACAAGGTACAACCGAAGTATGGCGATCGATTTTTGCCTCCACACTTACCACAATTACCGTTTTTTTGCCTTTCATATTTTCAACAGATTATATGGTGAAATTGCTGGGCAACCACATTGGGATTTCCATTATTTCAACCATGGTTATTTCGCTGTTTGTAGCTTTAATGCTTATTCCAATTGCAGCTCATTTACTTCTGAAAGGGAAAAAGCCGGAAAATATTTTTTACGAAAAAGTTACCACTGACAACCGCATTGTTCAGATTTATGTTTTACTGCTGAAATCGAGTATGCGTGGGCCTGCAACAACAATTATCGGCGCAATCGTTTTGTTTTTTGTTACCATTTTTATAGTTCTGGCCCTAAGCATCAACAATCTTACGGAAGTGGAGGAAACACAGTTTTCAATTTATGTTACCATGCCAACCGGTTCAACCCTCGAAAGTACCGATTTGGTTGTTGCCGAAGCAGAATCGCGGCTTGCAGAAATTCCTGAAAAGAAAGATTTAATATCTAAAATTCAGGCGGAGGAAGCTATCCTGACTTTCATTTTCAAAGAAGATTATAAAGACATTGACAACAGGAGCATTGCCGAAGTAAAAACGGATGTTGAAAACCGGATTAGAAATATTGCACAGGCCGAAATCAGTTTAACAGCGCCCACATCGAGTGCAAGTTTTCGGGGCGGCGGAGGCGGCGGGCGCTCCGGAACGCAGGGGTTCAGCAATTTTATGGGAATTGGGGCCAACCAGGAACGGGTTGTTATAAAAGGCGAAAACTTCGAGGTAATGAGAGGAGTTGCCGAAGACCTCGAATATTATATTGAAGATCTGGAATCGATAAGAAATGCAAACATCAGTGTTGCCAGCAACCGCCCCGAAGTGCATCTGTATTTTAACCAGTTGCTTCTTACCGAGTATGGCATTAACCTGAACAATGTTGCTTCTGAACTGGGGTCGTTTACCCGCGAATTTACTTCGGGCGTAAATTTCAAGCAGGGAAGTGAAGAGTACGAAATTATTGTAAAACAAAAACTTACCCAAGAGGAGGAAGAAGAACAAACCGAAAAGGGAATTGACGATTTACGGCGGCTGCAAATTAGCAACAGCCAGGGGGCAAATTACGATTTGCAGGATATCGCCGATTTGGTTTATGCAAGCGGCACGTCGAGTATTACCCGGATTGACCAGGAAAAACAAATCGAGCTTACTTACCGTTTTATCGAAGAGGCAGAACAATCAAAAGACCTTTTGGAAGCATACCGGCTTGAAATAGACGAAATTGTGAGTTCGTATAAATTGCCCCCCGGTGTTGCGGTTGAAGTAATTCACGAGGAAGATCAGTATTCCGAGTTCTACTTTTTAATCGGGGCGGCATTTATTCTCATTTTAATGATTCTTGCTGCGGTTTTTGAGTCTGTGGTAACCCCGTTTGTCCTTATGTTTTCGGTGCCGCTGGCGGCTATTGGTTCGTTTGTGGCACTGATTATAACTGGCAACACCTTGTTTAATGCAAATACGCTCATGGGTTTTATCATACTGCTGGGCGTGGTGGTAAACAACGGGATTATTTTAATTGATTATACCAATATTTTACGCAAGCAGGGCCATCGCAAATCGCGGGCCTTAATAACTGCAGGCCTTTCAAGGGTCCGGCCTATTTTAATTACTGCCGGAACAACCATTGTAGCGTTGTTTCCGCTGGCCATGGGCAAAGCCGAATATGTAGGGGCTATTGGCGCACCGTTTGCCATCACCGTAATTGGCGGTTTAACCGTAAGCACTTTACTCACGCTGGTTTTCATACCCACGCTGTATGCCGGTTTGGAAAATGCCCTCAACTGGATTAAATCGCTCAACTGGATGCTGAAAACAGGAATGTCAATCACCTTTATCACCGGTGCGGTTTTCATTTATTTCAGGGTAGATACTTTTATTTGGCAGTTGCTCAATTTTATGTTGCTGATTATTTTGGTGCCGGGAATTGTGGCTTTTGTAATAACCAGTTTGCGAAGCGCCAGTGTTAAGGTGATTGGTGAAAATGAAACTATTAAAATTGAGGTCAGGAAACTGGTTAAAATTTATGACCGCGACAGCCGTTTTGTCCGCGAATGGAAATCGGGCATCAAAATCAGGGAGAGCGCCGGATTATTGAAAGACTACAAAAAAGCACGCGATTTTAACGATCTCGTCTGGCAAATCCCAATGTTTTTTTTCCTGGTTTATTTCACTTTCTTTTATCTCGAAAGTAATTTCTGGATGTGGGTTTTGTCACACTTCGTATTTTTCTTCCTTTTTATTTTGAACGAGCCTGTTAACCAGGTGCTTATCAATAAACACGCGGCTACCGGAAAACAAAAATTCCTGAAAATAAACCGTTTTGTCAGCAATATTATTTACTGGATAGTCCCATTGGTGTTTTTAGGTATGTTTTTCAAAAAGTGGGACAACATCGGAATGTTGATTTTTGTGGGCGTAATTTGGTATTTACTGCTTGTTATTTACAGATCAGGCGATTACATACAAAAAAAGAACCTCAACATTGCCCGCATTGAAGGCCGTTTGGCTGGATTGCGCCGTGGTTATTTCAACATGGTCCGGCAGATACCGGTTTTCGGCAAACGAAAAAAACCATTCCGTGCATTGAACGGGGTTTCTCTCGAAATTAACACGGGGATGTTTGGTTTACTTGGCCCAAATGGCGCCGGTAAATCGACCATGATGCGGATTATTTGCGGAATACTTGAACAGAGTTATGGCAAAATTTGGATTAACGGGCTCGACACGCAGAAATACCGCGAGGAATTACAGGGGTTAATTGGTTATTTGCCACAAGCATTCGGAACATATGAAAATATGTCGGCAGTGGAATTTCTCGATTACCAGGGCATTCTGAAAGGGATAAAAGACGCCAAAACCCGCGACGAAAGAATTGATTATGTATTGAAAAGCGTTCACATGTACGAACGCCGGAACGATAAAATTGGTTCATTTTCAGGCGGTATGAAACAGCGTATCGGTATTGCACAAATCCTGCTCAACCTGCCCCGCATATTGGTGGTTGACGAGCCAACTGCGGGCCTTGACCCGCGCGAACGAATCCGTTTCCGTAACTTGCTTGTTGAATTAAGCCGGGAAAGGATTGTGATTTTCTCGACACATATTATCGAAGATATTTCGAGCTCGTGCAACCAGGTGGCCGTTATCAACCGCGGCGATTTGAAATACTTCGGAACCCCGGGCGACATGGTATATATGGGCGAAGGTTTTGTGTGGCAGTTTACCATTCCCGCAAAGGAATTTGACAACATTGCCGACAAAAAACTGATTGTGCACCACATGCGCGATGGCGAAAATATCAGGGTGCGCTGTCTTTCGATGGATAAACCAAACGAGAATGCAGTTAATGTTTCCCCTCACCTCGAAGACGCTTATTTATGCTTATTGAAGGATTTCAAAAAACAGTAAACAAATGAGTAGAAGAGATAATCTAAAAAACCAGTTTATTATTATAACGAGGATGATCAGGTATAACCTGAAAATAATTTTTGCAAATAAGTTTATCTGGTTTTTACTTTCGGCGTTTGCATTTTTCGCATTTTTCACCGTTCAGAGAGTTTTGGAAGGTGGAAGTATTGTGGACGGGACCATTTATAACCTGCTTATTTTCCCGGGAATTCTGTTAATTTTTTATCCATCGGCCTTTGGAATTCAAAACGACGACGATGCACGAATGCTCGAAATCCTTTTCGGAATTCCCAACTACCGTTACAAAGTTTGGCTGGTGCGGCTTATCATGATTTATGTGCTCATTTATATCATCATCAACCTGTTTGCCGCTGTTGCATCGGTGCTGTTGTTTCCGGTTAATTTGCCCGAAATGTCGTACCAGTTAATGTATCCCATTGTTTTCATGGGCTCTATGGCATTTATGTTTTCAACCCTGATTAAAAACGGAAACGGAACCGCGGTGGTTATGGTTTTAATTGGCGTGGCCTTAATCATCTTGTCCGAACAACTGGAGCGCTCGCAATGGAATGTTTTTTTGAACCCGTTTGAAATACCCAACAACATGAACCAGGTTATCTGGCAGGGAATTGTGTTCAAAAACCGCATTTTCCTTGGGGTTGGAATGATTGTGTTTATTCTTTACGGGCTTTTCAATTTACAGAAACGGGAGAAGTTTGTGTAGATTTATGTTTCAGTCCGTTACTGCCGTCCAGTTTTCCACAGTTTTATAGTCGCCGTCATGAACCTGGACAATTCCGGTTATTGCGCCATTTTCTGCCCGGCCGTTGTAAACATATTTTTTACTGTTCAAAGGATTGGTTGCCGTAAAGCTGATTCTATTGCCTGATAGCAAACTGTTATCAACTTCTAAAATCCTTCCTTCAGACGAAATGCCGAGTTCTAATTTTTGAAATTCCTGGTTTGCCGACATTTTAAATTCCTCCCCGGCAGATTGCCAGCTCCAGTTGCCTTGCACTTTTGCCGGAACAATCCATAAATAAACCGCATGATCTTCCATTTTGCCGTGTTGTTGGTCGGGTTTCCATTCATCCATATTGAAATCGTGCGATACAATCCGCGAACCCGGCTCAAGGTTGTTGAGCAGGGTGGGCCGCAGCCTGATATTGATATCGGGGAAAAGATACATTGCAATAACATTTGCCCGGCTGAAATCGGTGTCGAAAATATTCTCAACCACGAAAACCACTTTATCGGCCACACCTGCCTTTTCAGCATTTTCACGGGCTTCCTCAATGCGTTGCGGGTCTAAATCCACACCGTGGCCAAATGCCCCCCGTTTAGCCGCAGCAATCACTATCCGGCCATCGCCACAGCCAGGGTCAATTACATAATCGCCCGGACCAACATCGGCCAAATCAAGCATCTTTTCAACCACAAAATCAGGTGTGGGCACATAAGCAACATCCAGTTTCTGGGCATCTGCAGCCGAATGGACAAACAGAAGAAAAACAATGGCAATAGTTGCCCCTGAAACCGATTTTCCCTTAATACATATTTCAGTAACAAAAATTAAAAAGAAGGATTTGAAGAAGGTGGGCAGTGTATTCATGAATGATAAGTTTTTCGTGCAAAGATAAAAAGTTGCCAATCTGCAAATCCCGAAAGCCGGATATTTTTTGTTCGTTATTTCTTATTCTTTCACTGTCTTTTCATTCTCTCTTTTTGAATATCTTTACAGAAAAAAATATGGCTCAGTTTACACACGTAATTTTCGACCTCGACGGCACGCTGGCCGACCCACGCGAGGGAATCCGCAACTCTATAAAATATGCCCTCGGAAAAATGAAAAAAGATGCGTTTTCCGAAGATTTACTCGAACGTTTTATAGGCCCCTCGCTGCAATGGGGGTTTAGTAATATTTTCGGGATGAACGAAAAAGACACCGATTTGGCAGTAAAATATTTCCGCGAATATTTTGGCGAAAAGGGATTGTATGAAAATGAACCCTACCCGGGCATTTACGAACTAATGGAAAGCCTTCAATCGTCAGGTAAAAAAATGTACATCGCCTCTTCTAAACTCGAAAAATATGTACACCGGATACTGGAACATTTTGAGTTCGAAAAATACATCACCATGGTGAAAGGGGCTGATTACAGCGGGTTGAACGCATCGAAACAGGAACTGATTTATGATTTGATGGCAATAAGGCAAATCGATCATTTAAAAGAAGTTGTAATAGTTGGCGATACAGTGTTCGATATTGACGGGGGAAAATACAACAGAATTTCTACCATTGCAGTAGGATATGGTTTTGGTATAAAAGAAGAATTGCTGGCGGCGGGACCCGATTATTATGTTGAAAGTGTTGAGGAGCTTTCGCGGATTTTACTTTCCTGATTGTAAGCCACAGATTCACAGATTTTGATTGAGTGACTATTAGATAGTAATATAAACAAAAGTGATTGCATTTCAACCACCCTTCGACTACGCTCAGGGTGACCGTCCCCCTGAGCGTAGTCGAAGGGTGGTTATACAAACTAAATATAAATAAAAATTTATGATAGTGTTCACTTTTAAAAATTGATAATTTGAAAATACCATCTTCCATAAAACCAGGCGATATAATTAGAATAGTTTCCCCGGCAGGAAAAGTCAGCGAAAAGCATATTTTCCCTGCGGTTGAATGGTTGCAAGAACAAGGTTACAAAGTGGAACTGGGGAAGCATGTTTTTGCCAGTCACTTTCAATTTGCAGGAACCGACAACCAGCGCCTCGATGATTTGCAAACCGCCCTCGACGACCCCAAAACTGCGGCAATTATTTGTTCGCGCGGAGGTTACGGCACGGTTCGTATAATCAATCAAACCGATTTTACAAAATTTGTTGAAAATCCAAAATGGCTGGTTGGGTTCAGCGATATCACCATTTTACATTCGTGTTTAAACAGCAGAGGAGTTGCCACCATCCACGGGGCAATGCCACAGTATTTTTTTGATAACGATGGCGCTCCTTCCGAAAACCTGAAATCGCTGATGAAACTGTTAACCGGCCAAAAAGTGTCGTATTCGTTTAAAAATGGCGAAACAAACCGGCCTGGAAAAGTAAGCGGCGAACTGGTTGGCGGTAATCTTTCCATCATTTCGAGTATGCAGGGAACGCCGTGCGAACTCAAAACCGATGGAAAAATTTTGTTCCTCGAAGATATTGACGAGTTTTTGTACCACACAGACCGGATGATCCACCAGTTGAAACATTCAGGGAAATTAGACAATATTGCCGGTTTGGTTTTGGGCGATTTTACCGAAATGAAAGACAACGAATCGCCGTTTGGCAAAACCATACACGAAATTATAATGGATGCAGTCCAGGAATTTAACTACCCGGTTTGTTTTGGTTTTCCCGCTGGCCACGACAAGAAAAACCTGGCACTGGCTTTTGGCTTAAACTGGGAACTGGAAGTTTTAGGGCAGAACGCAACCCTTGGAATTATAAATTAGAAATTAAAAATGAAAGAGAAAGAGTGGGATAAATTGATTTGCGAATGATGAATAACGATTTGAGATTTTGAAAAAATAACAAATAACAAAATAACGAATAAGTAATCAGGAATTAAACAGTCAAAATACTTTGAACAATCAACTTTCTTCAATTTTGAACTTTAAACTTTGAACTTTAAACTTTGAACTAACGTGGCAACTCAGCAGGAAATAGGCGAAAAGGCAGAACAATTGGCACAGGCGCATTTGATGAAGATTGGTTATCAGATTGTCGATACCAATTACCAATACGGGCATCTTGAGCTTGATATTGTTGCAAAGGATGGTGTTGAGCTGGTGATTGTGGAAGTAAAAGCCAGAAGCGGGTTGCGTTACGAACATCCTTCGGAAGCGGTTACGAATGCCAAAATCAAAAGAATAGTTGAGGCTGCGGATGGTTATATTCAGGATAAAAACTGGAAAGGAGAAACCCGTTTCGATGTGGTTACGGTTATATTTTTTGATCAGAATTTTGAGCTGGAACATTTCAAAGATGCATTTTATCCAACCCTGTAAAAATTAAATATCTGATAAACAGTGTATAAATTGAATTAGGGTAATTTTTCTGTTATTTATTCAGGATTATATCACGAAAAAATTATTTTTACCCCTGTTAAACTTATATTTATGAATATAGAAGAGCTCCGCATGTATTGTCTTTCCCTGAAAGGTGTAACCGAAGACTTCCCATTCGATGAAAATACACTTGTTTTTAAGGTGGTTGGCAAAATGTTTTGTTTGACCGGTTTGAATGGGCCCCTGTCAATTAATGTAAAAAATGGCCCCGAGAAAAATATTGAACTCAGGGAGGAATTTCAGGCCATAAAACCCGGTTACCACATGAGTAAAACCCACTGGAATACGGTTGAAATTGATGGCTCAATTCCCGATGATTTTGTAAAAAATTTAATCGACGAATCGTATGATTTGGTTGTGATGAAACTAAAAAAGCAGGAACAGCAGAAATTAAAAAGCTATTGATTTTGATGGGAATGAACAAATTATTAATCCTTCTTATCGTATCGCCTTTTTTTTCAATTCATGTTGCAGCGCAGGAAGAAAAAGAATTATTCACCATCGAAAAAGAGATTAAACATCTTCCGGTAATCAGTCAGGGAAACACCGGGACCTGCTGGAGTTTCGCTACTACCAGTTTTCCCGAATCGGAAATCATCAGAATGTGGTTTTCTGAAAATATAAAGCAAAAACTCAACTTGTAATGCGCAAATTTAAACTCACTTCAGAATACATAGAACTGATAAAACTGATAAAACTGCTGCGGATAGCCGAAACCGGCGGTCATGCAAAAATAATAGTTGAAGATGGCGGGGTTTTTCTGAATGGGATACAGGAATTCAGAAAGCGTGCAAAACTAAGGCCTGGAGATGAAATTGAGGTATTGAGCGAGACAATCAAAATTACTAATTAGCCGAACGTTCCAAAAACTGAATGGTTTTTGTTACATTTTCCAATTTAACCAACTCCTCGTCGTTTATCGATATATCAAACACTCCTTCAAGATAATAGGCAAAAATAGACCAGTCAACCGGGTCGAATTGCAAATCATCGTTAAAAGATGAAGTAAGTTTGATGTTTTGTTTTTGAACCCCTGTTTTTCGAAGTACGCGGTAAAGGTTTCTTCTTATTTTTTTGTCTTCCATTATTTTTGCTTTCAATTATTTTTCCCCAAATCATCGGTTTAAAAATCGAACAAAAGATTTTATTGGTCTAATATATGAATAAAAATTGGTTCGGAGCTTATGCTTTAACACAATTTAACGGGCGTACTTTAATTAATATGTTGAATAACAGAGATTAAGCTAATTCAATATAGTTGTTCTGTTAAGGTATCTTCATATAAAAATGATTATTTGAAAACCTTAAAATTGAAAACCTGCCTGATTTACTTTAAGGTTTTGTACTGATTGGTACATGAAATAGAAACCATCTAACTGACTGGCACAAACAGAATATTATTCATCTTTTTATCTTTGCAGGCAGTTTAAATAAGAATTGTGATTTATACAAATTTTCAAAAAATGAAGAAGTTTCTAACTTTTATTGTTGCTGCATTGCTTGTTTCCGGAGTTTCGTGCGGAACAAACGGGAAAAGTACTGGTGAAAAAATGATATTGATAAAAACAGAATTTGGCGAAATTAAAGTGAAATTGTTTGATGATACGCCAAAACATCGTGACAATATTATTAAACTGGTTTCTGAAGGTTTTTACGATGGCCTGCTTTTTCACAGGGTAATCAACCATTTCATGATACAGGGCGGCGATCCCAATTCCCGGAATGCACAACCTGACATACAACTTGGCAGCGGAAGTCCGGGTTACACAATTCCGGCTGAAATCAATCCGAAATATTTTCATAAAAAAGGAGCTTTGGCGGCAGCACGGCTGGGTGGTCCGCGAAATCCAAAAAAAGAATCGAGCGGTTCGCAGTTTTACATTGTTCATGGAGTGGTGTATCGGCCAGGGCAGTTGGATACTATGGAAATCAACATCAACAAACAGCGCAAAGATTTGATGATGAGGGAAAATTTTCAGGCAGTAAACAACCAGTTGACCGATTTTCAGCAAAAAAATAATAAGGAAGGATTTGATAATCTGGTGGCTGAAATTAACATGAAAGTCGATAGTATTTATGATGCCAGTCCTGAATTTGAATTGAGCCGGGAACAGCGCCAGGTTTATACAACAATTGGTGGTTATCCTTCGCTTGATGGTGAATATACAGTTTTTGGCGAAGTGGTTGAGGGCCTTGATGTTATTGATAAAATTGCAACTGTGCAAACTAATTCAGCAAACCGGCCACTGCAGGATGTAAAAATGAAGGTTGAACTGGTAAAATAAAATGGTGCGTTGCTTTGTAATATTTGGGTTAAGTGCAATTCTTTCGTTGGGAGGTTTCTCTCAAACAAAAGTGGTTGAAATTTCAACCAATCTCGGTACAATGAAATTCATGCTGTACGACGACACTCCAAAACATCGCGATGCATTTATTGAATTGGCTAAGGAAGGTTATTACAACGGTACTCTTTTTTACCGGGTTATTCAGGATTTTTTAATTCAGGGAGGCTCAAAAAGTTCGAGAGGCGCTGCTCCAGGCAAACGGATTGGTTATGGCGACCCTGACAAAACCGTTGACGATGAAATCCTTTCGAAATATTTTCATAAAAAAGGCGCTTTGTGTGCCCCACGCCAACCCGACGAAATTAATCCATTCAAACAATCGGATATTTCACAGTTTTTCATTGTTAAAGGGAGGGTGCATACCATCGGCGGACTGGATACAATGGAACTTGCCGTAAACAGGCCGATACGAAACAAAATCGTTAACAGCACAATGACTCCTGAAGTAAGGGAGGAATTAAAACAGCTCAGGGATGATAATAAGGTGGATGAGTTTCGAATGTTGGCAGAACAGATAAGGGCCAAAATTGAAACAGAGTATAGTTTATCGCCCGGGGTGCTTGAATTTTCAGCCGCACAGCGTGAAGCTTATACAACCGTTGGCGGTTATCCCGATTTGGACGGGAAATACACCATTTTTGGCGAATGTGTTTCCGGGTTTGAGGTTATCGATAAAATAGCCGCCCTCAAAACCGACAGTAACAACAGGCCTTTTAACGATGTAAAAATTACGGTAAAGATTTTAACTGAGTGAAATGAGAAATCTGATGCTTTTCCTGATTATGGGTTTGTTCTTTTTTTCGTGCGGGAGAAAAGAGAAAGTTGCGGGCGATCCGGCAAATTCAACCGCTGCTGAAAAAACGGATGATCAAAATGCAATAGCCGGATGGGAAGAAATTATGCCTTCGGTTGTTAAATTCAATTCATACGACGGCGACAGGATTTTGGAAACCGGACAGGGTTTTTTTATTGCTGAAAACTTAATTGTCACCACCTATTCATTGGTTAGCCGGGCAACAAAAATTGTTTTTACTCCGCTAAATGAGAATGTCAAATATACTTCCGATAAATATGTTGCAGTTGACAGGATTAACGATCTTGTTATTCTCTACTGCGACAGCATAAAACGCCGGCCGGTTGAGCTTTTTAGGGGAACGGCGCCCAACTCGGCAAAAACCATGTACATTTCGGCAGCTTCAGAAAAAACAATCCAGCTTTTTTCAGGTAAACTGTTGAACCTGGCAACCGCGAAAGGAACAAAATTGTACCGGATTACAAACTGTGTTCAAAAATCGAATTTTGGGATGCCCATTTTTGTTTCGAACAAACAGGCAATCGGAGTTGCATTTTCGGCCATCGAAAGTTACGAGATGCAAAGTTTTGCAATTCCATCTGTTTTTATTTCGCAGTTACTCGAAAAGAAGGATAAAAGGCCCGGAACGCTCGCGTCGCTGCGTTCCGGGGCTAATGAAAAAATTGCTGCCCAGAACCGTAATATCAAAGGACTGTTGCTTGAAACCGATGCCGGTAACATCACTGTCCGCCTGCTTAATGAAACCAAAGAGTACCGCGATAATTTCATTAAGCTGGCGAAAGAAGGTTACTTCGATAGTTTGTTAATTCACCGGGTAATAAAGGATTTTGGTATTCAGAGCGGGGCAGCCGATACGCGTTATGCTGAAAAAGGGGATATCGTTGGTTTTAAAGGGCCGGGCTACACCATTCCGGCACACATAGTCCCGGGGTTGTTTCACAAACGCGGAATGATTGGTTCTCCCCGGAAACCCGATACAAAAAACGAACGGCTTCGTTCCGATGGTTCCCAGTTTTATATAGTTTCAGGCCGTAAATATTCTGACACGGAATTGGATGAACTGGAAAAGGAAAACAGTTACAAATTCGGCGCCGCCCAGCGCGAAGCTTATAAAACGGTTGGCGGGGCGCCGCATTTGGATGGTTCCTACACCATTTTTGGCGAAGTAATTTCAGGAATGGATGTGGTTGACCAGATTGTGAGAGTGGAAACCGATAACGACTGGCGGCCAGTGAAAGATATTCGGTTGAAGAAAATTACAATTTTGAAATAGTTGCACAATCAAAAACATCCGCCAATTCCATTCCTTCTTTTAACCAGAAAGTTTTTAATCCCGATTGCCGGGCGCCAATGATATTCTTCTCCAAATCATCAATAAAAACCGATTCTTCAGGATTGATTCCCGAAAGTTCAATCACTTTTTGATATGAACTTAAATCGGGTTTGCGCCCTTGTATTTCGTGCGAATAAAAATCTTTTACAAAAAGTGATGGAAAATCGATGCCATATTCAGATTTAAATGCCCGGTGCAGGCGGTCGATATGAATTTTGTTTGTATTGCTGAAAAGATAAACCTTATATTTTTTACTTAATTCCTGAACAACTTTGACCCGGTTGGCCGGAATATCGAGAATCATAGAATACCACGCGTCTTCAATCTGTGAATCAGTGGCAGACGGATTGTTCAGAACTTTACGGACCCGGTTGCAAAATTCTGCCGGTGTTACTTTGCCCACTTCAAGTTCATAAAAAACAGGGTCTGAGTATGCCTGCTTGCTGTCAAGCACATCGTTTTTTAGGCCCAGTTCCTGAAATGCCACAATTGAAGCGTTAAAATCGAGATTCAGCAAAACTTTTCCCAAATCGAAAATGATATTTTTTATATTGGTGAGGTCTATTTGCATTTTGTTATTTTTATACACAATTTATTTTTACAAAGATTCTGACTTCGACTACGCTCAGTCTGACCGCAACTGGCCTGCAAAGCCTGACTGTCACATTGAGAGTACCAAAGCCTGACTGTCACATTAAGCGTATCAAAGCCTGGCTGTCACATTGAGCGTAGTCGAAATGTGAGGGGGCGAATATAAATATAAAATGTAGTTTCAATGAAAATTCAGGGTAAACAATATCAAACTATATGGTTAAAGGAAGGAAATCCTGAAATTGTTCAGGTAATTGACCAGCGAAAACTTCCGTTTCAGTTTGAGATTTTTGAATTAAAAACGGTTGAAGATGCTTTTTTTGCCATCAAAGAAATGGTGGTTCGCGGAGCTCCGTTAATTGGCGTAACTGCTGCCTGCGGAATGTATCAGGCTATTTTAAATTTTGATGAAGGCGACTTTGAAAAATATATCAACGAAAAGGCTGATTATCTGAAATCATCCCGGCCAACTGCGGTAAACCTCGCTTTTGCAGTGGATGAAATGGTGGAGTTTATTTTAAGTAATAAACCAGATTCAGAACTTGTTCAGAAAGTACTTCAAAAAGCAACCAGTTTGAAGGAAAAGGAAATTGAATACAGCAATAAAATAGGGGAATTTGGGCTGGAAATCATTGAGGAAATTTATCAGAAAAACAAGCAAGCGGTAAATATTTTAACCCACTGCAACGCTGGCTGGCTGGCCTGCATCGACTGGGGAACGGCAACTGCGCCAATCTACAAAGCGCACCTGAAAGGAATCCCTGTGCATGTTTGGGTCGATGAAACCCGCCCGCGAAACCAGGGCGCCCGGTTGACTGCTTTTGAACTGAGCGAAGAAGGTGTTCCGCACACCGTAATTCCGGACAATACCGGCGGACATTTAATGCAACATGGGTTGGTTGATTTGGTAATTGTTGGCAGCGACCGCACAACAGCAACCGGAGATGTGGCCAATAAAATTGGTACTTATTTAAAAGCGCTGGCAGCAAAAGACAATAATATCCCGTTTTATGTGGCGTTGCCTTCGTCAACATTCGATTTTACTTTGGAAGATGGGTTAACCGGAATCCCAATTGAACAGCGCGATGCAACTGAAGTTTCAGAGATTGAAGGATGGACAGAAAATGGAATCCAAACCGTTCGGCTAATTCCCGAAAAAAGTGTGGCCGCCAATTATGGATTCGATGTAACTCCTGCCCGCCTAATAACTGGTTTACTTACTGAACGGGGAATTTGTAAAGCAAAAAGGGAGAGTATTTTGGAACTCTTCCCTGAGAAGGGAAATACCAAAAAACAAGAATCAAATATCAAATAAACCTTAAAATGAAAATAGCAATCATCGGAGGTTCTGGTTTTGAAAACCCCGAAATTCTGAAAAATCCCGGAGAAACTGAAATTGAGACGCCTTATGGAAAACCATCATCAACTTTTAAAACCGGAAATATTGAAGGTGTTGAGGTGGTTATTTTATCCCGTCATGGCAGGGATCATTCCATTCCTCCTTCCCGGGTGAATAACCGTGCTAATATTTGGGCGATTAAAGAATCAGGCTGTACACATATTCTTGCAACCACGGCCTGTGGAAGTTTACGCGAAGATATTTGCCGGGGCGATTTGGTAATTTTAGATCAGTTTATTGATTTTACCCGGCATCGCGAAGTTACTTTTCATGATGAATTTAAAAACGGAGTGCTGAATCATACGCCAATGGCCCAACCGTTTAACAACGAGTTACGGATGAAACTGATAGAAAAGGCTTCTGAATTAAAATTGAATTACCGCCCGGACGGAACAGTAATCACAATCGAAGGCCCGCGTTTTTCAACCCGTGCAGAATCCAAAATGTTTCGCATTTGGGGCGCCGATGTCATAAATATGTCGGTTGCGCCTGAATGTATTCTGGCAAACGAAATGAAAATTCCTTATGTTGCAATTGCGCTAAGCACCGACTACGATTGCTGGAAAACCGATGAGGAACCCGTTACATGGGAAGAAGTGCTGAAAGTGTTTAATCATAATGTGGGGAATGTAATCCGATTAATTGTTGAAACCATTTCAGGGTTCTAAAAAATTATGCTTTCAAACATTGATAACAATATTTTTTCTGGCATAACTTTTGTAAAAATTAATTTACTGTTTCAAAGCCATGAAACTGAATTATTTGGTTATTAGATCTACATATCTCAGCCGGTTTTAACCGGTGAGTTATTCCCGGCGGCATTTCTCAGCAAATGCCGCTTTTTGTATGTAATTTTGAAATTTTCATTCTAAAAAAGTAAGAATATGAACCGCAGGAGTTTTTCGAAAACCACATTTGCTGCAGCCAGAGTTGTTGTCATTGAAAAATATTCTGTTAATGCTTGAACATCTCAACTCTGCTGAATAGTACGATTTAGCTACAAAACATATTAGAGGTATTGCAACCGAAAACAACATTTTTCTGTAAGTTTTTGTACAAAATATCAAATTAGACTTTAGATTTGTAATAAGTGAAATTATCAATATTGTTTAACCATTAAAATATAAAGTTATGTCAAAGGCAATGGATACAAAAAAGGAAACAAAAAAGGAGCCTGTAAAATCGATCAAGGAAAAAAGGCTTGAGAAAAAGGAAAAGAAGCATAAGTATTAGAATCTGTTAAAAAATTGGGTTGAAAGTGGTAAATAAATTTTCAGCCCAAGTTTTTAAAACAATTAAAAAGACAAAACAATTTTTTCAGGCATGCATGAAAATAGGCTTTGTGGTTTTGGCCAGCGCCAGCAGTTTATTGGTTTCTTCGCCCGAAATAGGCTCAAATTCATTCATAAATTCGAGCGCTTTTAAAAACAGCGTGTTTTTTCCCGGAGGAACTGCAGAAGTTATATTCTTTGACAATGTAAATTTCAACGCCATTTTCATTATTTCTTCATCCTGAATGGGACGGTACCAAACGTTTTTATCGAATTTTGCCTCGCCTTGTTCAAGCGGCGTCAAAGCCATTGCTTTTAAAGCCAGAATTCCCATTCCGCGTTTTTCGGCCTCGGCATAAACCTGCGGGCCAAAATCGCCCGTATGCCAGCATGCAAAGTTTACTGGAAATAAAATCGAATCGAAATCATAATTTTTCATCGCCAGCAGCGAAGCTTCCACCGAATGAGCCGAAAATCCGATATGTTTTATCTTTCCCTCTTTTTTTGCTTTTACAACGGTTTCCATTGCCCCGCCCTGGCCAAATGCCTGGTTAACCTGCTCAACAGAACTTAAGGCATGTAACTGGTACAAATCAAAATAATCAGTTTCCAGTTTTTTTAATGAATCGTCCAGATTTTTTTGTGCCCCTTCAGCCCCTCTTTCGTGGGTTTTGCATGCAAGAAAGCAATTTTTGCGATATGGTTTCAGGGCAGGCCCCAGTTTTTCCTGTGCGTTCCCGTAATTGGGCGCCACATCATAATAATTCACTCCTAAATCGTACGCTCTGGCAACCAGTTCGTTGGCAAAATCCTGTGGATTATCGTTAAGCATTATTGCCCCAAAACCAATCACAGAGAGCTTTTCCCCGGTTTTCCCCAAAGCCCGTTTTGGTAAACTGTAATCAGGCGAAAAGTTAGTTCCAAAACTCCGGATTGCGGGAATTGTTAGCGCCAAAGTTCCCAATGCGCTGTTTCTTATAAAAATTCTTCGTTTCATATCAATTATTTTAGTTGGTTACTGTCAAATCCATTTTTTTTTTTGCCTGTTGAAATATAGCTATTCTCCGGGAAAAAATAGGGGCGTTTAATACAACGCCCCCTTTATTCGTTAATACATAAAAATTATCCATCATATTTGAAGGATAATTTCAACTTAGTACGGTACAACTCAACTTTACCGTCTTTTAAGTGCATGTCCATCTGGACAACTTCCGCAACTCTAAGTTCGCGCAACGATTTCGAAGCGCGTTCAATGGCATTTTGGGCAGCTTTTTCCCACGATTCGTTGCTGCTCCCTACCAATTCAATAATTTTGTAAACGCTGTCAGGCATAATTTTACTTTTTAGCTGAATAGAAATTATTGATTTAATTGTTATGTTTTGAACCTGTTTTTGACCCTTTTTACGTGCATTTTTCTGAATGGTTTTCAAAAAGGAAAAATGTATTTTAGCAATTTAAGAATCAAAATATGATGACATTTCAGGAATTGACAAACCTTCGGCAGAGTGTGCGTAAATACTCGGAAAAACCAGTTGAACACGAGAAAATTGAAAAGATTATTAAAGCGGTCCATATTGCCCCTTCTGCGTGTAATTCGCAACCGTGGAAAGTAATTATTGTTAATGAACCGGAATTAAAAATTGAAGTTGCCAAAGCTACTTTCAGTAAAACGATATCGTTTAATAAATTTGCTGCTGAAGCACCTGTAATTGCTGTTTTGGTCATTGAAAAGGCAAAACTGATTGCCCAAATTGGAGGCAGCATCAAAAACCTGGAATACCCGCAAATTGATATTGGGATTGCAGCGGTACATTTTTGTTTGCAGGCAACCGAATTGGGGTTGGGGACCTGCATGATTGGCTGGTTTGATGAGAAAAAATTAAAACTGCTGTTAAATATTCCTGAAAAAAGAAAAATAGGATTGGTTATAACGCTGGGATACCCACCTGAAGATTACAAAATGAGAAAAAAAATCCGCAAACCTCTGGCCGAAATTTGCGGATTTAATTCGTATTAAAATGTTTATAAAAGAAACTGGTTCAGATAGTTGCGGCTGGTCAGAATAGCTGTTTTAATATCTTTTCCCGAACCTTCAAAAGCTTTGTCTTCCACTTCGATACAAACCGGGCCACGGTATTTTACCGAAGTGAGCGCAGAGAAAAATCCACGCCAGTCAACATCTCCCAATCCGGGGATTTTTGGCGAATGATATTCAAGCGGATATGCCATAATTCCAACTTCATTCAGCTTGTCGCGATACACTTTTACATCTTTTAAATGAATATGAAAAAGTTTATCGCTGAAGTCAAAAATGGGTTTTACCTCGTCCATTTGTTGCCAAACCAGGTGGGAAGGATCGTAGTTCAACCCGAAATTATTACTTGGAATAATTTCGAACATTTTCCGCCAGATGGCCGGTGTGGTTGCCAGGTTCTTTCCGCCGGGCCATTCATCGCGGGTAAACAGCATCGGGCAGTTTTCGATCCCTATTTTCACGTTGTTTTCTTCGGCTACTCTCACGATTCCAGGCCAAACTTCAGCAAATTTTTTCAGGTTTTCTTCCACGCTTTTCACCGGATCGCGGCCAACGAATGTATTTACCACCGGAATTCCCAGTTTTGCAGCGGCTTTTATCACTTTCTTAATGTGTTCAATGTAAAATTCAGCCTGCTTTTCATCTGCATCGAGCGGATTGGGATAGTAACCCAACCCTGAAATGTAGATGTTGTTTCTTTTAAGTACCTCTTTAATTTCGGGTACTTTTTTATCGCTGATTTCATCTACGTTAATGTGGGTGACACCTGCGTAACGGCGTTCGGCCTTGCCTACCGGCCAGCACATCATTTCAACACATTTAAAACGGTTCTCGGAAGCAAATTCAATTACTTCTTCAAAACTTTTTTCGGCCAGAATGGCGCTAACAAATCCTAAGTCTAACATGGTTTTTATGGTTTTTAATTTTTACACTTTCACCCAACATTCTTTTTCGTTGCTTTCAAGAATTCTTTCACAAAGAACCAATTCGCGCAATCCATCTGCAAAAGTCGGGAATTTTGCCCCTTCCATTGTTCCTTTTCTAATATTGTCGTACACTTCCTTAAACATTTGTTTCGACGTGTCGGGGAAACCTTCGTTGTGGCCACCCGGAAATGAAATCAGCGCGGCGCTTTCCTTATCAAAAAGTGCAGGATCGCGCATGAAAACCTGGTTGGCTGCTTCGCGGCGGCCAATCCACATTTCGTTGGGCGATTCAGAGTTCCATGCGAAAGTTTGTTTTGAACCTGCAATTTCGAGGCTCAGCCGGTTTTTGCGGTCGGCAGCCACCTGGCTCACAGTAATCACTCCTTTGTTCCCGTTGTCGAAACGCAGCATTACCGTGGCATAATCTTCAGTATTGATTGGTACTTCGGCATAATCTTCGGGTAGCAGCATTTTCCCGGTAAATGTTTCAACCGGTTTTAACGGTTTTTTGCGCACAGGGTGAATGGTTTTAAAATCGGCCATCACTTCGGTAATTTTTAATCCCGAAATGTATTCAAGCAAATCCATCAAATGCGAACCGATAATAGAATAGATTTCCCCTAGTTCGCCTTTTTCGCGCATCACTTTCATTTGACGCACCAGTGGATAATACCTGATATTAAAATGAACAGCATGAATCAGCCCTTTTTCTTTAGCCAGTTTTAACAGTTCCTCGCCCTAGCAGAGCGCTTTTTGCCATTTCGTAATGAAGAAAGTTGGGAGTACAAATATGCACGCAATCGATATCTTTCCTTAACAGATCGTTAAAATTATCGCAGAATTCAGGAACTCCCAGTTGTTCAGCTTTCGATTTTGCCAATTCTTCAGATGTTTCAGAAATGGCCACTACTTCAATACATGGAAGCCGTCGCAACGCCTCAATGTGTGCAGGACCGATAAACCCCAGCCCGGCAACACCAACTTTAATCGTTTTCATTCCTGTCTTGATACCCTGTACCAAATGTCTTGATACTATTTTTAAAACCTGATGTTTTTCAGAAACTCTGCGCTCGATTTCAAACAGCCAATCCCATCGGGTTCATTGTCGCGTTCAACAAAATAGTGTTCTATTTTTTGTTTACGGGCTTCTGCAAAAATTGGCACAAAGTCAATTATTCCTCTTCCCGGGCAAATAAAGTCCTGTTCAGGGCCTGGCGCCATATCTTTCACATGTAAAACAGGGATTCTCCCAGCGTATTTTTTCAGAAACACCAATGGATCGGCACCGCCTTTTTTTACCCAGTAAATATCCAGTTGGCACTGGACCAGTTTCGGATCGGTGTTTTTCATCAGGTAGTCGAAAGGCAAACCATCCTCCATTTCATGAAATTCCTTATCATGATTGTGCCACAGAAGTTGCAGCCCGTTTGCCTTGGTTTTAGCGCCCAATTCGTTGAGCATTTCTACCGATTTTTTACAATCTTCGAGCATAAAGGGACCTCCCGTATGCCAAGGCCAGTAAGTAACGGCGTATTTCATTTCCAGTTGGTTCAGGTTATCGAATGCTTTTTTAAGGTTTTCTTCGCTGGCCTTAAATTCAATTCCACCGGCAATGGGTTTAATCCCAATTTCCCTGCAATAGTTCAGGAATTCTTTTGGAGTACTGGCGTAATTGCTTCCTCCTTCATATTCGGTAAAACCAAATTCAACTGCTTGTTTCAGTGTCCCTTTCCAGTCGGCTTTCATAGCTTCTCCGGCAATGCCCGAAATAAAGCCAAAGTTTTTCAACTTGTTTTTTCCTGCGGCAGCCATTGTTAAATACGGGCTGGCCATTAAAGCGCCTGCCGTTGCAAAAGCGCTTGTTTTGATAAAATTTCTGCGTGTATTCATTTTTATTCTGATATTCTAAAATTCAAGATTCATATATTCCTCATACTTGCGGCAGTTTCCAGGGGGCACGGTAAACTGGTGTAATCAGTTCGTTTGCCTTTTCACAATTGGTGAAACGGTTATTGGCGTCATCCCATTCCAGAACATCCTGCCCAACACGGGCGGCAATATTGGCAATGTGCACATGCACTGCGGCAGCCCTGCCAATTTCGGGTGGGCACGATGTTTTTTCACGTGATTTTATACATGCCAGAAAATTGTCAACATGTTCACGGTGCGATTCATGCCCTTTTTCAAAAGAAACTTCTTCCGTTTTTGGGCCTTTTTTTTCACCGTCCCACTCGGGGTATAAATGATATTTGCTGCGGTCGGCCACCAGCATCCCTTTTTCACCAATAAACTGCAATCCATAAGCGGTATTGTAAGGGCCCTGCTGAATTCCGGCAGTAAGATCATAGTTTATCACAAAATCATCTTTTGGGTAAATTACGTTCATGGTGTCGAAAGTTTCGCGGGCCATTTTTTGTTTTGAAAGGTTGCCGGCATAGGTAATCACTTTTTTTGGCGCTTCCACCAAATCTTTTGTCCACAGCGCCATATCGATGAGGTGAACACCCCAGTCACTCATCAAACCGCCGCCATAATCCCAGAAATGGCGCCAGCTTCCGTGAAACCGCGCCTGGTTAAATGGTCTTTCCTGCGCTGGCCCCAGCCAGGAATTATAATCAACACCAGCAGGAACAGGGCCGTCGTCAACCAGTTTTGCCCCAAGCCCGTAGTTAAAATTAGCCCAGATATTTACTTTACGCAATGTACCAATTTCGCCACCTTTTATCAGGTTCATGCAATCAATAAAAACCTTTCCGTTGCGCTGCTGTTGCCCTACCTGAACAATACGGCTGTATCGTTTGGCAGCTTTTACCATAATGTTGCATTCGCCAATGGTATTGGCCATCGGTTTTTCAACATAAACGTCCTTTCCCGCGGAGCAGGCATCCACAGTCATCAGGCAGTGCCAGTGGTCGGGAGTTCCAATAATCACTGCGTCGATATCTTTTCTTTCGAGTACCTTCCGGTAATCTTTAATTAATTCGGGCGATTGGTTGTAATCTTTTTTTACCGATTCCAATTTTTCTTTCAGCACATTTTCGTCCACATCGCAAAGGGCAATGCAGTTAACCATTCCTGTGTCGAGGTGGTGTTTCAGAATTCCGAAGCCCATATTCCTGCAACCGATTAAAGCTACATTCACTTTGTCGCTTGGTGCAAATTCCGAAGACCATACTTTTTCGGGGATAACAGTTGCAACTCCGATTGCAGTTGCTGCAACTGCTGATTTTTTCAGAAAATTTCTTCTTGATGGATTCATATTTTTAAATTTCTGTTGGTTTAATTGGTTTGCAATTTACAAAAATCAACATCAAAAAATTTGTGTTGAAAAAAGAATGTCATTAAATTTTCCTGAAGTTGGTTTTGAATTCCGTTTTTGGGGTGGGACAGAAAACAGGCAGTACCTGCATATTTGTGTAATTACTGAAGTGATTCCCGTTCAAAGGCTTTGCCATACCTGGAGTTACGAAGAAACCCCAGGGATTACGGAACTTTGTTTCGAAATCACTCCTGCAGGAGACAATCTTTCGAAACTGAAGTTAAGTCACGCAGGTTTTGAAACATTTCCGGCAGACAATCCCGATTTGGATCTGAAAAATTTCGACGAGGGTTGGGAATATATTCTTGGAACACCGCTTAAAAATTATCTTGAAAAAAAGCTGATCGCCGGAGGTTTGGTAGATTAAAGCGCAGGCACTTAAATAGTGCCCCAAACTGTGACCTGCAATTGTCATTGATTCCTATCCTTTGTAATGTTCTGCTTTGGGTTTCAGTCCGGCTTCACTTCTGAATTTCGCCAGCAAACGGTCGGGTTCATAATTTAAAAGCGATTTAATATTCAGTTCTGTGGCATGTTTAAATTGCCCGTCAAGCAGTTGAATATCTTTGATTTCGAAAGGCAAAGCCCGGAACGAAACCATCTCTGGCCCGCCAGTTAAAACCCGCTGGTTATCATGTTTACACGAAAATATAATGGTTGCTATTAAAAGGGCAATAATTGTGGTTTAGTCAGTAATTTTATGGTTAATGGTTTTTATTTTTCTAAAACCCAGAGATTCCAGTCGGGGTACTTTTTAACATGTTCATTTAACGAATTATAGGCTTTGCTTTCGGTATTAAATGACCCAATTACCACCAGGAACAAACTTCCCTTTTGCCCAATCATTATCCCATCAATTCCCCTTTCTTTCAGCCGGACGATAAATTTTTCAGCATTTTCTTCGCTTTTAAACCCACCCCCGACAAGGTAAAATTTGGTGTCCGTTGAAACCGTGTTTTCTGCGGTTTCAGTTTTCACTGTTTCAATGGCTTCATTCCTGGCAATAGAACCGTTTACTACAGAATCTGAAGGAGTTATGGTTTGAACAATGATTTCCTGTTTTTCAGTTTGTGGAATTGGTACACTGTGTATTTCTTTGTTTATTGATTTTGAAAATTTGGTGAATATGGAATACCCGCCAATAAATATTGGAATCAAAATTAAAAAGTACCAGTACCAACCGACTTTTTTTCTTCCCTCATGATAAACAATTAACGGTTCACCCTTATATTCAGGTAATTTAATCGGTTTTGTTTTTTGCTCAACAACTGGTTCTTCAATAATATCATCCATTGAAACAGGCTGAAACCCGAATGAATCCAACAATAAATTGTCCTCCTGAAAAGGTGTAAACCTGATTTCGTTTTTTTCATTGTAAAACAGAACACCCAAGTCTTCCACAACAACTTTTTCGCCCTTATCCAACTGGTATAGAATATTTTCACATTCTTTTTCAATTCTTTTTAAGGCGTTGGTTTGCGAAATTTTTGCTTTTCGGGCAATTGAAGCAACCAACATTCCATCGTTATTCCTGATTTGACGGGTAAATGAAATTTCTTTTAGCGGGGGTTTAATTTCATTATCTCCGATTTCGGCAGGTTTGTATGTTGATACAAATGCCCCAAATCCGGGAATGATAACCGTTTCGTTTTCCAATAAAAGATCATAGGTGTATTTTGCCAGTTTCACAGTTTTTGGATTTTAAAAATGTAAAAATAGGAAAACATCTTTTCTCAAAGTTCAAAATTTATTTTTATGTTTTTAAGTTTCCAAATTAATTACGGCCTGAATAACCTGAGTTGTACTCTAATTATTTAATTTTACGCCTCTAAATATTTATAAATGAGCAAAAAAATTTTGGTCACCGGCGGCACTGGTTACATTGGATCCCACACCACGGTTGAATTACAGAATTCAGGTTATGAAGTAATTATCGTTGACGATTTATCGAATTCAGGTATCGAAGTTTTGGACAGCATTGAAAAAATAACCGGGACAAGGCCAGCCTTTGAACAATTTGATATTTCGGAACGCGTTAAAACCGATGATTTTTTCAGGCGGAATAATGATATTGCCGCGATTATTCATTTTGCTGCTTATAAGGCTGTTGGCGAATCGGTTGAAAAGCCATTGGATTATTACCGGAACAACCTGGTTTCGCTAATGAATTTGCTTGAATGCCAGATTAAATACAATGTGCCAAACATGGTATTTTCATCGTCGTGCACGGTTTACGGGCAGCCGGAAAAACTGCCGGTTACCGAACAAACACCGCGAAAAGATGCAGAATCTCCATACGGAAATACAAAACGTATAAGTGAAGATATTTTAAGGGATACGATAACTGTAAACCCAATGCTAAAAGGAATTGCACTTCGCTATTTTAATCCGATTGGCGCTCATCCAACGGCCCTGATTGGCGAGCTCCCCTTAGGAGTACCACAAAACCTTGTTCCTTTTATTACTCAAACGGCGGCCGGATTGCGTGAAGGGCTAAAAGTTTTTGGGAACGATTACAATACCCCTGACGGTTCGGCTGTTCGCGATTACATCAATGTGGCCGATTTGGCAAAGGCGCATGTAATTGCCATCGAACGTTTACTTAAAAATAAAAACAAATCGAATTACGAAGTGTTTAATTTGGGGACCGGAACAGGTTTGTCGGTTCTGGAAGTGGTAAACGGCTTTGAAAAGGCAACCGGAGTAAAACTCAATTATAAAATAGTTGAACGGCGTGCAGGCGATATTGAAAAAATATGGGCCGATACAACTTACGCCAATGAAGAATTGGGTTGGAAAGCAGAAAAAAATTTGGTAGAAACTTTGCTTTCAGCCTGGAACTGGGAAAAGCGGGCTAGGGGAATTTAGTTAAACATTTTTCAATTAGGCCTTTTAAGAACTTTTAAGAGTATTAGAATTATACATTTCTATATATTTGTTAAAAAAAGAAAGATGATTTTACCAAAGAAAATTAATCCTTGTCCAATAATTGACGCATTAGTTGAAATAAGATTTATTCCTAATACTCATCCTAATGCAGTATTCGGATTAATTTACAGTGCCTTACAAAATAGCTTTCAAGATGTGGAAAATCTTCCAATACTTCAGATACCTGAACCTTTGCGTAACATTGATCCAAATCTTAAATTCAAACCTCATTATAAAATTTCAGATAAAGAATATGTAGTTCAAATTGGCTCAGACGTAATTTCAATATCTTCTTATCCTAATTATTCAGGTTGGACCAGCTTTAATAATAAAATTATTGATGTATTGGATAAAATTGAAAAATCTTCAGTTGTAAAAAATATTTTAAGAGTTGGTATAAGGTATATTAATTTCTTTGAAAACGATATTTTCAATAAGATAAATCTTAATATTTCAATTAATAATTCGGCCATTGATTATAAAAGCACTGTTTTTAGAACGGAAATTATAAAATCCGAATTTGTTAACACGTTACAAGTTGCAAACAATATTAATCATGAGGGTAGAAATGGGTCATTTATTGATATTGATACTTTTTCTACCGCAAATCTTGATAAGTTTTTTATTGAAAAAAACAATATTCTAAACACCGGTCATCAATTTGAAAAAGAAATATTCTTTAGTTTATTACAAAAAGATTTCTTAAATTCCTTAAATCCTGAATACTAATGAAAACGAATACCTCAATTTCAAATCTTTTAGTTTTAGCATCAATTAGCTCAAGTGTCTTGCCGTTACAATATGAATCAGATTACATCTTACAAAACAATGCGTCATATATATATTGTCAAGATATAGCTGATTGGAGTGCCAGTATTTTACAAAATCCATTAAATTATGTAGCCTCCAATTATAACATTGAAAAATTTAAAACCTTACTTGTTTTTACAAAGACTCTGATTGAAAACTCTACAGAAATTGAAGTTGAAATCGTTGATTTAGTTAATGAAAATTTTTGGGATTTGATATGAATGAAGAATCACTCAAAATCTATTTGCCTAAATTCTTATCAGCCGAATCAGATAAAGAATTATTTGAAGGTATAAAATCATTTCCTGACAATATTGATTCAAGAATCTATACAAATTATCTCGAGAATACATGCCTAATTTATCAAGGCGATGGAATTAGAGATATGCTTGTTATAAATTTGCCTGAACCCTTAATAAAACCTGTGCCAAGTATTATATTATCAAATACTTGCGATATTGATATTGAAAATCTAAGGATGTTTCCTTCTCAAATAGTCTATGCCCCAATACTTAATTTAGACAAATACACTAATGCGTTATTAACTAAAGGGAATAAGTCAAGTGAACAAATTGATTCTCATTTAAAATCCATCAAGAAGCAAGAAATAACACAAATATTTTATTTGCCAAAGTTGGAAGGAAAGTTAGAAGAATCTTTAGTTTTCCTTGATAGGGTATTAAATATCTCCAACAAATATATAATAAGAAGTAATTTGAAAAATAATCGAATATTCACGCTAAGCAATTATGGGGCATACTTATTCCTGTTAAAACTGTCAATACATTTTACTCGAATTACGGACAAAGTAGATAGAAAAAGTATTTAATTAATTTAGTTAGGGATATCCCATTATGTAAAAATGTCAGTTATGAAAACTATTCTCATCACCGGCGGCGCCGGATTTATTGGTTCGCATGTAGTGCGGCTTTTTGTAAATAAATATCCTGATTATAAAATTGTTAACCTCGACAAACTGACTTACGCCGGCAACCTCAATAATTTAAAAGATATTGAAAACAAACCCAACTACGAGTTTGTAAAAGGCGATATTGTTGATGGTGATTTCATTCATAAATTATTTGAAGAAAAACAGTTTGACGGGGTTATTCACCTGGCTGCCGAATCGCATGTTGACCGATCAATTTCGAACCCGACAGAATTTGTTTTTACAAATGTTATTGGCACAGTTAATCTGCTGAATGGTGCAAAAAATATTTGGAAGGACAATTTTTCTGATAAGAGATTTTACCACATTTCAACCGACGAAGTTTATGGTTCGCTGGGCGAAGAAGGAATGTTTACCGAAGAAACCAGTTACGATCCGCACAGTCCATATTCGGCATCAAAAGCCAGTTCCGACCATTTTGTGCGCGCTTACCTCGACACATTCGGTTTGCCTGCCGTAATTTCCAACTGCTCAAATAATTACGGTTCGTTCCAATTTCCGGAAAAATTAATTCCCCTGTTTATTCATAATATTAAAAACAACAAACCGCTCCCGGTTTACGGCAAGGGCGAAAACGTGCGCGACTGGCTGTGGGTGGTTGACCATGCCCGTGCAATTGATGTGATTTTTCATCGGGGCAAAATTGGCGAAACCTATAATATTGGCGGGTTTAACGAGTGGGCCAATATCGACCTGATAAAACTAATGTGCCGGGAAATGGATAAAAAATTAGGCCGTCCGGACGGAGAATCAGAAAAACTGATTACTTACGTGAAAGACCGTGCCGGGCATGATTTACGTTATGCAATCGATGCCTCCAAAATTAAGCGTGAATTAGGTTGGGAACCCTCTCTTCAGTTCGAAGAAGGAATCGAAAAAACCATCGACTGGTATTTGGAGAATACCGAATGGCTTGAAAATGTGACTTCTGGCGATTATAAAAAATACTACGAAGAACAGTATGTGAAAAGGTAGGAGGAATAGATATTTATTCTATCTTTGCGCCACATTTTTCAAAAAAATTAAAGAGGAATTATGCCAGTAAAAATGAGACTAGCGCGGCATGGCCGCAAACGTTATGCTTACTACCACATTGTGGTAGCCGATAGCAGGTCGCCACGGGATGGCAGGTACATTGAAACGGTTGGAACTTACAATCCGAATTCAAATCCTGCTACTATCAATCTCGATTTTGATAAAGCTTACAACTGGCTTACAAATGGCGCACAACCTACCGACACCGTGAAGGCAATTTTGTCGTACAAAGGTGTACTCTACAAAAAACACCTCATGGGTGGAGTTAAAAAAGGCGCGTTCGATATGGCTGAAGCCGAAAGGCGATTGGACAATTGGATGACCGAAAAAGATGCAAAAATCCAGGCAAAAATCGATCGTTTGGCTGGTGATGCTGATGCGGAAGTTAATAAACAAATGGCTGCAGAGGCTAAGGTGAAGGAACAAAAAGCTGCCGCAATTGCTGCAAAAAATGCTGAATTAGCTGCTGAAGCAAAAGCAAAAAGAGATGCAGAAAGAGCAGAAAGAGCAGTTCAACCTGAAGTTGCTGCCGCAGCTGAAGAAGCTCCGAAAGCCGAAAGTGCTGAATCTTAATTTAAAGAAATCATCACAAAATAGGAAACCATCTGTTGTAAGGCAGGTGGTTTTTTGTTTGCCCTGAATGCAGCCCAATCAGGCAGTTTGAAAGAGGTCTGCGCCGCACTGCCGGAGGGAAGGCAATACGAAGCCAACTGCGTTGCTGTGAATGGCATGGTTTGAAGGAAGGTTTAGCAGGTACAGTGAACATAAAGGGAGCAAACCGATTTTGGCAGTCGGCCGTGATAAGGTTGCAAAAAGGGCCGAAGCCCAAAATCAGGGTTTACGTTAAAACCAATACGTTGCACCAGTATTATAATTTTGTGCTGAATAAGGTTTGGCACGGGCAGCGAACGAGGCCCTTACGCACGGTTCTGAGAGGGTGATAAATTTAGAATCGTTAATTTTATCCTATATTACTCTATTCGATTATTCATAAATGTTTGTAACTTATTTTAAGTCTCACCCGAATAAATGGGAAAGAAAGGTTGTTAAATTTAAATTTAAAAGCCATGGAAGAAAAATTAATTACCATTGTTACTTTGCCATTTTCAACTGCGTATGTTTTTAAAATGCAGTTGGAGGCAGAAAATATCTCGTGCGATATTGAAAACATCAATTTAACTGAGGGTGCTGCATCATCAACCGTTCGGGTTAAAATTATGGAAAAAGATATTCAAAAAGCCATCCCGATACTGGAAGAGATACTGGGAGTTAAGCCTTTTATAGAAGAAACACAGGCTGAAAAAAAAGAAAAACACATTTTAGTACCAATCGATTTCTCGGTACACAGCGAAAAAGCATGCAAAATGGCAATAAACATTGCCGGCCAACTGCATTCGAAACTGATTCTGATGCACTGCTACATTAATCCGGTAATTCATTCAATTCCGTTTAGCGACATTTATGCTTATGATTCTTCGTTACTTACTAAAATGGAATATTCTGAAGAAAATGCAAACAAAGAGTTTCAGAAGTTTGTAAAAAAAATGTCAAAAGAAGCAGGAAACGAAAAATGGAAATCGGTTTCCCCGGAATACATTATCAAATCGGGTTATCCTGATGATGATATTCTGGCATTCGCCCAAAAATACAACTCCCAGTTAATTATCATGGGCAGCGGGGGAAGCAATGTGCCTTACGGAACCCTGGGAAGCATTGCCGCCGATATTATGTACAATGCAACCGTGCCGGTTTTAATAGTTCCTGAAGAAACATCAGAAAATACCCTTAACAATTTTTCTCAGGTATTGTACGCCACCAATTTCGATGAAAAGGATTTTGCATCGCTTGACAAATTAATGCAGTTGCTGAAACCTTTCAATATTAAACTTAAATGTGTACATGTTGGCCAGCCACACGGAGATGGCTGGGATATGGCACGCTTGGAAGGTATGAAAGATGTTTTGCATGAAAAATACAAAGGTTTTGAATTCGGGTGCCATTTAATTGTTGGAAGGGATCCGCTTGAATCTCTCGAAAAATACATGAAGGAAGAACAAGTGGATATAATTTCGTTAACCACACACAAGCGGAATATGATAACGCGACTGTTTAACCCGAGCCTGGCAAAACGGATGATTTTTCATACACAAACTCCATTGTTGGTTTTTCAGGGGTAAAGAAGAAGCCCCTCTTTGTCTCCCCGAAGGGAGAGATAAGAACCAAAACAATTTATCTGGAATTTTACATTTCCACTTTTAAAAATGCGGCTGTTTGTTTAATTGATTCGGAAATTGGCAGGTAGTTGAAATTAAACTGTTTAACTATTTTGCTTCCATCAAAATTATTAACTGTATTTGAGTTTGCCACCACATCGCGGGTTAATGCTGATGGTTTTCCGGTTATCCATCCGGCAAATTTGGCCACTCTCCAAAGCAGTTTCAACATAAAATTGGATGCGAAATATTTGGGTCGGGGTTTTTCCAAAGCATCGGCAACTTGACAGAAAACATTTTGAAAACTTACATTTTCGGCATTTAACAAATAGCGCTGGTTTTTGGCGGTTTCAAAGTTTGTTTCATCCATCAGTAAAATCATTGCCCGTGCCACGTCCTTTGCATCGACATAACCGGTGACTCCTTTGGTATAAAACTTCATTCCATCCCAAATAGTTTTAAACATTTTTGCGCTGCCTGTGTCCCAATTGGCCGGGCCAAATATTATAGACGGATTAACAATCACAGCATCCAACCCTTCTTCAATTCCGCGCCATATTTCAACTTCAGAAAAGAATTTGCTCTCTGAGTACCCTGATATTTTTTTTGTGGGAACCCAGTTGGTTTGTTCCGTAACTAATTGGTGGTCGCCGAGTCGGCCAAGTGCAGCGATTGAACTTACATGGCAAATCTTTTTCACCCCGTTTTCGATGGCGGCGTTTACCAGGTTCGAAGTACCCTCAACGTTGTTTGTAATCATTTTCTGCCGCTCGTTTGTGTTAAATGACACGATTGCGGCACAGTGATAAATTTCAGTTACCCCTTCAAGTAATTTTTCAAGCGAAAAATAGTCGAGAATATCGCCATCAACCCATGCAATCAGGTTAAAAAGTTCCTGTGGCGTTTCGGAATAATACGAAAATGTTTTTAGCACCTGTTGTAAATTGCTGGTTTCGCGTTTCAGCGCTTTCACCCGTTTGCCGGCCGAAGTGAGTTCAAACAGCAAATGCGCCCCTACCAATCCTGTCCCGCCTGTTACAAAAATCATTTGAATTAAAATTTTAACTATTCCACGGCATTACCGGTTTTGCACCAAATTCCTTTGCCGAAATTTTTTCGATAGCAACTTTTATAACACCCACATTTTCAATCGCAGGTTTACTGAATTTGAATTCGCGATCGCTGTATTGACTCATTAACAATTGGAGGCAGCGGGTTTTCTCATCAAAATCATCAACAAATTCAACCTTTCCTTCCACCAAAACCGATTTCGACTTTACACGGTAACTACAGCCAACTTTCACATCCTGCCAGGCCAAATCTTCGCCAATTATCCAGTTGATACAAACATTTTGGTTTTTCTTCAAAGTTTCCCACATTCTCCCGCTTTGTGCCGAGTGCATTATTATCGAATTGCCATCCAACGCAAAATTCATGGGCAAAACATACGGAAAATCGTTATCAGACATGGCCAGATAACAGGTTTTGCATGCGCGGATTATTTCGTTGATTTCCTCCCTGTTTTGAATAAAAAGTGTTCGCATGATCATCAATTTTTAATTCATCGCCCGGTTTCCCAGCTTTTCCGACAAATCCTTCTCCACACGTTTCAGGTTCATGTACTTCGACTGTTCATCGATTACTCGATCGAAATCGTTTTCAAGGTAAGCCCGGTTAATTTCATCTTCAATGGCGGGCAGCATCAACCGTATTTTACGGGCTTTGTATTCGTTAATAATTTTAGGAACCAGCAAATCGAGAATATCTTCTTCCTTTTCAGTGAAACCGCCGCCCCTTTTCCAAATGTTGCTTTCGATAAATTTTTCAGAAAGTAAATCGGTTGCCAGCGCACTTATTTCGCTGTTCGAATGATAAACAAAGTGTTTCCACGGGTCGAATTCGGCGTTCTCCAAATTCTGTTTTACATCGTTAAAAATAATCCTGAACAACTCGTTTTGCGAAATCAAATCATCTTTTTCCAACTCTTCAATCATAAATTCGCCAACGCTTATCAATTCAGTTTCTCCCGGGGTTTCGCCTTCGAGTTCAAAAAGCGGAAAACGGCTGAATTTTAACAGAAACCTCAGAAAAACCAGCTCCTCTTCGAGAAATTGCGATATTTCTATTTCTTTCGGAATTTCGGGTTGACGGGCTGATTTTCGCGCTTGTTCCCTGATTCCGTTTGCTTTTAAGTCGTCGCTTTGTTTTCTTTTTTGCTTTTGGACTTCGGTATATAAAACCTCCTCGTTTACATCGAGCAGTTTACTACATTCCTTAATATAAACCGAGCGTGTAATGGTATCCGGAATTACAGCCACCGAGCGGATAACATCGGAAATCAGCCGCGCTTTTGCAACCGGATCATTTTCAGTACTTTTTAAAAGAAGCCGGGTTTTAAACTGAATAAAATCGGTTTCGTTATCGAGAATGTATTTTGTGAAACCCGAAGCGCCCATTTTTTTCGCATACGAATCGGGATCTTCCTTATCGGGAAGAAGCAGAACTTTTACATTCATTCCTTCCTCCAAAACCAGGTCAATTCCGCGAAGCGAAGCTTTTATCCCTGCCTCATCGCCGTCGTAAATAATGGTAATATTTGGCGTAAACCTTTTAATCAACCGAATCTGATCAACTGTTAAAGCCGTGCCCGACGAGGCAACCACATTTTCGATTCCGGCCTGGTGCATCGAAAGTACATCGGTGTAACCTTCAACAAGGTAACATTTATCTAATTTTGAAATCTCGCGTTTTGCCTGAAAAATTCCGTAAACAACCTTGCTTTTGTGGTAAATTTCCGACTCAGGCGAGTTGAGGTATTTGGCCACAGTTTTATCCTCTTTCAGAATTCGCCCGCCAAAAGCAGTAACCCTGCCGGCAAGATTGTGAATCGGGAACATCACTCGGCCTGCAAAACGGTCGCGAATCCAGTCGTCGCGTTTTATGGTAAGCCCGGTTTTTTCGAGGAATTCAATTTTATATCCTTCTTTTTGAGCAGCTTCGGTAAACGGCGCTTTTCCGTCGGGGGCATATCCAACTTCGAACTTTTTCATTGTGTCGTCCCTGAAGCTCCGCTCCCTGAAATAGCTCAACCCAATGGTCCGGCCTTCGTTTTCCTCCCACAAATACCGGATAAAATATTTCTGTGCAAACCCCGAAACAATCATCAGGCTTTCACGCTCGTCATTCAGTTGTTTCTGTTCTTCGGTATCTTCATGCTCAACCACGTCGATGTGGTATTTTTTTGCCAGCCATTTCAAAGCTTCGGGGTAAGTCAGGTTTTCGTGTTCCATTATAAAATTCACCGAATTGCCCCCTTTCCCACAGCCAAAACATTTAAAAATTCCTTTGGCCGGCGAAACCGTAAACGACGGTGTTTTTTCGTTATGAAAAGGGCACATTCCCAGCATGTTAACGCCTCTTTTGCGAAGCGTAACAAAATCGGAAACAACGTCTGAAATCTCCGCTGAATCTATAATCCGTTCTATGGTAGCATGGTCGATCATTGCTGCAAATGTAACTGTTTTGGATGTAGAATGGTAGGGCAAACCAAGGGCGCTAACAGTTTAACGTTCATTTATCATTCGTTAAAATATCTTTGTTTCAATGTTGGGGTTTCTTTATTCCAACCAGATACAGCCATAATCTTTTTCACTCAGTAATTTGTTAATTTCTTCAATGTTGAAATATTCCGGATCGAATTCTTCACCGCCCCATTCCATCGTTTCTTCATACTCTTCATGTTGTGGATCTGAAATGATCTGAAGAAAATTTTCGTAACCCCAAATTCCGCCGCAATCTTCAGGAGGGCAATTTCTTTTTCCCTTCAAACATTTTGGAATTTGCTCTTTATCATCAACTTCAACAATTTTTTCCAGTAAAATATTATGCTCCCATCCATCTCCAAAATCGTATTCATATAAAATCCGATCATTTACGTGTTTTAATAATTTGTTCAGTTTGAAAGCCCTTGAATTTTTAGTGTCCTCTACCTCAAATTCGGCAGGCGAATATTCCTCATGCCCATTTTTAAATAAGTGCAAATGAGAATTTGTCCATCCCATTGTAGTTTGGATTATCCGGTGAAAATCAACCAACGATATATCAGGTTTTACTAAAATCCTCCTCCAAATCGCTGGGCTAATGCCTTTTAATGTAATTTTAAGTTGATATACTTTTTTTGCCATAGCTAAAACTATTTATTGTTCTAAAAATAGTATATTTTCATTTATCTTTAAGCCTGAATGAATTTAAAGCAAATGAAAAAACTGGTTGTGCTTTCGGGTGCCGGAATTAGTCAGGAAAGCGGGTTGAAAACCTTTCGCGACATGGACGGGCTTTGGGAAAATTATGCCGTTGAAGATGTTGCCAGCATTGATGGCTGGTACCGGAACCCGGAGCTGGTTATGGACTTTTACAACCAGCGCCGCAAACAGTTACTTGATGCAAAACCAAATGCCGGGCATTATGGAATTGCTGATTTGGAGAAATGGTTTGATGTGTCGGTAATTACCCAAAATGTTGACGATTTGCACGAACGGGCAGGCAGCACAAAAATAATCCATTTACACGGCGAGCTAAAAAAAGTACGGAGCACCATCGACCCTGATTTAATTTACACCCTTGATGGATGGGAACTGAAAATGGGCGGCCTGTGTGAGAAAGGAAGCCAGTTGCGGCCGCATATTGTGTGGTTTGGCGAAGCAGTGCCAGCAATGTACGATGCCATCCCACTGGTTGAAAACGCCGATATTATTGTGGTAATCGGTACCTCGCTGGCAGTTTACCCCGCTGCCGGGCTGGTGCATTACGCTAAACACCATGCGCCGGTTTTTGTTGTAGATCCCATCCGGCCTGAAACAGCGCTGAAAAATGTAGTTTACATTGATGTAAAAGCCAGTGTTGGAGTTGAGATATTAAAACAGAAACTCGAAAAACTACGATAAATGACTAAAAAATTATTTGCCTCAACAATGTTCTTGTTGATTGTAAATGTGGCATTTGCGCAGCGTTTTGATGGCGGCGCCATTGTTGGGTATAATGCATCGCAGGTTGAAGGCGATACTTATAAAGGTTATCATAAGCCTGGGGTAGTGGCAGGTTTTTATGTTGAAACAGATATTGTACCTGCAATTTTTGCTGCTTTCGAAATCAAATATTCCCAAAAAGGTGCCAGAAAAAAAGTGACCACTAAAGATCCTGAAAAATACATCATGCGGCTAAGCTACATCGATCTCCCTGTTTATATGGCATTTCGAACCAACGACAGGGGTTCAATACTTGCAGGATTGTCAACAGGATTTTTAATAGGTGCGAAAGAATTTGACAACTATGGAGAATTCGCAATTGAAGATCAAAATGCATTTAACACAATTGATTTGAAACCCTTTGTTGGTTTTCAGTTCGACTTTTTGGATAATCTTAAAGCCGATTTACGAATGGGATTATCGGTACTGCCAATCAGGGGGAAACCTGTAAATACCAATTATTACTGGCAAAACAACCAGTTTAACAATGTAATAACACTGGCTTTGTACTACCAGATTAGCAGATAAAATTTTATGAAAAGAAATATTGTAGTAGCAGTAACCGGCGCCAGCGGGGCTATTTATGCCTCCATGCTTTTCAATAAATTACGGAAAATAAAAAACCAGTTGAATGAGGTTGCCATTGTTTTTTCAACCAATGCAAAAGATATCTGGAAGTACGAATTGAAAGATGCTTTCGAACCGGTTTTTCCCTTCAGGGTTTATGAAAAGGATGATTTTTATGCCCCTTTTGCTTCAGGCTCGTCCACTTTCGACACTTTAATTATATGTCCTTGTTCGATGGGAACGCTTGGCCGGATTGCCAACGGAATTTCTGACGACCTGATTACCCGCGCAGCCGATGTGATGTTAAAGGAAAGAAGAAAACTGATTGTAGTCCCGCGCGAAACCCCGTTCAGTTTAATACATATTGAAAACATGAAAACCATTACACTTGCAGGGGGAATTATTTGTCCGGCAATTCCTTCGTTTTACAGCAAACCCGAAACCCTGGAACAAGCCGTTGAAACAGTTGTTGAGCGTATTTTGGCGTTGGGTGGATTTGAATTGGATTCATATCGATGGGGTGAAGAAATCGAAACAAAGGATTGATTTTTTAATCGAGTTTATGGTTACATTCAAAAAATGTAAAATATATTACTCAAAAAATGTAAAGTATTTCGCTCAAATAATGTAAATTGCTTTGCTCAAAAAATGTAAAGCGACAAGAATATGGCTTATATTAAGCGAATAACAGACAGCGAATTAACCCGTAAATTGAATTCTTCAGGGGCAGTGCTTGTCCGAGGGGCAAAAGCTTGTGGAAAAACAGAATCGGCAAAGCAGATTGCTTGTAGCATTTTACGTGTTGACAGGGACGAACAAGTTCCGGCGTTGATGGCAACATCGCCGAAAAGGCTTTTGATTGGCGAAACTCCCCGGCTGATTGACGAATGGCAGGTACAACCAAAACTATGGGATTATATCAGGCACGAAATTGATGACCGCCAGCAAACGGCACAATTCATACTCACCGGTTCGGCAAATCCTGAAGAAAACATAAAGATGCACTCGGGGGCAGGCAGGTTTACAATCCTCGATATGAGAACAATGACATGGCTGGAACTTGGTTTTTCTTCCGGAAAAATAAGCATGAAAAGTTTGTTTGAAGGAGCTGGAGCAGATGTTGATGACAAACCCACTGATTTGGAATTTATTATCGAGAAAATAATTATCGGCGGATTCCCTGCTTTGATTGGAAAAAACATGACTCAGGCAATGGATTTGAACCGGGCATACATTGAATTACTTACCGAAGTTGATATGAGCCGGGTTTCAGATATAAAACGCGACCCGGTAAAAGTGCGGAACCTTTTGCGTTCGCTTGCCAGAAATACCGCCACTATTGTCGAAATTTCAACAATAGTGGCTGATGTTGGTGAAAAAGAAAACAGTATCCTTTCGCGACCCACAATCTACGACTATCTTGATGCGCTTGACAGACTGATGATTACGGAAGAGCAACCGGCATGGAATACACACATCCGCTCCACCGCATCGTTGCGAAAAGCGCCTAAACGCCATTTTAACGATGTTTCTATTTCGGTTGCAGCAATTGGCGCCGATAAGGATTCATTGCTTGCTGACCTTAATTTCACCGGCTTTCTTTTTGAGTCTTTGGTTGTTCATGAACTCAGGGTTTATGCCCAGGCAAACGACGCAAAAGTTTATTATTACCGCGATTCGGGAGGTTTGGAAGTTGATGCCATCGTGCAAAAATACAATGGCGACTGGCTTGCCTTCGAAATTAAACTTGGTACCGGACAAATTGAAGAAGCAGCAACAAACCTTAAAAAGTTGGTTTCGGTTTTAAATACTGAAAAGGTAAAACAGCCTAAGTCGCTGAATATCATTATAGGAACAGGCATCAGTTATACGCGTACCGACGGAATAAATGTGATTTCGATTGCTTCTCTTGGTGCATAAGCGCATGGCATAATTATTCCAATAGCCAATTAACCCCGGGAGCGATGCAGTATAAACCGAAATCTGGCCGGACTAACATACCAGCACAATTTAGCCAAATTCAAATGGCTTTATTTTGGTCATGAAATATTCAGGAAAATCTTCAAAATCAACTTTAACTGCTCCTTTAATATGTCCTTCTGCATACTAATCTGGTCCGGGCAAATCAATTACATGAATGTTCCCGTTTAACTCTTCAAAAACCAATTCGGCCTTTATTAAAGAGGGAAAATAGCGGCTTTTCACGAAATCTCCGTTTTCTTTCAGATAGTTTAATAAAAGTTTTTCTTCGGAATTAATTTCAAGTGGTTTTACCGCAGATTTTTCAGAAGCAGTTTTACCCTGATTTGCATTTTTTTTGACCGCTTGAACATGACATAAAAAAGGCAACCGCCAAAAAGGTAAACAGATTGCTTGTTATTTTAAAAAGTATCAATGTTGATTGTTATGAAAATTTTGAATTGCTACAAAAAAAGGTTGGTTAGTAGGAATTTACCATCCATTTTGAAAAAACGTCGAGATAATTCCAGAACGAAAGAAGAACCTCTCCAGGCAATTCGAGTTTTTGCAAAACCGTTTTATAGCAGTTGAGCCAAACTTCGCGGGCTTCGGCTGTTATTTTGAACGGCAGATGACGTTGGTTCAACCGGGGCTGGCCGCGATTTTGGTTAAAAAAGTCGGGGCCGCCGCATATCTGGATAAAAAAATCTGCTGAATGTTCCTTGGCTTTTTCAAGTGCGATTCGATTTTTCGGAAACAAATCCTGAATCGCACTTTCTTTTAATAAATCGTAATGGTCGCTTACCATTTTCCGGATTCCTTCCTCTTTCAGCAAAATAAATATTTGAGGAGAGGGAAGAGTAACCTGCGGACGTATGCCGGGAAAATATTTTGAAATTGTATAATCCATGATTTCTTGAAAATGTTGTTTTCAGCAATAAAACAGCAAAGGTGGAAAAAGGTTGATAAAGTCAAAATCGAAGAACTACCGTAAAACAAATACAATAAGGCTGATTTTTTAAGGAAAATTTTTAAGGATAAGATATTTCAGCCTAAACGGGCTTTGAACAGCAAAAAACATCAGTTAGTTTCAATCTCAAATTTCCATAAACCCCTGAAATCGTCTAACTGGTAACCAGTTGCCAAATCATTGGGATAGAATTTTTGCAGTTTTTCGGACGTTGCCCGATCAATATCATTGCCCGTAACCCCGTGGCATTTCAAACAAGCTGGCATGGCTGTTTTAATGGGGTTGCAGTAACCCGGTTTTTGTTTTCCTGAATCAGTGTATCCGTTATAACACCGGCTTCAAAAATTGCCCAAAGGTTTTTATCAGCTTCGGTTTTTAAATTGTTTTCAGGATGACGGTTTTTTGCCGAAAACCCGAGAAATTTTGCAGTTGTTTGCCAGGTTTAAACTGTTGGCAAGCAGCATAATCTCACTATTTGCTCTGAGGATAAATTTGCAAAATGGTTTTTAATTGCATCCCAACATTTTTCTGCGGTTTCAAACAATACAAATCTCTTCTCTTTGTTAGCATCCAAAATTAGTTCTAACTGTTTTACGAAATTTTCTGAATTACCTTTTGGCATTGTGTTTACCATTATTGTCCCTATGAATGGGCCTGCAAATCAGGGAAGGGTTACCCTTGTCCAACTACTGTTGGCTGGCACAATCGGCTGTTGTCCCTTTAATGACCAAACAGAACCCAACTTTGGTCTTAATGATATTCCTGCTTCATCCGAAAATACAATTACTTCATCGTCCTTTTGTTCATTGATTTTTTTTTAACATCTGCCTTAAACTGCTCATTCAGTGCTTAATCTGCTTTGTTAAAACGATATCGTGGCCGCTGTCTTGTAAATCCGATTTTGTGCATCCAATCCTGGGCAGTCCGTACAGCAATAGTAAGAGAATACGTGTCGTTTATGTACTTGCAAACCAATTTCCCATCCCAGGTTGCTTGTGTATAGCCAAGTTCTGACGGAGTTTTTAAAACTTGAACCTTTAAGTCCTCTTCTATTTGTTTTGTTAAACCCGTCTTTCGACCTTTCCCTTCT
>WTWZ01000049.1 GCA_009773765.1 Prolixibacteraceae bacterium | reverse complement strand
AAACCTTTGATAAAAATCCATCAGGTTCATACTCTCGCTTTTGTCAAAGGTAACCATTATTTATAGTTTTAGGCGTAATAACCGATAGTCATTTATTTTATTTACGGAATACACTGGATGCTGAACATTGTAACCGGAAAAGTGAACGATGCTTCGGCTGTTCTTATCCGTGGGGTTCAGGGAATTTCAGGACCGGGAAGAGTTGGGAAAGCTTTACAACTGGATAAATCCTTTAATGGTGAAGACCTTTTTATTTCAGAAAGAATATGGATTGAAGATGGGCAAAAGGTTGAAAAAATCAGTACTTCTCCGCGAATAGGCATTGATTATGCCGGTGAACCCTGGATTAGTAAACCATGGCGTTTTTGGATGTAACCATGGTTATTTTGGATTTGAATCCAAATAAAGCATATCTATTTTGGATTTGAATCCAAAAATGTCTATTTTAACGACAAAATGATCAACAGAGAATTATTAGGCATACTGCAAAATCGCCTTTTTAAACAAAAAGCAATAATTATAACCGGTCCACGTCAGGCTGGAAAAACTACTTTAATCAGGCTTCTTTTAAATCAAATCAATCAACCTTTTGTGTGGTTTAATGCCGACGAACCTAACGTGCCGGGACTTTTCAGATCAATAGCTTCGTATGAACTCAAAAACCTGATTGGAAAAAATAAAATCATGGTAATTGATGAGGCACAACGAATAAAGGGAATTGGGCTGACCTTAAAACTGATTGTTGACTCGATTCCTGATGTCCAGGTTATAGCAACAGGTTCTTCTTCTTTTGACTTGCTTGATGAAATAAATGAACCGCTAACCGGAAGAAAATTCGAATACCAGCTTTATCCATTTTCTTTTGGTGAGTTAACAAAAGAAAATGGACTATTGGAAGAAAAACGATTAATGAATCACCGGTTGGTTTTTGGTTCATACCCTGATGTTGTAAATAATCCGGATGACGCTGTAGAAACCTTAAATTGGCTGGCAGACAGCTATCTTTATAAAGATTTGTTTCGAATTGAAAGTATTAAAAAACCTGATCTTATTATCAAACTTCTTCAATTACTTTCATACCAGGTTGGAAATGAAGTTTCATATAATGAATTGGCGCAAAACCTGGCTTCAGATCCTAAAACCGTTGAAAAATATATTAGATTACTTGAAAAAACTTTTGTCATTTTCCGGTTACAATCTTTAAATCGTAATCTTCGGAATGAAATAAAAAAATCGAAGAAAATATATTTTTATGATAACGGAATCCGAAATGCCATAATCAACAATTTTAATCCTGTCCATACCCGTCAAGACATTGGAGTACTTTGGGAAAATTACCTAATCAGCGAACGAATTAAACTAGCTGCATACCAAAGAATCCATGCTAACCGTTTCTTTTGGCGAACAAAACTTCAGCAGGAAATTGATTATATTGAAGAACGGGCAGGTAAAATGTGGGCTTTTGAATTCAAATACAATCCGTATAAAAAGGCAAACTTGTCGAAATCATTTATTAATGCTTACCCTGACCATAATTTCAAAATCATAAATTCAGATAATTACCATGAATTTTTATTGCAGGAATGAAACGAGCATGACAAAATTTTGCCACACAGATGGAATATTATAAAGCGGGTTACATCGAATACCTTTAAAAATTAACAATTATAATGAGATGAAAATTCACATTCCAATTACATACCTGTCGTACAACCAGAGTAAAACAACCGCTGAAACTGCAACACCCGCATAAACAATCCAAATGTTGGAAGGATGATAACTGTTCCACAAAAACTGGTTTAGCTGGCCGGCATCCATTCCCAGTTTTTCTGAGGCCATTTGCACATAATCGTTCTTCGAAAATTCCCCCGATATTTCCGGCATAGAAATTCCACGTTTGGCAACTTCAAGCTGGATCAAATATATTTTATCGGCAATTTTTTCGTACACATCGCCCGAAAGCCAGCCTGCCAGTTGATGCCCTGCTGCAATGGGCAGAAACGAAGTTCCCATGTACAATGCTTTTTGATCGGCGGGTGCAATTCGTCCGACATATTCTGTAAACTTTGGAGAACTTGCCATTTCGCCTAATGCAAAAACCAAAATTCCGAGCAAAATCAGCCATCCGCTTTGGCTCGAAAACATTAGCCCCAAACCTCCTGCAAGTACCAGGATTCCGCCCATCATTGCAGCAAGTGGTTTAAACCTCATCACGAATGCAGAAACCATTAACTGAAAAACAATGATGAAAAACGAATCCATGCTGGTAAGCGTAACCGATGTAATGGTTGCGCTTTCGGTGCCGATTGACTTAGCCAGCCATGGCCATATTTTATAAATCCCATCATACAATACACTTGTGTCAACCCATTGTTCAATAAAAACCGGGAATGAATAATACAACTGGTTGAAAGCAGTCCAAAACAAAACCATAATTAACAGGAACAGTACAAATTTCCAGTTTTTTAATGCAACCCCGATACTCACAAATGCATTGGCAATGTTTTTCGCCAGTGAATTATTATCATTATTAATTTTGGGTTCACGGAAGAAAAAGAAAGTAATTAAATAATTTACCCCGATAGTAACCATTGACATATAAAAAACATAATCCCAGGATTTTTGCATCAGGACACCGGCAATAAAAGGCCCGATAAAACCGCCGATATTTATCATCATGTAAAAAATACCAAATCCAATCGACGATGTTTCATCGGTGGTATTTCTTGCAATCATGGCAGAAATAATCGGTTTAAAAAATGCCCCACCAACGCAGGTCCACACAAAAGCGAAAAACATCAAGCCAAATGTGTCGAAGGTTTTTATCATGTAAAATCCTGAAATATAAAGTGCAAACGCCAGATAAAGTATTTTTCTGTATCCGATTTTATCGCCGATTGCGCCAGTAATTACAGGCAGTAAATACAACAACATGGAACCGGTCCCCATTATAATCCCCTTTTGTGCCTGAGATAAACCCAGTGCACCGGTATCTTTCGAATTTACGAGGTAAAGCGCAAAAGCCAGGTAAAATCCGTACCACGCCCATCGTTCGAAGAGTTCAATAACATTCGATGCCCAAAAAGTGGTGTTGTATTTTTTTAATACTGAAATAAATCCCATTGAATTGATATTTATGCGTATGTAATAATATCTAAGAACCCATTTTATTTTCCAGGCCTTTGATTATTTCGTCGAGTTTATTGGTAATTTCTTTGTTAAGCGCCTCCTGTTCGTAACGTTTGGTAAGGATTAACATGTTATTGACAAGCGACATCTCGCGATTTTGTTCTTCTTCAATTGCACCAGCAAAATGGCCGGGCAGGCTGAAATAATACCCAAGCATATCGAAACTGTTTTTCGATAGGACCTTTACAAGGTTATTTGCCTTTTCCGTTTCTCCTGTGCGATAATACAATTCAACGGCAGGGAAAGAATCGTATGTTAACGGCATTTTTTCGTTGGGGAAAACTTCAAACATTCTGTCGAGTACTTTAACTGCCCGCGCGTTATCCCCTTTATCAATAAGCGCCTGGGCCAAACGGGCAAACATGTAACGCGCCTGAATAATATTTATCGCCTTTTTATTGTATTCGTCAAGATAAATGTCAGGGTCGTTTACATTTCCCCATACAAATTTATTCATCACGTTATCATATAAAATTTCAGCATCTATCCTTCCCCTGTTCATGCCTCCTCCTTTCGTTTCAATGGGCACAAAGCGATAGGCAAGGCCTTCAAACTGCAAATAATCGAGAAAAAATATGTTGTTTGAATACAATAAACTATGGTTAATATAAATGGGGCGCTCCCAGTTGTTTGCAGCAATGATGTTTAAGACTGACATCTCGCTTTTTGTTATATAACTATTATTTATTCTGAATTTTACCGAATCAACAATTAATGGTTCATCTGCGGGTTTAACCGTACCGGATTCCAAAACTTTTTTCTTGTCAACGGTGATGTGAAAACTGCGCGATGGCAGAAAGTCCATTTTTTCTCCGCTAACCACCTGAACTTTTGTGCGTTCATCATCGCTGCCTAAAAACTTCATTGCTTCGCTAAGTTCTATGGAGCCTTTTATTCGTTCATGAAACAAAACTGCGTCCCTGCGGCCCATGTAATATTGTTCTTTTTCAAACGAAAAAGGAATTGGTGCGGCATCGTTGGAAGCCATCCGGTGCTGGGTAATGTACCAGTCCATTCCAAGATAACTTATATTGATAATTTTGATGTCAGGCCGCACCCCTTCAACTTCCTGCACATACCAAAGCGGAAAAGTATCGTTGTCGCCATAAGTAAATAGAATGGCGTTGGGCGCACACGATTCAAGGTAATTGACGGCGTAATCGCGGGCCATGTAACGTCCTGATCGATCGTGATCTTTGAAGTTCTGCGATACCAGTATTCCTGGCACTAAAACAAGCGAAATTCCGGTAACGACAACTGCCCCGGCAGTACCTATTAATATTTTTTGAACCATCGGATACAAAGCCGGAACTGCAAGCCCAATCCAAATGGCAAACGCATAAAACGAGCCGGTATATGCATAATCGCGTTCGCGCGGCTGGTAGGGAGTTTGGTTCAGGTAAACTATAATTGCAAGTCCGGTAAAAAAAAACAGCAGCATTGTTACTGAAAAACCTTCCTTTCCGCTTTTGCCCCGGTTATATTGGTAAAACATCCCTATTAAACCAAAAAGCAGGGGCAAAAAAAAGTAGGTATTCCGGCTTGGGTCATTTTTCATGAAATATGGCATTTTATCGCGGGGACCAACTTTCTGACTATCCAGAAAATCAATTCCGCTAATCCAGTTTCCATGTATAAAACTGCCATGTCCCTGAACATCGTTCTGGCGGCCAACAAAATTCCACATAAAATACCGCATGTACATGTGCCCTATCTGATAGGTAATAAAAAACCGGATATTTTCAGTAAAAGTTGGTTTCATTAATGTTTTTACTTCTCCGCCATCGCGAACCCGGACAGCTCTTCCCTTAATTCTTCCCCATTCCTTGTACGCGCTAACATGGTTGGGATTTGTACTGTACATTCTCGGAAAAAATGTTTCCATTTTGGGCTCATATTTTGTTCCACCTGAAAGTGTCCCGGTTACTTTATATTTACCGTCCACTTTATTATATTGGGCTTTTTCGTTGATATTGGCAATTGCCGGGGCATTGTAATAATGTCCGTAAAACAAAGGCCTGTCGCCATATTGTTCGCGGTTTAAATAGCGCAAAAGGGCGAAAGCATTATCGGGGTGATTTTGGTTCATTGGCGGATTTGCCACAGCACGAATGATAATTGTGGCAAAAGTGGAATAGCCTATTAATATCACAATCACCACAGTAACGGCTGTATTCATCAATACCATGTTTTTCTTGGCTGTAAATCTCACCGCCCAAACCGACGCTGCAATAAATAAGGCCATCAGAAACAAAACCCCTGAATTAAAAGGAAGCCCAAAACTGTTTACAAACAGTTTATCGAAAACAAACGCCAGTCGTGGAACTCCTGGAATAATAATATATTGTATTGATCCTAAAATACCTATAGAAATTACCAGGGCAGTAATAGCGCCTTTCCACGAAAACTTATAGATTTTGAAGTAGTAAACGAGCCCAATTGCGGGAATTGCCAGAAGATTAAGCAAATGCACCCCGGTTGACAATCCCATCAGATAAGCAATCAGAATTAACCACCGGTTGCCATTCGGTTCGCCGGCAACATTTTCCCATTTCAGAATAGCCCAGAAAACGGCGGCTGTAAAAAAGGAGGAAAGCGCATAAACTTCACCCTCCACTGCCGAATACCAAAACGAATCGGTAAAAGCAAAGGCCAGGGCGCCAACCAAACCGCTGCCCCAAACAGCAATTTGTTCGCCTTTCGACAGTTCATTCGTCGAAAAAAGTTTCCGGGCAAGGTGAACAATGCTCCAGTACAACAACATTACTGTTGCAGCACTGGCAATTGCCGACAAAGCATTTACCATATACGCTGCCTTACTGCTATCGGCGGCAAAAAGCGTGAAAACCCTTCCTAAAATCATGTGTAACGGCGCGCCGGGAGGATGCCCCACTTCAAGCTTAAATGCGCTGGTAATAAATTCGCTGCAATCCCACCAACTTGCAGTTGGTTCAAGCGTTACAAAATAGGTAATTGCTGCAGTCAGAAATACTGACCACCCCAGAATATTGTTGATTATTGTTGTTTTTTGCATGATTGCTTTTTTTTGAACACGTGCAAATATAGGGTTTTAAAAATATTTGATATTCCCCGTTTTTAGAAATAGGTACATTAAACAATTAGGACTAAAACGAAAAAAAAACACAGGAAGACAGTGAAAAGAAAAAAAATTATATTTTTGCACCGTCTTTAGCAAAAAGACAAATAAGGACTGACCTGTGGTGTAACTGGCAACACGTCTGATTTTGGTTCAGAAGAGTCCTAGTTCGAGCCTAGGCAGGTCAACTAAAGAAGGGAATCTGGTTTTAAAATGGGTTCTCTTTTTTTTTAGGCAAAAGGGTAACTACTTTTTTGATAGTAGCTTAACCTTTTCCCAAATTATCTATAAATTCCTGAGTATTAATTTTTAACGGGCCGATGGCAATAAAAACCTGGTTGCAACTGCCTTTACCCACATTATCAATACCGGCTGTTGAATGTCAGTTTGAAAGAAGAGCAGATATGATATCCAAAAGAATCGCGAACCCTGAACCTTTTCAGTATCCCATCGGTAAAATTCTCCATGATTCTTCAATTGTACCGGGTACATCCGTCAGGTTTCCCTCCTTGTCATTATTTAACATGTTTTAAATTTTTTCTGAATCTTAAAACGTTAAAGTTAACCGAAACTTTAAAGGAAGTTTTAGGCACAAAAAAAGGAATCCAAAACCATCTGGATTCCTTTTCCTGGATAAACTGTTTTTGTTTTATACTAAAATTTTGGTTGTCAGATTGCTGATGCTGATTTCCACTGCTTCAAAAGGTTTACCATTTCCCTGATTGTCATCTTCAACAAAAAAGTACTTCATTCCTGCAGTTTCGCGGGCTGCATAAATTCTTTTAAAATCAATAAGTCCGGCCCCAACCGATGTAATATCATCTTTTATTACATCAAAGAAGGGTTCGCTTTGCTGCGCCATATCTTTAAAATGGAACAACTGGAAACGGCCAGGGTATTTGTTAAACATCTCAACAGGATCCTGTCCGGCTTTAGTGGCCCAGTACATGTCGAGTTCCATGGTAATTAAATCGGCATCCATTTCGGGCATAAAAATGTCGTAATAAGGGATAATGCCATCCAAATTGGCAAATTCGAAGTTGTGATTGTGGTATCCAAACTGAATTCCAACTTCTTTCATTACTTTTCCAACTTCGTTCCAGTCGGCAATCATTCTTTTGTACGATTCAATGTTGCGATCAACTTCCTCAACCCATGGTTGAACACAATATTTCACGCCGAGTGCAGCATGATCATCGGCCATTTTTTTAGCGCTTTCACTTGTTATTCCGGCAGCTTCAACACTGGTATGGCTACTTATGATTTCCATTCCCAAATCGTTTACTATCTTTTTAAATTCAGCAGGGGTATAACCATAAAATTTACCATCGGCATAATTGGCAAGTTCAAGGTATTTGTAACCCATATCCGATAATTTTTTCAGTGAGCCCAGTTTATCGGCATCCATCGCATCGCGAATAGTGTATAACTGTATTCCCACACCAAAACTTTTGCGGTCAACCGCTAATGGTTGCGCAGCCTGTTTCGCCCCTGGTTTACAGGCCATTGGGCCAAGTGCAATAACCCCCAGCGCGCCTGCCGCTGAAATTTTCAGAAAATCCCTTCTTTTTTGCTCTGTTTTCATTTTACTATTTTTTGTGTTAAAATTAATTTTAGAGTATTTTTTATTTTGAAAGGTAAAAATAATGCAATCCGTTTATTGTGTGAATATAAATCGGGAAAATTTATATTTTTGCGGGAAATTTATTGTCCTGTGGTGTAATTGGCAACACGTCTGACTCTGAATCAGAAGAGTTCAGGTTCGAAACCTGACAGGACAACAAAAAAATGAACCATTTACGAATTTGTTTGTAACTGGTTTTTTTTTGCACTTAACCGGCACAAGCTGCAAAACATTTTATTCTGAATTAATCAGGTAATGAGAATCAGTTCCACCCGTTTTATTTTTCAGGTTCCGCCGGAACGGGAATCAGAATTATGCCTGTGTAGGTTATCCCCTGCCGGTTAATGCTTGAAGCGCTGACAGACGCATTTCCGGTTTTTGAAATATGAAACGTTAAATCAATAACGTCATATCCGTTTTTTACTTTAATCCGAACCATATAACCCGAATGGGTCCTTTTGGTGGAGTAATTATCAATGGGTTGCATAAAACCCATCGGGCTGTTTTTAAAACTTGAATAATCTCTTGAATAGGTGTTGCCAAAATAAGGCATGTAAGAGTAAACGGAGTCGTTTTTAACATCTATCCCAAAATCGGCTGTAAGGGTTTTAGTCCTGTCGTTTTTTGGAATTACGGTTTGTGCTTTAAAAACAAAACTTTTGCTCCTGATAACCGTTTTTATTTGCTCCATTTGCCAAGCCTTTTGTTTAGCTTTTAACTGCTTCTTACTTTTGTTTACAGTATTCTGGGCATAAGTTACGGTTACCGAAAATGCCAGCAACACCGATAAAATTAAAAACTTCATGACATTCAATATTAATTGTTTAACGGTAAATATGGTCGTGCAATAACTTCTCCTTTTCTTTGGTTTCCGGGCGGGTTTTCAGTGAGGCAATCTTTTCGTTGGTTGCATTAAGTGTTAGTGAAAGCTTTATTTTAGCTTTTGTCATAAATCCTTGCTTTTATATTCCAAATATCGACATAAATCCCTAATTGTAAAATATAAAATGGATTTTCAGCAGGCCTGTTTATTTCGCTTGTTTTCGCTGTTTATCCATATAACCCTGCTTCAGCAACGCCCCAAACTGTTGTTCAAACCCATCAAGCGGGGCTTTGGCTGAAGCTAATTTTACTTTGTGATAATGGTCTAACAAAAAGCATTGCGGAAACGATTTTACTTTGTACTGATTGGTAAATTTGCCGTTTTCGTCAATCAGTTTTATTCCGGGAATTTCGTTTTCGGCAAAAAACTTAGCCATTTGAGCAGCATCTGTGTTCCTTAAAACGATGAATATTTCGATGTTTTTAGCGTATTTCTGCTGAATGGCCGGCAGGTATTTCAAATGCTCGCGGCAAACAGCCATCTCGGTGTCGGCAAAAATGAGGTATTTATATTTACCGCTATCCTGATTCGTACAGGCCTTCTGGCCCTCCTGATTATTCAAACAAATTACAGGAGCTATGCTTCCTGGTTGTAAATGGGTAATTTTATCATAAATATTGGAAGCAGCCTCGCAGACCATTTGGTTTTGGTGACTGGTAAACCGCGCTGATTTTATCATTTGCTGAATCGCATTTTTTGAAAAATCTCCCGAATAATAACCATCATGAAGCATTTTTAACAAAACCAGATCCGCCATTTCACCCTGAATTTTGTATTTGGTTTTGATATGATCGGCTAAAAACGAAATATTACCTTGATTTACTGCTTTGCGAATTTCATCGCCTTTAACCAATTTTGCATCAAAACTCAGTTGCCCCGAAAAAGTTTTGTCGAAAAGATCGGTAAATGACGGGTACAACCAGAATTGTGGTTTTATAGCCGCAAACAGTATTGAATAATCTTCTGGTTTTAAACGGAAAGCATCAACCTCAACCATTTTCAGGGATAATTTTTTATGAAACTGAAAGGGTTCAGTTTTAATTCGTCCAAATTCCTTTTCAATAAAATACAACACCGAATCGTAAATCTGCTTTGACTGCCTGAAGTAGAGCTGGTCGAAATATTTGTTGGTCAACTGGTTGAGGCGGTTGGTAAAAACTGTTACCTGATTGTTGAGCTGCTGGTTGTGTTCGGTGATAAACCAAAACAAAACGGGCTCGAAATATGGATTTTTTTGGTCGGCAAACGATTTTTCGCGCGGTGGTGGAAGTTGAAGAACTATTTTCTGGTTGGGTTCGATAAATAGCAGGCCGCGGTAAATACCAAAATCACAAAAAACAAAATCTGTGGTTTGTGTTTCAATGGTTTTTATGCATTTCCCTGATTTATCGAATTCGAGTGTAAACACTTTCTTTGTTGCAGATGAAACGGGGTCGGAGAAAGTGTAAAACTCCAGTTTTTTTCCTGCATATCCGGGATTGTGGCATTCAATGGTAACCAATGCAAAAACAGACTGAGATATCAATAAAGCAAAAAGCAATGCACATAAAAAACGCATGTTAACTGTTTGAATTTTTGCCATTTATTGTAAACTCTTCAAAGTTAAGGCATTTGGGTAAAAACATACTGGCATTGCCGCCATGGAAAATAATATCGCGGATGATAGTTGCATTTATGGGTGTATGTTCGGGCAGGGTTAACAGAAATGTGGTTTCAATTTCGGGGTGCATTTTTTTGTTCACCTGGGCAATTGCCCTTTCGTATTCAAAATCGGCCGAAGTGCGGAGCCCACGCAAAATGTAACCGGCGTTAACTTCCTTGCAAAAATCGACGGTTAATCCGTTATGCAATCTCACTTCTACCCTTTCAACATTTTCAAAAACCTGCTTTATCCATTTAATGCGGTTTTCAATCGGGAAAAATGACTTTTTATTGACGTTGTAGCCAATCATGATAATGATTTTATCAAAAAGCGGGAGCGCGCGGCGAACAATAGATTCGTGCCCAACATGAAACGGGTCGAACGAACCCGGGAAAATGGCAATTTTTTGCATGATTTTGTTTTTTGTCAAAATTAAACTAAAAACTTTGTCAAAAACGATTTTTCAAATGACTTTATTGCCTGTTGACAGTTTGACATTAAAACAGGACTAAAGCAAATAAAATTTTATAAATAAATAATCATATTCTGGGTTAACGGTTAAAAATCAGGGATTGAACCTATTTAAATTGTGAAATATGCCTTATTTTTAAAGGTCTAACCTTTGTAGCCCTGGATTGCAACAAAGAATTTTAGACTTACTAAAATCCATTAAAATTGCTTTCGATAGGTGAATGATTTTACAGTTTAATCGTTTATTTTGCTGATAATTAAAATTGCGCAGAAACATTGAAAAAGATTACTGAGAATAGCTGGTGGGCATTTGCTTTTTTATTGGTGGCGCTGGCCTGGCTGGCCGGCCTGTTTATCGATGTAACGGGCGATTCGGGGCTGTATGCGGCTATTTCGCGGCAAATGGTGGAATCGGGCGACTGGTTTAACCTGAAAATTAACGGCGAACCTTACGACCAGAAACCTCACCTGTTTTTCTGGCTGGCCGGCCTGGGAGTCCACCTTTTTGGGAACACCAATTTTGCTTTTAAGTTGTTCCCGTTTTTATATGGCACTGCCGGAATTTATTTTACCTACCGGCTCGGAAAACAGCTTTTTTCTGCGGAAGCAGGAAAATGGGCGGCTTTAATCGCCGGAACTTCGCAGATATTTTTTCTCTATTTTTTCGATTTTCATACCGATTCGGTTTTGCAAACCGGCGTTACTTTGGCTATGTGGCAACTGGCTGCCTATCTTCAGCATAAAAAATGGACAAATTTTGTTTTTGGCTTTACCGGCATTGGGTTGGCAATGCTGTCGAAAGGCCCGGTTGGCGCGGTTTTGCCTTTTTTCGCGGTTTTATTTTACCTCATTTTCAAAAGAGATTTCAAACAACTGTTTCATCCTAAATGGTTTTTGGGAATCCTGATTGTGCTTGTCATTATTTCGCCATCGCTGGTTCATTTGTACCATAGTTTTGGTTTCGAGGGAATCAGGTTCTTTTTCATTACCAACAATTTTGGCCGCATTACCGGCGAATATGCGGGCTCAAGCAACGATTACTTTTACTACCTGTACAATGCTTTGTGGGCATTTTTACCCTGGACAATCATTGTTCTGGCTGCTATTTATACCACCTTAAAAGGCTGGATTTTAAAAGAAGAGAAGAATTCATGGAGCGTTTTTTTATTGGGAAGTGTGATTGTTTTGGTTTCAATCCTGAGTATAGCCAAAGGAAAAGCGCCCAACTATTTTTTAATTGCGGTTACTCCAATTGCTGTAATTGCTGGCGACTGGCTGGTTCAATTCAGAAAAATCCAGGTTGACAGGCAACGTTGGTTTATTATTACGCAAACCGTTTTTATATTGATCCAGTCTTTTTTCGTGGTATTTGTGATTTTTGTTTTCTCTGATAACAACATCCGGATTCCGCTGATTGTAGCGATTATTGTGTTGATAATCATGTTTTTTGTCATTAAAAACGACATTGTCAAATTTCAAAAAATACTACTGTTTTCGGTTATAATAGCAGGAGTTTTAAATCTGTTTTTGAATGTAAAAGTTCTGCCCGATTTATATTCGTACCAGGGACCGAGGCAGGTTTTAAATTTATACGAGGCAAAAAACTCGGCGAATACTCAACTTTATAATTTGAGCCTTGAAGAGTACGGTTTATTCTTTTATGCCATCCAACCTGTCGAAAACATTGAAAAATGGGATGAACTGAAAAAAGCTTTTTCCAAACACGGGGCCTGGATTTACACCAACGAAATTGATTATAAGGAAATGTTGTTTCAGAAATTTCCGGTTGATACGGTTTACCAGATACAACAGAGAGGAATGAACCGCGTTAACCTGAAATTTTTAAACCCAAAAACCCGGGAACAATCGCTAAGGACAAATTATTTGATTGTTGCAGGAAACTATCAAGAGTAAATTCATTGCCCGAAAGGATTCCTCAGTCGCGCACTCTCCTTACTAATGACAGATTCTTAATTTTTTGTTATATATCCCTATGGTTATCAGGAGAGTGATCTGTTTATTTGAAGAGATTTCTCCTCGTACCTCGTCGAAAAGACAGCGTTGATGAAGATTGCTGTCATCAACTCATTATGCCCAATTATCTTGGGTGAACCCTCGGAATGAAGATGAATCTGTTTTATAGTACTGTTCCCTTTAACACAATCAATCCCGGTTTTTTGGGACAAATAAAAAATTTGCAACGTACCATTTTGAATAACAATTGGTATAATTCTATATTTGCGCTTTATTTAATTTTCAGCATTTTAAATGGAAAACCAGAAAAAGCTTTCAATCGTGATTCCCGTTTATAACGAGGCCAACACCATTCACGAAATTTTAAACAGGGTATTGAAAGTTGAATTAAATTACGGTTTCGAAAAGGAAATTATCCTGGTGAACGATTTTTCAACTGATAATTCAGGCGAGGTAATTAACAACTACATTAAAAATCACCCCGAAGCCGAAATGAAGCTTTTTCATCAACCCGTTAATATGGGGAAAGGAGCAGCGCTTCACCGCGGAATTGCAGAAACCACCGGCGACTGTATCATCATTCAGGATGCTGATTTGGAGTATGACCCGCGCGAATACAACGACCTGCTGAAACCCTATATTGAAGCCGGTGCCGATGTGGTTTACGGTTCGCGTTTTATGGGCGGGCATCCGCACCGTATTTTATTTTTCTGGCATTCTATCGGCAACAAAATACTTACTACCGTATCGAATATATTTACAAATTTAAACCTGAGCGACATGGAAACCTGTTACAAACTTTTTCGTGCCGATATCATAAAAAAGCTGGATTTAAAGGAAAACAGGTTTGGTTTTGAACCCGAAGTAACTGCCAAAATTGCCAGAATACCAAAAATAAAAATATACGAAGTGGGCATTTCCTATTACGGCCGTACCTACGATGAAGGTAAAAAAATCGGATGGAGAGATGGTTTTCGCGCATTTTACGTTATCTTAAAATACAATTTATGGGCGAGAAAATAATGTCAAATCAAGAGGTGAAGGATGTTTACGGTTATTCAACTCTTGAAAGCATTTCAGGGGCCGACCATTTTAACCGGTGGATGTACGAAACCATAAAGCCATTTTGCCATGGGAGAATTCTTGAAATTGGCGGTGGCATTGGCAATATATCGCAGTGTTTTCTCAACGATGGTGAAGAATTGGTAATTTCTGAACTGCAGAATGAATATTGCCAGATTCTCAAAGACAAATTTTCGGGATATACAAATCTAAAAGATGTGATAGATTTGGATATTGTAGATCCGGATTTCGACATTAAATATGCTTCGCTGTTTGGTAAATTCGATACTGTTTTTGCGCTGAATGTGGTTGAACATATTGCCGATGATCGAAAAGCCCTTGCCAACTGCAGGAAATTGCTTAAAAAAAACGGGAATATAATTATTCTGGTGCCTGCATTTCAAACTCTTTTTAACCAGTTCGATGTGGCTTTGGGACATTTTCGCAGGTACACGGCAAAAACTTTGCTTTCTGTATTTAAAGCAAATAAGTATTCAGTTATTCACCAACAGTATTTCAACTGTATTGGAATTGCAGGGTGGTGGGTGAGTGGCACTTTGCTAAGAAAGAAAGTTATACCTGAAGGACAGATGAAAATCTACAATTTCTTTGTTCCTGTCTTCAGAATTATAGATCGCGTAACTCACAGATGGTTCGGATTAAGTGTGGTTATGGTTGGTCGAGTTGAATAATGAAATTAAGAAGTATATGGAAAATATAAATCAATCGGAACTGAATAAATTGATAAAATATGGCTGGCTTTTCCTTTTGGTCGGACTTGTGATTAATTACATTTATCGTCAGGTCTTTCATAGCATACCTATTGACAAAATGATTCTCGGTTCCGACATGGAAGGGTACTACCAGTATCTTGCACATTTTTTCATCAAAGATTGGGAGTTATTTGATCGTATGCCGTGGACAATCGGATATGGAGAAGGTAAAACACTTAGTGTTTTTACCTGTGGTGTGGCAATTTTATGGACGCCATTTTTTCTGATTGCCCATTTCGCAAGTATCTTCCTTGGACTCGAGGCAAATGGATATACACACCTGTATTTCGGGATGGTGCTGGTTGCAGGTATCGTTTATACCTACATTGGACTTGTTTTTTTGTATCTGTTTCTGCGCGATTTTTTCAACCATCGGGTTAGCCTGATTACAGTTGCTTTGATTTTTCTAGCCACAAATGTCTTTTTTTATTCGATATTACTTGGTGCCGGAATGTCTCATGTTTACTCTTTTGCCATGGTTTCGGTTTATCTGTACTTCAGCAACAGGTTTATTAAAACGCCATCGCTGAAATATCTGATTTTACTTGGAGTTCCGTTTGCCCTGGCAGTTTTAATCAGGCCAACCAATATCATTTCGGGGTTGTATCTTTTTCTTTTTGGTGTTTACAATGCAGCCAGTTTCAGGGAACGCTGGTGGTTTTGGGTATCGAATTACAAATCGGTTTTAATTCTGTTGCTGATAGGTTTCGTGGTATTTATACCTCAAATGGCTTACTGGCATTTTGTTACAGGCAAATTCCTGGTTTATTCCTATCAGGATTATGGATTCCCCTATTGGACTTCCCCAAAAATCGGGGTGGTGTTGTTTGGAAAATTCAATGGATGGTTTACCTACACTCCACTGATGATTTTAGCAGTTACCGGGTTAATTTTTCAGGTAATAAAACGGCAAATGAACAGTTGGGCAGTGCTATTAATCATCGTACTTTGTATATATATCAACGGAAGCTGGTGGTGGCCAACTTTTGGTGCGGCAGTAGGCCAGCGTGCTATGATAGACTATCTCCCTTTTATGGCGGCGCCTTTGGCCCTGGGAGTTCAGAAATCACAGGATTATTATGAAAATACAAGAGTTTTCTTAGGAATACTTATCCTGATTTTTATTTATTACAATATACAGTTTGGATTCAGGTACAACCCGGGCGAGTGGTGGGATACCCCAATGAGCTGGTCAAAATTCTTCGATGTGCTGAAATTTTAAATTTTTCAGGATTCGAAATTGGTTTCTGAAATCAGGTAATTTGGTCTTCGTTTGTTTTCAATAAAAAGCTTCCCAAGATATTCGCCAATAATACCTAACATCAGTAAATTTATACCGCCAACGGCCAGTACGCTTAAAATTACCGATGTCCAACCGGCAATTGCATGGTTGGTGAAAAAATAAACGTAAGTAATGTAAACAGCGTAAATAAACGCAAGAAATGCAATGAATATTCCAAGGTAAATCGAAAGGCGAAGTGGTTTAACGCTAAACGAAGTAACCCCGGTCATAGCAAATTTTATCATTCTTTTTAAAGTGTACTTAGTGGTACCTGCAAACCGTTCGTTGGCCCTGAACGGAACATTTACCTGTTTAAAACCTATCCAGGGAATAATACCTCTAAAGAAAAGGTAATTTTCGTTGAACAATTTTAGCTGATTAAGAACTTTCCTGTCAATTAACCTGAAATCGGCCATGCCAGTTTCAATATTTACATCTGACATACGTCGCATAAGTCTGTAAAAAATGCCAGATGAAAGTTTTTTTCCTGCCGAAATAGAACCGTGGTCAAGGCGTATGGTGTTAACAATTTCAAATCCTTCTGCCCATTTTTGAATTAATTCGGGAATCAATACAGGTGGATGTTGTAAATCGGCATCTAAACTAATTGCACAGTGGCCCGTTGCAAAATCATAACCAGCTTTCAACGCGTTCTGGTGGCCAAAGTTTCTCGAAAACGAAATGTATTTTATTTCGGGGTGGTTTTGGGCCAGTGATTTTATAACTTCAATCGTTTTATCTGAGCTACCGTCGTTTACATATATTATCTCATATTCATATTTTTCGGGCAATGCCGTTAACAGTGTTTCATTGAATTTCGAAAGTCCTTCTTCCTCATTAAAACAAGGAACAACAAGCGATATTTTCTTTTTGGTTTCCATTAATTTCTTTTAATTTGTCAAATATACTTGAATTTGATAAACAATAAATACCGCACACCATGGAAGATTTCAGAAAGGGATTAATACTAACACTTGCTCTTGGGTGTGCAATACTGTTCATGTTTTTTGGTCCTTTACTGAAAGATATTAATCGAGTTTATTTTTCTCCTTCCGGCGACGGGCTTAAATCGTATGCCTCATCGGTATATCATTTGCAAACCGACACTTCAATTTTCCATTCATACGTTCAGAATTATCCTTACGGCGAAATGGTTTTTTTTACCGATTGTCAGCCAATGATTGTTAACCCGGTTAAAATTCTTGCCAACATCGGTATCGATTTCCGTCCATGGATAGTTGGAATATTAAATTCGTTTATGCTGATATCCATCGTTCTGGCCGCTATTTTCATTTTTCTGATATTTCACGAGCTAAAAGTAAAATGGTGGTTTGCTGCAATCGCTTCGGTTGGAATTGCCATGTTATCGCCCCAAATCGGGCGTCTTGGCGGGCATTTCGCGCTGAGTCATCTAATGTGGCTCCCAATGCTGATATGGATGCTGATGAAATTCGACCAGAAAAAAACATACTGGCTATCGGCAATAATTGGATTTATTACATTTTTTGCAGCCGGTATGCAGATGTACTTTTTTGCTTTATTCGGATTTCTGTTTCTGTTTTATTGGGGTTATGTTTTTCTGTCGCGCCAGATGAAATTTAAAGAATACAAATGGCTAATCCACCTTTTTCTGCAATTGATCCTTCCGCTGATTTTAGTTCAAATCATTTCTAATTACAGTAATACAGTAACCGACCGAACCACGCATCCGTGGGGATTATTTACTTTCAGGGCATATCCGGCCACCATTTTTTTGCCGCTGCATAAACCCTATTCAGAGTTTCTTAAAACCATTGGGGTAAAACATGATTATGAATGGGAAGCTTTTGCATTTATCGGAATGGTTGCTTTGTCAGGCGTCTGTGTCGGAATTTATCAAATGGTACAAAGGATAAAACAAAAGAAGTTATGGTGGAAATTCTCTGATAACCTGTTGCTGACATCTTTTATCTGGGCTTCCATAGCTTCACTTTTACTTTCTTTCAGTATTCCATTTAATCTTGGATTAACCTTTTTACTTGATTATCTCGGCCCGATTCAGCAATTACGGGCATTATCACGATTTTCCTGGTTGTTTTTCTATATCATCAATATTATGGTTTTTTACGGCATATCGCAACTTTTGGTGAAGGGGGCCAGATTTAAGATTCTGACAATTTTTGCTTTAGGATTTTTAATCTATGATGGATATTTAAATGTGAAAGTTTATGCTCCCCGCCTGAACAACAGGGTTGAAGAACTTGATGATACAGCCAATTCGATGCCTGAGAATGCATGGATTTCAGCAGTTAATGTTTCAGATTATCAGGCCGTTCTGCCTATTCCCTATTTTCATGTTGGTTCAGAAAATGTGTGGCTCGATTCAAAGTGCGAATCTTTACGGCAATCACTCATTGTTTCATTAAAAAGCGGGTTACCTTCAATGGGTGTATTCCTGAGCAGAACATCAATTTCGCAAACCTAGCCGAACCGAAAACCACTGTTGCTGTTGGTTGATAACTGCAACGCGCTAACCACACCCGAAAAAAATCTTGTTCAAAACGCGAAACCGGTTTGGCAGGGGCCAAAGTTTAGTTTATACAAACTTGAGATAAACCAGTTAGATTCGATTGCAAAGATGGGCGAAAAGCAGTTTAATAACGAAATGGCAGCAATATATTCCGGGCAGGCCGATACTTCAAAAGTACTCTGGTTTAACGGTTTCGAGGATTCGCCACAACCCGAAGCCTTTGCGGGTAACGGTGCATTAAAGGGAAACCTGGGAATATGGATGCGTATTGTTGAAAAACAAGTCAGTGGCGGTACACCCGGCGATACCTGCGAAATACTGTTTTGGGTAAAAGGTTACGAAACCGATTTGTTTGCACGCACGAATATCGAATTTATACAGAAAGACGGGGAACAAACCACAGGCTATATTTACGACCAGTTTCAGCATTTTTACTGTTCTCTGAAAAACGACTGGATGCGCATAAAAATTCCGTTTGTAATGAAAACCGGCAACGACCTTGTGATGGTTACAGTAAGGAATAAAGATTTAAATAAATTCACACTCATTGTTGACGATTTGATAATAAGAAAAAAATGAATTGACTAAATATTTTAATTTGCAGTTTAAGCTTGAAAAAAAGATTAATATTTATAACAAAAAATGTTTGAAAATTACCCGAAAGTTAGAGTTGAATTACCCCTGGAATTTCAAAAAATCTATGCTGAACATTATAAGAAAAACAGGGATGGAGATACAGCAGCTTCATCTGTTGCGCAAAAAATGGAAGCCTGGTTACATCTAAAAGTAGCAAAAGATGTGATTACCACAACTGAAAAACCGACTTTGGAAATAGGGGCAGGTACCTTAAATCAACTTTTATATGAACAGACAACACCCTATGATATAATTGAGCCATTCACAGAACTTTTTGTCAATTCAAAACTCAAAGACCGCATAAACATTGTTTATAAGGACATTGACGAAATTAGTGAAAATAGTAAATACGACAGGATTACATCTGTTGCAACATTTGAGCACATAACAGATTTGCCAAAAGTTGTGGCGAAAACATGTATTCTTTTAAATAAGAATGGTACGCTAAGAGTCTCAATCCCAAACGAAGGGACTATTCTCTGGAAGTTGGGGTACAAATTAACCACAGGTATAGAGTTCCGACTTAAATATGGATTGGACTACGGCATTTTAATGAATTATGAACACGTAAACACAGCAGATGAGATAGAACAGGTGCTGAACTATTTTTATAGCCATGTTAAATGTTCATGTTTCGGGATTAACAGAAAGTTTGCCTTTTACAGGTTTTATGAATGTTCAAATCCAAAGATCGAAATTGCAAAGGAGTTTATAAATACGATGAAAGGGCAGTAAATTGTTGGTAATTCCGACATGCTTATATTAAACAGGCATTTATTCCACAGAAATCTTAACAAGACGGTAAATTGCCTCGTTGGTTGTTTCGTTAAAAAATGTTCTTGTTAATTCATATTTTTCAGGAAAATACATTGCTGCCTCTTTAAAAAAATTCTCTTTAAGATTATCGGTTAAAAAATAAATATATGCTGGTCTGCCGGGTTCACTATAGTTTGGCTCACTCCCCCAAAAGTTCATTGAATTATCCCATGGAAAAAAGACATAAGTATTGGGATAAATTTCGGCCAGAGCAGGTTTGAAAAGTTCCTGATATCTGCCCGCCCAGCGATAACTATGCGTTAAAGCATACTCTGGCAGCGGAGCCCCGTAGTCGGTGGTTACTAAAAATTTCAGTGAATTGGTTTCTATATTTTGCATATAATGCAAAGCTCTCATCTTCTGAAAGTTTCTTTCCTGTAGCACAACAGAAAGCGAGTGCACAATCGGTTTCTGTTCAATAAAATAACCAATAATTACAACCACTGCGGCAATTTGCCCCAGTTTGTATTTCGAAATCATTGGGCTGAACTGCTGTGCCAGCTCAATAATCATAATTACTGAAACAGGAACAAGCATCAACGCAGGAACAAAATAGCGCGATTCATATTGTTTGCAAACAAGAACTATTTGCAGGAATGCCGCTGCCAGCAGAGCAAATGAAATACGGTGCAACAGATTTTTCTCGTTTTTCTTTATTGACATTATAAAAGAAACAGTTAAAACAATTGCCAGAGCAATAACCACATAGAAAAAGAAGCGATTTTCATTCCAAAGGCTGGTAAAATTCACACCAAAAGCATTCCAATCGATAAAATTTCTTTCACCCTGACCATATTTGCCGCTATGCAGTAAAAGACCTTTCACCCATCCCCAGAATTTGTTGAGTTGAAGCGTAACCGGGATTGCAAATACAAAAAACGAAAGAATGGCTGTAGCAGTATAAATAAGTTTATTCCTCCAGGTTTTCAAAACAATGAACGGAACTATCCAAAGCGGTAAATAGGTTAATTTAACCGATAATCCAAATGCCGAAATCAAACCAAAAATAATGCTGTGCTTTTTGTCATATTCTTCATCTTTATTGTAAAAAAGATAAAGAAGCATAATACTCATCAAAACTGCCGGAATCGGGATTAATGTTTCGGGTACAATCCGGGCAATGTTCAGATAAATAAGGCTGGTAAACAGCGGTGAAAGCTGCATTATTACTGAATAAGTCAGGTTGTTACTGATTCTGAACATGATTTTGCCGGTAAAGTAAAGAAAGACAGCAACGATGGAGGTCATTACAAGGTTCAGGGTATGAAGATACAGATCGGGATTTGAAAGAACGTCGTTATTAAAAGGGATATGATGCGAGCGGAAAATATAAACTCCACGAAATACCAGGGCTGCCAGATATTGAAGTGGAGTGCCGGGATTATCGAAATGTCCGAGCATGAATTTACCGTTGGCAACACAAAGTCCACTCATAAAATAGATACATTCAGGATCAGCAGTTCTTAAAAAATATATCCCGATAATTTGATGGAAATAGCTACCAAGAAACAGGTATGCAAGTGGTATAATCAGCAATAAATACTTTCTATATTCCATTATTTAGTTCTTAAAGATTTTCGATTTTAAAAGCCCCCATTTTTGCAACCTGAACTGAACTGAAGTTTTTAAAACCCCAATTCCGTAAATAGTACTGTTTTTCAGGTTGATACTCGATGCATCGTCGAAATATTTGGTGGGACAGGTAATTTCGGCAATTTCGAAACCGGCATACCAGATTTGCGCCAGCATCTGGTTATCGAACACAAAATTATCGGAATTGGCATTGTAGTTCACCGATTCAAGTACTTCGCGTGTAAAAGCGCGGTAACCGGTGTGGTATTCCGAAAGTTTGGCATTCATCAGTATGTTCTGAATAAGCGTCAGTGCCCGGTTTGAAATATATTTAATCATCGGCATTCCACCGGCCAGTGCACCTTTCCCGAGTATTCGTGATCCCAGAACCACGTGATACAATCCGCTACCCAGTAAACTTGCCATTGCGGGAATCAGTTTCGGGGTGTATTGATAATCGGGATGGAGCATAATTACAATGTCGGCGCCAATTTCGAGGGCTTTGTTATAGCACGATTTCTGGTTGCCGCCGTAGCCTTTATTTTGTTCGTGAAGAATAATGTGATGAATGCCAAGTTTCTCAGCGACTTCAACCGTTTTATCGCTGCTTCGGTCGTCAACCAGAATCACCTCATCAACCATTGTAAGATCAATTTCGCTGTAGGTTATTTCGAGTGTTTTGGCTGCATTGTATGCCGGAAGTACCACCACAATTTTCTTGTTGTTGATCATGCTTTGTTTTTTTTAATCGCGTAAAAATAAAAAGAATATCGAGCCGAGACGCAAGACAAAAGATTTTAGGATCAAGATAAAAGACAAAAGATAAAAGACAAAAGATAAAAGACAAAAGACAATTAAGAAGATCAAGTACTGTTACAGTTTCATCCTTCCAGCCAACCTTGTGGCAAATGTTGCAAATGCCACCACCGAAACCGAACTGATCGGCATTAAAATGGCTGCGATTACAGGCGACAGGTTTCCGGTGAGCGCAATGGAAACGCCGATAACATTGTAAAAAAATGAAATGGCGAAACTCATTTTCACAATCTTCAGCGATGTTTTTGTAAATCCGATAAACCGCGCAAACCGCGCAAATTGGCCTGCTTCGAGCACTGCATCGCTGGAAGGCGAAAAATGGTAGGCTTTATCGGCTACAGTAAGGGCAACGTCGGCCTGCATCAAAGCGCCGGCGTCATTCAGCCCGTCGCCGGTCATAAGCACTTTCTCCCCTTTTTCCTGGAGCGTTTTTATGAATTCTGCTTTATCTCCGGGTTTCTGGTTAAACAACAGGTTGTTTTCTCCAAAATGAGAGGCAAGATTTTGTGCTTCTGCATCGTTGTCGCCCGAAACAAGGTAAAGTTTAAACTTGTCTTTCAGGGTTTCAATCACCTTTTCAAAACCTTCGCGATACAAATTGCTGATGGTAAAATGTCCTTTTACAATTTCGTATACCGAAACGAAAACCACCGAAGCCCTTATCCCTGTTCCAGCAGTCCTGTTACAAACAAACTCTTCAGAACCCATCCTGATTTCGTGGTTATTTACTTTACCGAAGATTCCGCGGCCAGCCATTTCAATAAAATGTTCAGGAGAGCGATAAACCGAATTCTGCAAAAAAGAAGCGATTGTATTACTCAACGGGTGGGTCGATTGCCTTGCAAGCGAAAATACGGCATCGGTTTCACCGGCTGAAAGCGGAGTGCCTGAATATTCTGTACGTGTTTCGTTGGGGCGGGTGAGTGTACCGGTTTTATCGAAAACAATGGCAGTAATGTGCGACATTTTTTCGATTACACCGGTGTTTTTTATGTAGAGGCCAGCCCTGCCAAAAATACGCATTGTGTTTCCGAAACTAAACGGGATTGAAAGCGCAAGCGCACATGGACATGCGATTATGAGCACCGATGTGAAAACAAAAATGGCTTTGTGCATATCGCCCTTCATAAACCAAAACGCGAAACCGGCAATTGAAATGATGATGACTACAATGGTGAAACGTTGCCCTAACTTGTCGGATAGTGTTTTCAGCGAGTCGGTGGGTTTTTCGAAACTTTTGTCCTGGTTCCAGAGTTGCGTAAGGTGGCTTTGATTGACTTCTTTTTTAACACTGATTTTTATAATTCCGCCCATTTGGCGCCCTCCGGCATAAATAAAATCACCTGTTTTTTTAGTTACCGGGTTCGATTCGCCGGTAACAAAGCTGTAATCAATCCGGCCTTCTCCCTCAACCAGTACCGAATCGGCAGGAATAAGTTCCTTACTTCTGATAATCAGAACATCATCAGTTTTAATTTTTTCGAGTAGAATACTTTCTTCAATCTGCTTGTTAATTTTGGTAACGGCAATTGGGAAATACGATTTGTAGTTACGCTCAAACGAAAGCGCTTCGTAGGTTTTACTTTGAAACCATTTTCCCACAAGTAAAAAGAAAATCAGCCCGGATAAGCTGTCGCAGTAACCCGCCCCGCCGGTGAAAAAAATCTCCCAGGTAGTTACAAGGAACAGCACAATAATACCGATGGCAATGGGAAGGTCGATGCTGATATTATTTTTCCGGATGTTTTTAAAAGCCGAAATATAATAATCGCTTCCGCTGTACAAAACTACCGGGATAACAAGCAGATAACTTAAAATACCTAAAACCGTCTGAAGTTTGTCATCCAACGGGCGGCCATTGAAATAGGCCGGTAAACTGTAAGTCATCACATTAATAAAAACAAACCCTGCCACCCCGATTTTGTAAAGCAGTTTTTTGTACGACTGTTTATCGTCGGGTTTGTCAGACAAACTTTGGGATAAATCGGGTATATAATGAATTGACGAAAGCAGTTCGACCAGTTGCCGGAGTGTAATTATAGATTCATCGAAGGTAATATCAACCTCTTTTTTGGTGAAATTGACAAACGAGAACCTGATTCCTTTATTGAGTTTTTCAAGGTTTTCGAGCAGCCAGATACACGATGCACAATGAATAACCGGGATAAAGAATTTTACTTTTGAAATACTGCCTTCGGTGAAAGTGATGAGTTTTTCCTTTACTTCTGCGTTATCAAGGAATGCATATTTGTTTCCAAATTCTGTGGTTTCAACTTTTATTCCGGGCGACTCCTCAAGCTGATAGTATTTGTAAAGTTTGTTTTCGTTCAGGAGCTGGTAAACGGTCATACAGCCATTGCAGCAAAAATTCAGGTCGTTCCAAACCACGGGATTTTTTCCGCAGTCGGCGCCACAATGGATGCAGGTGTTATTTTTTTGTTGCGCCATTTTGAATCAGATTCACGCTTTTGCCAGTTTCAAAAGTCATACATAAATATTCTGGTTAATATAAACTTCCTTATCATTCTTTGTCTTTTGCATTCATTTTAGCAATTTCGAGTGAACGTTGAAGTTTTTCTGCAAACCATGCTTTACTTGGCAACTGAGTTAAATACTGTGCCACTCTTATTTCATCGTTATCGAGCATCAACAGTTCAATGTGCTCTGTATTACCTTCACTGCAGAGCAACAATCCCAATGGTTTTTCTTCTCCTTCCAGCATTTCATTTTTTTGTAACCATCTTAAATACAATTCCATCTGGGCTTTATACTTAACTTTAAATTTGCCCAATTTAAGGTCAACAGCAATCAAACGCTTCAGTTTTCGATGATAAAACAACAAATCTAGATAATAATCAACTGAATCTACAGGAATTCGTTTTTGGCGTTCGACAAATGCAAATCCATTTCCCAATTCCATGATAAATTTTTGAAGGTTATTAATTAGCGCAGATTCAAGTTCTTTTTCGGAATAGTCATTTGGCAGGTTCAGGAAATTAAGCACATAAGAGTTTTTGAATATTAGCTCAGGGGTCAATGTTTTGTCATAAGCAAGGGTTTGTAAAGCCTCTTTGATAGTTTTTTCAGGTTTCGATGCTATTGCTGTACGCTCAAAAAGCATAGTATTTGCCTTTCCCCGTAAATCTCGTACATTCCACTGCTCTAACATACACAATTGGGTGAAGAACTCGCGTTTAATTTCATTGTCGATGGCAGAAAGTTCAATTAAATGGCTCCAACTCAATTGTTGCGACAGTGTCGCAATTTTTTGTGCATCAAAACACTTTGCCACTTTACACATGCGTGTTAGTGAAGTGTAAGTAAATCCTTTACCATACATTTCTGTCAATTGTTGCGACAGTGTCGCAATAATTTTTGCTCCATATTCGGCCCTTCCCTCTGTTAATAACTGTTGATTAATGTAATCTCCAACGCGCCAATATAATAGCGTTGACTCAGAATTTAAAAAAATAGCAGCTCGCTGCCGGGAAGAATCAATAAGTTTTTGAATTCCCTTTAAAATAAGGTTGGAGTGAATCTGAATGTCCATTTTTTATTTTAAGGTTGTTTTGATTATTTATTTTATCTGGCAGCACGGTGGCAACTGTTTTTCGGTTACCACCAAAGTATCTTTTCCTGAAAGGCTATTCTCAAATTTCTGTTCAATTTTTTGTTTTTCCGGGCTAAGATAAGGAATACCCAAATCGAGGCCGCGAAGGATAAAAAGTAGTCCAACCACCGCCACCAAAACCGGAATAAGTTTATTGATGCGGTTGCGCAGCGCCAGCCCCATTATGTTTCCGGCCAGCGAAATGGTGAGCATCATTGGAATTGTGCCCAAACCGAAAAGTATCATGTATAGTGTGCCTTGTGCAACATCGCCTGCACCAATGGCGCCGGCAATGGCAATGTAAACCGGTCCGCAGGGGAGCAAACCGTTGAGCAAACCAATAAAAAACAGGCTCGAAAACGACCGGACAGAAAACATTTGTCCGATAGATTTCTTAAGCTTTCCAACCAACGAAAACCAGCTTTTATCCAACCGGTACTGATTTTTAAACAAAGCCGGAAACAACACAGAAATAATCATGATTACGCCCATGATTACAGAAATCTTTTGCTGAAAACCAATCATGCTGATGCCTTGTCCGAGTAAACCGAAAAGGACGCCCATAATTCCGTAGGTAATAGTTCTGCCAATGTTGTACAAAGTGCCTCCAAATATTTTTTGTGGAACTGTATTTCCATGCAACGGCAACGCAATTGCAATTGGCCCGCACATTCCGGCACAATGAAAACTTCCCATTAAACCAAGTATTAACGCTGATAGTAATATCGTCATTTTTGTTTCTCTAAAAAGTTGATTGCCTTATTTTATCAGAATTGGAAAATAAATAGAACTATTGAATATCCAAAGGTTTGTCGATATCGTATTTTAAGCCTTCTGAATACCACGATAATTTTAAAATATATCTCCCAGATATCAGATTTTGCTTAGGAATTTTTAAAGTGTTTTCGGAAAAAGTCATTGGAAAAAATACATCCTGTTTACTGCTGGATGGCCTGTACATCAGTACTTTCCCCGAATCAATATTTGCAACCAATGATTCTTCGAATCTGATTAACAGATATTCATTCGCATAATCGATTTGAATTTTATCTCCGAATTGTGTTGAACGCGCATCCACATTCATTTTGTCGGTGTGATCCACCCCTTTTTCGTAATAATCTTTGTGAACCAGGTTCACATCCTGCCGCATTGCAAAAATGATGAAAGCTGCACAAGCCAGTAAAAATAAGATTAGAAAGATTAAGATTCCAGTTCCCCAATTGAATTTCATGACGGTTTATTTTATGGTCCTACAAATGTAGTATTATATGTTTCAAGGAGTTCATTATTACTGTAAATTCCAAATTCAACTTTCGTTTTATCGCTTTTCAGTTCTTCTTTCGGAAGAAACAGAATGAACGTTGATTCAAACATGGCCTGATCTTTTATTGCCATTTTGCTCCCTGCCATTTTAATCTCTCCTTTATGCGAAAGAATCCTGATTTCCAGCGGCATGTCATCGCGTGTTTTGTTCACAATTTTAATGTTGTAAACATTCGAAATGGTGTTGTCGTCGTTTTCCTGAAATAGTAACCCGGGAGTTCGTAAAATGGTGGTTTCAACCACTGGCCGCGATAAAAGTGTGTAAATAAAAAACGAAAAAAGAATAATTAAAACCACGGAATATGCCTTGTTTCGTGCATTCCAAATGGTTTTGTGCCCATTTTTAATTCCTTCTTCAGAGTCGAATCGGATGAGGCCGACAGGTTTGCCGGTAACCTCCATAATTTTGTTGCACTGGTCGATACAGGCTGTGCAGTTGATACATTCCAACTGGGTTCCGTTTCTGATGTCGATGGCCGTTGGGCAGACAGAAATGCACTGATGGCAGTCGATACAGTCGCCCGAACTTTTTGGCCCGCGTGGTTCACCGCGCTTATAATCATAGGTAACAACGATCGATTTCGAATCGAGTAAAACTCCCTGCATGCGGCCATAAGGGCAAACCATAGTACAAATTTGCTCACGGAAATACGAATAAATCCAGTAAAAAAGGGCCGACACCATAATCATGATGATAAACCCGCCAAAATGTTCGGCGATGGGTTCACTAATGAGTTGCAACCATTTTTCGGAGCCAATAAACCACATTAAAAAAGTATTGGTCATGGCAACCGAAATCAAGATAAAAATGGAATGTTTTAAGGTTTTTTTGATGACTTTTTCAGTTGACCAAGGACAGTTGTCGAGTTTATGGCGTTTTTTGTAATCGCCTTCAATCAGGTATTCAATTTTACGGAAAACCATTTCGAGAAAAATGGTTTGCGGACAGGCCCAGCCGCACCACAAACGGCCAAAAGTTACAGTAAACAAAACAACGAAAAGTACAAATGAGAGCATTAAAAGGGCAAGAATGAAAGTATCCTGTGCCCAAAAGATAGCGCCGAAAATAATGAATTTCCGGCTGGCAATATCCAGTAAAACCAAAGGATGACCATCGATCCTGATGAATGGCACACCGGCAAAAAACAGCAGCATAAACCAACTTAAAATAGTTCGGCGTGTGTACCATTTTCCCGAAGGTTTTTTTGCGTAAACCCATTTTCTGCCGCCTTTTTCGTTCAGGTTTATCGGTCGGTCGCGAAAGGAAAGTTCTTGTTCTGACATATAGCCCCCTAAATCCCCCGGAGGGGGACTTTTTAGCATTGGAATAAAGTTAAAGTATAGAAATCAATCTTGAGAAATCGTGTAAATATTGCATTGAAAGTATGTAAATCAGAACGTTCTTTCTCCTCTCCTTTGGAGAGGTCGGGTGAGGCCTTTTACTCCCTTCGGGGAGGTCGGGAGGGGCTTACTCACATTTCTCACCTTGCGCTGCCCTGGCGTTGGGTGGGTTTGAACCTCTAATCGAAAGAACATAACTTGAAACCTTCAGGATTTTTTCATCACTGAGCTGTCCTTTAAATGGCGTCATCCCTTTAGCAGGAGCGCCGTTTTTGATAATATTTACAACATCCTGGATTTTACATCCATGTAACCAATACTCATCGGTCATGTTTGGCCCGATGGCATTCCCTTCACCATTCATTCCGTGGCAGGCAAAACAGTTCATGTCTTTGTAAATTTGTTTTCCTTCTACCAGCGAAGCAGCGTCGGTAAGCAGGATAATTTCTCCGGCCGACTGGTTATTCAGGTTGTATTTTTCCTCGTGCTTTTCCGATTTTCGTGCATATTCTGCATCCTGATGATCGCCTTGTTTTAACCAGAAATAATAGGCGGCATAAATAATCGAAAATCCAATGGTGATGTAAAAAAGCGCCATAATCCAACGTGGTGGCGGATTATCCAATTCCTGAATCCCATCGTAATTGTGTTCCATCATGTGTTCATCAACCGGATCGTGTTGTGTATTTTCTGTTGCCATTTCCTTTTTTTTAATTATGAGGGGATAGTTTCTTCCGTCTCATTATCATTTAATATTGAATTTTTTATTTTCTCCGCCTTTTGTTTTGGCATTCTGATAGTTCTGATGGTAATTATAATAAATAAGGTTACAAATATCAAAAGTCCTGCAATGTAGAAAATCTGAATTCCTTCTATGTTTTCCAACAGGTTGCTTACTATCTTCATTTTTTATTTAAAACTTCTAAGATGTAACTGGTTAATTGAGTTAACTGTTTATCGGAATACTGGTTTTTGTATGGGATCATGCCCTTTGCAATAATCCCTTCAGCAATTGAATGATAAACCTGGGCAGGTGAATTGCCATGCAGCCATTCATTGTCGGTTAAATCGGGGAATGCCGGCGGAATGCCCTTCCCCTCCGGACCGTGGCAAACAGCGCACACCGATGAATATATCTGCTTTGCCTCTGCCAGGTCTGCTTTGCTGGTAAGCAAAACCACTTCTTTCAAATCCTGTTGAGCTGCAACCGCTGTTGAATCAGTTGGTACGGTTACCGGAACAGCAGGCGGAGGTGCAATATCTTTACCCAGTTTATGCATGTAGGCAATCATTGCAACCATCTGTTTTGTAGGTTCAATGTCGATATTTGATGCCTTTAGATCGTCAACAATAAGTTGTGCCTGTTTCATCAGGTCATCTGCGGCAATTTTATCGTAGCCCTCAGGATATGGAACCCCCAAAGTTTGCATAGCACGAATTTTTGCCGGAATGATATCAATATCAATTTCCTTTTTTGCAAACCAGGCATAGTTCGGCATAATCGACTGTTCGTTCATTTTTTGAGGATCCATAAAATGATTATAGTGCCATGCCGCGTTTTTATACATCGGCCCGCCTATAACCCCGGCGCGTGCCAAATCGGGCCCTGTCCTGCGCGATCCCCACTGAAAAGGATGATCGTAAACAAATTCGCCAATCTTTGAATATTCGCCATACCGGTCGGTTTCCCAACGGAATGGCCTTACCATTTGCGAGTGGCAGGTGTAACAGCCTTCGGAAATGTAAATATCGCGCCCCGCAAGTTCCAGCGGAGTGTAAGGTTTTACAGAATCGATGGTGGGTATATTTGATTTGATAAAAATCATCGGGATAATTTCAACAGCCCCGCCAATAGAGAGCGCAATAAATACCCAGATAGAGAAACGCACACTTTTTCTTTCCATCCAGCGGTGAATGGTTTCCTGCGCCGGATTACGGGCTCCCAGCAAAACCAAAGCAGGCGCCTCAGCCGGTTCGTTATTTTCAAGCGTACCGGAGGCCATGGTCTTAAATAAGTTGAACATCATAATTATAAATCCAACCATAAATAAAGCCCCCCCAATTATTCTTATTGAATACATGGGTAAAATTTGCGCCAGCGTTTCCATGAAGTTGGGATAAGCCAAAAAACCTTCGGGAGTATATTCCCGCAACATTAACCACTGAGTAACAGCCGACCAGTAGAGGGGAATGGCATACAAAAGAATTGCCAGCGTTGAAACCCAGAAATGGATGTTTGCCAGTTTTTCGGAAAAAAGTTTTATCCTGAAAAGTTTTGGAATCAGCCAGTAAAGCATTCCAAACACAATTCCGCCGTTCCATCCCATTGCAGCAATATGCACATGGCCGATTGTCCAGTCGGTAAAATGGGTAATCTGGTTGACTGATTTCAGCGACATCATCGGCCCTTCGAAAGTTGACATTCCATAAGCAGTTACGGCCACTACCATAAATTTCAGCGCCGCGCTGTCGCGGACCCTGTCCCAGGCACCGCGTAAAGTTAAAAGTCCGTTTATCATTCCTCCCCACCGCCTGTGCCCATTCGGGTAAAGCCTGATAAAGCAAATGGTGCGGACCTGCCCACATATATAGAAAAATGAGGGACCAAAAGTGAATTATGGATAATTTATACGAATAAATTGGCCGGTTGGCAGCTTTGGGAAGATAATAGTACATTAACCCAAGAAACGGGGTTGTAAGAAAAAACGCAACTGCATTATGACCGTACCACCACTGAACAACAGCATCCTGCGCCCCTGCATAAACCGAGTAGCTTTTTGTCAGGGAAACAGGTATTGCAAACGAGTTTACAACGTGCAAAATTGCTATTCCCAAAAAAGTGGCCAGGTACCACCAGATAGCTGCGTAAATGTGCTGAACCCTGCGTACCATGATGGTCCCAATCATATTCCAGCCAAAAACAACCCATATAACTGCAATCAAAATATCGATGGGCCATTCCAGCTCTGCATATTCTTTGGAGGTGGTAATTCCAAACACAAATGATAAAGCTGCAAGAACAATGATCAACTGCCATCCCCAGAAATTAACCTGGCTTAGCGTATCGTTAAACATTCTGGTTTTCAACAATTTTTGCATCGAATAATAAATCCCGGCGAAAATGGCATTTCCAACAAATGCAAAAATAACAGCATTGGTATGAAGCGGCCTCATCCTGCCAAAAGTTGTAAATTCGAGGCCAAAATTAAAGATTGGAAATGCCAGTTGAAGCGCAACCAACAGGCCAACAATAACACCCACGATTCCCCAGACAAGCGTGGCCAGGACAAACAACCTTACAATTTTATTGTCATAAAAGAACTTCTGATTTTCCATAAGTTTACATTACTTCGTTTTGTTTATACTGTTATCTGTCTCTTCAACATTGTTGGGATCATCATCGAACAATATTCTGATCGAAGGGGTTTCGTTATCATCGAACTGACCGGTTTTGACGGCCCAAATAAAAGCGCCCAAAAAAATAAGCGCTGCGAACAAACTCACCCCTATTAACAGATAAAAAATATTCATTCAGTTTTAATTGATTATTCTTTACTTAACCGTTTAATTTTTGCAATCTGAAAAACGATGTACCCAATCGTAAGCCATGCGCCTCCTGCTGCCGCTATGTACGAAAAAAGCAACCAGATTTGGATATTTTCATTGGTTGACCACAAAATCCCTTTCTGGATCAGTTTCGGTGTTGGTTTGAGCTGCCCTACTTTTGCTTTATCCAGGGTAACAATATCGGCAATATAATTGTCATCAAGTGAAACCACAATATTCACATTCCCTTGTTCATCGCCAATAACAGTTTCAGGAATTACAAATTCAGCCCTTCCGTTTTCATCGGTTAGCACTTTTCCCATTTCAATATTTCCAAAGGCCTTTTTTGTGCTGACAGTAATAGGAGTGTTCGGTAATTTTGTAAAAATCCCGTTGTTCTCAGATTCTGCAAAAACTTCAACCTTTCTTTCGCGTTCGTTAACCGATGCAAGCAGTTTTGCTTTTACCGGCGGGGCATCTACGAGCAAAGGTTGTTTTTTGGGGCTGAAATTCGAAATGTAATTTACAATTTTCCAGCGGTCATCGTCGGAAATGGTTGTTTTAAACTGAGGCATCGCACCACGGCCATTGGTAATTTTATAATACAGTCCGCCTTCGGTGTTTTTCTGCATTTTGTCTGAGGTTACGTCCACCGGCGGGGGAACAAGCGGCAAAGCATTGTTTTTGCCCGGGTCGCCATGACAAGATTTGCAGTTCTTCAAATAGAGGTCTTTCCCTTTATTTACATTCGCCAGATTATATTCCTGCGGATTTACCCTGTTATTTTGATCGGCAGGTACGGGCCAATCCTGTGCATTAGCCTGCACCGATAAAAACAGGGTTACTATTGTCAAAAAGCTGATTTTCCTGTTCATGGCAAATTAGTTTTTTAGGTTTTCTGTAAGGTACTTTTTATCAATCCCCTGATCCTCTGCATATTCCCAGATGGCAATTACCGGGAAAAGTTTGGCCAGTACCGAAATAATGAGGAATGCGGCAACAAAGGAAAATATTGTAATCATTATTTCGGTGCTGGTTGGAGAATAGTTCTGAAAATTTACGGGAACATTCTGAACCGGTAAAAACGGATGTTCAAGCGTGGGGATAACAATTAGGTATCGTTTAAACCAGGCCGAAATCATTACTATCAGGGAAATTATGGCAATTGGCAGCGGTTTTCTGAAATAAGGGAACAACAAAAGCACAATCGGCAGCAATAGCCCGGTAAGCTGAACTATCCAAAACATCCCGGAGTGATTCCCTTTGAACAATTCAGTTAAATGAATTCCATCGGCCAGTTTCATTTTGTATCCCGGCACAAGATATTCGTTGATGTTGAAATACAAATAAACCAGGCATACAAAAACCAATAGTTTTCCCATATAATTAAAATGCAAATCCTGAAAATAATCCTTCAGATTGTAACGTAACCTGTAAATATACATTACAACAATTACTGCGGCAGTTCCGGCAACAAAAGCCCCGGCAACAAAATAAGGCCCTAAAATTGAAGTGTCCCAGCCCGGGCGTAAAGTAGCCGCAAACAGCCACGATGTAACGGTATGAATGGATAAACCTACAGGGATGATCAAAAGCATCAAAATCCTCAGCGTGTGATAAATAATTTTGTATTGTTCAGCTTTCCCTTTCCATCCCAACGCCAGAACTGTATAAAGTTTTATTTGCCATTTTGGAAGTTCTTTTCCCATCCGGTCGCGCATTAACGCCAAATCGGGAATGAGCGGAATATAAAACAGCAGCAGTGAAATAACGAGGTAAGTGGTTATTACGGTTACATCCCAGATAATTGGCGAAGCAAATCTTCCGTGCAGGAATATGTTCAGAAACCTGTCGGGGCGTCCCATATCCATGATAATTATTACGCCTGCCAGCGCCACCGCAGCAATGGCAACCTGTTCGGCAACACGTGAAACCGGTTTTGCCCAGTTTATTTTCAGTAAATGCAGCGCAGAACTGATGAGGAAACCAATGAGGCTTACTGCTACAAAAAACACAAAATTGGCAATGTACATTCCCCACGAAACATAGTCGCGCATTCCGGTAACACCCAGCCCGGTACTGAACTGTATTGTCCATCCCCACAAACCCACGCCGGCAAACATAATTAATATGAAAAACCAGAACCGGGTCAGTTCATCTTTTTTCACAATCGAGCGTGTGAGGTCGAAGGTAATTTTGTTTAACAATTTCCGCGATTCAGCAGCAGATTCTATTTTATCCATCGTTTAGTATTTATTTGATTAGGAATGGTGAGTGTTATTTTGTCCCTGAAACGGGAAAGCCCTGTCTTTTGGCGGCAGGTAATAAACCCTGGGTTTGGTTCCCAACTCTTCCATTAAAGTGTAGGCTGCATTTTTTTCAATCAGTTCGCTGAAACTTACGGTTTCTTTTGTGGTACCGTTTGTTACGGCGTCTTCGTTTCGGTCGCCAAACCAATAAACGCCATTGGGGCAGGCTGATACACAAGAGGGTAATTTGCTGTCCCTCAAACGGTCGGCGCTGAAAAGACATTTCGATATGGTGCCTTTCTTTTGCGGAACGTTGGCTTCAATATTATAAGTAACACCTTCATATTTTTCAGCATCACGCGGTTCGAACCAGTTAAAAACGCGGGCAGAATAAGGGCAGGCTGCAATACAAAACCGGCAGCCAATACACCGTTCGTTATCAATTAAAACTATACCGTCGTCACGCTTAAAAGTAGCATTCACCGGGCATACTTTTGTACATGGCGGATTGTCGCACTGCTGACACGGTTTGGGCATGTAATACGGCGCCGTGTGTTCGGCATCCTGCATTTGCAGCACATTTATATGGTGTTGCTCTGGCCTTAACTGGTGGTGGTTTTGACAGGCTTTCATACATTCGCGGGCATTCCGGCATTTCGAAAGGTCGATTACCATTACCCAGCTTCTGCCCGACAAGCCCAACCTGCCACGTTTTTGGTTTTCAGGGAGCGATGGTATATCGGCAGGTTTTAGCAGCGCCTTTTCAACTTCAACAAGCTCGCCGTCCGATGTTAAAAGCGTTATTTTACCGCTTGTGTTTGTTTCAACTTTGGCACATGAACTGAAAAGGCCTGAACTACCCAAAACACCTGCAACGCCCATTGAGGCGCCCAGTTTTTTCATGAAATTTCTTCGTGTATTTCTCTCCATTTGTATCTCTTTTTTTGAAGATGTGACAGCGAGACAGAACTCAACTTATTTGCACGAATTTAAATAATCTGGTGAAAGTTGCAAACGCTTAAACCGCCCCAAAATTAAAAGACAAATATGATTTTATTTTCTAATAATGAGCTAATTATAATATATCCATTTTTCAACAGGAATTTTACACCCTTAAATTATTGATATATAACAATTAAAATAAAGCATGGCTGTAAATATTAAAAAGGGACTGGCTTATGAATTGGCTGTTTTATAAAAATAAACTTCAATAATTTGTATTCAATCTTTATAAAAAATTGCCCATCTGATTTTTTTCAAAAAATATTGTCAGAAAACAACTTGTAAATAAACTTTAATCAGTATTTGTGGTTTTTAAGATGGAAAACATAAAAGGCTTTTGGGTATATTTGTAGGACATGTAAAATTTGAGCGAAAGCGTAAAAACCAAAATAATGAAAATCAGCTTTTTAATGATATATGCTTCAATTTCGACCATCGCGTTTGGACAGAATGTTGTAAATCCTGTTGCAAATAATATCGATGTTGAGATTGGCGTGGTTGAACATCTCGATGAATTTCTGCCCGACAGTATTTTATTGATTAACGAAAGTGGCCAGCCGGTTTGGTTAGCCGATGTAATCGATAAACCCACCATTATAAATTTTGTGTATTACCGGTGTCCCGGTATTTGCAGCCCGTTAATGGAGGCAGTGGCTGGGGTAATGGATAAATCGGACATGGTGCCTGGAGTTGATTACCAGGTTTTAACCATCAGTTTTGATCCCAGAGAAACCATCGATTTGGGTATCCGTAAAAAGGCAAATTACCTGAACCTGATGTCGAATAATGTGGAGGGGGCAAAAAAAGGATGGCTTTTCTTTACCAGTGACAGCGCGAGTATTGCAAGGGCAACAAATGCGACAGGTTTCAAATACAAAAAAACTGGGAACGACTTTTTGCATGCTGCCTCTTTAACGGTGGTCAGCAAGGAAGGCAAAATTACACGGTACCTGAACGGTATGTATTTTCTGCCATTCGAGTGGAAAATGGCAATTGTGGAAGCTTCAAAAGGTCAATCGGGGGCAACGCTTAATAAAATACTGCGATTCTGCTATTCTTATGATCCAGTAGGACAGGCCTATGTAATGAACATTACAAAAGTTAGCGGTACTCTAATCCTGTTTTTCGGATTGGTATTATTGTTAATTTTAATACTTAAACCCAAAGGAAGAAGAATTTAAATTGAATTATATGCAAAAAGAAAATGTAGCAAACGTAGCAAACTATTTGACTTACAAGGGAAAGCACAAAGGTTTGCTCGGTTGGGTTTTATCAACCGACCACAAAAGGATCGGGTTACTTTATTTGTACTCAATAATGACCATGTTTTCGGTAGGGGTTTTGCTGGGGCTTGCAATGAAATTTGAATTGCTGGCGCCCGGAAAAACAATCATGGAAGCACAAACCTACAACGCAACATTTACAGTTCATGGCGTTATTATGATTTTTATGGTGGTTATTCCCGGGTTACCCGCAGTTTTTGGGAATTTTCTTTTGCCAATTATGATTGGCGCCAAAGACGTGGCTTTCCCAAAATTAAACCTTCTGTCATGGTGGTTATATGTTGCAGGGGTATTTTTAGTGTTGTCTGCAGTAATATTTGGTAAAGGCGCTCCTGATACCGGTTGGACCTTCTACGCTCCTTACAGTTTTAAAACCGGAACTAATCTGTTGCCTGCAATTTTTGGCGCCTTTATCCTGGGATTTTCATCAATATTAACCGGTTTAAACTTTTTGGTAACCATTCACCGAATGCGCTGTCCGGGTATGAAATGGTCGAAATTACCATTGTTTGTATGGACTTTGTATGGCACAGCCTGGATTCAATTACTTGCTACGCCAGTTGTTGGGATTACACTTGTTTTGGTAGCGCTTGAACGTATGTTTGGTGTTGGTGTTTTCGATCCTGCGCTTGGTGGCGACCCTATTTTATATCAGCATTTGTTCTGGATTTATTCGCATCCGGCGGTTTATATCATGATATTACCTGCAATGGGGGCTATTTCAGAAATTATACCCACATTTTCTCAAAAGATGATTTTTGGTTACAAGGCAATTATTGCTTCAACAATGGCCATTGCTTTTGTTGGATACCTGGTTTGGGGGCACCACATGTTTACAGCCGGAATGAGCGGAACAGCACAATATTATTTCTCTTTGCTAACTTTTATTGTGGCAATTCCCAGTGCAATTAAAGTATTCAACTGGATATCCACCATGTATAAAGGCTCAATCAACGTTCAAACTCCGCTGTACTGGGCGGTGTCGTTTATATTTGTTTTTCTGATTGGCGGCTTAAGCGGCTTGGTGCTCGGGTCGCTCGCTGCAAATGTTCATTTACACGATACAGCTTTCGTGGTGGCACATTTCCACTATATTGTTTTTGGTGGAACGGGTTTTGCATTTTTTGCCGCTGCCCATTACTGGTTCCCAAAAATTTACGGAAGAATGTACGATAAAGGCTGGGCAAACGCCGGATGGCTGATTTTCTTCATTGGTTTTCTGGCCTTATATACCCCCATGTTTTATCTGGGAATCATGGGAATGCCCCGCCGCTACTACGACTATCTGGATGATTTCCACGGAGGGAACATACTGAGTACGTTTGGCTCGTGGATAATGGTAACCGGATTGGTAATCATTATTATTAACCTGATTCGGTCGGCCCGAAAAGGGCCTGCTGCCGAAATTAACCCCTGGCGTGGAAAAACTTTGGAATGGACGGTTTCTTCCCCCCCGTCTCTTGAAAATTTTGATGAAATTCCGGTTATTGCCGAAGACGACGGACCGTATAACTATAAATAATCTTTACTGAATTATGGAACAAAACGCACACGGGGCACACACGCATTATGATGCTGAAGCATCAAAAATCGGTATGTGGCTGTTCATTTCTACTGAATTGCTGCTTTTTGGGGGTCTTTTTATTGTTTATTCAATATACCGGTACCTGAATGCCGATGCATTTCACCTTGCCGGCGAAGAATTAAACATAACAATTGGAGCAATAAATACTGTTTTGCTTTTGGTGAGCAGTATGACGATTGCCATGTCAACCAGTACTCTTCAACTTAAAAAGAAAGGGGCAACCCTGGGATTACTTGCGGTCACAATTATTATTGGATTGGTATTTTTGGTGAACAAGTATTTTGAATGGGGTACAAAATTCGAGCACGGAATTTTTCCCGGATCAGAACACATGCTAAACGAATTCAGCCAGGGAGAAATCCTTTTCTTCGGTTTGTACTTTGTAATGACCGGGCTTCATGCGCTTCACATTATTGTTGGATTAATCGTCATTTTATTTGCTGTTGTACGCATTCAAAAAGGAACGGTTCATGAAAACCGGGCAGCCCTGCTGGAAAACGCGGGTTTGTACTGGCACCTGGTTGACCTTATCTGGATTTTCCTGTTCCCATTGTTTTATTTAATTCATTAAAAAAGTAAAAAGTATGTCGGAAGAAAAACATCATATTGTACCATACCGTGTGTATGTATTTGTATTACTGGCCTTATTGGCATTAACCTTTGCCTCAATCGGTATTACAAGTATCGAGTTGGGTGAGTTTACGGTTGCCGCAGCGCTCATTTTTGCCTGTGTTAAAACTTTCCTGGTTTTAACTTACTTTATGCACCTGAAATACGACAAGAAATACATTGTGGCAATGGTCATCTTTGTATTTGCCATATTTTTTGCAGTGATAGTAATTACGTTTTTAGATTATTTATACAGATAACTGATATGTATAGTCCGGAAGTTACACAAGCATCCAATTTTGTTCAGGGGGTTGATACCGCATTCCTTGTAATTTTGGGTATTTCTTTCTTTTTTCTGATTGGTTTAACGGCTGTAATGATTTATTTTATTTATCGTTACAACCGCAAACGCAATCCTGTGGCCACTCAAATTCATGGCAGTACAAAACTCGAAATTATATGGACCGTTGTTCCTTTTATTTTAACAATGGTTATGTTTTACTATGGCTGGTTAGGTTGGAAACCCATGGCCAAACCGCCTAAAGACGCCATGGAAGTTACCGTTTACGGACGAATGTGGAATTTTAGTTTTGAATACGAAAACGGTAAACGGACCGATACGCTCTATTTGCCCAAAGATAAGCCGGTTAAACTTAACTTAGTGGCGCTTGACGTTTTGCACAGTTTGTATATTCCGGCATTCCGGGTTAAACAAGATATGGTCCCCAACAAAGAAAACAACTTTATGTGGTTTGTGCCCCAGCGCGTGGGGACGTATGAACTTTATTGCGCCGAATATTGCGGGTTACAGCACTCGTATATGTATTCGTATGTGAAAGTGATGGAAGACAGTGTTTTTCAGTCGTTTATTGCCGATACAACAAAGGTGGTTGCCGCCGATATTGATTCGCCAATTGCAACTGGAAAACGGGTAATGCAAAATATTGGTTGTTTTGCATGCCACTCGCTTGACGGGACTAAATTGGTAGGCCCAAGTTTCAAGGGAATCTGGGGGGCAGAACATACTGTTGTAACCGGCAATGAAACCCGCAAAGTTACCGTTGATGAGGAATATATCAAACAATCGATTTTTGATCCGAATGCCGACGTTGTTGAAGGGTTTATGAAGGGTCTGATGGTTTCGTACCAGGGGCAACTTTCGGAAGATGATATTGCAAACATTATTGAGTACCTGAAAACGGTACAATAAAAATTTTGAAATCCAGGTTTAAAATTATAGCTGAACTTGGCAAAGTACGAATATCTTTGCCCGTTTCTTTATCTGCGCTTACCGGTTACGTAATGTTTACCGGCGATTTGCACGCTCAGGCCTGGCTTTTGGCTTTGGGTGTGTTTTTTATGTCGTGCAGCTCGGGAGCGCTCAACCACTGGCAGGAAAGCGAAATTGACGCCAAAATGCCCCGCACCAAAAACCGGCCAATTCCTTCCGGTAAAATCAGCAGAAACGGGGCGCTTGCGGTAGCAGTTGGTTTTGCCGCTGTTGGCTCATTAATTTTGATTTTATCGAATCCGGTGATGGCTTTAATATTAAGCTGGGTTACGCTGTTTTCGTATAATTTGGTTTATACGCCATTGAAAAAAGTAACTGCTTTTGCCGTGATTCCGGGGTCAATTGTGGGCGCTTTTCCCCCGCTGATTGGTTGGGCCGGCGCCGGGGGAAACCTGGCTTCAGAAATTATCCTAATCGTGGCTTCATTTTTCTTTATCGGGCAAATCCCACATTTCTGGCTGTTGCTTTTAATGTTTGGCGGCCAGTACAAACTGGCCGGCCTGCCAAGTTTAAACCAGATTTTCAACGACGGACAACTCAAACGGATTACCTATACCTGGATTTTAACCACAATCGCTGCCGCCTTAATCGTTATCTTTTTTGTTTTCAGCAACTCAATTTTAATGTTCGTGCTTTTGTTTTATACATTTTATCTGCTTTTTTCTCTGTCGGTTGCGGTGTTTTCGCAAAAGGAATTTGCAGTGCGCCCGGCTTTTCTCAAGCTCAATCTATTGTATCTTTTAATGATGTTTTTTCTGATTGCGGATGCGTTGCTTCGGGTTTCAAACGTTGAGGCAAATATCTGATTTATCACATCACTTTCCCCGGGTTCTTTTTCACAAAGTCGCCCCAGTTTTTGTATTCTTTTGATTTTACAGGTTTGTCAAGCTGAATAAAATGACAAATGGCAACTGCCACGGCATCGGTGGCATCCAGACTTTTTTCTATGTCGTTTAAGTGATAAACTTTTTGCAGAAAATAGGCAACCTGTTCCTTCGAGGCGCGCCCCATTCCGGTAATTGCCTGTTTTACAAGCAGCGGTGCATATTCAAAAATTGGCAACCCGTGCAAAAGTGCGGCAGCCATAATCACGCCTTGTCCGCGCCCCAGTTTTAACATACTCTGTACATTTTTTCCGTAAAAAGGGGCTTCCAGCGCCATCACATCCGGACTGTATTCTTTTACCAACGCCAAAGCCCGTTCGTGCAGGTATTTCAACCGCTCGTAATGATCTGAAAATTTGCCCGGGATGATTGTTCCCATATTTAAAACCACAGGTTTTTTATCGCGTATTTCAACCAAACCATATCCGGCAATTGTTGTTCCGGGGTCGATTCCCAATATACGAAGTGGCTTTTCCATTTGGTAAAAATAGTGACTTTTGTCGATTGATTGTGACTAAAATCTCTATCAATCTCCACCAATCTCCTTTTTAAGTTCTCTTCTTCCTCCCTATTTGCTGCACCAAAACTCCGGCAACAATGAAAATCAGCCCGATAAAGGTAGTTGCAAAAAGCTCTTCTTTCAGAATAAAACGGATAAAAACCAGGGAAAGAAACGGCGCAAAATAAACCAGGTTCCCTATTTTGGCATTGTTGGTACTGTAGTTCATGGCTTTCAACCACAAAATGTAGGTTATGCCAACCTCGAACAAACCCACGTAAATAATTGCTGTTAAACTGTTTCCTGAATGTATTTCGAAATCGGAAAAAATTGCGGTTACCGGAATCAGGTAAATAAACCCAAATAAAAAATTCAGAAAAAGTTTGATGATTTCGTCGCGGCGGTCGAGCACGTTAAAAATCCAGTACAACGACCAAAATACCGAACTGCCCACTGCCAGCATTAGCCCCAGTGTACTTGTATTTTTAAATCCTTCGCCACCGCCCTGCGATGCAATAAAAAACACCCCGGTTAAACTAATCAACAACGCTGCAATGTTAAGCCACGAAATTTTCTGTTTTAGCAACGGCACCGAAAGCAAAGCCAGTGTTATTGGCCAAATCATATTTACGGGTTGTGCCACCTGGGCCGGTAAAAGCGAGTAGGCCTTAAATAAAACAAGGTAATAAAAGAGCGGGTTAAAAGCTCCCATTAAAAGAGAATTTACCCATTGCCTGCGGGTTTGCTTTAAAATCAATCCTGTTTTTTTCTGAAAAACAAGAACCATAAACAGCAATAAAACCGTAACTCCGGAGGCATAAAAAATAAGCTGGATAAAGTCGTATTCGCGAAGAGCAATTTTAAAGGCGGTTGCAACGGTTGACCAGAAAAAAACTGCAAGCCCGGCATATATAAATGCCTTTTTATTCGAACTCATTTTCTTCCACGCCTTTCATGAACAAATCTTCATTTTTAACATCAGGTACAGGTTCCTTGTCAGGGTAAATCAATCTTAATTCCCGGTATTTTTCTCTCGACTCTTCAATGAAAACACTCCCCGGGTATCGGGTCAAAATAGTTTTATATAAATCTTTTGCCTTTTCCTGTTCAACCAAATTGTAATTATACAATTCAGCCAGCATAAAATGGGCATCGTCGCCCAGTAAATCGTAACTAAAACCGGATATTATACTTTCGAGATATTCGGCAGCCAATGCGTAATTCTGGCGGTCGGTTTCAATTTTTGCCTTTCTGAAAAGTATATCGTCAACCAAACTGTGATACGGGTAGATTTCAGCAAGTGAATCAAGAGTTGTCATTGCCTGTTTGTCTTTATTCTGAAAAAAGAGTAAATCTGCGCGGGCAAACATCGTGAGCGGAACAGCCGTTGTATCGAGATTTAAATTATTGCCTATTAATAACGAAAGTTCCAGGGCATCGTTGGCAATTAATTTGGAAGTGCTGGCTTTTAACACATCAAGTTGTGCTTTTGCCCAGCTAAAATTGCCAAGATAGTACCCGAGTTTTGCTTTTTTCAGTTTAACATCGTCGCCCAGTGAATTACCCTTGTTGGCGTCAATCACCTGCGAATACAATAATGTGGCTTCCCAGGGGTCGTTGGCAAAAATGTAAATGTCGGCCAGTTCAGTTTTCAGCCTGCCCCACTCTTCGGGGTTCAGAGGTGTAGTTTCAAGCGCTTTGTTCAGCAACACAATGGCCTCATCGGTTTTGCCCAGATAAAATGCCAGTAAATGCGCGTAATCCTGAACCAGGCTTAAGGTTGCAGAACTGGTTCCTAAAAATGCCAGCCCCTCTTTAAACTGGGCGGCAACTTTCTCGCCTTCATCTTTATTATCTGGCATTTCGGCTTCATACTGCAAATAGGAGGCGTGCATTTTTAAGGCAAAAGACTGGGCATAAAACGGGTTTTCCCTGCCTTTCATAATCAGGTAATCGAAAGCTCTTTTGGCATCATCGTATTTTTTATTGTTTAGCGCCATGTTGCCCAACTGTATAATCTGGGCATCTTCCTGCCCTGTCCTGCGGTCGAGCGCAATCGACTGGCGCAGGGCATTTGCAAATTTATTTTCCTGCAGAAAGAACCAGATCAGCAAACGGTTGTAACCAATCACTTCAGGATTTGCCTGGATGCGTTTTAAAACCTGATCCCTGAATGTACCGAGAATTTCATCATCAATATCAAGCCGCATTGTGGAAGAAAGGCTGCTTTGCACCCGGGGAAGCTGCTGTTCGTTTGAGCCAACCAAATCGAGGTACTTCTCCATCATTTTGTTGTAATCGCGCAAATAAGAATAAGCACGGGCCAGTTCAAAATCAAACTCCCTGGCCCCCAGCATCTTTTCACCTTTCAGATAGGTTTGTTTTGCGTATTCAAACTCCTGCCAGCCCAGAAATGAATTGGCCAAAATCAGAATTTCGTTTTTATTGGGCTGAACAATTTCTATTGCCTTATCATATTTTTCTTTGCTCGCTTCAGGGTTTTTCCGGGCCTTTAAAACATAACCCCAGTTCACATAAAACTCTGGTTTTTCAGGCCGTTGTTTTTTCAGTTCGGCCTGAATCTGGCGGGCAGCTTCGTCGTATTTGCCAAGCTGTACCAAACAATCGAGATAATATTTAAAATAGGTTGCATTTTTCGATATTTCGTAAACACTAAAAAGCAGGGGCATTGCTTTTTCATAATCGCGCGCGTTGTAATATTGAAAAGCCAGGTTCGTTTGGGTTTGAACCTGGGTTTGAACCTGATTTTGATCCACCTGGCTTTTAACGCCGCCGAATACAAGGATGAATAATATGACTAACAGTAAGTATTTCATTTCTTAATTGAATATTGTACAAAAATAACACTCCCGGCATAAGAATAGTTTGATTTGGATTTTTTTTCAGCCCTTCAGCCTTTCAGCCTTTTTTTATCTTCCCTGCAAAAAACTTACATTTGCAAAAAAAGGTGATATGGCACATTTGATAAAGGACAGGCAGCGATTGCCGGGGTGGATGAAGATGAATATGCCAAAAGGCGAAAGCTACTCAAAAGTTAAAAATCTTGTTAACAGTCACGGGCTGCATACCATTTGCAGCAGCGGAAACTGCCCGGATATTGGTGAATGCTGGAACCGTGGTACTGCCACTTTTATGATTCTTGGAAATATCTGCACCCGCAAATGTAAATTTTGTGCAGTTCCAAATGGCAGGCCGCTCCCACCCGATGAAAACGAACCTGAAAAACTGGCCGAATCGGTAAAAATAATGGGTGTCAAACATTGTGTAATTACCTCGGTTGACCGTGACGATCTGGATGATCAGGGCGCCGGAATCTGGGCGCGAACAATTACCGAAGTAAAACGTGTAAATCCCGATACAAGGATTGAAGTGCTGATCCCGGATTTCAGGGGGAAAACAGAACTCATTCAGCAGGTTATTGATGCAAAACCGGAAGTAATTTCGCACAACCTGGAAACCGTGGAACGGTTAACGCCATTCATCAGGTTTGCATCGAAATACCGCAGAAGCCTGGATGTGATAAAATATGTTGCCGAAAATTATACAGTTGCAAAATCGGGGATTATGCTGGGTTTGGGCGAAACTCATGAAGAAATTTTGCAAACCATGGACGACCTGCTCGAAGCAGGATGTAAAGTAATGACCATCGGGCAGTATCTGGCGCCAACCCCAAAACACATGCCTGTGGTGGAATACATTCATCCCGACCGTTTTGCTGAATACAAAAAAACCGGACTGGAAAAAGGTTTTAAATTTGTTGAAAGTTCGCCGCTGGTGCGCAGTTCATACAGGGCGGAAGAACATGTGAATGCCTAAAGAGTTTAAAGTTCAAAGTTTAATGGGTTTTAAAAAAGAATAGTAGTTTTGAAAAATTATGGGAGCAGTTGTAATAAAAATCGATAAAAGAAATAATCTTTTGATTTCAAAACTTGTAAAGGAACTTGGTGGAAAGGTTATTTCCATTAATGATGACCAATTTGAAGATTTTGCGTTGGGTAATTTAATGGAAAATAATAAGACCAACGAAACTATTAGTCGCGAAATAATTATGAAGAAATTAAGAAATGAACGTTGAGTTTGACAAATCATTTCTTAAAAGTCTTGATAACATAAAAGATTCAAAAATACTTCACAAAGTCGAGACAGTAATTCTTAAATGTGAAACTGTTAATTCTTTGTTTGAAATTCAAAATGTAAAAAAGCTCTCAGGCTTTTCAAATTATTTCAGGATTAAAATAAGTGACTATCGAATTGGATTTGAGTTTCTTAATAAAAATACTATTCGTTTTATTATTGTTACACATAGAAAAGATATTTATAAAAAATTCCCATAAAATTGGCAAATTTTAATTACAACGATTTAGGTTTAAAGGATTACAAAGCCTGCTGGGATTATCAGGAGGAGTTGCTGGCAGAGGTGGTAAACGACAAACGTACTACCGGAAAACCTTCGGCAAAAAACCATTTTTTACTGGTTGAGCATCCGCATGTTTACACGCTTGGTAAAAGCGGCGATGAAAAAAACCTGCTTGCAGCCGGTGATTTCCTGAAAAAAATTGAAGCCACTTTTTACAAAATCAATCGCGGTGGCGACATTACCTATCACGGTCCGGGGCAAATTGTGGGCTACCCAATTATCGATCTTGAATTTTACAAAATCGGGGTGCGCGGGTACATTGAGAAAATGGAACAAGCTATAATTCAAACCATTGCCGAATACGGATTAACTGGCGGACTAAAGGAAGGCGCCACAGGTGTTTGGCTCGACGCCGGGCATAAAGTCCGCGCCCGTAAAATATGCGCAATAGGTGTACGCGTGAGCCGCTTTGTTACCATGCATGGTTTTGCACTGAATGTAAATACCGATATGCGCTATTTTAACTACATCAATCCCTGCGGATTTGCCTCGTTCGGGGTAACTTCCATTCAGCAGGAACTGGGAAAGGAAATTTCTATGGAAAAAGTAAAAACCATTTTAAAAGCCATTTTAAAAGAAAAATTCAATCAGGCTTTTTAAATAATTAGCCAGGAAATAGTCTCCTTTCAAAAAATAAAACCAAATTTATGGTTTTGATTTATAGGAAAATTAATGCGAATTGTGCCCTTTATATGGATGTTACTCGTTTTGCTTACTGCAGGCAATGCTTTTGGCGATAACACCAGATGCCAGCGCTCAACTGAAGGAAAGGAATTCTGGTTTGGGTTTATGGAAGGCAGAAACGACAACGGAAATGTGCATTACATCGAAATTACTGTAACTGCCCGCGAAGCAACCCATTTTAAAAGAAAAATTCAATCAGGCTTTTTAAATAATTAGCCAGGAAATAGTCTCCTTTCAAAAAATAAAACCAAATTTATGGTTTTGATTTATAG
>WTWZ01000048.1 GCA_009773765.1 Prolixibacteraceae bacterium | reverse complement strand
AACAGTATAACCGTTGTCATATTGCTCTATCCTCATGCCAAATACATCAGTGATTACATCTTTAGCAATCATCCAGCGCCTTATATCGTAAAAACGATGATCTTCTGCAAAGAATTCGATGTTTCTTTCATGGCGGACAAATTCGCGGGCAGTTGCCTGGTCACTAGTGACCCTGTCGGGCAGACCGGCACGGTTGCGAACAATGTTCATTGCATCGATACCTTTTTGCAGGTCGGCGCCGCCCAATTCGATACAGGCTTCCGCGTAATTCATCAGGATTTCTGCATAGCGGAATTCAACCCAGGTATTTGTATTTCTGAAAAACTGGCCGACAGTGGCAGGATCGCAAAATTTACGGATATAATATGCATTTTTGGTGCCATTCCATGATTCTATCAAACCCTGGCGGGTATCCAGGCCACTTTTGTATGGTGTTGCATCGCCCACATTTTTGAAATAATAGCCGGTTTGTATTTTATTTTCAGGATCCAATCCGACAGCGCCGGGAGGACGTTGTTGCCAGGAAGCTCCATTGTATAAAATTGACGCATAAAAACGAGGTTCACGTCCGTTGTATGGGTTACGTAACGGATCTGCAGCCAGTTGTTCAGCAGTTGCCGTGCGTACTTCCATATTTCCCGGATTGTATTTATCCCATTGGAATTTTGTTCCATCGGCCATTTCGTAACTTCTTACCAAAGGCTCCGTTGGGTTGTTATTGCCCCAGTTGTGATAACCATTTGGACCATACCAAAGGTTGGCGTTGTTTACGTTGCCACCGGTAAGCGGGAACTGAATCCCCCAGATGGTTTCGGTGTTCCAGCCTGCTTTTTGATTAAAAATGCCAAAATAGGTATCAGCATATTTCTGGACATCGGCTGCCGATAATGGCAAAACAGGGTCAGATGTTGAACCTACCAAAGAGAAATTACCATATTTACCATCCATCACATCTTTGGCAGCATCGCGTGCCTGTTGCAACAGTGCATTCTGACTTCCGGCAGGGAATGAAACCAGCATATTTGATGGTTCATAACCTCCATTGGTAAGTTTGCCGGCACAGAATAACAATACCCTTGATTTTAAAGCAGCGGCAGCAGCTCGGTTTGCCCGGCCCTGTTCAACCGAAGCAGGTAAATTGTCAATGGCGCTCTGGATATCTTTCAGTATAAAATCAAGCGTTTCCTTGATAGTTGATCTTTTGATGGTCAGATAATCTTCGCCCAATGTAAATGCCTTATCCTGAAGTATTGCACCGCCATAAATCATTAATAGGGTAGCATAATTATAAGCCCTTATAAAATAGGCTTCGCCTTTCATCTGTTTCTGAACGGCTGCTTCCCCTGCTTTTAAAGGCACAGCGTCAATGTTATCCAAAATTTTGTTCACATTTTGAATATTGGCATACAGGTTATTCCAGCGGGTAAATCCACCCAATCCGTCATTTACAAAATAGCCGAGATTATCCGGGCTCATGGTACCTTTAATCATTACATAGTTTGAAGGACGGTGAATACCAAGGGTCTGATCGGTTCCCGAAGACAGAAGGTCTTCGCGGGCGCCAAGAATACCGTTATTGGTGTTGCCACCCATTCGGTCGTAAGTTTTACCGAGGTACGCTTTTACAACGTTTAAATCTGAAAAAACAAGTTGTTCATTAAACGTATCAACTGCCTGCTGATCCAGGACATCTTCGCATGAAGGCGCCAATACCAGTAGTACGGCAATTGTTAAAATGCTAAAAATTATTTTTTTCATATTCTAACTTTTTATAAGTTATTCATCAATTAAAATGTAATATTTGCGCCAATGGCAAATGTTTTCATCAGCGGATAAACTCCGGGGTTATTAGCTTCCGGATCCCATATCTTGTTTGCCGAGTAAAGCAATGCAACATTATTTCCTGAAACAAACACGCTTGCTCTTGCGATACCAATTTTAGAGTAGTATTGCGATGGAATATTGTAATTTATTATCACGTTTTTCAAGCGCAGATATGCACAGTTTTCGAGCCAGTAGGTACTCATGCGAACATCGGGCGACCAGTAAAGGTCATCGCGGTTGTAAGCACGTGCTACATTGGTTTCCGTATTGGTAGGCGTCCAGCGGTCATCATACTGCCATTTGTAATAGTTGCCTGCTTCGCCCCGGCGGTTGTCATACTGTGACCGTTTGTAAACTTTTCCCTGCCCTTGTAAAAGTATGGTTAATGTAAAGTTTTTCCATGTAGCATCCATGTTAATCCCGTAAAAAGTAAACGGATAGTCCCAGTTATCAATCAAAATGCGGTCGTCTCCTGTGATTTGTCCATCTCCCGAAACATCTTCGAATATAACGTCGCCTGGTTTTGTTCCGGCAACTTTTGCTGTAGTAGCATCTACCTGTGCCTGATCTTTGAAAATACCAATAGCCCTATACATTAACTGGGCTCCATACGGATGCCCGGTAAGTTGCTGCCATGGAACTGCTCTTTCGGGTTCGTCCATGAAAACAATTTCGTTTTTGTTGTAACTGAAATTACCGCCAAAATTGACAAACAAATCTTTATTAATTGCCTTGTGGATACCTGCATCAATTTCAAACCCCCTGTTATCAACAATACCTATATTTTCCTGAGGTAAGGAAAGGCCTGTAAAGTTGGGTACCGAAGCATCTTTGGTTGCAAGAATATCTTCCCTTCTGTTGTAGAAAATTTCAGTATTCAAATGCAAAAGATCATTCAGTAATTTTGAGCAACTGCTGTTTCAATATCCCCGCGGGTTCCAAATGTCATGCCGGTTGATAGGTTATACCTATTTATATACTGGAAAGCGCTTCCCGGGTCCATACCCATCGATCCGAAAGAAGCCCTGAATTTAATATAATTGATAAAATCAATGTTTTCTTTCCAGAAATTTTCTTCTGATGCCCGCCATCCCACCAATACCCCGGGGAAATAACCCCAACGGTTGTCTTCAGGGAATTTCAGCGAACCGTCAGCGCGGAACACAACTTCGGCAAGGTATTTACCCTGAAAGTCGTAAGTAGCCCGGCCTATAAACGATTTGCGCGCATAAATTGACGCAGTACCTGCAATATTCTGGTCTTTCGGGTTACCTGCATCCATGGTCTGGATTACATCGGAAATATAAAATTTTCTAAATCCATAAAAATAATTCCAATCGCTCTGGTACTGCTCGTAACCGCCAAAAAACGACATGTTGTGGTCGCCAACGGTTTTAACATAATTGGCATTGAACATGGTTGTTTGATTGATTGTACGGTCGTAACGTTCATTGTTTTCAGGAGTTGAAAGTCCCCGGTAAGTAGGTGTCAAAGGCATGTCGGTAATAAATCCGTCAGCGCCCCTGGTTGCTTTGTCCCAGTTGGGGTAATACAAAATCCAGGGTTTAAAGAATGCCTTGTTGTAATAGTTGGTAAGGTCGTAGCTGTAGCTTCCGGTAAGTGATAACCCTTTTACAAACGGAACATCAATAGTTGCATTGAAAGTACTCAATAACCGGTAGGTTTTCTGGTCGTTTACACCGGCGCTGAAAGTTTGTGTTTCAACGGGGTTATCGCCATATTCAATATCAGGCCCGGGATAACGTCCTTCTTTGGTTGGCCAGTACGACCAGTTGGTTGGGACCAAACGGGTTGATTGGCCTACAATTGCATCCGCTGATTTATATGGATACAGACGGTCGTTCAGAAATCCTGCCAATTCTATTCCTGTTTTCAGCCATTCGTTAACCGGCATTTCCAGTTTTGCGCGAACGTTGTATTGTTTGTATTTGGTAGAAGATGCTTTATAAATGGCGTCGTCGGTTTTATATCCGAATGACACATAATACTTCATTCCGCTAGCGCCACCGTCAAGTGTAACATTATGACGGGAAGTGTTTGTCCATTTTTCAATTAAATCGCCGTACCAGTCGGTATCCGGGTGTTCCCACGGGTCAACACCGCTTCTGAAAAGTTCGATGTCCTTGTCGGAGTAACGGCGTGCTTTACCCTGGGCAACCTGATATTCCGACAGCATTTCAGCATATTCTGCGGCATTTGTAACTTCAGGTATAACGGTTGGGGTCATCATTCCTGAATAGAACTGGTAACTCAACCGTGGTTTCCCTTCCTGGCCTGATTTTGTTTTGATAAGGATAACGCCGTTTGCAGCCTGTGCCCCATAAATAGCAGCCGAAGCGTCTTTCAGGATTGAAAGGCTTTCAACATCGTTGGGGTCGATTTCGTCCATCGAACGTCCGGGAATTCCATCGATAACAATAAGTGGTGCGGTGTTAGATGCGTAAGTTCCTGCACTACCACCAAGGGTGGTGCGGCCGCGAACCAAAACCCGGGGAGTCATTTGGCCGGGTTCGCCGGTTTGTTGTATAACCACCGAACCGGGAAGATGCCCTGAAATGGCATTCGAAACATTCATAGCCGGTATTGCTGCCAGCATTTCGCCGCTAACGGTGGTAACGGCGCCAACTACATTGGCGCGTTTTTGTGTACCATAACCTACAACAACTATCTCGTCAAGGTCGGTTATGTCGGCAGCCATAGTGATGCTAAAGGTAGTTTGGTTGCCAATGGTTACTTCCTGTCGCTTCATCCCAATAAATGAGAATGCGAGGATTTGTGCATCTGCAGGCACCTGAAGCGAGTAGTTTCCGTCAATATCGGTAACCACGCCAACAGTTGTGCCTTTTACAACAACTGCAACACCCGGCAGTGGAACGCCCTTTTCGTCAACAACTTTACCGGTAATTGTTTTTTGCTGCTGTGCGCCAGTTGGCGGTGCTGTTTCGGTTTTTGCTTTTGCTTCAACCGGAAAAACAATTACCTGGCGGTCAACCACCCGGTATTCGAGGTTAAACTGTGGAAGAATTTGGTCCAGGATTTCTTCTACCCTGGCGCCGTCGGTGTTAACCGAAACTTTTTGTTTGTCGTTTACAACGTCGTTGTTGTAAATGAACTTGAACTCACTTTGTTCAGTGATGGTTTGAAAAACTTCTTTCAGGCTTACCTTATTCATTTTTAAATCGAATTTAACCGATTCTGAATAAGTACCCGCCTGAACATTGATTGCCATCGCCAGCAGAAAGAGGAGTAACCCCGTTGCAAGGCGAAGCTTTTTGAGCCTTCCCCGAATCATGGAGGGCATTTCATTAATGCATTGTTCCATACAATTCATAGTTTAGATTGATTAATAATTAAAAAATTGAACACTCATTTTTTGAAAGGAGAGAAACTGACCAGGTTCCCGGCCTTTCGGTTTAATTGGTTTAGGTATTGTTTTAAATGTGGTCGTTATATGTTGTTTTTAACTGTTTTAATAATTATTCCGTTTGTCGTTTTTTCAATTTTAAATTCGTGGGCTTCTCTTAATAATTTTAAAATTTTATCAAGTGGTTCAGTATCAAAACTGGCTGTAAACCTAAGTTTTCCAACCTGGTCATCAGTAATAAAAATGCGGGTTGAAAATTTCCTTTCCAGCTTTTGTGCTATCGAATTTAAATCTTCATCATAAAACCTAAGAATGCCTTCGCGCCATTCAGCAGGTATTTCCAGTTCGTTCGATTTGACGTAAAAATTCTTTTCGTCATTTGAAAATGAAACTTTCTGCCCCGGTTTCATTACCATTTTGTTTTCAGGTAAATCTTTGTCGGCTATTTCTACTTTCCCTTCATAAAGCGAAACTTCTGTTTTAATATCGCCAGGATAAGCTGATACATCCAGATGTGTCCCCAATACCGTTGTCTTCAGACTTGATGATTTTATAATAAATGGTTTCCCTGCGTCGTGGGCAACTTCGAAATAACCTCCTCCTATAAGCAGAACTTCACGGTTTTCTTCAATAAAAGGTTCTGCCGCTATTAAAACCGTTTTTGAGTTCAGCCAGACTTTGGTCCCATCGCTCAGTATAAATTCTTTCACCTCTCCGGGCAATGTAACGTATTCGTTCAATATAACATTATTTTTGGGCTTAGAGTGCTGATAACCAATATAACCCAGCGATACAACAAGCAACACGGCAGCTGCAGTTTTATAAATTGTGCTAATACCAATGGTGCATTTTGCATTTGAAAAGCCCAGTTTTTTTTCGGTTTTTTTGATGATTTGGTTTGGTAGCGGCTTTGGGAAGTAATTAAACCAAAAATATTGCAGCATGGCTTTTTTCTGCCTTAATTCAATATTTTCAGAAATTTCCTTGTCGGGAAAGATTTTTTCACCCTCCGGAATTTCTGAAGTTAGTTCTTTAGTAATCAGTTCGTATCGTTGTTCGGCTTCTTCCACTGTATTATTCTTTAGTTATAAAGACGCAGATGTGGAAAAATCCACCTAATCAAAAAATAAACAATTTTTTCACCAGGTGTAATTAAATAAACCAGCCTGTTTCAACGGTGAGGTTTTTACCTTTGCTTTTTTGTTTACGTTGAGCGCTTCCATAATTTTTTTCACAGCCAGCACCAGGTGGTTATTTACTGTTTTTTCAGTAACTCCCAACACTTCGGCTATTTCGCGGTATTTTAAACCGTTGATTTTTGCCAGTGTAAATGCCATTTTACATTTGCAAGGTAAAGTTTCAATGGCGGCATAAATCTGTTCAAGGGTTTCTTTCTCAATGTAATCATTCTCCGGCCCCTCAACCCGCACAAAACTAAATTCACTGACTGAATCGATGGAAATAATTTTTTCGTTCTTAATTTTTCTCAGGTGCGATAAACAACCATTTCTAACACAAATAAAAAGGTACGATTTCAGGTTGGTGATACTTTCGAGCTGTTTACGGTTATTCCAGATGCTCACATAAACATCGCTAACAATTTCCTCTGAAGTTTCCCTGTTTTTCAGAAAACCAATGGCAAACCACAGCAATTCGTCAGAAGTCAGTTCCATTAACTGCCTGAATCTTTTCTGATCGCCCCGGGCAATTAATGCTTTGAAATTGAGATCGTTTAACATCCGGATTTTCGAAAGTTTAGTTTAATTACTCAGTTAAGTTTTGTTGTTTAAAGGTAAGCAAAAAAATGATTTAAAAAATGTATAAGTGACACTAAAACGAAAAAAAATCAAACATGTTGATTCTGTATGCACAAAATTACAACCCCAAAACATCGCTAATCCCTGACATTGAACGGATTGAAATTTCAACGTCAATATCATGCAAAAGTCCGGCAATACCGTATTCTTCTTCATTTTTTCCCAATTTATAATATTTTTGGCTGAAAATTAAGTTGAAAAATTACAGGTATAATAAAATGCAGGAAATAGAACGCAAATTTTTGATAAAAACTGAACTTTGGCAACCTTCGGCTAAAGGAGTGGAAATAAAACAGGGTTATCTTTCTGTTGACCCGGAGAGGGTTGTGCGGGTAAGGGTTGCAGGGGAAAAGGCGTTTCTAGCCATTAAAGGAAAACCAGAGGGTATTGTTCGAACGGAACTTGAATACGAAATTCCAAAAAATCATGCTGAGGGTTTGCTAAAAATATGTCTCGGTTTTCCGGTTGAAAAAATCAGGTTTAAAGAAAAAATAGGGGAACTGGTTTGGGAAATTGATGTTTTTAAAGGTGAAAACGAAGGTTTGATTATGGCCGAAGTTGAACTTGCCCATGAAAATCAGAATTTTGATTTGCCTGATTGGATAGGGGAGGAAGTAAGCAGTGATTCAAGGTATTATAATTCATGGCTTTCAGGAAATCCATATTCAGGATGGGGCAAATGAATAAATGTTTTGTAAAAATTAATTCGAACAGGGTAATTAAAATATTCCTGCTGAAAATAACATAAATACTATTTTTGCGTTTTTTGAACAGAAAGCTAAAAACAATTGACAAAATGAATTTTTACAAAGTAAAACCACTGCTTCTGATTTTATCGGCAATTACCCTGTTCTCTTTTCAGGTCATTGGTCAATCTTCAGAAAATGAAGATGATAAGCAGATTTTGGAAATGGGGGTGCAAATTCTGAAACGCTATTTTTACGAAGACAACCAATGGTATATTACAAAACCATCAGTAGCAAAGGATGTAAAAGGATTAATCAATTTTATTGAAGATGAACCGATTGATTCGGTAATTAACAATATTTTTAAATCATTTTCGCAGGATCAGATTTATGTTTTCAGATTGCCTGAGAATGTTGAAGACAGCCTGACAGTACCGGGTTTTTACCCTTATCCGCAGGTTCAGCAGCGAATTACAAATATCAGTAAAGAACTGGAAATGGAATTCAAAAACAGGCAGGCGAGGGTTCCTTCAGCTTTATTAACGAATTTGGAAGAAAGGCTCAATCTGATTCCCGCAGGAAAAGGAATGCAGCTTTTTACCCAGTCGGTTTATATAATGCCTACTGATTTACAGATACCTGAAGTTATCCCCGATTCGGTTTTAAATTCTCCCGGACTGTTTCAGAAACTGGTAAGGTTAGACAGTATCAGGACAGTTTATGTTGAACAAAAGAGAATAAATTACAACGATTCAATTACGGCTGTTTATGTCGATTCGTTAAATAATGTGTATGGTAAAAGGGCATATCAGGAAGAGCTGAACTACCAGGTTAAGCGGTTTACCGATTCGGTTAAGGTAAATAACTACAATATTTTAAGGGAATACAATGAAGCTGTGGTAAATTCGGTTAACGACTCAATTTCGCTTGTGCTGGAAACTCTCGCACAATATGCTGATTTTATTGATTCCACGAGGATTACAATGTTTAACCTTTCAGGAGGTTCATCGGAAATAGGTTTAAAAAGCGGAGCTGAACGGTTTTCAAGGTTCTGGCTTAAAAATGTGCAGAACGATTCGCTGAGTGTGCTTGTGCGAAGCGTGGGCAAACGAGGTATGTTTATGCTTATTGATGACGGGGTGACCATTTCGCGCTACAAGCCCAAAGAAACAAAAGATTTTGATTTCAGGTCGCTGGGAAAAAATATTTCATCAATAACTTCGGTTGGAAAAAGTTACGAAGTTGAAACTCCCTGGGTAATTGGCGGCGAAGGTAATGCGGGATTTTCGCAAACCTATCTGCAAAATTGGAAAAAGGGGGGGCTAAGTGCAATTTCTTCATTAATTGTCCTGAAAGGTTTTGCAAATTACAGGAGAGCTGACGGACACTTAAAATGGGAAAACAGTGGTGAATTCAGAAACGGATGGATTCGTCCGGGGGGAAAGGAGGAGCAACTTCAAAAAAATGACGATAAATTTGAATTCACATCAAGATTTGGGGTGAGCGCTTATAAAAAATGGTATTACAGCGGTGAGTTTAACTTTGAAACCCAGTTTTTCAGGGGTTACAGATATCCCAGGGCTGAGTACGCCAAACCAATTTCAGCTTTTCTGGCGCCTTCGCGAATATATTTTAAAGTGGGTATGGAATATAAACCCACAAAAGATTTTTCTATGTTACTTTCTCCGTTTACAGTAAAAAATGTTTATGTACGTGATACGGTTTTGGTTGATCAAACCAAGTTTGGAATTGATGCGGATAAGAAAAGTTTTTGGGAACCGGGTTTAAATGCCGACCTGTTTCTGCGAAGATTAATTACCAAAGACATTACATATGAAACCAAATATAAAATGTTCTTTAATTATAAAGAACCTTTTCAAAAGTTAGATATTAACTGGGAAAATACATTTGTGATGAAGCTGAATGAATATGTAAACATGAGGTTGCTCATACACATGATATACGATGACGATGTGATGTTCCCGGTTTACAACGAAAACGATGTTAAAATAGGTGAAAAGGCCAAATTGCAGCTAAAACAATTTTTCTCGATAGGTTTTACTTACAAGATAAACCACAAAGTGCAGCATACAAAGCGCATACGTTAAATAAACAAATCAACAATAACGAAAAGGCCATAGATAACGCTTGCAATACCATTGGTGGTAAAAAAGGCCAGGTTAACCTTTCTTAAATTATTGGGTTTAACAAGAGTGTGCTGGTACGCAAGCAATCCGGTAAAAGTAATTGCCCCGGCTATGTGCAACCCGCCGGCAGGTGTTAAAACAGCCACAGCCACAACAAAAATGGCAGAAGTGATATGTAATATTTTAGCCATATCCAGGGCTTGTTTTTTTCCTGACATCGAAGGGATGGATTTCAGGTTTAAGTTCTTGTCAATCTCTTCGTCCTGCAAAGCATAAATGATATCGAAACCGCTAACCCAGAAAAAAACAACCAGGCTAAGCATAAGCGGAAGCCAGTCGAATTTACCCGCAACAGCAAGGTAAGCTCCCATTGGCGCTATTGCCAGGCCTAAACTAAGCACAAAATGACAAAGCGGGGTAAACCGTTTGGTATAACTGTAAAACAATATCACAAACAATGCAACCGGCGACAAATAAAAACAAAGTGAATTTATAAACCAGGTTGTAATAACAAAAAACAAGGCATTCAGTATAACAAAAAACAATACCGATTTTGGCTCCAGAATCCCGGCGGGAATTTCCCGAAAAGCGGTTCGAGGGTTTAATTTATCATATTCACGATCGAGGAAACGGTTAAACCCCATAGCAGCATTTCGGGCAAAAATCATACATAAAAGAACCAGTATTAATAACTTAATGCTCAGGTTTGCCGTTTCCTGTTGCGTGGCAAAGAAAAAACCGGTAAGGGCAAAAGGCAAAGCAAAAATGGTATGCTCAAACTTAACAAGCCGCGAATAATTGATTAATTTCCTCATCCTTTTGATTTAAAGCAGGTAAAAATAAAAAGATATTTTGGAATTTATCTGCACGGTTTTTTCACATGATTTATAAATCAATGGCGAAAAACTTTGGGATTTAATTTACATTTGAAAAAAAACCTGTAAAAATGAAAAGTATAAAACGTTATTATATTTTGAATGCTGATCCAAAGGATGTTTATAATGCGCTGACCAATAAAAGTATGCTCGAAATTTGGACGGGCGAAACAGCAGAAATGGAACCCGTTCCAGGTTCCCCGTTTTCGTTGTGGGATGGCAGCATTACGGGTATCAATCTTGAATTTGAGGAGAACAAAAAAATTGTTCAGCAATGGTTTTTTGATGAAGTAAACTCAGACTCAATTGTAACCATGAAATTACATCCTCACAAAAAGGGAACAAGCCTCGAATTGATTCATACCAATATTCCGGATGAAGCGTATGCAAACATTTCGGATGGTTGGGATGAGGATTACTTTGGCGCCCTGAATGAACTGTTTATCTGATTGAATTATTCAAACCGGAGTGGCGATGGCTGCGTTGGTTCGAAACTGTAAAACTGTTTCTTCGATTGCTCTTCCAAAACAAAGCCCACAAAACTCATGTCGCCCGGCGGAAAAGGGTAAAAAGCAAGTCTTAACTGAATGGTTTTGAAAACCAGGTTTTCATTGTGAAGCCTGATTCCCATACCGATGCCGCTGTAATAATTCTGGGTCAGAATAAACTCTTTATTTGAACCAATTACACCAACATCGGCAAATCCAAAAAGTGCCATATTAAATTTATAAAATTCACGACGCAGAAACAGGACATATTCCAAATTTAAGGAAAGCCGCTGTTTCCCAATGGCCTCCCTGCTTGTAAATCCTCTGATATGCTCATTTTTACTCAGGTTCAGGTTTTCAACTTCGAGCCTGTGCATTCCAATAGTGTAGTCGGTTTTGGCAAATAGCCTGAATGTTTTTTGACCCGCGCGTATTTGTTTCGAAATAAAATACAACCGCGTGTCAATTTGTCCCTGTTCAAAACCCCTTTTGCTGTAATAAGTACCAATATTGCCCGCCATGTAGAAATATCCTTTTTTATTAATCAGTAAATTTCCATTCGACAAAAACAAATGCGCGTAATGCCTGTTTCCGAATTCGTTGATATCATAGCCATAAACTATCTCATTCTTAAATCCTTCCGGAATATCTTCAGTAATTCCGTAACTGTAAACCAATTCATCCTGCACAAATCTTCGTTGGGTAAATGTTAAGCCTGAAAGTAAAAAAGTACGGTTGGCAAAATAGTTGACTACCCCCTGTTCAAAATCCGGCCGTCTGTAAAATTTTTGGGTATTAAATGCAGCAGAAAAAACAATTTGTGCATTTTCCGTCTGATTTTGCTTTACCTGAAAACTGCGTCCGCCCCAGGCGCCATAATATGCCAAATCCATGGGTAATTCCGAATACAGAACATCATTTTGAAATATATAATTGGAGCGAAACATCCGCATACCTGTAACACCGTAACCCCATTTAATTGATGGTGTAATAAAAGGCTTGTTTAAATTAAACTTAAATCCCTCGCTTTTATAGGTATTCAGGTATGCAAATGTAATATCGACGAATTTACCATCTATGTTTTTAATCTTATAATATGTTTCAGTGCCCAGATAAGGCTGCTTGTTAACATGGCCTGCAAAAACGAATGCAATTTCATGTCCAACACCAAAAATGTTGTTATTGTAAATTTCGAATGCCGCCGACTGTGTACCGTTTACATTACCGGTTGCCCCAAAAGAAAAGCGGTCCTTGATAATAATGTGTACTTTTACAAACCCTGAATATAACGAATCCTGTTCAAGAATAATGTTGATTTCCTTAATGTATGGTAATGAACGGATTAAACGTTCATTTTCATAAATAACTTCAGGGTCAACCTCATCGCCTACTTTAAATAACAGAAGTTTTTTTATGGTATTCAGGTTCGAATTTGTATGTATTTTGTTGGCAGCCTTTTCAAATTTACTTGTCGCAGTTTTTGAAGTATCCTGGAAAGTCGGGCCAAAAACGTCAAGTGATTTTATTTTTATTTCTGATATAATTTTCCCTTCCAGTTGACTGTAATAATTGATTGCAAGTGCTTCTTTGTCAACATAAGGCCTCGGGGGCGAAACTAAAAAATCGTATATCAGCCGGGTAAATTTGCGTTGATTGGCTTTAAATTTTAAACTGTCGTAGAATTGCTCCTGTTTATGCGAATTAATTTTTTCAATGGCTTGATAAACTGTGTCAGTTTGCATAGTTTGAGCTAATGGCAAATTGGGTTTAACCATCAATAAAACTTCAATTATGATAAAAAAAGATACAATTCTGTTCATTTAATTTCCCAAAACAAGCGAGTCAATTTGTTAGAAAAAGTATTTAGTAACAAACATTTTGAAATTTAGCTATTTTCGAACAAGTCAATTCCAAAAGTGCTTGTTAAATTACGTTAAAGTCCTTTTCTAATGCAGGTGAAACATTTAACAGTTAATTAGAATAAAAACTTTCAGAATTTATATCAGAGGTAATTTTATATTTTTGTTCTGTGATTAATTTGTTAAAAATATATCAGCGTAATGTTTATGGTGTTATCGGAACACTGGTATTTCATGTTCTTTTGGTTGGTTCATTTTTACTGGCCGAGGTCGATATGAAGGGAAATATTAGGGAAGAGCCTTTAGTGATAGAATTTCCTGACATTTTGCCCGAAGAAGAGGAGGTTAAAGTTCCGGTTGAAGATAGTCCTGAAGAATTATCGCCACCTGCGGATAAAACAGTTAATAATTTAACAAACGCTGCTTCTAACAGGCTGTCTGACAGAAGCAATACGAATACTCCTGATAAATTTTTTGACGATCAGTATTTGAAGGAAATTAATGAGGCAAAACAACTGGTTTCGAATGTAAACAATCAGCTTTCAAAAGAAAAACTGAATATCGGCAATATTAAAATGCCCGTGGAAACCACTGAAGGAATGAACCCCGATTCGATTAAAAATACAATTTATGCAGGAGAAAGTAATATTGTTTATTATCTCGAAAACAGGTACCATGTGAGTTTGCCTATTCCAGTATATTTAGCCAAAGGAGGTGGAAAAATTATTGTTGATATTGTTGTTGACCGAAACGGTAGAGTGACACAGGCCGCGCCGCGAACGGACCGGTCGATTCAGGATGAACAAATAATGTTTTATGCACGGGCAGCGGCTTTAAAGACATTGTTTAATGCTGATCCATCAGCTCCTGCTGCACAAAGAGGGACTATACATTATACTTTTGTGGCACAGTAAAATTTTTGTTAATTCTAATTTATCTTTAACATGATTTAACAACCTGTTTTTGGACAAAATCAAAACTGCTGTTACATTTGTGGTACGTTTATTTTCATAAGTTTAGGTTTAGTTAGGTTAGTTAGTTTAATGAGAAAAGGATGGGTTGTTGAACCCGTCCTTTTTGATTTTTTTGTCTTTTCGTGATTCTCACCGCCAGATTATATCCGTTTTATTTCCTTAAAAACAATTTACTTTTTATATTTACGGCTAATTGATTAATTACAAGCAGCATTTCTGAATTTAAAACTAAATTGAAAAAACAATTTTTAAGAATAATTATAAACCTGGGGTTACCTTTTTAGTAATAACCGAATAATATAACAGAAGATGATAGGATACAGTGATGAGCAAATTCTGAAAGGAATACTTAGACATGATAATTTAATTTTGCAGTATATATACAAACAGTACTACTACAATATAAATTATTTTATCAGGAAGAACCAGGGCAGCGAAGATGATGCAAGTGACATCTTTCAGGAAGCGATTATCATAATTTACAGGAAAATTAAGGAAAACGATTTAATTTTTGAAAAGAGTTCTTTTAAGGGCTATTTATTTTCGGTTTGTCGGTTTTTATGGTTGAAGCAGTTGGAAAAAAGACGAATTGAAAAAGAAAAGTTGAATGATTCGCTGCCTTACCAGGAAGATTTGTACGATGATAATTTGAACGAACTGGTTGAGAAAAACGAAAGGTACGGATTGTATCAAAAGCATTTTGGTATGCTAAGTACTGATTGCCAGAAACTTTTGCAGTTGTTTTTTGAAAAAGTTTCGTTAAAGGAAATAGCAAACCTATTGGGCTACAAAAGCGAAAAGTATGCAAAGAAACGTAAATTTAAGTGCAAAGAATTACTAATCAGCAGAATAAAACAGGACGCAGAATTTAATAAAATACTTGAAGATGATACCTAAAACAGATTTTTTCGAACAAATCGAAGATTATTGCCAGGGGCAATTAGAAGAAACTTTAAAGCTCGGGTTTGAATCTGAGTTAAAGATTAACCCCTTGCTCAGAAGTGAAATGGAACTTTGGATGGAAATTCAAGGTGCAATCAAAGAAAAAGAAGTACTAACCCTCAGAAGCAAATTGCAAAAAGTGGCCCAGCAAAAGTACACAGCAACAGTTTCTGGTAACGACTCATTTGACCTTATAAATGAGTTTTCTGAAATTCAGGAAATTACAGAGATACTTTCCTCAGAGGAGTTGATTAATTTTTATGACTCGTTGCCCAAAGTACATGCTTATCACCATGTGGCAACCTCTAACGAAAATATCCACCAGTTTTACAAAAGTCAAAAAGAATCCCTGAAAAATCAGGTTCATAATGTTGAAAATGATTTGGCTGACCTTGATTTGGAGGAATTTGAAGGCTTGGCACAGGCAATTCTGGAAAAGGATATTTTGCAGTTCAGGCAAACACTGCAGCAAGTTGCAAAATCGGTTGAACCTCAGTTTACCGTAGAAGAAATTGATGAATATATTAATGGTGAATTAACCGGGGCTGATTTAATTGAATTTGAAAATGATATGTCCCAAAACCGGTCATTACGAAGTGAAGTTAAACTTCATCAGGATATTGATTCGGCAATAAATGAAAACGATATAATGAATCTGAGAGGCCAGATTACTAATATTCTTCAAACCGAAACTTCGTGGAATGTTAGTGAAAAGAGCATAGAAGATTATATAGATGGTGTTCTTGAGGGTGAATTGCTGAATAAATTTCTGCTGGAATTGAAAGATAATTCCGATTTAATGGCAGAGGTTGAATTGCGTAAACAGGTTAATGAATCGATAGGGGAATCCGAAATTTTTAATCTGCGAAACGAACTGAAAGCTGCAAGGGAATCGGCAGAAGTCAAAAAAGTGAAAATGCTGGTTCCTGAACCGAAAATAAGTCAAATAAGAACATGGAGGAGTAGTGTGGCTATTCTGGTTGTTTTATTGGGAATAGCAGGCGTTTTGAGAAACAGTTTTGTATCAGTTGATAAAATTTATGACAAATATTTTGATGCGCCGGCATGGTCTCCTGAAAGGTCCCTGTCTGATGAAATAACTTTGCTTCAGCGTGCAAATATCTCATATTTGAATGGTGATTACGCCCAGGTTATAGATATTTTGGAACAGATGCCTGAATCGAATATAGAATATCCTGTATTCGATTTTTACAAAGCTGCCAGTTTTCAAAGGTTAGAAAAATTGGATGATGCAATTGCAGGATATACCAGGGTTATAAATCACGGCGATAATTTATTTGTCGAAGAATCAGAATGGTACAGGAGCCTTTGTTATCTGAAAACCGGAAATAAGGAAAGGGCAAAAACTGAATTATACGCGGTTATTGAAAGAAAGGGACATTTTGAAAATGATGCAAAAGCAGTAATCCGGCGGGTAAAATATTCGATGAAATAAAGTAAGACAAAACATACGCTCATTCTATAAAGCCCGTTTCTTGCGGGCTTTTTTAATTCTGATTGCCTGGTCGATGCCGATTCCTGTTAGTGCAAGTATTAATAAAATGAAAAAATAGAAATCGTAACTCAAATATAAAGCCGAATTATCGCCTATACTTACAAATCCTAACCAGTAATGAGGATGTGCCCTGCGCGAATTTACCGACTCAAGGTATTCAAGTTTTGCCAAACGCAATGATTCGTCCTTGTCTTTCCCATGTTTTAAGTTTTTATAAAATGAAGTCATAATTTGAGTGCCACTCTCATCTTCCACTTCCCACAGCGACATTATAATTGAAGGACAACCGGCGTAAAAAAATCCCCTTGCCAGGCTCATTATCCCTTCCCCCTTTCTCAATTGGCCGCTTCCTGTGTTGCAGGCACTTAGTACGGTTAGTTCAGCATTCAACTTAAAATTATAAATGTCCATAGTGTTAAGCAAACCATTTTTTGTAGGATCTTCTGATTTTGTTTGGGTGAATGCCAAACTTGAAAGAGCAGGTAAGGAATCGTTGATAAATGCATGCATCGCCAAATGTAAAATGTCATATTTCTCAGCGTTGTTTCTGAAATTGTACTCGGTGGCATCGTCGCCTTTGAATATTTTGGTTTTAATAACCTTGGCAATCTCTTCAACCTCTCTTTGCACGCCCGGTAATGGGATAAGGGAAAGGTACCGGCCCGCAACTTCAATGGTTTCGCCCTCTTTATATTCAGGGGCAAATGCAATTGCTCTTATTGAAGTTTTTTTGCCTGGTGATTTTTGTTTAAAAAGCAAATTCGCAGAATTTGAATAGTTAATGCAATAGTCTCTGATTAAATAATTTAACCGGTTGAATTCAATCGTAACCGCTGTATCAGGTAAATTTACAAGAAGGGCGTCAAACGGAATGTAGCTGAGTTTTCCATCAGGAATAATCGTTATTTTTTTATGATTAACCTGATTTCTGAATGGAAGTATTAAGCTTTTATAAAGATGATTTGCTGCAACACAAAATTGCTTTGAATCTTCATTTTTCGTAAACATATATTCAGTATCCGACATAAAATTAAACATGGTTTCAATAGAATGATGAAAAGCAGAGTTCAGAATTTGCTTACTGAACTCTATGTTTTTATTACCGATAACGAATGAATAAAGCTCAGTTAATGTGTCGGTTTCATTTAAAACATATTCGATGACTATTTCATCGTTTTTTAGTTTTTGCTGGACCTCTTGTGCTGATAGCATTGAATTTGAATATTTTAAATCGTAAAAATCGCTGAATTCATTTTCCAGGTACCGGTTTAAGTCTTCCCGCTTCCTTGATGCTTCAAAAATCTCATTATTATATTCTTTTATTAAAATACTGTCAGGTAATGATCTACTGTTTTCTTCAAAAAGTTTTTCTGATAAAATTGCGATGGTGTTGTTTAATTTCTTTTCCAACTGAAGTAAACTATCCGGAACAAGGCTGTTGTCAAGTGCAAGCTGGTCTGATATCTTATCAAAAACTGAGCTGCTTTTGGCCCGCTCAGCATTTTGAAATGCCAGTTCAATATATTTAAAATCTTTTGTAATGGTATATGCAGTGTACGATATTTGAATAATCTGATAAAAAGTGGAATACTCAAGAGTTGTTAACTGGATTTTGCTTTCATCATCCGAAATTTCTTTTCGTGCCCGCTGAATCAATGAACTGACAACCTGGTATGTTTGAATTGCCTGTGATATTGATTCAGTGAAAACCAGATTTTCATTTGTTTGCTCCAGTTTTGCAATTTCATTATAATTGTCGGCAATCAGCTTTAACAGGTTAATGCAATCCATCAACGACAATAACCCCTTTGTTTCTGTAACAGATTCAACGGAGTAGTTTTCGGGAAATTTTAGTGCAGCCAGTCCTTTTCGAAACCATTCATTTGCATGGAACAGATTTTGTTTCTTTTCCTTTTTAAACAATTCAATGTCCCTTGCAGCGATGGGTTTATTGGTTGTTAGGTATCCTTCAATTCTGTAATAGTCAGATAAAACCATTGCGTTTACCGGTTTGGTAAGCTGAATGATATTGAATGCTTTTTTTAAAGTTTCGGCTGCCTCGGTAAATTGATTGTTTGTGATAAGAAAAACAGAATAATTCAAATAAGAAATACCTACATTGATATGAACCTTCCCGTTAATGGCCACTGTTAAGTCTATGGCTTTTTGATAATTTATTTTTGATTTGCTTATTTCACCTTTAATTTGATAGATAAAAGCCAGCAGTTCGTAAAATAAAACCTGATCTTCGGCGTAGGCAAACTCAAGGTTCCTTTTTATTATTTCAAGGGCTTTGTCATCATTTTTTAATAGATAGTAAATTTCAGCTATATTGTAATTAATACCGGCAATTACCTCAGAAGGAGAATTTAATTCGTTTTGTGAAATAGCCAAAGCCTGTTCAAAATATCGCAATGCCTGGTTATAATCCAGTTTACTACGGTAAACCGTCCCAATGTTTATAAATAAATTTACTATTTGTGCAAAAGGATAATTTTGGGCAAGTGCATAATTCGTTTCTGCCAGTTTGTAATATTGTAAAGCAAGGTTTAATTGACCTAAACTTCGATAACTTACGCCAATTCCCATATAAGCCGCCGCCAGATTATAATTTTCGTTGCCATATATTTTTTTTCTTAGGTTAAGCGATTCAAAAAAAATCTCTAAAGCCTGGGAATGTAATTCCTTTTCGCCCAAAAAAGTAGCTTTTCTGTTTAGTTCTCTTGCCTGAATGCTGTCATTAATAAAATTTTCATTTTGACTTTGGCAAAATAAAGGATATAAAATAATAACAATGAGATATTTAAACTTAAGTTGAATGCCCATTCAGAACTGTTTTTAGAAAGGCAATTTAAAAAGAATTTCATTTTTTTTCTAATCGGGGGTTACCTTTTTTACGATATGGGAATATATGTACAGAATGTGTGTTTTATAAGTTTTACAATTTATTTTATTTATCATGAAAAATTTAGCGGGAAGTTTCAAATCAAGGGAATCGAAAGTGAATGGTTTTGAGTTATTAACTGCAAGCGAAATGCTGGTTATTCGTGGCGGTACCGAACCAATTCGGCCAAAATCAAGGCCCCGCGAAGTTTATGATACCGAAGAACAATAGGATTCCTGATAAAGTTGAGTAAAAAATCATGTTCTTTAACGGGCATGAAGAAACCGGATATTTTATATTGCAGGTTAGGTTAAGCAAAAAAAATGCTGCTTAATATAAAAATCAGTTGAATTGGCAGGAATGCAGTTGTTATTTTATTCGATTTAAAAAAACATTATAAATAAGTCCCAGTTAAGATTAAGATAATTAAGTTTCCAGAGGGGTTAAAGCATACTATGTTTTAATCCCTTTTATTTTATCAGCTCTTTTCGTTTTCCATCAAAAAGCCTGTAATTGTTGTACTTACATTTTAAAGGGCCATTAAATAAATCGATTCTGACCTCAGGTTTTAATCCAATAAATTTGAGGCTTTCCATGGATGAGGATAAAATCCAGGCATTATTGCCTGTAAACTGATGTTTCAATCTTTCGCCAATCATTCCATATAATTCGTCTAAGTCTCCTTCCTTCAATCTTTCGCCATAAGGAGGGTTAATAATGATCATCCCGTTGTTTAACGGAATTTTCAGGTTTCTAAAATCGGATACCTGAAATTTTATTTTGTTGAAAACCAGAGCTCTTCTGGCATTGGTTTGGGCATTTAACAGATTACTTCCCGAAATGTCGGAGGCATAAATGTTATATTTAAATTCTTTTTTTTCGGTTGATTGTTTTACACGGTCCAGAAGTAACTGGTCAAAATCGCGCCAGTTTTCAAAAGCATAATTTTTTCGGAATTTACCTGCCGGAATATTATGGGCAATCATTGCAGCTTCTATGGGCAATGTGCCGGAGCCGCACATAGGATCTAAAAAATCACATTCGCCTTTCCACCTTGTTAAAAGAATCATGCCCGCAGCAAGCACTTCATTTAGCGGGGCTTCTCCCTGTTTTATCCTGTACCCTCTTTTGTGAAGCGATTCGCCGGAACTGTCAAGCGAAACAGTGCACGAATCGCCATGAACGTGCAAGTCGATAACAATTTCCGGGTTTTCAGTATCTACATTTGGACGCTTGCCAAACTTTTCCCTGAAATAATCGGCAATGGCATCTTTTGCTTTAAGTGAGGCAAACATTGAATTTGAAAAATCTTTTGAATTCCCAACCGTACTGTGAATTACAAAACTTTGATCAACAGTGAGATATTGAAACCAATCAATTTCTTTGCATTTCAAATAGAATTGGTCAACATTTTTAAAACGAAAAAACTCAATTTCTTTTAATACCCGCAATGCGGTTCTTAACAAATAGTTCGATTTGTATATAACTTCAAGGTCACCTTCGTAAAAAACAGCACGATTGCCCAGCGTAATGTTTTTACCTCCAATTGCCTTTATCTCCTTGGCCAATATTTGTTCAAGACCAGACGACGTTTTAGCCGCTAAACGAAAATTTTTCAAAATCTCTGATTTATTAAGTGGTGTTAGATGCCTGCCCCGTGTGTAAATGTGGTTTCCTTTGCCTTTGATTGTAAAACCCTCGAGTAAGGTGGTAAATCGTTTGTAACCCAAACATTTCCGCCAATAACTGAGCCTTTCCCAATAGTTACCCTGCCCAGTATTGTGGCTCCCGCATAAATAACAACATCGTCTTCCACAATTGGGTGACGGGGAATTCCTTTTATCGGGTTTCCATTTTCATCGAGCGGAAAACTTTTCGCTCCCAAAGTT
>WTWZ01000047.1:62885-87363 GCA_009773765.1 Prolixibacteraceae bacterium | reverse complement strand
TTGGATAATTCAGAAAAAGTATCATCATTGCAGGGATTTGCCAACGAAATTAAAGCGATGAATATCTACAATTCAGTTTTTGTTGATTGTACGGCTTCAGATGTGGTGGCTTCAATATACAAAGAATTGCTCCAGTCAAATATTTCAATAGTAACTGCCAACAAAGCAGCTGCTTCTTCTGAATATGAAAATTATGCCGAAATTAAAAAAACTGCCAAACAGAAAGGGGTTAAATTTTTGTTCGAAACCAATGTTGGAGCGGGTTTGCCAATTATCAACACTCTAAACGACCTTGTTAACTCGGGTGATAAAATACTGAAAATTGAAGCTGTTCTTTCCGGAACTTTGAATTTTATTTTCAATACCATTTCCGCTGACATACCTTTGGGCAGGACGATAAAAATGGCGAAAGAACTGGGTTATTCAGAACCTGACCCGCGAATTGATTTAAGCGGGGTTGATGTTGCACGGAAAATTCTTATTCTGGCACGCGAATCGGGTTATCGCATCGAAATGGATGAAATTGTTATTCATCGTTTTATACCAGATTCATTTTTCACAGGTTCAGCCGATGATTTTTGGAAAAACATTTCGAAGCTGGATAATGAGTTTGAACAAAAACGCAAAAAAGTGGCTGCAGAAAACAAAAAATGGCGGTTTGTTGCGCGGTTCGAAAACGGAATAGCTGAAGTAGGCTTGCAGGAAGTGGATGCCAAACACCCGTTTTACGATTTGGAAGGAAGCAACAACCTGGTAATGTACACAACAGAAAGGTATAACCAATTCCCCATGCTGATTAAAGGTTACGGCGCAGGCGCTTCAGTGACAGCAGCAGGTGTTTTTGCCGATTTAATAAGGGTATCAAATATTTAAAACAGTAAGTCAAATGAAATACATCATTATATTAGGCGACGGAATGTCGGACGAGCCACTTGAAAATTATGACTGGAAAACCCCTTTGCAAATGGCGCACAAGCCACACATCGACTGGCTGGCGAAACATGGAAAATCGGGTTTGTATTCCACAGTTCCAAAAAACATGCACCCCGGCAGCGAAATTGCCAATATGGCCGTTTTGGGTTACGATGTTGAGAAAGTTTTCGAGGGCAGGGGAGTGCTTGAAGCTGCAAGCATGGGTGTAACTTTGCAGCCTGGCGATTTGGCGTTACGGTGCAATCTGCTTACAATCGAAGACAAAAAAATAAAAAACCATTCGGCAGGCCATATCTCCAGTGCGGAAGCTAATGAACTGGTTCATTTCTTAAATGAAAAGCTGGGAAATGAAACTTTTCGTTTTTATCCTGGAGTTTCATATCGCCATTTACTGGTTGTAAAAAACGGCATAAAAAATTTGAAATGCACACCGCCGCACGATGTTCAGGGAACTCCATTTGAAGATGTTTTAATTCAGGCCAAAACCCCTGAAGCTGTTGAAACAGCAGAATTATTAAACCGGTTAATTTTTGAATCGCAGCAACTGCTCGAAAACCATCCGGTAAATATTGCCCGGAAATCAAAGGGAAAAGATTCGGCAAACAGCATCTGGCCGTGGTCCCCGGGTTATAAACCAGCTATGCCAACCCTAAAGGAAATGTACGGAATTGAAAAATCGGCGGTTATTTCAGCAGTCGATTTAATTCATGGAATTGGCGTTTATGCCGGTATGGAGGTTATTCATGTTGAAGGTGCCACCGGACTTTACGACACCAATTACGAAGGGAAAGCAAAAGCTGCCGTTGACGCGCTGGAAACCAGCGATTTTGTGTACCTGCACATCGAGGCAAGCGATGAGGCCGGGCACGAAGGCGATGTTGAACTGAAAACAAAAACCATTGAATATCTTGATAGCAGGGTGGTGAAGTATATTTTGGAAGAAACTGCTAAAATGGACGAAAAAGTGGCCATTGCCATTTTGCCCGATCATCCAACGCCTTGCGCGTTAAAAACCCACACCCACGATCCTGTGCCATTTACGATTTATTACCCCGGAATAGAACCTGATCAGGTGGAAGTTTACGACGAATTCAGTGTTGCAAAAGGGGCTCTTGGGAGTATTCACGGCAATCAGTTTATTCAATTGTTTTTATCGGGTTGTAAATGAACTAATTTTAATGATATTTGTCATTAATTTGCAAGGGGAACATTAAACTTAGTAATAGTTTGTTGTTTCGGAAAGAAGAATAAAGTTGTTTGTTATTTTTGCGTACATCTAATATGTTAATATTCTAAACCATTAAATGAGATATTACAGCACAAACAATAATACACCCGAAGTTTCACTTAAAGAAGCAGTTGTAAAAGGACTGGCGGCTGACAGCGGGCTTTTTATGCCTGAACGCATAGTGCAGTTTCAACCTTCTTTTTTTAAATACATCCAAAATCTTAATTTTCAGGAAATTGCTTTTGAAGTGGCAAAAAATTTTTTCGGTGATGATATTGATGAAAATCACCTGAAAGAAATTGTTTATGATACGCTTCAGTTTGATTGTCCGGTGGTTAAAGTAACCGAATCCATTTATTCCCTTGAGCTTTTTCATGGGCCTACGCTTGCATTTAAAGATGTGGGGGCCCGTTATATGGCACGGTTACTCAATTATTTTCTGAACGATCGTGAAAAACAGGTAAACGTGCTGGTTGCAACATCGGGAGACACAGGCAGCGCGGTTGCTAATGGTTTTCTGGGCGTTGACGGCATTCATGTATTTGTATTATACCCCAAAGGGAAAGTGAGCAAAATACAGGAATCTCAATTTACAACACTGGGAAAAAATATAACGGCACTTGAAATTGAAGGTACTTTTGATGATTGCCAGCGTTTGGTTAAAACTGCTTTTTTAGATGATGAACTAAATAATAAACTGATTCTGACTTCTGCAAATTCAATTAATGTTGCCAGGTTCTTACCACAGGCCTTCTATTACTTTAATGCTTATGCACGTTTAAAGGAACAAGGTGTTTTGGAAAATAAGGAACTGGTTTTTTCGGTTCCGAGCGGAAATCTGGGAAATATAACAGCCGGACTTTTTGCACGCGAAATGGGTTTGCCGGTTGTAAGGTTTATTGCGTCGAACAATGCCAATAATATGGTTTTTGAATATCTCCAAACTGGAAAATATCAATCCCGTTCGTCGGTGGAAACTCTGGCAAATGCAATGGATGTAGGGGCGCCAAGTAATTTTGCGCGAATTCTCGATTTATACAATCATTCTCATAAAACCATTTCGGAAATTATAACAGGGAGCTGGTACCCGGATGAAAAAATCAGGGAAATCCTGAAAAGGGTTTACACCGAAAACAACTATTTGTGCGACCCTCATGGAGCCTGCGGATATGAAGCGCTTGCTGAGAATTTAAGGGAAAACCAGATTGGGGTATTTCTGGAAACAGCACATCCGGCTAAATTTACAGAAACAGTAGAAAGTATTGTTGGAAAAGGAAATGTACCCATGCCCGATAAACTTGCTGCATTTATGAAAGGCGAGAAAAAAAGCATTCAACTAAATAATGAATATTACAATTTCAGGAATTGTTTAATGCAGGAAGTAATTTAAAAAATTGAATGGTTTAAAATGGCAGGGAAGTGGATTAAATAAATAAAATGGGATAAATTAGAATTACAGAAAAAAAATATAACTTTAACACTTTGTTTATCAGTTTATTGTTAAAAAAATTAACAAATGAGACAGCTTAAAATATCAAAACAGGTTACGAATCGCGATACCTTATCGCTCGATAAGTACTTGCACGAAATTGGTAAGGTTGAGCTGCTGACTGCTGAAAAAGAAGTTGAATTAGCCAAACGCATAAAAAATGGCGATCGTGAAGCGCTTGAAGCCCTAATCAAAGGAAACCTCAGGTTTGTTGTTTCGGTATCAAAACAATATCAAAACCAGGGACTAAGTTTACCCGATTTAATTAACGAAGGAAATCTTGGTTTAATAAAAGCGGCAGAACGTTTCGACGAAACCCGGGGATTTAAATTTATTTCGTATGCAGTTTGGTGGATACGGCAATCAATTTTGCAGGCGTTGGCAGAACAGGCAAGAATAGTGCGGCTTCCGTTAAATAAAATTGGTTCGATTAGTAAAATCAATAAAGCGTTTAACAAACTCGAACAGGAGTTTCAACGCGAACCAACCATTGATGAAATTGCGGCTTTAATGGAAAGCAAACCTGAAATCATTGAAGATTCGCTCAACTTTTCGAATATTCATGTTTCAATGGATGCCCCGCTTCGCGACGAAGAAGCAAGCAACTTATACGACGTAATGTTAAACGATGATTCGCCCGATCCGGAAGAGGAGTTAATGAATGTGTCGTTGCGCAAAGAAATTGAACGCTCGTTGGCAACCCTTGGCGAAAGGGAAGCCGAAATTCTCAGGTGTTACTTCGGGTTAAATGGCTATCAACCTTATACCCTCGAAGAAATAGGAGAGGAATTCGGGCTTACACGCGAACGGGTCAGGCAGATAAAGGAAAAGGCCATCAAAAAATTAAAAAATCAATTTCGAAACAGGCTGCTTAAAGCTTATCTCGGGAAATAAAAGGGGTAATTTTATGAACCGAATTATTGCACCATCTATTTTGTCCGCCGATTTTAACAATCTTGGAACCGATATTGAAATGATTAACCGCAGCGAAGCAGGTTTTATCCATTTCGATGTAATGGATGGGGTGTTTGTTCCCAACATTTCCTTTGGCATTCCTGTGATTGAACATGTCAACAAAATTGCCCGAAAACCTCTGGATGTGCATTTAATGATAATAAACCCCGATCCATTGATTGGTTCGTTTGTCAAGGCGGGCGCATCAATAATTACGGTTCATTACGAGGCTTGCTCTCATTTGCACCGCACAATTCAGCACATTAAAAATTTTGGGGTTAAAGCCAGTGTTTGTCTGAATCCGCACACTCCGGTTGCAGCATTGGAAGATATCATTGCCGAACTTGATATGGTTTTGCTTATGTCGGTCAATCCTGGGTTTGGTGGCCAGGTGTTTATAGAAAATACTTATAAAAAAGTAAGACAACTAAAATCTCTGGTTGAAAAAAATAATCCTGATTGTTTAATAGAGGTTGATGGAGGGGTTAATTACGAAACAGGGAAAAAACTTTTTGATAGTGGCGCCAATGTATTGGTGGCAGGAAGTTTTATTTTCAAATCAAATAATCCGGAAGAAACTATCCAAAATCTGAAGATATTATGATTTTTGCCTGATTTCAATTTCACGGCATAATTCCTTGTTTTTATCAATTGTCAGTTTAGAAGCATTGCGCAGCATACATTCCGCAGAGCAGTCAGGACAATTGTGTCCTTTTGTAAAAGTTTCCTTATTAAAATCAGGTTTATTTTGCTGAAGTTTTTTATTCTTCAATTTTCTAACAGATTTTGCAATTGCCAATGCAATTGCAGCCCCAATAATCATAAATGTAATAACCTCGTGAATCATCTTAAACCATTAAATTTCCGATATTATAAACCAAAAATGCCGCAATCCATGCCAGCGAAGTTGTGTAAAAAACTGCAAATAAAGCCCATTTCCACGATTCCGATTCGTTTTTTATAGCTACCACAACCCCAATGCAAGGGAAATAAATCAGTATAAAAACCAAAAACGCTAACGCGGTGGATGTTGTAAACACAGGCTGTCCTATGTTCTTTCCCGTTTCAAATTTTTCGTTTCTCAACTTTTGCTGTAAGTTTACGGTAGTTTCGTCGTCGCCGGTTTGATATAAAACACCCATCGTGCTGATTACTATTTCTTTTGCCGGCAGGCCTGCCAGCAAGGCAATGCTCATTTTCCAGTCGAAACCAAGGGGGCTCATCACCGGTTCAATTAATCGGCCAAAACTTCCCAGATAAGAGTTTATCAGTCTGTCAGACTCCATTTGTGTGTTTAACTGTTCGACAGTGCTTTCCTTTATATCGGGAGATAATGTGCTGTTTTGCTGAACATTATAAATTTCAGTCCTGATTCTTTCCGTATTTTTTGTTTCCCGCGGAAAATATTCAAGCGCCCAAACGATAATTACCCCGATTAAAATGATGGTGCCAATTTTTTTGAGGTAGTGTTTGGTTTTATCCCACATATGATACATTACATTCCTGACTGTAGGCAGCCGGTAGGTAGGCAACTCCATAACAAACGGGGTTTCCTTGTTTCTGAAGAAAGTTTTATTCAGAATTTGAGCGGTTAAAAACGCAAATAAAATACCAATTGCATAAATTCCCATTAAATACAGCGGCTGATATTTATCGAAAAATGCTGAAATAATCAGTATATACACCGGCAGCCGCGCACTGCACGACATAAACGGGATGATTAACATGGTGAGAATCCGGTCGCCTTTGTTTCGCATTGAGCGTGTTGCAAGAATTGCCGGAACGTTACAGCCAAATCCCATAATCATTGGAATAAACGAACGTCCGTGAAGGCCGAAACGGTGCATGATTTTATCCATGATAAAAGCCGCACGCGCCATGTAACCCGTGCCTTCGAGGAGCGAAATAAACAAAAACAAAATCAGGATGTTGGGCAAAAATACCAGCACACTTCCGGTTCCGGTGATAATTCCGCTAACAAGCAAGTCTTTTAACATGCCGTCGGCCATCAGCCGGGCAACAAAATCGCCAAAAGCAACCACGCCCAAATCAATCCAATCCATTGGGTAGCCGCCAAGTTTAAAAGTAATATAAAACATCAGGAATATAATGGATGTAAAAATCGGGAAACCCCAGATTGGATGGGTTAAAATGTCATCTATTTTTTCAGAGCGTGTTTTCTCACTTTGATGCGGATTTTTGAATGTTTCCTTTAAAGCCCCGGAGATAAAACTGTATTTGGCATTGGTAATTATTGTTTCACTTTCTTCGTTTTCAAGGGTTTCTATTTTGTGGATTTCTTTTTGGGTACTTTTTCTGATATCCTCAAAATTTGGGTAATTCGAAAGCAAAGAGGTTACCTGTTCATCTTTTTCAAGCATTTTAATGGCCAGGAAACGCGAAGAAATTTTATCGGTGATTGGACGGTTTTCCTTTATTTTTTGACGAACAATTTTAATTGCTTCTTCCAGATCTTTGCCGTAATTGATATGAATATGCCTCGAAATTTTATCTTTGCCTTCAAAAACTTCAATAACTTTATCTATCAGATTTTCAAGCCCGATGCCTTTCGAGCTGATGGTTGGAACAAAAGGGAGCCCCAATAGTTTTGCCAACTCATCCTTGTCGAAAAACAGCTTCTTCTTTTCAAGTTCGTCGTACATGTTAAGCGCTGCAACAATGCGCACATCCATATCTATTAATTGCGTGGTGAGAAACAGGTTTCTTTCCAGGTTTGTGGCGTCGAGCACATTAATCACAATATCAGGGGTTTGTTCGTAAATAAATTCACGAACGTAAATTTCCTCTTTCGAATAAGCTGTTAAACTGTACGTTCCAGGTAAATCGTAGAAATTAAATTTATATCCATTGGAAGAAAAAGTGGCTTTTTTAATATCAACCGTAACACCGCTGTAATTTCCAACCTTTTCTTTCGATCCGGAGATGTAATTGAATAAAGTTGTTTTGCCGCTGTTTGGGTTTCCAACAAGGGCAATGTTAATAATCTTGGTCCTTTCCGACTGATTAACCAAATCAATTTCACGATCAATTACTCCCGGGTAAGTTTCGTTTACTTCTTTAATAAAATCGCTTACCGGAATTACTTCTATTAAATCAGCCTCCGATTTACGCAGCGAAATATTGTAATTGATAATTTTGAATTCAAAAGGGCCATTAAAAGGGGCATTTTTAATTACCCTTACTTCTTTGCCTTTAATAAAACCCATTTCAGAAATTCTTTTCCGAAACGACCCATGCCCCAGTACCTTTGTTATTACTACTGTTTCGCTATGTTTTACCTCGCTTAATTTCACTTCGCCCCTTTCCTCTTCCTTTCAATATTTATAATCATTAAAAATAAGCCACACAAATATAATCCAATTCCATTCATATGAAATAAAATCAGAATGTTCTTTACATATTGCAACAAGTAACTATTTTTGTTAGAATTATTACAGAAAATGGAAGAGAAACAATTTTATCAGCAAATGCAAAGGGTACTCGACAGTTTGCCCGAGAACTTCAGTATCCTTGAAGAGCAGATTGATATTGATATTCAGGTTAAATATTTCGAAACGGCGAATAAAATCCGCCAAAAAACCAAAGATGAAGAATGTTTTGTGAACAGGGCCGAATTGTTTCAACCTGAAGTTGCTTTGGAACGGAAGCGTGAAATTTTGCTGGCAATTGCTGCTGTTGATGATGTAAAGGCGTTTCGCACCATTGAAAAATTTGTTGCTGTGGCTGAAGGGGAAATTAAACAGTGGGCCGTGCTTGCAATGCAGGAAAGCAGGATGTTGATTCAGACTTCGTTATTGGAGGAACAGCAGGTTTTTATTTCGACCGGTTTGGGCGGGAAGGGCAAGAAACTGAGGTATTACGTGGTTTTTATCAACAAAAAACAAAGCGAAATTTTGACCGGGCCCCAGCAAAAATTGTTAAAAGATGAGTTGATTTATCAGCTTGGTCAAAACGCGGGAGAGGTTGAATCGATGGATTTTTCGGAAGGGTTTTCAACCGTTTTGGTAATGTTGCCGTTACAAACAGATTTGAAAAAGGTATTCAGAAATGTTATTGACGAATGCAATCAATATGGTGATTTTCTGGATGATGATATGATAGTTACCAACGTTAAGGTAATGTCGCGGAACGAAATACTTAAAATGTTGACACAAAGCAGGGAGGAGGATTTTGATGAATTTCAGGAATTGGATGAATAATTTACAAAAAGTATTATATTTGCACCGCTTTTAAAAATAAGGCACTGTAGCTTAATGGATACCTGCCTGCCGGCAGGCAGGGAGCATCTGACTACGGATCCGAAATCGTTCTTTATTAATTTGAAATTTAATCATAGAAAATAAAAATACTTGAATAAGTAATGTTTACTGTTTATGCAATTAAAAGTGAATTAGACGGAAGAATTTATGTTGGATTTACCGATTGTTTAGAAAGAAGACTAAAAGAACATAATTCTGGAAAAACAAAATCAACCAAAGGATTCATACCCTGGAAGTTAATTTTCACTGAAAGATGTGAATCCAGGGAAATTGCAAGAAGTAGAGAAAAGTATTTTAAATCAGGTTGTGGAAAAGAATATTTAAAACAAACAAATAAGGCCCTGTAGCTTAATGGATAGAGCATCTGACTACGGATCAGAAGGTTGGGGGTTCGAGTCTCTCCAGGGTCACAAACACAAATTGCAAATAACTGAAAACGAATATCTTAACGGTGTTCGTTTTTCTTTTTGGACGACCATTGTCCGAAAATTTAAAATAATGTGATTTTAAATCATTTTCAAATTCTCCATGCACTCATCCGAGAAGGTTTTAACCTGTAATACCCCTTCCTGAATTTGTTTGTCTTTGGATTTATCACCTTCACGAACAAATTATTTCTCTTTTTCCTGACATCGTTGGCAAGAACCCGGTTAATTTTTCTCTTTAAAATATCGAAACCATTTTAATTTACATCAGAAAAAAGATTATTGTTGATATTATGTATGTGCCTTGCAATCCGACCCACTTTGCCATTTTGTCGGATAAGATTTCGCAAATTGATTCTTTGAGGTTCATGATGAACTTTCTTTTTTTTGAAATAGAACGTTTGTGTTCCTACTCAGGAGCGAAATTAACAATAAACTGTGTATATTTTTTTGATTAAAAAAAATCACTTATTAATAAAAGTTATTCCTTCGGAGCATCGAAGATACCATAACCATATCGAGAAGAGAATACGATAATCTTAAGCAAGAGAACGCTGGGTAAAGCAACAATTATCAGAGGCACTATCAATGATAAGGGATTTGCAAATAGAAATTCAATTTCTTAAAAATGGCCGCAAGAGTGACACCAGTTCCACCCCAGGTTCTCAAGATTATGGTAGGAGCAACAAATACAATTTGCGGGAAAAATCCAGCAGAACAAGTGGTGGGCAAGTTGGGCATAAAGGGAGTTCGTTAAAAATGGTTGAAAAACCGGATGAGACCCAAAAATATTTTCCAGGATACTGCAAACAATGTGGGGGAGAGTTTAATGCCGATACTGTTTTTGAAATGCACCAACGGAAACAAGAAGTTGTTATCCCCCCAATCAAGGCCAGGTTTATAGAACATCAATCATATCGGTGTACATGCAGTAAATGTAACACGCAAACAACAACCGATTTGCCATCTCACCTAAAAGCAAACATACAGTATGGGGGCAACATACAAGCCCTGATAACCTATTTGTCAGTAATTCAATATATGCCTTCAAACAATTCCAACCCTGATTCCACGGCTTTTGACGGCAACATGATCACTTATAGTTTGCAAAAGTGGGTTGGTTTGGATTTGGGTGTTCCCCGAAATATTAACCGCATCAGAATTGCTCCGCGAAATGCCCATAACGGAATTGTTCCGGGCGACAATTATCAGTTGCATTATTGGAACAACGGCTGGGTTCCGGCAAAAATAAAACAGGCCGGTTACCATTTTATTAAGTTTGAAGACATACCTTCCAACACCCTTTACTGGTTACGGAACCTGGATCATGGTAAAGAAGAACAACCATTTTATTATAAAAACGGGAAACAAGTATTTTCAAATCAGCCGGGTTCATAATTTTTAGTTGTAATTATCGTTTACCAGTCCGTTTCATCCGAAATGCAGGCGTTTATTTTTTTCAGTTTTAAGGTTTATGTTTAAAATCAGTGTCATTAGCTAAGACTGAAAATATTATAAATTGTTTAACAGGAAATTTTAAGTTTTTCTTTACTTTTACTTCCCTTAATCTAAATCAGTTCATAATTTTTAAATATAATCAAAATGCAAAAACTTCATTTTTTAACTCAAACTATTTTACTGGCTTTTGTCATTATGCTTTCAGCATGTAATCCGAAACCTAAAACAGAAGCTGCAGCCGAAAAATCGGCTGAGGAAAATTGGGTTCAGTTGTTTAACGGTAAAGATTTAAACGACTGGGACATCAAATTTAAGGATCACCAGTTGGGTGATAATTACAATAACACTTTCAGGGTTGAAGATGGTTTGTTGCGGGTTTCGTATGAAAACTGGGAAGAATGGAACGGCAAGTTTGGGCATATCTTTTACAGGGGCGAATTTTCACATTACCGGCTTCGGGTTGAATACCGTTTCGTGGGCGAACAGGTTAAAAACGGCCCGGGCTGGGCTTTTCGTAACAATGGTTTAATGTTGCACGGACAGCCCGCCAATACCATGGAAATTGATCAGGATTTTCCGGTTTCAATTGAAGTTCAGTTACTTGGAGGCAACGGTACAGATGAACGCACAACTATGAACCTTTGCACTCCGGGAACTGATGTTGTAATGGATAGCGTATTAATCGAGCAACACTGCACCAATTCAAAATCGAAAACCTATCATGGCGACCAGTGGGTAACGGTTGAAGTGGAAGTACAGGGGGGCAAAGTTATCCGTCATTTTGTTGAAGGTGAGGAAGTAATGAAATACGAACAACCTCAGCTTGATCCGCGCGACAAATATTACGAAAAACTGCTGGCTTTGTATGGCGATAAAATTATCACCAAAGGCACCATTTCGTTACAGGCCGAAAGCCACAACACCGATTTCAGGAAAATTGAACTGCTGGTGTTGGAGGAATAAATATTGAAATCAATAAAACTATAAAAGTGTGTTTGTTTTTACGTTTAGCCTGCGGTTCGCATAATTCAGCATTAACAGTGATAATGTAATTACAGCCATTCCTGCAATCGAAACCCAGTCTGGTTTTTCGCCTTTTATCAAAAGCCAGCTCAAAGCTGCGCCTGAAACCGGAATGAGAAATTTCCAGGTATTCAGCACAGAAACCCTGACTCCGGGCCTTTGCAGTAAAGTGTACCAAATGGCAAAAGCAGCAGCCGATAAAAATGCCAGCCAAAACAGCGAAATATAATAATCCGTTGGAAAAGGCCCCCAATTGATTCCTTCGGTTGGAATTGCAACCGCAAAAAGCATTAAACCACCAATAAACAGGGAGGTTGAACTTAAAATCATCGGCGACCGGCCTGTTTGGTATTTCGAAACCAGGACATTGGAATATCCTGACAAAATATTATTGGCAAACAGCAACCCGATTCCCAGCAGTTCCAGTTCGTTTTTAATTTCAACCTTTGTACGGCCAAGGGTAATGATAGCAATTCCAATTAATCCGATAAAAATACTGGTCATTTTTACTGGTTCCATCCTGTCGGTTTTTATTGAAAAATGGGCAATAACAGCAATAAAAATGGGCGAAGAACCAATAATCATGGCGCCCAGCGAACCGGGGACCAGGTTCATGCCTTTATAAAAAAAAGCATATTGTGCCGAAAACTGGACTACGGAAAGAAGCAGAATAAATTTCCAGTCGGCCAAAAATGCCTTAATAATTTTCCCGGGGTTGCCGATATAAATAAACAACATCAATGCGGCAAGTATAAAACGCAATCCCCCGAACTGAAAAGGAGCATTGTATTGCAGGCCAATTTTTACCCCGGCAAAGGCTGTTGACCACAGCCAACACGTAAGTATTGCCAGAAAAGTGGTGCTTTTTATTATATTTTTTGCGTTTCCCATGTGCGGCTGCAAAGGTGTGAAAAATAGCAATTAATTATTTCCCGAATTTAAAAATAGAACGTATGGTCTTAAAATTCAGCATTAATCTGAAATTCCGGGTGAAAAATCAAATTGTTTATGCTGAATTACAAAATACACTGATTAATAGTTTTACTTTCGGAATTCAAAAAAATGAAATCATGGCAAGGAGAATAATCAATAATTATCAGGAATTTGAAGCATTGCATGGGCAGGTAATCGGCGTTTCTGATTATATTACCATTACTCAGGAACAAATTAATATGTTTGCTGAGGCAACACTCGATTTTCAGTGGATACATACCAATCCGGAAAGAGCTGCAAGTGAATCGCCTTTTAAAACCACAATAGCACATGGATATCTAACCGTTTCGATGCTCACTTACCTTTGGTATAATGTTGTTGATGTGCGTAATGTGAAAATGATTGTGAACTACGGAATAGAGAATTTACGTTTTCAGCAGCCGGTGTTGGTTAACGATAAAATAAGGGCAACCGTTTCACTGCACGAGATAAAAAACCTGCGTGGTATTGCCAAAATCCAGGTAAAAATTGTAGTCGATATTGAAGGACAGAAAAAACCGGCTTACGAAGCGCTGATTACTTTTCTGTATCATTTTGAGTAAATAAAATTCTCCAGTTGCCCCTTGCACGAACCTTCAGTAAATCCAATACCAGTTCAAACCCTTCTTTCCTGCCGTAATATGGTTCTGGTATTTTATCGCAACCGCACGCTTTTCTGAAGTCGGTCATTTTATGGATTTTTTTTTATAATCAAGCCCCCGGTTTTTCAGTATTCCAGATTTCGTAAGATTTAATTGCCTGGTTCAGCAACATTTCGTACCCATTTTTTACTGTTGCCCCTTTTTTAATGCCGTTTGCCATAAACTGCGTTACCTCGGGATTATAGACCAAATCAAAAAGTAAATGCTTATCGGTGACGAACTGGTAAGGAATATCAGGAAAAGTATCAATTTCAGGATATGTTCCAAGAGGCGTGGCATTGATGATTAATAGCCTTTCACTTATCATTTTTTCGTCGATTTCGTCATATCGGATTTCATTTTCTATCAACTCTTCAATAGATGCTGAAATAAATCCGATCCCCAGTTTTCCCAAAACATATTTTAATGCTTTTGAAGCCCCGCCGGTTCCTAAAATCAGCGCCTTTTTGTGATAATCTTTGAGCAGTGGTTTTAATGAAGTTTCAAATCCAAAAGTATCAGTATTGAATCCTTTTAAATGAAATCTATTCCCGCTCCTTGTTATTTTAACCGTGTTAACAGCTCCAATTTCCCTTGCCGGTTCGTTTAATTCATCAAGAAACGAAATTACCAGTTCTTTATATGGAATTGTAACGTTCAGGCCAACCAGTTCAGGATTATTTCGGATGATTTCGGGTAATTTGCCGATATTTTCAATTTCGAAATTTTCGTATGCTGAATCAATATTTTCGGACTCAAATTTTTCGGTAAAATACCGTTTCGAAAAGGAATGGGTGAGAGGATATCCGATTAATCCGTATTTCTTCATTTTTTAAGTCGGTTTGCAATGTTTTCGATTACAAAAATAAGGGCAAACCCAAAAGCGGCAAGCGCTATCGCCCCTCCCAGAAAGGCCTGGTTTCCGGTAAGTTGCTCATAAGTTGCAGGCAGAATGTTTTCTTCAATGAGCGGTTTAATTTCGCCATGCCGGTCAGTAAAAGTTTCAACTACTTCTTTCCACGGCCAGACTTTGTTTAACGAGCCTACCATAAAGCCTGAAAGCAAAGCTATAGTAAGGTTATGATGTTTATTAAGTAACCACGAAAGAACATGGGAAAACGAAATAATTCCAATTGCCGCCCCTGCCAGAAATGTGATAATAACTGCAATTTCGAAATTCCCGACAGCTTCGAGTATGAATTTATACATGCCCAACAGCACCAGAATGAAACTTCCTGAAATGCCGGGTAAAATCATGGCGCAAATAGCAATTGCGCCTGAAATAAAAATAAACCAGTAGGTAGTGTTGGCTTCTACGGGTGTAATAACCGTAATATAATATGCGATAACAATTCCTGCAATTCCTGATATAATAATCGTCGGATTCCATTTTTTTATGGTTTGCGCCACATAAATAGCCGAGGCAACTACCAGGCCGAAAAAGAAAGACCAAACCAATATAGGGTAGTGGTCGAGCAAATAAATTAATCCTTTGGCGAGCGAAAAAATGCTTAATGCAATTCCGGTCATAAGGCTCAGAAAAAATGTACCGTTAACGGCTTTCCAGAATTCCGCGAACTTTCCGGTAAACAAAAGCTTTAATGCACTCAGGTTTAAAGATTTTATTGAATTGATTAATTCTTCGTAAATGCCGGTAATAAATGCTATGGTTCCACCTGAAACTCCGGGAATTACATCGGCTGCCCCCATAGCTATTCCTTTTAAAGTAATTAGCGAGTAGTCTTTTGTCGTTCTGTTCATAAAAAAATATGAGATTTAAATTCGGCCATCATTTTATTAATTTTCCGATTTTTGCGCAGTTTTGGATTTAATTCAAAAATGAATTCAGCCTGATCCGGATCCTGCATCAATGCAAGCGACAGTTGCTGAAAAGCTTCTTCTTTTCTTTTAATCTCTAAAAACAGAACCGCCATTCGGTATTTTAAAATCACATCCGGATTATTTACGATTCCTTTTTGTAAAATCCTGACTGCTTTTTCGGGTTCTCCGAATTTAATATGTAAATCGGTCCAGGTTAACCATATTTCCGGATTTTCAGGCTCAAGCCGGGCTGCTTTTTTTAAAGCGGAAACTGCATCCTTTTTTTGGTTGAAATCTTTGTTAATCTTGGCAAGAGTGAGCCAGTATTCCGCATTTGCCTTATCTATTTTAATGGCTTTTTTAATGAATTTAATGCTTTCTTCAAATTTTTGTTCAATCCATAAATTCAGTCCAATACCAAACCAGGCAGTATCGTTGCCGTTGTTAATTTCAATGGCGCGCATATAATAATTATGCGATTCGGAATATTGTTCAATATTTAAATAACATTCGCCTATGTAACAGTAAGCTTCATCGTTTGCAGGTTCGGCTTTCAGAAATTCATTGTATTTGTCAATTGCTTCAGTGTATTTTCCGGCGTTGGCCAGAGCATTGCCAATGTTAAACAAGGCCACATGAAATTCATTGTTCAGTGCATAAGCAAATTCGTAAGCTTCTATTGCCTTTTCGTGTTCCTCGGTTTTGTTATAAACTGTTCCGAGGTTAAACCAGACGTATTGGTTAAAGGGATCGATATCGAGATATTCATTGTAGTATTTTATGCTTTTCTCAAAGTTGTTTTCCTGATCGTGGAAAAAACCCAGGTCGTACAGGGCAAAATCGTTGAAGGGGTTAACTTTCACCGTTTTTTCGAAATAATGAATAGCTTTTGGGATATTCTCAACCTGAACGTAAGTGGACCCAATCTGGTACAGAATATCGTCAAGGTCGGCGCCGGCAAATTTAATGGCATTTCTGAAAGAAACCAGTGCCCCTGTTTCGTTTCCAATAACCAGTAATGCAGAACCTTTTAAAAGGTGGACGTCAGGATTATCGGCATCAATTTTTTCGGCTGCCCTTAAATAACTGAGCGATTTTTCATAATGCCCCTTATTGATAAGAATCTGGGCATATTTTAATTGCAGCGGAACTGCGTTCGGATGAATTTTGATTCCCTGTTCTGCGGCAATTTCTGAGCCCTGGATATCGCCTTCCTCAAGCAACAACTCAACAATGCCTTCAAATTCAGATACGTCGAAATATTTTGATCTGCCTGAAATGAGGGAACTTTTAAAACGGTTCACCGCTTCAATCATTTCATCTTCCCAGTAATTATATCTTTCCTCCATCATAGGCCCAAAATTCAATGTGCAAAATTAGCAATTATGCCGACATAATAACAAAGCTATACAAGGTGCTGTTCGCGCAACAAATCATTTACTGTTTTTACCGGGTTAAAAGTTTCAACCGGAACCTCCAAAAAAAGGGTGTTCCAGTTGCTCATGGCGCCATTCCAAAGTCCCGGCAATTCCTGTGCTTTCAATTCTTTGCCATCTTTCGATTTTTTCGAAATAAAACCGGTAGCCGGGTCGGTAAAACCGGTTAAGTTAAATTTTTCGCCTTTGTAGTTTTTAACGGCGCAAACCAAATCAACCGGGTTGAAGTGTGTTGCATGTTTTGCCATGGTTTGCTGCTGCACACTTTTCGGGTCGATTTGCGAACTTTCAACTACCTGTAACGAAACGGTCCCGTCGCTGTTTCTGGCCCAAAACGGCCCGCCGCCCGGTTCTCCTTCGTTTTTCACCATTCCGCAAACCCGCAGCGGACGGTTGTATTTTTCTATTAAATAATGATATAAATCTTCCTTTTCAGTATAATACTGGCTGGTTTCTGGTTTGGTATTTAAAGTATTTTCCAGGAAACCGGCTGCCGCAGCCAAAAAGGCGCTGTCGAGTGCAACGTGGTGTTTCTCATTCAGTTCTTTCTGGTAAAAGAAAAGTGTTTCCTGGGTTTTTAAAAGTACGCCTGCCAGCGCTTTTTTAAAATCTATTGTTGTTTTTTTCAAACGGTCGGGAACAACATTGTCGATATTTTTTATGAAAATGATATCGGCATTCAAATCGTTCAGGTTTTCAATCAGCGCCCCGTGGCCGGCTGGCCTGAAAAGCAAACTTCCGTCGTTTTCCCTGAAAGGTTCGTTGTTCATATCAACGGCAATGGTGTCGGTGGAAGGCTTTTGCTGGCTGAACCCAACTTCGAAAATAACCTCCAACTCTTCTTCATAACGTTCTTTCACCTCTTCGAGTAATTTTTCAAATCCTGCCTGATGCTCTGGTGAAACGGTAAAAAGTAACGGCGATTTTCCTGAATTATCTTTCGCGTACAATGCTCCTTCAACCAAATGTTCCTCAAATGGTGTTCGTTCCCCTTCTTTGTATTTGTGAAATTTTAAAAGCCCTTTTGGCAATGAACCGTAATTCAATCCTTTTTCACTCAGCAGAAAATCAATTTTGTTTTTAACGGTTAACTCATTTCCGCTGTTTTCTATGATTGATTTTAGTTTGGCTGTAAAAGCAAACTTTTCAAAACCGTCAATATATTGTTTTGCGCCTTTGTTTGAACTCAAAACTTCTTCTTCAGAAGCTGATTTGCCAAAAAGTTCCAGCGCTTCGTAAAGGCCTTTAAACATGCGGCTTGCCGCTCCCGATGCAGGGATAAACTTCAAAGGCCTGGTTCCGTGCTTAACTTTTTCTTCGTATAATGTCACCACTTTTTCAAGGTCGTTTTCGTTTAAACGAATAATGCCATTGCCCACAGTGGCAGCATCGATAATTTGTAAATAAGGGAAACCGGTTTTGAATTTTTCAATCTGGCCGGTTACGGTATTAAACTCACTGCCACGGTTTTCAATCTGTTTTTTGTCTTTTGCTGAAAACATGAATTGTATTTTTTTATGGTTACTAAAATTAGAAATCTTATCGGGAATTAAAACATACAAAACAGCCAGAATGCTCAAAGTTTTCAAAATATTTTCAACATAAATTTGTGATTTGCCTGAGCGATTGAATTTTACCTATTTTTGACCCCTGAATTAAAATCGCATGGAGGTACAAAAATTTGTTTGGGGGCACAATAAGCGTTACAACGATTTTTCAACCTACTTCAGAAATCTTTTTGCTGAAAGGGTTCAGAAAGTTTCGGTCGATGCCGGTTTTACCTGTCCTAACCGCGATGGTACTAAAGGCAGGGGAGGATGTAGCTACTGCAACAACGTTACTTTTAAACCAGCTTATTGTAATCTCGACAATCCGGTTTCCAAACAAATTCAGGACGGGATTGATTTTTTTGCCCGGAAGTACGGTTCAATGAAATTTATGGCCTATTTTCAGGCTTTCACCAATACTTATGCACCTTGTGAAGATTTAAAACGACTTTATGGAGAAGCTCTTCAGCATCCTAAAATTATTGGGCTGGTAATATCGACCCGGCCCGATTGCCTGACCATTGAAATGCTTGACTATCTGGCCGAACTCAGCAAAAAAGTTTATATAATGGTTGAATTCGGCCTGGAATCGCATTTGGACAAAACGCTGGAAATGGTTAACCGCGGCCACACTTTTGCCGACTCGGTTTGGGCGCTCGAAGAAACTGCACGGCGTGGTATTAACAACTGTGCCCACCTTATTTTGGGCCTCCCCGGCGAAATCCGCACTGATTGGCTTGAACAGGCCAGGGTAATTTCGACACTGCCAGTAAAAAACCTGAAATTACACCAAATGCAAATTCACCGGAAAACGGTGATGGAAAAACAGTTTATAGCAAAACCGGAAATTTTTCACTTTTTTACGGTTGAGGAATACACTGAACTTGTGGGCGATTATCTCGAACTGCTTAATCCTGCAATCATTATCGAACGTTTTGTGAGCGAAGCGCCATCGGAAATGGTGCTCGCCCCTAAATGGGGGCTGAAAAACTTTGAATTTGTGGCAAAAGTTGAAAAACGGCTGAAAGAACGCGATACATGGCAGGGAAAGAAGTACCTGGTTTAAAGTTTAAAATTCAATGTTTAACTTTTCAAAATTAATAAAAATGAGAACATGGTTTTTTGCGATTTTGTATTATCTGATTTCTGTTTTGAGCAGCAGTGCCCAAAATGATTTTCAAACTGAATTGCAAAAAATTCTTCAGAAGCCTGAATATTTCAATTCAACAGTTGGGATCCAGATTGTTGATTTGCAAACAGGGGGCGCTCTGTTTGAAATGAATGCCGGCAAACTGATGATCCCTGCTTCAGTTATGAAAATAATTACGTCAGCAACAGCGCTTGAAATGCTGGGAGCGGATTACCGTTTTCAAACTAAAATTGGTTTTACCGGTGAATTGCCCAAAACCAACGAATTGAAGGGGGATTTGGTTATTTCAGGCGGCGGTGATCCAACCTTGGGATCAGAATATTTTAAACAACTTGAATTGTGCAGGGATTTTACAAAGATTTGGACCCAAAAAATTAAAGCTTCCGGAATTCACAAAATAGAATGAAAATACCGCCAACATGGATTTGGGGCGACATCGGTAATTATTACGGCGCTGCCGCCAACGCATTTACCTGTTACGATAATTTATTCAGAATAACTTTTAAATCTCCAAAAGAAGTGGGGGAGAAGGCTGAAATAACCTCGGTTGCTCCCAAAATTGAAGGGCTTGAAATTGTAAATGAAGTGGTTTCATCGGATAATAACCGCGATTTGGCTTATGTTTTTGGAGGCCCGCCGGATAAAAACCGGGTAATTAGGGGAACTATTCCAAAAAACAAAAAAGCTTTCACAATTAAAGCATCAGTTCATCATCCTGAAGAGTTACTTGCAGAAGCGTTACTGGATCAGTTGGTAAAAGAAGGTATTTTTATTTCAGGCAAGGTGAAATTTGAAAGCGTGGATAAAAATAAGTTGCAAGACATTTACACACATGGGTCGCCAAAACTGGAGGACATTATTAAAGTGCTCAACCACGAAAGCGTTAATCTTTTTGCAGAGCATCTCATACTTCAAATTTCGGCTGAAAAAACCGGAGTTGGAAACCGTGAAAAAGGAATAGAATTGATAAAAGGATACTGGCATTCGAAAGGAATTGAAACAGATAATTTGTTTATGGAAGATGGCAGCGGCTTGTCGCATTTCAATGCTGTTTCGCCTGCGCAAATCAATTCAATACTGATTTTCATGGCAGGGAAAAGCGAAAACCGCGAAGTTTTTATCAACTCGCTGCCCACTCCCGGTTATGGAACACTTTCTTCTTTCAATACAGAATTGTTTCCTCAAAATTCGCTTAAAGCAAAAAGCGGCTCAATGACCAGGGTGCGCTGTTATGCAGGTTTTCTGGAGTTGGATTCTGGTAAGGTAGTTGCCTTTTCAATCATGTTTAACCACTTCTCAGGGCAGAATTCGAAACTGGTAAAGGAAATAGAAAATTTGCTCCTTTCAATAAAAAAATCAATGTAGTATTTATATTATCGCCTTCAAAACTGCCCCAATTTAGTATATGATTATTTTAATTTTCTATCAATGAATCAATTAAGATAAAAAAGTATTTATATTTAAAAAACTATTGACTTGCATTTTTTTATGTTGTAACTTGTATGCCGTTACCATTAAGTCAGATTAGAACATAGTCTTTTTTTTAGCACACCTTTTTTAGGACGTAAAGTTCACGTAATTGTATTTAGTGAAAAAAAATTTGGCAAAATAAAAACAGACATATATGTCTTTAATTATGCAGGGGTTTTGATTGCACCAGTTGAAGTTTGTAGTGTAAAATGGACGGACAACAGATAATAACATTATGATACACACCTCTTTATCGTTTATAACTAACGAATTAAACGAATATCTGAAATTGCGCACAGGTACACCCGCCGTTGACAGGGTTTTTCTGACCAGTGTGGCTACCGAAGGAGCAGGCGTGGTTATTCCAGATAAATCAGTGGGCGTTTCATTAATTAACATTGAAGAGGACAGGGTTTACAAAGACCAGAAAACCACAATCATCAATAACCATGGGCACGTGGAACACCTCAACCCGGAAATAAAACTCAATTTGTATATATTAATATCTGCCAATTTTCAAAACAACGACCAGAACGACTCGTCAGACGATTATGTGGAAGGCTTGAAACAACTATCTTTTATCATTTCATTTTTTCAGGCTAAAAATGTATTTACTCCCGAAAACTCTCCCAAACTGGCCGATTACGACCCAAATTTAAAAAAGCTTGTGGTTGAACTTTATTCCTACTCTTTTGAGCAATTATACAATTTCTGGTCGGTGGTGGGTACTAAATATTTACCATCGGTGCTGTATAAAGTCAGGATGATAACTTTCCAGGAAAGGGAATTCTTCGATACGTCCATACCAATCGAAAAGATCGGTATCAAAAGCAAAACCAAAAAGCGATGAATATTTTTTATAAACGGATATTGAATTTAACGGTCGGGCACAACTATTTCAAAGATGGTTTCGACCGGTTTCTAATTTTGCACCCGAATGCCGCTACCGAGGAGTTGCTTCGAAACGGCAAAATGTTGTTCAAGCGGCTTCCGAAGGGTGTTACCATATTATATCGCACGCTCGGGGATGAAACCACTACTTTTGTGGAACTTGATAAAAACCAACGTTTTACTTTCGTTATTAAAACCGGAAATATCAACGGATTACTGAACATTACAGATTTGGACGAATCGTTGGACAGAACATTTGGTGCAGGAAATATTGTTTATTTCAAAAATAATCCGGCAAATGTCTCTTCCAATAAAAATAACCCTGAAATTCTCACGCACGAAATTATCGATTCGTTACGGGGCCCCCTTTTTACTTATCAGTTTACTTTAAACGGCAATCCGGCAGCGGTTAGAATGATTGTGGCGCGTGCTGAAGGAATTCCTGTACCGGTTGGTAAGGATGCCAATGGAAATGACCTTTCCACAATCCTTCATTTGTCAATCGGCAAAAATAAAACTTTCAGCCAACAGGTTGATTTGCGCGATTTTCAAAAGGGGAGATATTCAATAACAATCCGAAATGAGGCCAATACCACAACCCTGAAATCGGAGGAAATTTATGTTGACGAACAATTAGAACGAGATAATATTCTCGGAATTGTTGACATTGTTTACGATTCAGTTTCGGGTCATTTATATGGTAATACCGAAGAATACAAACTTCTGTTTCAGGGCGCCAAAACTTTCTGGAAATATTACATCGTTAACAAAAGTAAAAATATGAATTTTACAACCGATTCGCTGATAATCAATGATTCCGGTTCTGTTAACGGTTCGCCCTATCAGATAAACAGCTTTCAAAGAGTTTATTCCAGCATTCGGTTAAAAGCCAAAAATACAGGCGCAGGCGGAAACTTAATTATGCTTGAATATTCAGACGGCGGAGATCTTCCGGCAATGGTTTTATCGGGCGAAACCCTGGCAGGCGGGGCAGCCGGAATTTCGGCCCAGGCAGAAGTAACCATCATCAACAATGAAATATCGGGCTACACTTTACAAATTGGTGGTGAAAATTTTACCGAGGGGGCCGATTTTAACCAAGGGGCAACTGCTGCCGACACTGCTGCCGAACTGGTTGAAGCCATAAACGGAAACGGTTCTGCGGCGGTTACTGCTTCATCCCTCGATTACGATATTCTGGTGAACGACCTTCAAACCCTTGTATTTGGATCGGCAGAGCAAATTCAATTCTACGAAATTCCAAAGTTGAAACTGAAATTAAGAAAGACCTCCGACAGCCAGACAGTCATTTCCAATCTTCCAAACCCATCGCACAATGGGTTGATGAAGGTGTTTGCCGGCAGGCTGGAATCGGAAGTGTATGTATTTATATAAACGAGATTTTAACAACAATAATTTTAACAACGAATTAAAAAACAGTATTATGGCGAACTACAAAACTCCCGGTGTTTATGTCGAGGAAATATCGAAGTTGCCTGCCTCAGTAGCTCCGGTTGCCACAGCAATTCCCGCATTCACCGGTTACACGGAAAAAAGGGTATTGAAAGGAAAAAACCTGGCAGCCAACACTCCGGTAAGGATTACTTCCATGCTCGAATACGGGGAAATTTTCGGAGGGGCATTCGATGAAAGGCTTACCGTGGCACTCACAGGTACGAGTGTTGCAGAAGCCGATACCAGCATTGCCGTTGCGGCAACTTCTCAGTTATCACCCTATACGTTATACAATAATGTGGTTATGTATTTTGGCAATGGCGGGGGCCCGTGCTATATTGTGTCTGTTGGGTTGTACACCGGTTTGGCTATCCCTGGCGACCCATCAACATTAATTGATGTTGCAGGATTACAGGCGGGCCTGGCTGCAGTTGAAAAAGAAGATGAGGTAACCCTTTTGGTGGTTCCCGAAGCTATTGTTTTAGGCGCAACCAACCGCAAAACCATTAACGACGACATGTTTGCCCAATGTAACAAAATGCAGGACAGGTTTGCAATTATGGATGCCGCGGTTTTGGGGGGAACGGTGAACGACGACGGAATAGGTTTCAGGGCCGATGTTGGTACCGATTATTTAAAATATGGCGCAAGCTATTATCCTTCACTAAAAACCACAATTGCCCTCAATTTCGAAAACTCGGGGGTGACTATTACCGATAGCCGTACCGGAGCTGTTTTTAACGGCCAGACATTGACTGTTATAAAAGATGGTGTAACCGGTGCTGCTGCTTCCGGAACGGTTACAATCAATGCCTTTGGTTCAATTGCAGGCGCCACCATTACTATTGGTGGAACTGCCCTGGTTGAGGGTGTTGACTGGAATGCAGCTGTTGATAATCCAACAACCGCCGCTTCCTTGGCAACGGCTATCGACGGACTTGCCGCAGTTAATGGTGCAAGTGCAGGTAATGTTGTAACAATTACGGCAGACACAGCCGGAACAGCCGGAAACAGCATTACATTGGTTACCACTCATCCTGCCAATGCGGCAGTTTCGGGCGCTACGCTTACAGGCGGTGTTAACAGTGCAAATGCCGATAAAACATTATATAATAATATTGTAAAGGAAATCAATAAAACTTTCGAGGTTAATCTTTACCCATCCGCTGCAATGGCTGGTGTTTATGCCCGTGTTGATTTTGAGCGCGGGGTTTGGAAAGCCCCCGCCAACGTCAGCCTGCGATTGGTTAAAGGCCCATCATTGATGGTAACGCACGAACAGCAGGAAAACCTGAACGTGGACGC
>WTWZ01000047.1:40055-62845 GCA_009773765.1 Prolixibacteraceae bacterium | reverse complement strand
ATCAATCAATGTTATCCGGAAGTTTGCAGGGAAGGGCGTAATTGTTTGGGGCGCTCGTACACTGGCCGGTAACGACAATGAATGGAGGTATGTACCCGTTCGCAGGTTATTTATTTTTATTGAGGAATCGGTGAAAAAAGCTACTGAATTCGTGGTATTTGAACCCAATGATGCAAATACATGGCTGCGTACAAAAACCATGATTGAAAACTTTCTGGCAGGATTGTGGAGAGATGGGGCGCTGGCAGGTGCAAAACCCGAAAATGCATTTTTTGTAAAAGTGGGGCTTGGCGAAACCATGACTGCACTCGACATCCTTGAAGGCAGGATGAACATTGAAATCGGTCTGGCTGCTGTTCGTCCGGCTGAATTCATTATCCTGAAATTCTCTCACAAATTGCAGGAATCATAGGTTTTTTACAATAAAACATTCAATGTCGTTTAGTTAAGGTAAAAATTAGAAGCACCAGATTGTTAAACACCCTTCGACTACGCTCAGGGTGACTGTCAGACTGAGCGTAGTCGAAGTCTGTTTTCACTAACTAAACGACATTAATATAACATTAATAAAAACTGATAATATGGCAAATTACAAAACACCGGGGGTCTATATTCAGGAGATCTCAACATTGCCTGCTTCAATAGCAGGTGTAGAAACGGCCATACCCGCTTTTATCGGGTATACTGAACGCGCTACTGAAAACGGAGATGACACAAAACTTCTTTTCAAGGCGGCCAGGATAAGTTCGTTGCTGGAATACAGGGAAATTTTTGGCGGCCCGAACGATGAAAATATTTCTGTAGTGATTGCCGACACGCTCGGTTCGAACAATGTGCTGGCCGACAGAATGATTACAGCTACCTTGGCTACACCGTCAAGCTATAAAATGTACTATCAGGTGCAAATGTTTTACAACAATGGGGGAGGGCCTTGCTACATCATGTCAGTATAGCTGATGTAACTGCATATGGTTCGGTTATCAGCGCTTCGCTGGCACATTGTGCAAAATTGCAGGACAGGTTTACCATTGCCGATGTTTACGGGTCCGATATTGGTGCTTTCCGCACTGCAATTGGCTCCGATAACCTGAAGTACGGTGCGGTTTACTATCCCAATCTTAACACCGTGCTCAATTATGGTTACAGCGAAACTGTTGTTGATATTGACACGCATACAGAAAATGGGATAGCTGCCACAATTGATAATGTACAGGGACAAACCTTGAGCGCCCTGAGCGCTTCACACCCAAGTTTGTATCGATCAATTCTGGCCGAAATCAAAAAGATTTTTGTCGAATTGTCGCCATGTGGAGCCATCGCAGGCATTTATGCCCGCGTTGACCGTGAACGCGGTGTTTGGAAGGCGCCGGCCAATGTTGGGGTACGCTCGGTGGTTGGCCCGGTGATGAAAATTACGCACGAAGAACAGGAATTGTTGAATGTTGATGCTTCAACCGGCAAGTCAATTAATGCTTTGCGCGTGTTTGCCGGAAAAGGGACGCTTGTTTGGGGCGCCCGCACGCTGGCAGGAAACGATAACGAATGGAGATATGTACCTGTTCGCAGGTTATACATTTACATCGAGGAATCGGTAAAAAAAGCCACCGAATTTGTGGTGTTCGAACCCAATGATGCCAACACCTGGCTCAGGGTGAAAACAATGATTGAGAATTTTCTGGCCATATTGTGGAGAGACGGTGCGCTTGCCGGCGCCAAAACCGAAGACGCATTCTTCGTTAAAGTCGGGCTCGGAGTTACAATGACTGCCCTCGATATACTGGAAGGCAGGCTGAATGTTGAAATCGGGCTTGCCGCTGTACGTCCGGCCGAATTCATTATCCTGAAATTCTCACATAAATTACAGGAATCATAAATAACCATTAAAATCAAAACAATAACTTAAAAAAATAAAATTATGGCTATCAATTATCCAGTAACGGTTTTCCATTTCCAGGTTGAATGGGGTGGATCAAGAATCGGGTTTACCGAAGTTTCAGGACTAACTGTTGAATTACAGAATATCGATTACCGCGAAGGCAGTTCGCCCGAATATCATGTAACCAAAATGCCCGGAATTCCCCAATATTCAAATATTACGTTGAAAAGGGGAATGTTTAAGGCCGACAATGAGTTTTTCCAATGGCTTAACACGGTTAAACTCAACAGCATCGAACGCAGGGATTTAACAATTTCGCTGCTTAACGAGGAACATGGTCCGGTGGTTTCGTGGAAAGTGAAGAATGCCTACCCGTGCAAAGTGGAAGGCCCCTCGCTGAATTCGACTGGTAATGAAGTGGCAATCGAAAGCATCGAACTGTGCCACGAAGGGTTGAACATTGAATTCTCATAATTTAAATTGTTGTAAATCAATTAATATATGGCATTCTTTTATCCACCGGTCGGATTTCATTTTTTTGTTCGGTTCGAAGGCTTATTGCTAAAATACCCGGGTATTCCGGATATTGGTTTTCAGTCGGTTTCGGGAATCAATGCCGAAATCGGTATTGAGGAATACCACGAAGGGGGCGAAAACCGGTTTAAACACAAGTTGCCAAACCCTGTAACTTACCAAAATCTGGTTTTAAAACGGGGTATGTTAATTGGTTCGCAACTGATGCAATGGTTTAAAGGTTCGGTGGAAAATTATGCTTTCGAAGCCAATGATATTACGGTGATTTTACTGAACAGCGACCACATCCCGATTCAGGCATGGAATTTTATAAAAGCCTGGCCAGTGAAGTGGGATATTTCGGAATTCAATGCCGAACAAAGCACCATTGTGGTTGAAACGGTTGAATTTGCCTACCAGTATTTCAGGCGGATTGATGTCACAACCATCGCCTTGAATTTTGCTGCCAGTGTCAATATAAATGTAAGTATATGATCGAAATCAGAGAATTGGTTATCAGGGCTACCGTTGAGGATTCGCCGCGCAGAAATGGCGAAAACCCGGACAGGGAAACGAATCCTGAGAATAACAATAAAAAAGGATGTTGTGTCGATACAGTTGATGCTTTGCTCCAGATAATCAACGATAAAAAGGAACGCTGATGAGTTTACTGAATTTATTCGATGGATTGGCGGAAGTGGCCAAGCTGACAATTATTGCATACAGCGACGAAAATTTCCAGAATAAAACCGGGGAATCGTTTCAGGTGATGTACAATCCAAATACGTTTAGCGAAAACTTTGGCACTGTATATTCTCCTCAGCGATCTATTGGCGGAACGGCAGAAAGTCAGTCATTTATGGGCCAGCCATCAAATTCGGTTTCCTTTGATTTTTTATTTGATGGAACGGGAGTTTCAGGTGTTGGCGGTACTTATGTTGATTTAAATCCAAAGGTTGGCGAAGTTGGTTACGTACAGGAGCAAATAAACGCTTTTATGCAAATTGCCCAAATGTATGTGGGTGAGGAACACCGGAACAACCATCTTGAATTAAGCTGGGGAACGTTCCATTTTTATGGCGTGATGCAAAGGGCAACAGTAACTTACAAACTCTTTCACTCATCAGGCGCACCTTTGCGGGCCAACATAAATGCCACTTTTGTACAAACCGTGTCACGCGCGGAACAGGCTGCCCTGGCAAGGAGACAATCGCCTGACCTCACACATTTCAGACTGGTAAACGAAGGTGAAACACTTCCGCTGATTGCAAAAAAAGTTTACGGCGATTCAAAGTATTACCTCGAGATAGCGCGGGTTAACAACATTAATAATTTCAGAAAATTAAAGGCAGGAACACGGCTTGTGCTTCCTCCGGTTGAAAAGAAAAATAATGGCTGATTCAAGAACCATACCCACTCAGGCGGAAACCGACCTTGCAACTTTCAAAGTCTTGTCGAACGGACAGGAAGTAAGCGGGGAAATTGGCATCGTCAGCATTTTTGTCGTGAAATCCGTAAATAAAATACCCACGGCAAGAATCGCCATTTTTGATGGAAGTGTGCCAAGTGAGGATTTTGAAGTAAGTTCAGGAAACCTGTTTGTTCCGGGTAACGAAATTGAAATCAAAGCCGGCTACCATTCCGATGAAAGCACCATTTTTAAAGGGATTATCACAAAACACAGCATTCAAACCAAAAAAGACAAACCATCTTTTTTGAATATCGAACTGAAAGATGAGAGCGTGAAAATGACCATCGGACGGAAAAGTAAGTTTTTCGAAGAGATGAAAGACAGCGGGATAATCGAGGAAATTATCACTGGTTACGGACTTCAGCCTTCGGTTGAAGCAACCGAAGTTACCCATAAGGAAATGGTTCAGCATCATGCTACCGACTGGGATTTTCTCGTTTCGCGCGCCGAAGTGAATGGAAAACTCGTTTTTGCCAACGATGGAAAAGTAACCGTAAAAGCGCCCGACCTTTCCGCAGATCCGGTCATTGAACTGGCCTACGGGCACAATGTATATGAGTTTGAAGCCGGAATGGACGTCCGCGACCAGTTTACCGCAGTAAAAAGCAGTTCATGGAATTTTACCGACCAGACTATTCTGGAAGGCGAAGCCGAAGAACCGGGTTTTGCTGAACAGGGAAATTTTTCGGCTACAGATTTGGCCGGGGTGATTGGTTTGGATGAATTTCCGCTTCAACATTCGGGGAAAGTAGCCGATGATGAACTGAAAGCGTGGTCGGATGCAAAACTGATGCGGAGCCGTTTGGCAAAAATAAAAGGTAAAGTCAAAATAGTGGGTTTCAGCGATATTAAACCCGGTGACGTTATTGAACTTGCAGGTTTTGGCGAACGGTTTAACGGAGTAGCCTTTGTTTCGGCCATTGCGCACCGGATGTCTGGCGATTCGGCATGGTCAACCGATATTGAGTTTGGCCTCGATAAAGACTGGTTTGCCGATACTTACAACGATATTGTTGAAAAACCCGCTTCCGGGCTTGTGCCAGCCATTCATGGGCTCCAGGTTGGAATTGTGACCAGTATTCATGAAGACCCGGAAGGAGAAGAAAGGATTAAAGTTAAATTGCCAATCATTGACCGTCAAAACGAAGGAATTTGGGCAAGGCTTACAACAACCGATGCAGCCGATGGCCGCGGTTGGGTTTTCAGGCCAGAAATAGGAGATGAGGTAATTGTGGGTTTTCTGAACGACGACCCGCGCGACCCCATAATTCTGGGGTCGGTGTTCAGCAGCGCAAAACCTTCGCCAATTCAGCCCGAAGAACCCAACAATGTTAAAGGTTACGTGAGCCGCAGTGAAATGAAATTCACTTTCGACGACGATAAAGTGGTTGTAACCACCGAAACGCCAAAAGGCAATAAAATCATTCTAAGCGAAGACGAGGGAAGTATTCTGATTGAAGACGAAAATGGCAATAAAATACAGCTATCTGCTGATGGGATCAGCATCGAAAGTGCAAAGGAAATAAATATCAAGGCAACCGGGGATGTCAACATCGAAGGGAAAAACATTAACGTTAAGGCACAGGCGCAGTTTAAGGCTGAAGGCAGCGCCGGGGCAGAAATGTCAACCAGCGGGCAGGCTGTAGTAAAAGGATCCATAGTAATGATTAATTAAGATGATACATTAAACTTTAAACATTAAACATTAAACTTTAAATATGCCACCCGCAGCAAGAGTTACCGATACAACAACCCACGGCGGCACCATCATCGGGCCGGGATGCCCGACTGTGCTGATTGGCGGAATGCCGGCAGCCGTGATGGGCGACAACCATATTTGCTCATTGCCCCCCAATGTCCACCCCCTGACAGTTAGTCCATTCCCGATGGGAAGTGCAACAGTTCTGATTGGCGGGAAACCGGCAATCAGGGTGGGCGATACCGCTATATGCGGGGCATCGGCAGCAGTAGGCGAACCAACTGTAATGATAGGATAAATGGGAAAAATTAAGACAGACGAAAATACCTTCCTCGGAAGAGGATGGCCGTTCCCACCGGTTTTTACCCGTGGCGACCACGGTGTGCAAATGGTTGACGAGGAAGAGGATATCAAACAGAGCCTGATTATCCTGCTTTCCACAATGAAAGGCGAAAGGGTGATGCAGCCCGAATATGGGGCAAATATGGAGGATTTACTGTTCGAACCGCTGAATGTGTCATTTGCCAAAAGAATGAGCGGCCAGGTTGAACGTGCCATTCTTTTCTTCGAACCGCGCATAAAAACCGATAACATCACTTACACACAGGACAATGAAAATGGCCTGGTGGAAATCAGGATCGATTACACCATTATCGCCACCAACAACCGGCGAAACATTGTTTACCCCTATTATTTAAACGAAGGAACTGATATATCTCAATAAAAGAGGCACATGTCGAACAACTGTAATACAAAGAATCCGCTGCAGCGCGACGGCACAAGCCAGGAGCAAAGAATACTGAGAACCTTGCTTCCCGGTTATGTTTCCGTTGATGAACGAAGTATGGACGGCCTGAAATCTTTCGTCACCAGGTACGCCGAGGAAATTATTTATTTTAACCTGAATAATTCGGAGGACGGCAACTGGAAAGATTTTTTCGATAAAAAGCCGGATGAAAGCAGCCAGTACAATTCGCCGCATTTTGCCCTCTTCATCGCGTTTTTGAAGATTTTCAAACATGCACAGGACGAGATGAACAAAATCACGAAAAAGCATCTCGCCTTTTATTACCGCGATGTACTTCACCTCACTGAAAAACCGGCAGTTCCCGGCCAGGTTTACCTCATTTTCGAACTTGCCAAACATATTTCTTCAACCCTCCTTGAAAAAAATACTCAGTTCAAAGCAGGAAAGGACGGACTGGGAAACAATGTGGATTACGAAACCAAGCAGGAAACGTCGCTGAACAAAGCCACGGTTGCCGAAATTAAGGCAGTTTTTACCAATAATCACAATATTTTTTCAGGACTCTCGCCAAACCCGAAAAACGATTACCGGCTGTACCATTCAACAGTAGCCAATTCCGAAGATGGCGAAGGCGCTGAGTTAATAAACGATGATAAAAGCTGGCGGACTTTCGGAGGAATTAAATTCCCCAACCTAAAATCGGGTGGGACAGAAGCGCTGGTTGCCGACCGTCAGCTATCTGAAATCGGAATAGCTATCGCATCGCCAAACCTTTTTCTGGCTGAAGGCGAACGAATTGTCACTATTTACCTGAACCTGCCAAAAACAACCAATCTCGACCATATTTTCGATGAAATGGTTTACGATGCATTCAGGTTGAAATTCAGCGGAGAGGAAAAGTGGATTGAACCGGTTTGGGAGAAAACTTTTGCAGCAGGCATTGGCGATATCGACCCGATTATTGAAAAGAGGATACTTGATTTTGTGAATTCGGCCAAAACTCCCGAAGATATTGCAGGGACAGAACCGCAGGAAGGCCCGGTTTTCGACAACCCATTAAGTGGTTCGGGCGATCAGTTGAGGGATTACGATATTGGTTTGACAGTAGCTGCACGAATAATCTCGGAAAGGAATAAACGCGGGCCTGCAGGATTTACCAGCATCGACCAGTTGTACAAGGTTAGGTATGTGGGGTTCGACAAAATCAATGATTTGGTTTTCAGTTTTGGCAACCCGGTTCATTTTACCAAAGTTGACAAGATAAACAAACGGATTATCGTCAAACGGACAATCACCCGCGACCAGGAAGCCGTTGTGGCTTATAATGAAGAAGCGCTTCTCGACCCGTTTAATACAAAATGGCCGGTGGTTAAAATTTTACTGAATACCGAAAGTAAGCTCAACCCGTTTATTTATAGATATCTCAAGGATTTTAAAGTTGAAAGTGTTGATTTGGTTGTTGATGTCCGCGAGGTGAAAAACCTTGTCATACAGAACGACCAGTCAGTGCTCGGCCCCGGGAAACCTTTCCAGCCTTTTGGGAACCGCCCGGTTGTAATATCCAATTTTTACATTGGCAGTTGGGAAGTATTCCAGAAATCGCTCAGCAAACTCGATGTAAATATCAAATGGTTCGGGTTGCCCGATGACACCGGCGGTTTTCAGGAATATTACAGAAATTATTACTATCCTTCTGGTACAGCACATAGAACAAATACATCGTTTAGGGCCAAAACCTGTCTGCTCGATAAAAAAAGCTGGACGGTTATAATACCGGAAAATAACAATCTTTTTACAGCAAAAAATGAAAAACTCGAACCTGACAAAACGCTTTCATTTGTAGGCACCGACCCGGTTGACGAGCCGCCGGCAACAATTTTGGGCAATGTAAAACGCGGCGCCGGACTTGAAACTTTTACTGAATACAACCAGAAAAGCCAGAAAGGATTTTTAAAAATTACTTTGGAAGGAACTGATTTTGGCAATAAAGATTATCAGTTATCCTACACCAAAGCAGTTTTGGACGCGCTCAAACCGCCAGCAGCAACAGCAGGTGGAACACCTGATTATTCCAATAAATTGCCCAAAGAACCCTATACGCCTCAAATTGAAAATGTTTCTATCGATTACATTTCGGCAGTGAAAATAAAAACAATAAATGTTGGTAAAGAAAATTATACTGAAAGGGTTGAACAGGTTTTTGCAGTTCACCCGATGGGCGTTGGCGAAATTAAAACTACCAGCACTGAAAATTACCTCTTGCCGCAATACAACAACGAAGGTGAATTGTACATCGGGATCAAAGATTTGAACCCGCCGCAAAACCTGTCGGTATTGTTTCAGGTTTTTGAAGGCACCTCCAATCCCGATTTAAAACCACCAGTAATCAGGTGGAGTTATTTAGCTGACGATAAATGGGAAGATTTTTCAGACCAAAATATTTTGTCCGATTCCACAAAAGGGTTAATTACAACCGGCGTAATCCTGTTCGATATTCCTTCGAAGGCATCAAACGAAAATAGCATACTAACCAACGGGTATTACTGGCTTCGGGCTGTTGCAGGGAAAGAATCCGATGGGATTCCGCAACTGATTGACATTAAATGCCAGGCTGTGAAAGCAGTTTTTAAAGATAAAAACAACGACCCCGGTTATCTGGCAAAACCGCTTCCTGAAAAAACAATTACAAAAATGGTGGTGGCCGATTCGTCCATTAAAAAAATCGAACAGCCTTTTACCTCCTTTGGTGGTCACATACAGGAGCAAAGCGATGAATTTTACACCCGTGTCAGCGAGCGGCTTCGTCATAAAAACCGGTCGGTTGCCATTTGGGACTACGAACGGATTGTCCTGCAAAATTTCCCTTCGGTTTACAAGGTGAAGTGTTTGAACCACACTCGTTTCGAGGGTACGGCAACAAGCATCAGCGAAGCGGCGCCCGGGCATGTAAGTTTGGTTGTGGTATCAAACATCCGCAATAAAAATGCGGTTGATCCGCTAAAACCGCGTACAGGTTTGGTAATGCTCGACGATATTAAAACTTTTATTGGAAAAATCAGGCCGCCCTATATCAACGTGCATGTTTACAATCCGCTTTTTGAGGAAGTGAAGGTAAAATTCAATGTCCGTTTTCATTTGGGTTACGATAAAGGAATTTATTCTGTGAAGTTGAACGAAGCGTTGATTAAATTTCTTTCGCCCTGGGCGTATGCAACAGGCTCCGACATTGTTTTCGGCGGTAAAATCCACAAATCGGTGATATTGAATTTTGTAGAGGAATAGGAATACGTCGGTTACATTACCTGTTTCGAAATGTACTACATTGTACCCGGCGACCCGGAAAACGACCCCGGCAGGGATGTGGATGAGGCAGTAGCTTCCACTTCGGCGTCGGTGCTTGGTTCTGCCCCTGAACATTTGATTAAGGTACTGGAAAATGAAGGCGAATGTGCCTGCAATGATAATGTTGTTGAAACCTTTGAAATAGCATCGTCGGATGATTGTCCGTGCGAATAAAACCAGATATTGAATGTCAGAATCTATTACCATATCGAAAAAAACACCGGGATCGAAAAGCCAGCAATACGATTTTCTGCGCGAAGAAGGCTTGAAATATATCCAGAAAATGGCCGGTAAAATATGGACCGATTACAATATCCACGATCCGGGCGTCAGTATTCTCGAAGTGCTGGCGTATGCCATTACCGAGCTTGGCTACCGCGCTTCGTACAACATCGAAGACCTGCTTGCCAACGGCCCTGGCGATAAAAATGCCCGCGACATCCGCAACTTTTTTACTGCCCGCGAAATTTTGCCAAATGCTCCGGTTACCATCAACGACTACCGGAAACTGATGATTGATGTGGATGTGCCCGATGCCGGAAGTACAAATTGCAAACATATTGGAGTAAAGAATGCGTGGATTGAAAAATCGAAATCGAACGAAATTCCGGTTTATGTGCATCAAAAAGAAAGTCAACTGAGCTATTCGCCCGGCCCTGCTGTTCAGGGACATAGTCAGCTTGATATTGGAATTCTATACGATATTTTGCTTGAGTTTGAAAAATGCGATGAATTTGGCGATTTGAATGAAAACTCGCTGACCGGAAAGCTGGTTGTTAAAGAACATTTGCCCGATACAAACGTGAACGGGCTAACATTAAAAATTTCTGTCGATTTTCCGCGCTGGGACAGTGAAAATATCAATTGGGAAGACCTTTTAAGCGTGAAATCGGATGTTGGCGTTTCCTTACAATTTTACAATGTACCGGGCAGTTACGAATTTAGTTACACCATTGTTAACAAACTGGTAAAACTGAAAGGCGAAATTACAACAGCTTCCGATATTGTCCCGGTTCCGGGTTTGGCAGAAATAGGAACTAAAATCAACAATTTTATTTATGACGGAACCGACAGTTTACTGGCCTTTTACCGGCAGAAAATTAATAAGATAAAGAAAATTGTTGAAGCGGTAAAAGCCCGCCTCCACGCCAACCGCAACCTGTGTGTGGATTTTTACAAACTGTGTGCGCTCAGGGTTGAAAAAATTGCCGTTTGTGCCGATATCGAACTTGCCAAAGATGCTGATGTGGAATCTGTTCAGGCTGAAATTTATCACAAAATTGGCAAATTCCTTTCTCCAGCGGTTTATTTTTACACGCTGGAAGAAATGCTCGATAAGTGTAAAAAGCTGCAGGAATTGTCTGTTCTCGAAATCGATATCACCAATAAATTCTTTAAAGTTGACAAGAACCTGAATGGACTTTTGAATATAGGCGGTACATTTTCAATCACCGGTTCAAGAAGCAACGATGGCGAATACACGGTAAAATCGGTTACAATTGACACAGACACTTCGACCTCAAAAGTTTACGTAACCGAAGATATTTCATCAGATTTGCTTACTGAAGGCGAATTATTTACATTCTACATCAAAGTGGAGGATGAATGTCTTTCTGTGGATCGCATTTTTGAAGGGCCTGCGCTCGAACATGGTTTTATCGATAATGCCGAACTTGAAAAAGCCGACCGCAAAAAATACATCCACGTTTCGGGCCTCATCCAGATTATCATGGATGTAAAGGGTGTGATTTCAGTAAAAACCATCCAGATTGCCAACATTCCGCTGGCCAATAAAGACGATTCTATTGAGTCGAAAGCGGTAAAATGGTGCCTGCAACTGGCATTCGAGCAGAACTATGTGCCCCGGCTGAGCGTAACCGATTCAAAAATAGTGTTTTACAAAGACCAGTTGCCATTTCGGGCTTCGGCAGGTAAAGTAGATGAGTTAATTGAGGTACTTGAAAATGAAGAACGTGTGGCTAAACTATACAATCCGGTACTCGATTTCGAAGTTCCAAAAGGAATTTACCGAAATTTGGAAAGTTATGAAACCATACAGAATGAATTTCCACTAACCTATGGAATTGGAGATGAAGGACTTCCTAACCACGGCAAAAACAAGGAATACAATGAACGCCGCCAGGCAAGCGCACGGCAGTTAAAAGGTTATTTAATGCATTTCGACCAGTTGCTGGCCAATTATTTTTCGCAACTGGCGCATGTAAAAGACCTTTTTTCGATGAATCCCGAAACAGATGGGTTTGGGAATTACATCATTGGCAGAACTTATTACACGCAACCTTTATTCGATATTGTACCTAACGTTGATGAGCTTTATGTTGACAAAAACGGGCACGAAGTTTCACTGAATGCCATTGCAGAAAGTGAAAAGGATTTCTATGTCCGCAAAAATAAATTTCTCGATCACCTGATTGGCCGGTTTGCCGAAAACTTTACAGATTATGCCTTACTGACAATTCAAATTACAGGGGGAATTAGAGCGTCCAACGAACTTGTGGCGGATAAGCTGGCTTTTTTAAATGTTTATCCTGCCATAAGTTCTCTCCGCGGAACTGGTTTTAATCAACAGGAACAATGTAAAATCTGGCATATCGGCAATATTTCAGGCCTCCGCAGAAGGGCGGGTTTTCTGGCTGGTATTGATGCGCCCAAAATAGAAAACCTGAATTTTTCTGCTGCTTTTGAAATTGTTCAAACGGGCGACCAGTTTGAAATTCAGGTTTCTAATTCAGTTCCTGAATTATTACTGAAAAGTACCGTTCCGTTTAAAACCCAAACTGAAGCAAAAATAGCACTGGAAAAACTGATTATCAACGGACTGAACAAATCCAATTACCTGTCAATTTCTGATGATGGCGGCGTCAGCTATTTTTTTACGCTAAATTGCGGGGATACTGAAGTTTTGGGGATCAGCAACCGGGCAGATTACACCGATAACGCGGCAGCCGGTGGACTAAATGCTGATATTAATGAACTGGTACAACTTTTTACCCAGGAATTTTACAATAACTTCGAATCGAACCGCAATAACCTGGCCTGTCCGCTACTAAACTACATTCAGTATGAAATAAATGTTGATATGAAACCCAGTCCGCCGGTTGCGGTGGTCAGCTATGAAATATTTGCAAAACCGTTTAGCACGGATGCTTCGGATAAATTACTGACAGGTAGCTATACAATTGAAGGAAAAAGCAAAGCAGAAGTGGACGTCATTTCGGTGGATACAATTACCAAAACAATGGTTATCGATGGGAACATAGCAGAAAAATTAAAACCCGGCGATATTTTGGTGGTTGAAGATTCGCAGGATAACAACGGGGTTTACACCGTTTTTTCGGCTACAGATGTGTTGGGTACGACAGAAATAGTTGTTGACGGGGCAATTCCTTCGGATGCTGTTCCGTTGGGCGAATTGCTTTACAACATCGAAACTGAACACGGCCTGCAAAATAAGGCAGAAGAACAGCTTCACGATATTATGTGGCAATTTATCAAAAATGCCTCTCAAAAAGGGAAATATTATTTTTCTGCAGAAAGTGGCGAAACCCGTTTCCGGATTTTCAATAATTCGGGAATCGATTTGGCCGAAAGTGTGGCCTCCAATTTTAACGGACCTCTGGCAAACGAAATATCGAACCTGGTTTCAGGCAAGGTTCAAATTACCGGCTCAACCGGAAACAACGGAGAATACACGGTAGTTGCGGCAACATCCAACGGAGCTGATGTAACAGTTGCAATTGCAGAAGCATTGCCTTCAACTGCACCTGGTGGAACCATTGTTTTTACCGAAACATTTGGATGTTCAGCGCGAAAAGGGCAAAATTCGTTTACCATTGAATCAGATTTAACAGCAAACCTGTTTCCAGGAGATACCATCAAAATCACCGGTTCGGAAAGTGTCGATGGTAATTACACCATTTTTTCAATTGAACTGATTGGTTCTGAAACGGTGATGAAAGTAAAAGAACCTGTTCCTTTTGATGATACAGGCGAATTAAGTTATTCAAAATCATTTGGAATTGAAAAAGTTACGCCGGGCACAATTACTTTTAAAGGCGGTTACGACGAAAAAGCAGTACAACTTTTCATCGGTTTTATCATCCGGAAATTTTTCAGCAACGAAGGATTTCATGTGGTTGAACATCTTTTGCTTCGGCCCAAAGTAAAAGGAAAACATTTTATTGAAGCTGGGGAAAATACGTTTACTGAAGGATTAACCAATTTGGGTTCGTTATATTTTAACGAAACGCTTCCATTGTTCTCGATAAGCAGCGCCACCAATGTTTTCAGGGTCGAAAGCAATCTCGTCAGCGTTCTGGGTGCTTCCATATCCACGGCAGTTTCAAGTGAAATTATTGTTACAGGTACTGGAGAAAACGATGGCGTTTATCAGGTAAAAAGTGTTCAGTATGATGCAGTTAAAAACCGTACGGCCATTAAAACCGAAGAAGCTGTTTATTCAACAATGCTCAATCCTTCGGTTTCAGGCAATATTTCTTTTTTACAGGGAACGGCCGTTTTGGATATTTCCCCGGAAAATTTGGGCATAACGGTTTCCGATGCTGAAACTTTAAAAATTAATGAGGGGGAAATTGTGGAAATCAGGGGCTCGACCGGGAAAACTAACGATGGCAGCTACCGTGTAAAACAGGTGGTTGAAAATGGCGCAACACAGTACATCATCATCAGCCGCGTGGAAGCCGAAGTGGAAGACAGCTTGCTCCCGATTGTGCCCGGCAATGATAAATGCGACGACTGCCAGATACAAGACCCGTACACCTGTATTGCCAGCGTTATTATTCCGCATTGGCAGGGCAGGTTCGACAATATGGATTTCAGGCACTTTTTCGAAAAACAGATCCGGATGGAAGCGCCTGCGCATGTTTTTCTGGTTATCTGCTGGATAAGCTGCGAACAAATGATTGAATTTGAACAAAAATACAAAGCCTGGCTGATTGAAAATGCCAGAAAAGTAAAAGATTACGGAATGTTGTCGATCAGGTTAAATAATTTGATTGATGTTTTGGGAAGGCTGCGAAATGTTTATCCTTCGGGAACACTCTACGATTGTGAAAAAGATGGAACGCTGGAAAATGCAATTATATTGAATAACTCGGTTTTAGGAAACGGTTAAAATTTTAAACGATGAGCGATATTATCTATACATACCCGGTTTTCGAGAGTAATCAGGTACTGACCAGTAAACAACTTAACAGCCTTGTTAATTATCTCGACCAGCAAAACAGGCTAACTCGGGCCAGGCTGATTGGAATGGGCGTGGTTTGCGGTTTGGAAGTGAGTTACGATGAAGTGGAAAAAAAACTGATCCTTTCAAAAGGTACCGGAATTACTTCCGAAGGTTACCTGATTAGCCTTGGTGAATGTATTACAGTGAAATACAGGCCATACAAGTTACCGGTAGGCACAACTTACGGGCCTTTTGTCGATTCGGCCAACAAGCAGGATATCAGCCTGTTTGAGTTGCTTACAGAAAGCGCCGACGACGGGGCAGGTGATAAACCGCTTGATGATGCAACTTTTTTAAGCGATAAAGTGGTCTTGCTTTTTATCGAAAGTTTCGACAAAGACCTGAAATCGTGTCTCGGCAAAAGTTGCGACGAGTTGGGAAAGGAAAGAATTTTAACAATCAGGAAATTGCTCATCAGCAAATCCGGCCTGCAAAAAGTCTGGAACCGCACAAACACAGGTAAACTTGATGCCATTTTCCCTGAAAAATTTAACCTTCCGGTTGTTAACCTGCAAAGGGTTTTGTTTAACCCCGATAAAACACATTCAACGGTTTACAGGGATTTTTCGAAGAATTACGCGGATGCTGTTTTGCAGGTATTCGATCAACTGATTGATGCTCTTGCTGTAACTTATGACATTTACCGGCCGCTGCTGCTCAGATCATACGGAGAAAAGAATCCATTTAAAAGCAATCCTTTAAATAATAAACTGGCAAAAATCCAGAATTTTCTGAACAACACCGATGCTGCAATGAATTCGTATCATGGGGTGCAATATGTTTACGGCCTGTTTCATGATTTGATTCTGGCCTACAACGAATTCAGGGACACAGCCTTCGATTTAATGTCGGAATGTAGTGCCGACATGTCGAGATTTCCGAAACACCTGATGATCGGGGAGGCAATTCCGGCGGCTTCATCAGTTTGCGAAAAGTCGGGGTTCCGCCACCATTTTGTGCAGCCGCCGGTTTACAACCTGCAAAAACTGCTGGTCCAGAGTACCATTTCGCTGCATAACCGCATTGTGCTGATGGTTGAAATGTTCGACATGAAAAGAATCAATACTGGTGGTGGAATCGAATTAAAAAAATTACCAATCAAAATAACGCCCAGTTTCGAAAAATCAACTTTGCTCAGCCAGCGGTCAATTCCTTGGTATTACAACGTAAATAAGCCAAGCGGTTATTCATTGTTGGGGACTTTGCAGGATTACTGGAATTTTGATGTGAGCCGGAAATGCATACCCGAAACTGAAGGGTTGGTGTTGAATTACGACGACCAGTTGGACAACCAATCATTGGCCAAAAGCAAACTGGCAACGCCTCTGTTCTATGATATTCAGGATTACCCGTTTTTAAGAATTGAAGGACAAACCGGTTTCGATTATGACATTGCGCTTGAGCAAATTAACAAACTGAAAACACAATTTAACCTGCCGTTTAATACAATCGCCCTGCAGCTCGACCCCAATGCCGAAGCTTTGGCATTGGACTACAGATGCGGGTTTGAGGATATTCAGGAAGAATACCGATTTTTAAAACACAGCTTTTGCAGTTTTATCGCCGATATCCGCGAAATGTACAAATTCGTAAGGGAAAATGAGGATGTGATTTTCGGCGGGGAAAAAGAGGGAAAGAAACCTGAAGAATACCTGAAAAAAATTGAGGAAATAGTGGATACACTCAGCAAATTGTGCGGGTCGATGCCCGAATGTTTCAGCCAGTTCAATTTCAAAGAATTTCAGAACGGATATAAGTTGCTGTTGGAAATCAGCATTGATTTTATTTTAATTGATTTCAAACTGCTCGAAAAAATCAATATTAAAAAGGAAGATGCCGAAAAGCAGGTTCCGTTGATAAACGGAATTATCCAGCGGTTTTTGCCAATCGTGAATAAAATAGCAGATATGCTCTTTTACAACCGGTTCTTCCGTTTGTATTGTTCATTCAAACGAAGGGAATTTTACCTGAAGAAAACCACCGGCGCATTTTCGGAATATATCGGTAAACACCCCGGAATAGAACATCAGGCAGGGGTTCCCAAAGGCGGGACTTTTATACTGATTTATGAAAACAATAAAAACAAAACAGTATTTGCCGATTTTAACCTGCCTTACCTGTGCTGCACCACCGAAAATTGTGTGCCCATGTGCGATGGAGTCGGAGGTTTTGTTTCTGATATCGAACCATTTGCCCGCCCTGATTATGCAATTACCGTGGTTGATGTACCTGTTGAAATCGATGTTTTGAGAAATGATAACGTTTTGTATGGCGGTAGTTTTGCCGTGAAATCAGAAGAAGTTTCGCGTTTTGGTGGAACAGTGAAACAACTGTCGGGGCAAGGGCCCCTTTTATACAATCCTGCAAAAGGTTTTACAGGTACCGATTACTTTGAATACGAACTTCACAATACAAAATCGGGCGCAACTGGAAAAGCCCTTGTTACAGTTGTGGTAAAAATAGCTGAAGCACAGGTAAAAACCTGTTACACAGTTGAGATATTGCAGTGCTGGGGCCCCCTGAATATTCAACTGGCGCTCAGAATGAGGAATATAAGGCCTTCCGACGATATTTCACAGTCGTTGTTGAATAGTTTACATGAAACTTTAGGTTTTACACAGGCAGAAATGCAGGAATTAGGCGACAACAGAATTCAGGAATTGTTAAAATGTTTGGGGATAAACGCAACAGCCGGTGTAAAACCAACAGAATTACTAATACAATACCAGTCGCAAAATTGCCAGGCATCAGTTTCCAGGCCTGCCATTGCCATTGATGCAAAAGTTTTACCAGCCATTGAAATTGTAAAAGTTCTGGAAACACGCGGTGTGGTGGCGAGCGCCACTGATTCGAAGGAGAGCCTCGAAAAAGCGCTTGCATCGAGCGCTGGCGGGAATGAACTGACAGAACCGGAATTACTGATATTAACGCGAAGTTCGCTTACAAACATATTGAACAACCGGAATTTAGCAAACACTGCCAGCGAGAATAAAACGCAACTTGTAAAAAAATTATTTAACCGTAGATAAAACTAAATTCGAATGAAAAATGGACAAAAACACATTATCAATAGCGAAGTCCTGGAAATTACCGTTTCAGATCGCGGGCATGCCTATTCCATTCAAAATAAAGTTTCAGAAATTGTCAGGGAAAAACTAAATCCGGCGCTCGATCAACTTTTCTCGAAAACGTCAGGTAGCGGGGAAATAGTCAGGATTGAGAAATTAATTATCGACTTGGGAACTATTTCAGGGAAAGAACTTGAAAATGAACTTGTCGATAAAACTATTTCCAAAATCAGGGATAAAATCGAACTTTTACTGAGTGCACACGGTTCGGCCGTAATCAAAAAACAGGCAAATACAGATGGCCGGTATGTAAATACTTCAGAAGTATCGGTAACAAACAGGTTGGCTGATAAACTGGCACAATTTGTTTATTTTTTGGAACATGGTTATTTTCCCTGGTGGGGAACAACAGTTGTAAAAAACCTGGTTTCGTCAACATATTCATTTAAAAATATTTTGAAAGAAGTGCTGAATGTTGAAAACGCATTACTGAAAAACACGATTGTTCCTTTGTTAAAAAAAGAACAGGTGCGGAAACGCCTTCTTTTTCAGTGCAATCATTCATGTTTGTATGAATTGTTTAAAAGATTGAATTTAAATTTGTTTGAAAGTTATTCAGTACAATTTCAGCATTTACTTTCCTGTGCCGGATCAGCGCAAATCAGCAAACTGTTAAACTTAAGTTTTCACGAAACAACCCTTTTATATTTCAGTACTGAAACAGAATTGAATACTGAAAATCAGAAAATTGCCTTTGTAAAAGATATTCTTGTTTTGTCTTTATCAAAAAAACCGGAGGCTGAAAAAGAAAGTATTTTACATGATATTCTGCGTGCTGCACAAATTAAAACAAAAGTTTCAAAGCAAAAAGACTTGCTGCTTGTCATGGTTGCTGTTATTCAAATTGCAACTGAATTAACTTCAAAAAGTCAGCTTTTTCAGCAGATGATCCAGAATTTTTCAGCAAAAGATGATTCTGTAATTAATACTTTGATAGAACAGTCAGTAAAAAAGGCAAAGAAGGAAAATACAGAAAAAAACAATGCGCAAAAATATGAATCAGTAAAAAGCTCCGGGGTATTTTTTGCTAAAAAAGTGGTTGTGTTGGAAGAAAAGGTAGAAGGTGAAATAACAAAAAAAGGCAAAGGCGAAGGAAAAGGCAAGGTATTTTCAATCTTTCCTTCAAAACCGGATATTGTTAAGGAACAAATTGTAATATTTAATGCGGGCTTGGTGCTTGTCCATCCATTTTTAAGATATTTTTTTGAAGGTTTAAACCTGCTTAATGCAGAACTTCAGTTTAGAAGCGGTGCAGATGTGTTTAAAGCGGCACACCTTTTACAATTTATTGCCACCGGCGAAGAGGCAACTCTGGAAGCCTGCCTGCCGCTCAATAAAATTTTATGTGGACTTGGTGTAACTGAACCTGTCCCGCTGAATGTTCCGATTTCAGGTGAAGAAAAAAAAGAGTGCCTGTTTTTAATCAAAACCGTTTTGGAAAGATGGGAAGCGCTGAAAACAACCAATCCGGCAGCGCTTCGCGATACTTACCTGCAACGCAGGGGAATTCTGAAACAAACCGGGCAATCGTGGACCCTGACCGTTGAAAGAAACACATTCGATGTGATGCTCGAAAAATTACCCTGGTCATTTAGTTTGGTAAAATTGCCATGGTACGAACAAATTTTGAATGTGGAATGGTAGATCAGGGCAAAATAGCAGCCAATGCAGCCGATATCGAAAGGGAAATCGCCTGGTTCAGGGAAATTCTGAAAACCCGCTCGTTGCTGAATGCCAAAAAGGAAACGGTTTACCAGAGCGTTTACGATATACTGCCGCCTTATCTGAATGGGAGCAACTCGGCTTTTGCTTTTTTTATTAATGAGCGCCAACTCGATTTTGAGGAAAGGTTTTTACTTGTACTGGCGCTGGCGCCGCATGTAAAGCCCGGGCTTCTCGATATGTTTCTTGTGAAGAACGAAAACACCCAACAGATTTACACCGAATTTGGGGGCAAACACGGTAAAAACCACAACGGGTTTATCCCAACCGGCGAAACTGCCATGTTTATTCTGGCCGGTAACAACCTCCAGAAAAGGTTTTCATTGCAGCGCTGTTTCGATGGCTTTCACAAGTTCAGCCGCGAGAATATTCTGACACTCGAGGAAATCGATAAAAACGAACCAATGTTAAGTGGCTCGTTGGGTATCTCGCAGGAAGTACTTGATTTGTTTACCATCGGCGAGGTTCGAAAACCCAATTTCAGCACCGGGTTTCCGGCAAAACTGATGACCACAAAAATGGAATGGGACGGCCTGGTTTTGAATAACCGGGTAATGTTGCAGTTAAACGAAATTGAAACATGGGTAACGCACCACCATAAACTGATGAAAGAGTGGGGGATGGAACGAATACTGAAACCCGGTTACAAGTCGCTTTTCCACGGTCCGCCTGGAACCGGCAAAACCACGACTGCCGAACTTTTGGGCAAAAAAACAAACCGCGATGTTTATCGCATCGACCTCTCGCAAATGGTTTCGAAATACATTGGCGAAACCGAAAAAAACCTCGCAAAACTTTTCGACCGTGCCGAGAGCAAGGAGTGGATATTGTTTTTTGACGAAGCCGATGCACTGTTTGGGAAGCGAACCAGCACCCGCGACGCCCACGACAGGTATGCAAACCAGCAGGTTTCGTACCTTTTGCAGCGCATTGAAGATTTTGACGGGCTGGTAATACTGGCCACCAACCTGAAAAGCAATATCGACGAGGCATTTATGCGCAGGTTCCAGTCATCCATCAATTTCCCGATGCCAACTCCTGAAGAGCGGTTAAAAATCTGGAACAATGGTTTTTCATTATCAGTAGTGTTCGACAAACCAATTGATTTGAATGAAATTGCAGCAAAATATGAACTTTCGGGCGGGGCAATTATCAATGTAATTCAGCATTGTTCGCTTCGCGCACTTGCCCGCGAAAGTAACCTGATTACCCTGAACGACATAATGGAAGGGATAAAAAGAGAGTACCATAAAAACATACGAGGAATATGTACAAGTTAGCAGAGAAAAGTGAAAACGGTTTACGGTCATTCGTTCAAACCAGTCTGAAAATAGGCAGCCCGGGCGATAAATATGAGCAGGAAGCCGATGCGGTTGCCGAAAGGGTGATGAGAATGAGTGAAACGGAAACGATGCAAATGAAAACTGTTGATGAAGAAGGTGAAATTCAAATGCAACAAGCATTGAGAATGCAGCCAATTGAAGAAGAAGAAAAGATTCAACCTATGTCGGACAATGAGGGAGGCGTTGCATCTCCTGAGGTGGTTCAGCAATTAAATTCCACAAAAGGAAGCGGACAGCCGTTATCAACTGAAACAAACCAGTTCATGGACAATGCTTTTGGTGCCGATTTTAGTGGGGTTAATGTCCATACTGGTACTGATGCAGTTCAAATGAACCAACAATTGGGAGCCAGAGCGTTTACATTTGGATCCAATATTTATTTTAATAAAGGCGAGTATAACACAAAAAGCAATGATGGCAAGAAACTGCTTTCACATGAGCTGACGCATGTGGTTCAACAAAAGGAAGATATAATTCAACGCGACCCAGTAGCCATTGCTGGTTTAGGATTAGCTGTTTTTGAATCGGGCAGGTCAATGTTAACGGGGGGATCATTTTCGAGTACGGCCAATACCCCATCCTATATGCACGAAGGAACTCCGGCATCGGCCCAATGGGTTTCAAGAACCGCAGAAGCTAAAATAAGAGCATTTAATCCGAGAATTGGATTTGGTGAACAATTTTTCTATTTTAGAATAAGCTATCAACAAAATGGATATGATTTGAGAAATGTGCAAGTAGTTCCATTGATAGACAAATCTTCATCTATGATAAGCTCTTCTTTTAATATAATGTGGGAAGGTCAAGCTCATTCAAGTCCTGATAATCCCCAATCTGAAATCGTTTTTAATATTTCAGGTACTTGGGATCCGGTTGGCAGGGGAATAACTTCATTTTGGGGACAGTTAATTGTAACGCAAAGCGGACTTAGTTTTAACGTAGATTCAGAGCAATGGGTTTATCATAGAGATATTAGATTTACATAAATTCAAGGTTTGATGTATAATTATTTAGGTTTTGGGTTGTTATAATATTTTTATTAATTGAATATGATGCCACTTAGAGAGTACGATGCATATTTCGCAGGATAGATTGGTGTTTCGTTGGAAACACAAACAAGAAAGGATTTATTGCCAAATTATGATTGGGATGTAAATTTATTATGGATAATTTCAAATTAACACAACATTAGTTATTTTCGCTAACTAAAAAACATTGAATTAATAGTTGCTATGAACCTGAAATCTATTAAAAAACCAATCATCCAAAGTATTGTATTTTTTGTGTCGGCAATCATTTTGTTTTCGTGCGCACCAAAACCTGCTACCGAAATTAAAACAACTGCAGAACCTGTAAAAAGTGAATATTATATTGCAGCGTACATCTGGCCGTCGTGCCACCACGATGAACGTTTTGGAGATATCCTCTGGCCCGAAGGAACCGGCGAGTGGGAAGTAATTAAAAAAGGGAATCCACGTTTCGACGGCCATTATCAGCCACGCCAGCCACTTTGGGGCTACGAAACGGACAACGATCCGCAGGTGATGGAAAAGTGGATCGATGCAGCAACCGATCATGGTGTCAATATTTTTGTGTTCGACTGGTACTGGTACAATGGAGGCCCTTTTCTGGAAAGCGCCCTTAACGATGGTTTTTTGAAAGCAAAAAATAATTCGAAG
>WTWZ01000047.1:0-40044 GCA_009773765.1 Prolixibacteraceae bacterium | reverse complement strand
AAGCAAAAAATAATTCGAAGATGCAGTTTTACATCATGTGGGCCAACCACGATGTGAAACGGAACTACTGGAACGTACACAAATATAAGGACGACACTTCGATTCTCTGGAACGCCGTTGTGGATTGGGACAACTACAAAAATATAGTTGACCGCGTTATCAAACAGTATTTCAGTCAGCCCAACTATTTCAAAATCGACGGCTGTCCGGTATTTTCCGTATTCAGTGTTGATAAATTGCTTGAAAGTTTTGGCGGAGATGTGAAAGAAGCCCGCAAAGCGCTTGATTATTTCAGGGATGAAGTGAAAAAAGCCGGATTCCCCGGTTTGCATATCCAGTGGAACCAGGGCGGAGGCTCCATTATGTCAGAAGAATCGGCAACAAACTTTTCCAACCGGGTAAACGAAATGGGTTTCAACAGTGTTGCCATGTACAATATGGGCGGATTAGCGGAAGATTACCTGGTTTATGGCGCCAATTCGATAAAAATAAGAACACAGATGGATTCAATTTTAAATATCCCGCTCTTCCCTTGTGTTTCCATTGGTTGGGACGATACACCACGTTTTCCGGCAAAAGGTATTAAGGATGTGGTTCATTATCACAACACGCCTGAAAGTTTTGCAGCCCTGCTTTCCAAAGCAAAACAGTATGCCGACAGCCATCCTGAACAACCAAAACTGATTACAATCAACGCCTGGAACGAGTGGGTGGAAGGCAGTTACCTGCTGCCCGATATGCTTAACGGATTTGGTTACCTGGAAGTTGTAAAAAAGGTAGTAAACGGAGAATTTGATATTTATACCGATAAATGAATTCGTTAGTCGTCACCCGACTCCAGGTCGGGTGATGACTAACGAAAGACGTAGAGCTTTAATCTTTTTTCAAAATTTTATAATATTCTGATATCCAACCTTTTACCTAATCCTGTTTCAATTATTTTCCTAAGTGTTGCGAGTTCAATATCCGACCTGTTATTTTCTATTCTTGAGATATACGTCCTGCTTGTTCCGCTAATTATAGCCAAATCTTGTTGGGTTAAACCTGTTTTTAATCTTGTTTCTTTAATTAGTTGTCCGATTTTTATAACAGATTCCGATTTTTCAGCATAACTGAATTTCAATAAAATATCAGCACCAATTTCATAAGGTACTTTTATTTTGTCACCTGTTTTTGAACTAATGTATTGCTCGACGTTATCCCATGATAAAGTATTTCCAATCAATTTTACTTTAGCAAATTCTATTGGATTAAACAAAACAGATGCAGCAGAATCATCCTTTACTCCGATTTCGGTTAGCAATTTGCTAAAATCAATAATTCTGGATTCGCCGTTATTAAAAATTACTGAAATCGATAGTCCATTAATCAAGTTTATTTTTAAAACTCTTGGTATTTTTATATTTTTTCTCATCTCAACTCAGTATTTAATTCATAAAACACTTGAAGTACCCAGTCCGCATTTTCTGTCAACCAATCAAAAGCAATTTTTAATTGCCTTTTTGGCAAACTACCTGCATAAATTCTTCTGCTTTCTATTTCAATCAAAACTTCAAATTCGTTATAATCAGCATGAATATGTGGAGGTCTGTGCTCTCCATTATAAACATGTATTTTAACTCCCTTAAAATTTTCTAAAATCGGCATTCAAATGAATTTTTTAGCAAATGTATCTAATTAGATACTAAAATACAATTTTTTATAACTTTTAATTGCAAGTTAACTTTTTAGGAGATTTCCCTTGCTATCTCCCGAATCAAATCCCACGTATCTCTCACATGATTTTCTTCGGTATTTGTTTGCCCGATGCTCATTCGCAAAACAACCTGCCCGTTTAGTTTTGTATGCGTAAAATAGGCCTTTCCGGTGGCATTCACTGCATTCATCAGTTTCATATTGAAATCGTCACCGGCTTTGTGGCGAAAGCAAACCAGGTTAAACGGAGGTTCAACAAACAGTTCAAAATCGTCAGATTCGTTAATCCACTGCGTAAAGTTTTGTGCAAGTTTAACATGGTTTCGAATGTGGAATTGCAATCCTTCCACTCCGTAATGACGGATGACAAACCACAATTTCAGCGAGCGAAAACGGCGGCCAAGTTGAACATGCCAGTCGCGGTAATCGAAAACCTGTCCTGATTCAGTTGCCTGGTTTCTTAAATATTCTGGTAAAATTGAAAATGTGTTAATCAGTTCTTCGCGGTTGCCCACCCAAAAAACATCGCAATCGAAATTTGTGAACATCCATTTGTGCGGGTTAAAACAGTAGCTGTCGGCCAGTTCCACACCATCCTGAAAATGCCTGAATTCGGGGCATACCATGGCCGTGCCCGACATGGCCGCATCGATATGAAACCAGCAGTTTTCTTTCCGGGCAATTTCCCCGATTTTTCTTACCGGGTCAACTGCATTTGACGATGTTGTGCCCAGTGCAGCGCAAATGAAAAAAGGTGTTAACCCTGCGGCTTTATCTTTTTGAATTTGTTCTTTCAGCAAATCAGTTCGCATGGCAAATTTCTCATCCACCACAATCATCCTCAGGTTTTCGCTGCCGATACCGCAGATTTTTGCTGCTTTTTCAAGCGACGAATGGGTTTGTGTAGAAATGTAGGCCACCAGTTTTTGCTGAATCCCGGTTTTGTTCGACTGAAAATTTGTAGCCCGTTCGCGGGCGGCAATCATTGCTGTTAACGCCGAAGTTGAGGCTGTGTCCTGCAAAACCCCGCCGCCGGTTGAGGTGGATTTGAATTTTTCCGGCATTCCCATCATGTCGGCCAGCCAGTCCAGAACCCGTGTTTCAAGTTCGGTTGCTGCGGGGCTTGTAGCCCAAATCATTCCCTGAACACCAAGTCCCGAAGAAATTAAATCGCCTAAAATTGAAGGGAACGAAGTATTTGAAGGAAAAAATGCATAAAAATTCGGCGATTGCCAGTGTGTGATTCCGGGCATGATTTTTTCGTCCAAATCGCACATCATTACTTCCATCGATTCGCCTGTTTGAGGAGGATTTTCGGGTAATGCAGCCTTTATTTCTCCAGGTTTTGCTTGTGATAAAACGGGGTATTTATCAATGTTTTCATAATAATCGGCAATCCAGTCGATCACTTTTTTGCCTTCCGTACGGAACTGTTCAGTGGTCATGTGGTAACTGCTCTTTTTCAATTTTGACGTGTTTATTATTTGACGCTAAAATTATCAAAATTGGCCAAAGTATTGAATTTAACCTTTGAAATTTGAGCAACTCGTGAGCGCGTTGGCCCGATATATAAATAATCGATAAAGGTTTTTATTTCCTCCTCAATTCCCTGGGCAACGATGATTACACTGCCGTCAACCGAGTTTTTGACCCAGCCGGTAATTCCCATTTCATTGGCTTTTTGAACAGCAAAATGCCGGAAGCCAACTCCCTGGACCCTGCCTGATATTGTTATTTCGTATTGAACTACCATAGAGATTAAAGTTTAAAGTTCAATGTTTAAGGTAGTTTCAGGTTAAAGTTTTTTATTTTTTGAATTGTTCAATTATTTCGGGCTGTACCAGCGCCCAAATTGAGTAAGAGCCAACGGCCGTTCCAATAGGGAAATTAATCAGGTCGAGAACTGATAAAATAAGTGTTAGAATCCGCGCCCATTCTTTTCTTTTCAGTAACCCGATGCCGGCAATAATCCCGGGAATGCTCAGAATGATTATAACAATCGAAATAACTTTGGCAATGATAGTAAAAACTACCTGGGCATCGGGGTCGCTGATAAAATCGCCCAACAAGAAAAACAATGAACAAAGCAATAACCCGATAAGCAGGCCTAAAATGCTACACCCGATACGCAGTGCAGCAACAATTTGAATATGTTTTTCCATACTTTTATGATTTTTTAAACAGATTAAAATTACAAAAAAACGGGGGATTAAATGAAGCAAACATTATTTTTTAGGCCAACTTCAACATTTCGGCTGCCAACAGGTTATATTTATAGTGGTTCATCGGCGAAAAACTTATTTTTGCATACTGAAAAAGGAGGGTAAAATGGAAATCTTACTTGTTTTATTGGCGGCAGTTGTGTTGGTTGCAATTGCAATTGCGGGGCTGGCTATCACAATTTTGTTGAAAAAGGGGGGCAAGTTCCCTAACACGCATGTGAGCGGAAATAAATATTTAAAACAAAACGGCATTTACTGTTCTCAAACGCAGGATAGACTTGCCCGCAGCAGCGCTTACAAAAAAGTAGATTATGGAAACCTGAAAATTGTTTCAGATATTAAAACTGTTGAATAGGCGGTATTGTTGGAAAGAACAAATAGCAATAAACAAATCACAAATAAACTCCAAATTGCAAACTATCAATATTATACAATGAAAATGGCAGTTTCGATTTTGTTTTTGGTCTCTTAATATTTTTTCGGAAATTGAAATTTCTTAATCGACAATGTATTCCCCAAATCCATCCGACATATAAACCTGGTTATTTCCCTGTTCGTCGGCATAAATAAAAAAGACTTCAATTTCCGGCACTTTTCTGTCAATTTCTATACTGGTTTCCAATCCCAACACCATAAATGCAGTGGCGTAAGCATCGGCAGTCATGCAATCGTTGGCAATAACCGTTGAACTTAAAACGCTGTGCTGTACAGGGTAACCGGTTTTGGGATCGATGGTGTGGGCATATTTTTTACCATCTTCAATATAAAAATTGCGGTAATTTCCGGAAGTTGCCATACCGTGGTCGGTTAGTTTTACTTTGGCCTGTAAACCGGTAGTTTCAAAAATATCGGTTTCATCAGGTTTGCTAATGCCAATAGTCCAGGTTTTTCCGCGCTCGTTAATTCCTTTGGCCGCCACTTCGCCGCCAATTTCAACCATATAATTCTTGCAACCGTTTTCTGCAAGGAAATTACCTATTAAATCGCTGGTGTAGCCTTTTGCAATGGCGTTCATGTCAAGTTTGATATTTGGATTTTCTTTTATAATCCGACCGTTTTCAAGTTTAATTTTCTGATATCCTGTAATTTGAATTAGGCTGTCCACTCGTTCCTGTGTCATTTTTTTCTTTTCTTCAGGCCCAAATCCCCAGGCATTTACCATAGCGCCCGCTGTAATATCAAATGCGCCGTTTGTAATTTCCGATACTTCTAAAGCTTTCTCATAGCAAACGATAAATTCTTTACTCAGGTCAACAGGTTCATTGTTGTTAATTTTCGAAATGGTTGATTCCCTGTCAAACGTTGAAAACATGCGGTTATATTCATTTAACTTTTTCGTTATTTCTTCATGTAAGTCAATTCCTTTTGGGCTTTCGTAAGAAATTGTGTAAGTGGTTCCGTAAACCGTTCCCTTGTTGTATATATATTTCGATGGCGAATTTTGGCAACTTGCTATTACAAATACCAACAGGGTTGAAAAAAAAATACTGTATTTCATTTTATTAATTTTTTTTGGTTCGAAAGTATAAAAAATGAAGCAATGTGTTCGGATGCAGAATTGATAATATTGTAACTTTAGCCAAAACTAAAAAAACTTTCAATATGAATATCGCTTTATTGGGAACCGGTTTAATAGGAACATTTTATTGCATGTCGTTTCATGGGCTACGCAGCCGCGACAAGGTATCCGTGGTTTATTCGCGCTCTGCAGAAAGGGGCGCCAGGTTTGCAACTGACAATAACATTCCAAAATGGACAACAGATTTAAAAGAAGCAGTTACTGCCCCGCAAGTGGATGTAGTAGTGGTAGGTTTACCAAACAATTTGCATAAAGAGGCCATTTTTGCCGCTGTTGACGCAGGCAAAGCAGTATTGTGCACCAAACCGCTGGCACGGAATGCACATGAAGCCTGGGAAATTCTCCAAAAAGTTGAAACGGCCGGCGTTTTTCACGGTTATCTCGAAGATTTGGTTTACACGCCCAAGCACCTGAAAGCACATGCATCGGTTGAAAATGGCGCCATCGGGAAAGTGCTCTGGGTTCGTTCGCGCGAAGCGCATCCCGGCCCGCACAGCGACTGGTTCTGGAACCCTGACCTTTCGGGTGGTGGGGCAATTATCGATTTGGGGTGCCACTGTATTGAAATTGGCCGCAGTTTTATCGGTAAGGATATTCGTCCCGTTGAAGTGGTTTGTTGGGCAGACACGCAGGTAAAACCCATTGATGCTGAAGATAATGCAATCGGCCTGGTTCGGTATCAAAACGGCGCAATTGGTCAGTTTGAGGTGAGTTGGTGTTTCCGCGGGGGAATGGAATTAAAAGACGAGGTTTCGGGTGTTGATGGTTCAATCCGGCTGGATAATTTTTTAAGGACCGGATTCGAAATGTATTCCGCACCGGGGAAAAAAGGGTATGTTGCTGAAAAGGCCGAATCGGATTCGGGCTGGCTTTTCCCCGTGGGCGACGAAGTACACGAATTGGGTTACAACCACATGTTTATGGATATGTTCAACTCAATTGAGAAAGGCAAAAAACCAATTGAGGATTTTTATGATGGTTATGTGGTGAATGCAATTATGGATGCCTGTTATAAATCGGCCAAAACAAAAAAATGGGAACCGGTGGAACTGAAAGAATGGCGTGGTAAAACAGAAGTTGAACCACTTTCGGCATTTGTTGAATACGGACAGAACCATTGGCTCGTTAAGGAAGAACTGTTGCCCGACGGACGTAAAAAGGTGATTTTGAAGGAGAAACTTCGTAAAAAGGTGATTTTGAAGGAGAAACTTTCCGGAGAGATTATTCAGATAGAGGTGTAGTTTAATTTTTGAATTAAACCCAAATTGTAAACTGTGAAATTATGGGAACGAGGTAAATATAGCTTTGATTAATAATTTCACACTAAAAATAAAATCATGAAACTTTTTACAGAGAAAGGAAAAGGTGAAAGAGAAGAAAATTCAGAAGTCTGTACTGATAATAAAAATTATTTAAGAATACTGGTTGATAATCTGGAAAAGCTTATTGAAAAGGATGAAAATTTGCCATTTCGAATTTATGGCATAAAAACAAATGGTTTTCTGGTTAAAATTGTAGGGTTATATGGTTATGTTGCATTTCAATTTATGCCCTGGAAATACAGCAATCCATCTTTTTGGCGGGCAATTTTCCCTACATTAATTAACAAGGTGTTTTTTTGCAAAGTATATCAATTCACCAAAGAACCGCTTTCTATAATTTTAAACAGCGAAATCCCTCAGTTTAAAAAAGTAAGATTAATTGAAAATGAATCATATAAAGGCGTCATTATCAGCAAAGTCAACTTCGGTGTTTTTGTTGACATCGGAGTTCATTTTCATTGGCAATGTGGTTCGTTAACCGGTTTGTTGCATAAGTCAAATTTTGACGCCCCCGAAAAATTTGACACATTAAAAACTGGCGATGAAATTGAAGTGTTTTTTTGGGGTGTAAACAAAAGTGAAGAAATTCAATTTGGTTGCAAGACTGAATTAATTGAGTGGCTCAATGGAAATATAGATGATCTGACAGGTGAAGTATTCCCTGTGCGGATAGTTAAAAAAGCGGAAGATGATAAAATGGAATTTATTGTTGCTGAAAAATATAATGGCACACTTCCGGTAACAAAAACAATTTATGCTAAGAACAGAAAGCGCATGAATAATGCAATACGCTTTTTAAAAGACGGAGATATAATTCATTGTGAAGTATTAAAGACAAATAAATTAAACAGGACCTTGCAATTGAAATGGGAAATGGAAGCAGAAATTGAAGGGATTATTTCAAGAAAAATACGGTTAATAACAATAAACTCAAAGAATAAGTTTCAACGTTCATACCAATATTCAAATGCCAATTTTGCTTTGGAAAACAGAATAAATAATAAGATTATCGAGAAACTTCACCTAATTTCGAAACCGGATGATGAAGAAATCAACAAAACAGGCCTGGAATATTAACTAACATTACATTTTTTTTGGAACAAAACAATTTCTGGGCATTTAAAGATATAAATGCCTGTAATCCCGGTTTCATCAAGGAAGGAGAAGGTGGCTAAAATGGCATAGAGATATTGGCGTAATTTCCATTCGGGCTTTTATTTTTTAGTGCAACGGTTTTGCGTGGTATAAAAGCGGTGTTGTTCCGGAACAGCCGGGGTTACAACAATTTACTCTTGAATTTACCGGAACGATGAATAATTGATGTTTTATGTCTGTTGAAATGATTCAAAAAAATCTGATATTTTTTTATCTTTTATTTGTCATAAATTCAATCTGTTATATTTTGTAAATCAAAAAAATATAAATATTTTGGAATAAATGTTTAATTTATTTTGATATTTCTTTAAACAAAATACAAATCAGTCTGTTTATACATTCGGGATTTAAAAATAAGGAATACAATTCCGGTAGCGGAAACAAAAAACGAAAGCGATGAAAGATGAAATCATTTTATCAAAAGTAAACGGTAAAATCAACGGCAGCGGCGGGATTAACGGAAACGGAAAACGTACAATAGAAATAAAGGATTTTGAGTTATTTGGAGACAACCACATTGGAACTTCGGTTGACACGCCAATGCGCGATGATGCATTCGATATTTCGGATGACGAAAAAATGGCAATCATCGAAGATAAATTCCGCGACATAATGGAAACGATGGGTTTGGACTTAACCGATGACAGTTTACGCGGAACTCCGCACAGGGTGGCAAAAATGTTTATCAATGAAATTTTTTACGGGTTGAACCCTGCCAATAAACCTAAAATTTCGGTGTTCGAAAACAAGTTCAAATACAACGAAATGCTGGTAGAGAAAAACATTAACATGAACTCAACCTGCGAGCACCACTTTTTGCCAATTGTTGGTAAAGCGCATGTGGCCTACATTTCGAATGGTGAAGTAATCGGGTTGAGCAAAATCAACCGCATTGTGGATTATTACGCCCGCCGTCCGCAGGTTCAGGAAAGATTGACTGTACAAATTGCCAACGAACTTCGCGAAATAATGAAAACCGATGATGTTGCCGTGATAATAGATGCCAAACACATGTGTGTTTCGTCGCGAGGTATTCAGGACGAAAGCAGCAGCACCGTAACGGCCGAATACTCTGGTCGGTTTAAAGACAAACCGGTACGGGAGGAATTTTTGAAATACCTTGATTTATAGACTTATAAACAGCGTAATATTCATAGCTAAAAATAAAATTTACTAAAAATTAACCGTTTCTTTTTCAAATGGAATGGTTTATATTCTTTTATAACATTTCGAAATACGAATAAACTTCGCTATAATTTCTGGCCTCCATTAAATCGGCACGCATTTTTGCAGCTCCTTCAAAACTATTAAGGTAGATTTTATAAAACCGTTTCAGGATGTTGAAATTTTTCTTTCCAGCCCATGTTTTTTCAAAAAGCCGGGTATGCTGAATTAGTTTTTCAATTCGTCCTTCTTTTGCGATTTCTGTTTTGTTGGGATCGAAAAACCACGGGTTCTGAAATATCCCACGTCCAATCATCACGCCATCAACGCCGGTTTCTTCAATTTTGTTTAATCCATCAGTATATGAAAAAACATCGCCGTTTCCATGCAATGGTATATTTGGATTAATCTGATTTTTAAGTTGGACTGCTTTTTTAATTTCATTCCAGTCGGCATTTCCCTCTGATTGCATCCGCTGGGTGCGGCCATGTAAAATAATGGCAGCCGGTTCAGCTTCCAGAAGGTGCGAAATCCAATCTTCAGTTTGATGTTTTTTAATTCCCGTGCGGGTTTTTACACTCACCGGCAGATTTGTTCCTTCTTTTGTAGCTGCAATAATTTCCTTTGCCAGCAACGGTTCGCCAATCAGCGCGCTACACGAGCCCTGTTTTACCACCTTTTTTACAGGGCAGCCCATGTTGATATCCAGCCCGTCGAAAGTGTAATTTTCGGTAATGTACTTTGCAACGTTGTGGTAAATTTCAGGATTTCGCCCCCAGATTTGGGCAACCAGTTTTACATTCATTTTACGAAGCAAATCACGTTCCGATTCATTGACAATCAACCGTTCCGAAACACGCGTTCTGCCAACCGGGTGGTTCATGCCTTCCACAGAAGTAAATTCGGTAAAAACCACAAGTAGTTTTCCGGGGGCAGCCATTCCCATCACAATTTCGCGAAATACGGTGTCTGTGACGTCTTCCATTGGAGCGAGTGAAAATACAGGACAGCTAAAATGTTTCCAGAAGTTTTCCATACGGTACACTTAAATTCCAAATATCAATAAACAAATAAATCACAAATAAAAAAATCAAAATTCCAAACATATATAATACTCAAAGTTATAGTTTTTGAAATTTTTATGGATGTTATCCCTTAATTCCTGCGGGCTTTTCGGGATAAATGTACCTGTAAAACGAAATGGTTTTCCGCTGAAACAGTTCAGCCATTATCCTTTTTGTTAGCTCTTCCTTATTAACCCTGTTGTATAAATGCATTTCTGAAATTAAAAATTTGAGGGGCAAAACAGGTTGTTTAGTTAAAAAGATAAAAATATTTTAATTTGGTTTTGAAATAAGAAACCCGGATAAAAAATACCCGGATTTCCTGATATGAATTAAAATTATTTTAATCTAACTCCGATTATGTCAGGGGCACCATCTGGATCGCCGGAAACTTGACCTCCTGAGGTTATGTTTCCAAGTAACAATAATCCAGCAGCATGAGGAGCAGCCATTGAAGTCCCGCTTAAAGTTGCATACCCACCTCCTTTATAAGTAGAATATATGTTTGAACCCGGTTCACAGTAATCTACCGGTGGATTATCATAGTTTGAATAAGTGGCCCAAACATCTCCTTGCCCCATTGCCGAGATGGTGTAAATATTTGGTCCATTTGCACTGGCTGGTGATTTTGTAGTTGCACTGGTACTTTCGTTTCCGGCAGCAAGGGTAAATTTTACTTTTGCAGAAGCAGCAATTACTGCATCATTTAACGCCTGTGAAAAAGCTCCACCCAAACTCATATTGGCTACATCTCCGGCAGAAGAAGAAGCGTTTGAGGCAACATAATCTACTCCGGCAATTATTGCTGTGTAAGTTCCACTTCCTTGCCGGTTCAATACTTTTACCGGAACTACAGTTGCCCCTGCAGACACACCAACTACACCAAATGAGTTGTTAACCGCTGCAACAATACCTGCACAGTGTGTTCCGTGCCCGTTATCATCATTGGGTGATACAACGCCTGTAACAAAACTTTTTCCTAAAGTAGTGCTGACATTCAAATCTGGATGTGTAAGATCAATCCCAGTGTCAATAATCCAGGCTTTCGCTCCTGTACTTGATGTAGGGCCTCCAACCCTTGTTATTCCCCAGGGAATTGTTTGTGATGGCGCTGTTGGTTTTGGCGGTTTTGCCTTGACTTTTACATCAGGCAAAACAAGTGTAACAACCTGGTCTTCTTCAATGTATTCCACCGAAGGGTCGTCCTGTAGTTTTTTTAGTTGTCCGGGTGCAATTTTTAAAGAGAAGCCTTTTATAGCAGTCCCGTAAACAAAACCCAGTTCGCCATCGGTAATTCCGGCGCGTTTTATGATTCTTTCAGCAGCCGATTTTGCCATTTTTTGTTTGGCTTCGTAGCCTGTTTGATTTGCCAGTCCGGCATTTAGTTCAGCATCGTTTAACACAACAATGTAGCTTTTGGCAACATCTGCCGATTTCAGCGATAATTCATTACTTGTCACGTCTTCGGTAAGGGGTTCATTACACGAATGAAAAACAGCAACAGTTAAAACTATCGCTATCCCGACAATGGTTAACTTTTTCATAAATCAATCAATTAAATTACTTGTCAATTATTAAATCACCCAAAAATTACGGATAATTATTAATTCATAAACAATTTAACTTACAAAATTTTGTTATAAATGGTTGTTTTGCAACAAATTTTCTAAAAATGGTACAACGTGTTTATTTTCGGGATTCAAAAAATTCATTTTAAAAGCTTTTCCACTTTTTCAATGATTTCCTTAAACTCCTTTTCATTGAACCCGCTTGAAGATACGGCGATTTTTCCATCCTTACCTATTACAAAATTTCGCGGAATGTTTTGTTTGGCATACAGCGCAAAAACTTTCCGGCCGGTATCCGGATAAAAGGGCATGTTGTATTTGTTGTCGGTTTTGAATTTGTTGATTTCGGCCCACGAATGTTCGCGGCCAAGAATAATCAGTTCAAAATTTTTATTGCTTTTCAGTTTGTCGTACACCTCTTTTTGGAGGTGCGGAAGTTCCTGCCTGCAGGGTCCGCACCAGGTGGCGAAAAAGTTAATCCACACCACTTTGCCTTTCAGTTCCGAAAGTTTTTTTGTTTGTCCGTTTTCAGTTGCAAACGAAAAATCGGGGGCTGTGTCGCCTACTTTTACCAAGGTGAATTCGTCCTGCGCAAAAAGGGAAAGGGAAAAAGTAAAAAGGCAAAAAAGGAGAAATAAATGTTTTGTTTTCATTTTTATCAGTTTTGATGTCATTTCGAATGAGGTACGAGTGAGAAATCTCATTTAATATGAACAGATTTCTCCTCCTTCGTCGTCGAAATGACAACTAAGAAATTAAACTTTCCTTTTTAAAAACTCATTCACCGCATTTTCAATACGGGCTTCAATTTTCGAAGCGTCCGATTTTTGAAATTTATCGCCTGTAATGTTTTCGAAAAGTTCGATGTAACGGCCGGAAATTGAAGTTACAAATTCATCGCTCATAAACGGGACTTTTTGCCCCTCTTTCCCCTGGAACCCGTTTTCGATAAGCCACTGACGTACAAATTCTTTTGACAGTTGTTTTTGCTGTTCGCCTTTGGCAAGTCTTTCCGTGTAACCGTTCAGGTAGAAATACCTTGATGAATCGGGCGTGTGAATCTCGTCAATCAGATAGATTTTGCCATCTTTTTTGCCGAATTCGTATTTGGTATCAACCAAAATCAGTCCCATTTCCGCTGCGATTTCGGTACCGCGCTGAAAAATTTTGCGGGTGTAATCTTCCATCATTTCGTATTCGGCTTTGTCAACCAACCCCTGTGCAATAATTTCTTCGCGTGAAATGTCTTCATCATGGCCTTTAGAGGCTTTGGTGGTTGGCGTAATTATCGGTTCCGGAAATTTTTGGTTTTCAACCATTCCGTCTGGAATTGGTACTCCGCAAATCGAGCGTTTGCCACTTTTGTATTCGCGCCATGCATGTCCGGCAAGGTAGCCGCGAATTACCATTTCAACCTTGTAGGGTCCGCATAAATGGCCAACGGTTACGTTGGGGTCGGGCGAGGCAATTTTCCAGTTGGGAACAATGTCGGCAGTTGCATCGAGGAATTTCGCAGCAATCTGGTTCAATACCTGGCCTTTGTATGGGATTCCCTTAGGTAAAACCACGTCGAAAGCCGAGATGCGGTCGGAAACCACCATCACCAAAAAATCGTTGTTGATGTTATATACATCGCGAACTTTTCCTTTATATAAACTCAACTGTCCGGGGAAATTGAAATTAGTTTTCGTTAATGCGTTACACATGATGATTTGTTATTTAGTTTTTGATTGTTCCGGGTTCCGGATATTTGACGCCCGATACTGGGTTCATTGCAAAAATGTTATTTTCCATTTTAAGTATCCGCCAATGTTTGAAGTCCCCGATGTGGGGGATTTAGGGGGCTTTTATGTTCTTTTTCATAAGCTTCCACTATATCCCTTACCAAACGATGCCTTACTATGTCTCTTTTATCGAATTCAACAATCGAAATCGATTTTATCTTTTCAAGAATTTTCAAGGCATGAACTAATCCCGACTGTGTTTGCTTTGGTAAATCTATTTGGGTAACATCGCCGGTTACAATAAATTTAGCATTCAGCCCCATGCGGGTCAGGAACATTTTCAACTGGTTCACAGTGGTATTTTGTGCCTCGTCTAAAATCACAAAAGCATTGCTTAAAGTCCGTCCCCGCATAAATGCCAGCGGTGCAATTTGTATGGTTCCGTCTTTCATATACTCTTCCAGTTTTTTTGCCGGGATCATATCCAGCAGTGCATCGTAAAGTGGTTGAAGGTACGGATCGATTTTGTCTTTTAAATCACCTGGTAAAAAACCCAAATTTTCTCCTGCTTCCACAGCAGGGCGGCTCAATATTATTTTTTTGATTTCCTTGTTTTTAAGCGCTCTTACTGCAAGTGCGATGGCAGTATAAGTTTTCCCGGTTCCAGCCGGGCCAATGGCAAAAATCAAATCATTTTTTACGCTTTCATCCAGTAAAACCCGCTGGTTTGGGGTTCTGGCACGAACTGGTTTTCCGTTATTGCCAAATACAATAATGTCAGTTTCGGCTAATCCGTTTTCTTCCATTGCCGAAATTCCGGAAGCTAAGATTTCCCTTATAATATCGGGTGTAAGAATATTAAACTGCACATAGTGGTCAAGAATGATGGCAAACTTTTTCTCGAAGATTCGCAATTCAGATTCTTCGCCCTGAATATTAAGTGAATGGCCGCGTGCAATGATTTTTATTTTTGGAAAAAAAGAGGTGATAAGTTCGATTTTGGAATTGTTTACGCCGAAAAACTCAAGCGGGTCAATTCCTTCAAGTATAATTTGTTTATCCAATTGCGAATATTAAATTGTTTTTATTGTTTCAAAATTACAAAATAAATCGAATTTGAAATGTGAAAAACTTTGTGTGTGAATTTGAAACCAAGTCTTCAGGAATGGTTAAATTTGATGAATTTTTTTTCAAACAGATGGAGAGGAGAATAGCTGCTTTCAAAGAATTACTTGATATCATGGACCAACTCCGCGAGAAATGCCCGTGGGACAGGGAACAGACCCTTGAGTCGTTACGAAAACTTACCATTGAGGAAACCTACGAACTGGCCGATGCCATTTTACAAAACGATTTAAACGGGATTAAAAAGGAATTGGGCGACCTGATGCTCCATATTGTTTTTTATGCAAAAATTGGTTCCGAAAATGGGGTTTTCGATATGGGAGATATTTTGGAGGGAATTAACAAAAAACTGATTTACCGTCACCCACATGTTTTTGGCGATGTAGAAGTTAATGATTCTTCGCGGCAGGTAATTGAAAACTGGGAGGCATTGAAACTGACGGAAAAAGACGGAAATAAACGCGTACTGGATGGAGTACCGGCTGCCATGCCCGCACTTGTTAAAGCCAACCGCATTCAGGAAAAGGCCAGCGGTGTGGGGTTCGACTGGGAATTCCGCGAGCAGGTTTGGGATAAGGTAAAGGAGGAGATAAACGAATTGGCGCACGAAATTGGACAGGTTGACAAAAATAAAATTGAAGCCGAATTTGGCGACTTGTTTTTCGCAATGGTCAACGCTGCCCGTTTGTACGGAGTTGACCCTGAAGCAGCACTCGAACGTACAAATCTGAAATTTATTAAACGGTTTAATTATCTTGAAAGCCAGACGATGGCAAAAGAAAAATCGCTTCACGATATGAGTTTGGCTGAAATGGATGTTTTTTGGGAAGAGGCGAAAAAACTGGAAGCTCCATCCCGGCCTTCCCCGACAAGCCCCATCCCGGCCTTCCCCGAAGGGGTAGGTGATAAGAAGGAATTTTGAAGGGGTTTACTTTGAATATCCACGGGATTGAGCACATGGATTGAGCGAGCGAAGAATTAAAAGGCGCATCTGGTCGAGTTGATTGAATAGCAATATTTTAATGCGCCGCAAAACTATACTTACAAAAAAGCGAATTTTTTAAACTTTTATTTTTCAACATTAAACTGATATTCTATGAAAAAACTAACAATTCTTCTCGCAATTATTGCCGTGGTTGCCTGCACTTCCAAAAAATCAGGCAACCAATCGTCCAGTGAAAAAACAGTCATTAATACAACAATTTCCAAAGCCGAACTTCTGGATAAAATCAAAGGTGGTTGGGCAGGCCAGGTGATTGGTTGCACTTATGGCGGGCCAACTGAGTTTAAATTCAATGGTGTGATGATTCCCGATTCTGTTGTCATTCCATGGGATTCAACCCGCTGCCTGTGGTATTACGAAAATTCGCCAGGTTTATATGACGATGTTTATATGGACCTCACTTTTGTCGATGTTTTTGAAAAAGAGGGAATCGAAGCGCCTGCCAATTCGCACGCACTGGCGTATGCCAATGCCGAATATATGTTGTGGCACGCCAACCAGGCCGGGCGTTACAATATCCTCAATGGAATTATGCCTCCGCAGTCGGGTCACTGGCTCAACAATCCGCACGCCGACGACATCGATTTTCAGATTGAAGCCGATTTTGCCGGATTAATGTCGCCGGGAATGGTAAACACTGCTTCCGAAATCTGCGATAAAGTAGGCCATATTATGAATTACGGCGATGGATGGTATGGTGGCGTTTATGTGGCTGCCATGTATTCGCTGGCCTTTGTTTCCGACGATGTGAATTATGTGGTGAACGAGGCGTTAAAAGCCATCCCGATGGAGTCGCAGTTTTACCAGTGCATTGCCGATGTAATTGCATGGCACAAAAAATACCCCGCCGATTGGAAGCAAACCTGGGCAGAAATCCAGAATAAATGGTCAAACGATATTGGTTGCCCCGACGGCGTTTTCCGCGATTTTAACATCGATGCAAAAATAAATGCAGCCTACATTGTTGTAGGAATGCTGTACGGCGAAGGCGATTATTCAAAAACCCTCGATATCTCAACCCGTTGCGGACAGGATTCGGATTGCAACCCGGCCAGCGCAGGCGGCATTTTGGGAACCATGTTAGGCTATTCAAATATTCCGGAAGATTGGAAAAAGGCAGTTTACCCGGTGGAAGACATGGATTTTAAATACACCACGGTTTCTCTGAATGATGTTTACGAAATGGGAACAAAACACGCGTTGCAGGTACTCGAAAAAAACGGTGCAAAAATGATGGAAGATAAAATTGAAATTCCCGTGCAGGAGATAAAACCGGTGGCGCTCGAAATCAGTTTTGAAGGGCATTACCCGGTTGAACGCAATGCCGTGGATAAAACGCTGAATACGCAAAACAAAAAAGTACAGGTTGAATTTACCGGGAATGGTTTTGTGCTGCAAGGGTGGGCACAAAAAACCGCGAAAGAGTATGAAGAATCGGTGGCCGAACTTACCATGAGCATTGATGGCGGGGAACCTGAAAAAATTCTGATGCCCACCGCATTTGCCACACGCAAGCACGAACTGGGCTGGAAATACCAGTTGCCCGAAGGAAAGCACACGGTTGAAATTCAGTTACTGAATGCCACCCCCGCTTTCCGGGTCGATGTTGGCGATGTGATTGTTTATAGTTCAAACCGGCCATAATTTTCTGCGTAGTTTCGGATTTTTGCCAGATTTGCACCCATTTTATTGTAATTGGCATAATGAGGAAATGACAGAAAGCCCCATCAGCGCTGTCATTTCGAACCTGAGGTACGAGGGTGAGAAATCTCTTAAAATACGAGGGTTGGTATGTTTGCAGATTTTTTTGTTTGAACCAGAATTAAATGCTTGTATCGGTTTAGGATTAGCCGGAAACTGTTTATTTTTAAATCAAAAAAAAGAGAAAGATTCTGAAACAGACAACTCATTTCCATGATTCAAAAATTTCAAAAAAATCCGATGAATGAATTTACATACGACAAGAAATATAAAAACAAACTTTTATGCTTATCCAGCTAAAAAGGGTGGATAAACGCACATAAAACAAAAGTTAAAGTGAATATAAACGCACATGATTATGTACAAACGTTACAAGCAATTGTAAAACTGACTCCTAAAAAATGAACATTATGAAAAAAGAGATATTAGGATTCTTATTAAAAAATATGCAAAAGCAGTTTGCAGCAAAAAATTATAGGGCAGAAATAAGAACACTCAATTGGATAATTATAATTCATCCAATAGCTTCAAATTTTTCATTAAGAGGTGATGCCTTTGGACTAATTAACAATCATAAAAAAGCCATTGAGGACTATTCAATGGCAATCTCAATTGACCCTAATAATCCAGATTATTACTCAAGTAGGGCTTCTGAATATTCAAAATTATCAGAAAATAAACAGGCAATTCATGATTATTCAAAAGCTATTGAACTAAGTACCGATGATGATGGGCTATTATTATTTCGTGCTCAGACGATGGAAGATGATGAGCAATTTGAAAATGCGATTATTGAATACGACCAAGTTATAAAGATGAATCCTAATGAAATTGAATCTTATATTGGAAAAGGTATTTGTCTTGTTGAATTAAAAAAATATGAAGAAGCAATTCAAGTTTATAAACAAGGATTAAAAATTGATTCAAAGGCAACAGAATTATATGTAAATATTGGAAACGCCTATTGTAAGCTTGGGAATTATAATGAAAGCTTTGATTTTTATGACAAAGCTCTAATTTTTGACGAAACAAATTATTATGCTTATTACAATAGGGCTATAACACATTTTAATCTTGACAACTATGATAAAGCATTATTAGATTTTGAAAAGACGATTAATCTAAACTCAGGTTATGCGGATTCTTATGTTTGGAGAGGACGTCTTTATTCTGAGTTGAAGCAGTATGAAAAAGCAATTGAAGATTATAATAAAGCCAAGGAACTTGGAGTAAATGACATAGAAAACGAAATAAATGAAATAAACAACAGCTTGTAACAAAGTACATATTGCAGGGCGGGTTCGGCGGTACGCCAACTGCGGATTCTCGCATCGCAGTCCCGTGTCCTTCGGACAGGAACGCTCTCCGAAATCCGCCCCGACAACATGTACCAACCGTTGTGCCGCATGCAAGAAACCATAGTGCAACTAAGTTAGGATTCAGAACAAGTGAAAAATAATAGGAAGAAAAAGATTCATATAGATAAAAAAAGACGTGAATTTATAAAGGAGACTTACTTTGCAGGTGGTAAAATGAAATTCCGTAGAATTTATGGATTTGATGGCATTCCCGCAGATGAATTTTATGAGAAAAATGCGACTGACCTGGATTTTTATTTGAATGGAGATTATGAGTTAATGAGCAGTGATATGCCGATTAAGATTTTCGATAACATTAATAATTTGATAATTTAAAAAAACATATGCCATGTTAGATTCAAAACTTAAAGAAATAAGAGAATTTCATGAATCGAACTCAGACCCGGAAATTATTAAAAAATACCAACGATATTTCAAGGAAGGTTACGATGGGTATGGAATTGATGATAAAGTGTTTAAACGACAAATTGAAATTTGGGTTGAGCAATGGAAAGACGAAATGACCATTGGGAGTTACCTGACTTTAGGCGATGAATTAATGAAAAAAGGTCGGTTTGATGAAAAACATGTTGCAATAAGTTTTTTAAAATCAAGGAGAAAGGAGTTTTCAAAGGATACGTTTAACCGGGTTGGCGATTGGTTTGATTATGGAATTAACAATTGGGCTACTACTGATGTACTATGCATGCTCATTATGTCAAGCCTGTTAATTGACAAGGTTATTGGCTTTAATGATTTAAAATCCTGGATTGATTCTGATTCAGAATGGAAACGTAGAGCTGTACCTGTTGCACTTGTTGAACTTGATAAACTAACGAAGGATTTAAAACCTTTTGAGTCAATAGAACTTGTTGAACCTTTAATGCTTGATAATTCAGAATACGTTCAAAAAGGGATTGGCACATTATTGCGTGAATTATGGAAGAAATATCCTGACGATATTGATAGTTTTCTGATGAAATGGAAAGACAAGTGTGGAAGATTAATAGTACAATATTCAACGGAGAAAATGGACAAGGAATACAGAAAGAAATTTAGGAAAAGTTAATAATGTGAAGGAAAAACCTAAAAGGTTGGTATTCTTTTATTTAATGATAATCGCTGAAAGCAGAGATAAGAAAGAAGGAAAAAATTGAAGCGGGAATGAATTATTTTGTTACCATTTGGATTTAGCATTTTGCTGTTTCTGCTTTAGTGAAGATTTTTTACATCGTGCATCCTCACCCGCAGCAAATAATCATCAGCCGTCATAAAGAGTTCAGAATAATCGGAATTAAAAGCACAGTTTGAAGTTGCTTCGCCGGTTATAATTGTTCCGAGGTGCTCGCCTTCGGGAGTAAAAATCAGCACTCCGCCGGGACCGGTGGCAAAAATCCAACCGTTTTTGTGGACTTTCATTCCATCGGGCAGGCCTTTTAATGTTTTGGTTTTATCGGTGGCATCAAAAAACAGTTTTCCGTTTTTCAGCAAGCCGTTTTCATCAACATCGTAAACCATCCAGATTGCCTTGTCGGGGTCGGAGTTGGCAACATATAATTTTGAAAAATCGGGTGAAAAAGCAATGCCGTTTGGGCGCGAAAGTTCTTTTGTCAACAGGGTAATTTTGCCAGTTTTATCCACCCTGTAAACACCCTGGAAATCGAGTTCTTTTAGAGGATCTTTATCATTCTGTTCCAGTCCGTAAGGTGGATCTGTAAAATACAAATTCCCTTTATTGTCATAAACAGCATCATTTGGGCTGTTCAGTTTTTTACCGTTATAATTTTTCGCAATGGTTTCAAAATCAGCTTTTGGCTTTGAAAGAGGCGCGTTCATTTTTGCAATTCTCCGGTCGCCATGCTGGCAAAGAACAAGTTCTCCTTCCGGGCTGAGCAGCAACCCATTCGAACCGGCTTCGCCGCCACGTTTTTCTTTCCCGGTGTAACCGGCAGGTTTCAGGTACAATTTTGTCCCTCCTTTTTCCGTCCATTCAAAAATTGAGTTCGAAGGAATATCAGAGAATATAAGCTTGTTTTCGGTTGGAAGCCAGAGCGGACCTTCTGTCCATCCAAATCCTTCAGCCAGAATCTCAACCTGTATATTATTTGGAATTAATTCTGAAAGCATTTGACTGTTCATTACCACAAATGCATCTTTTTTATAGTTCTGCGAATAGCATTCAGAAAGAATAAAAAGGAAAGCGACTGTAAAAAGTAAAGTTTTCATTTTATTATAGTTTTAATATCCATTTACATGTTTCATCTGGTGAGTAGGAAATCACTTCAAACTGATAATCCGGATAGCTCTCTTTGAATTTCTTTTCGGAAATCATCTTTGAATTCGGGCATTTCATCTTTACTTCATACGCCAGCCCTTCATTAAATGATGTAGATATGATAAAATCAATTTCTTTGTTGTCGGTGGTTCTCCAATATTTAATGTTGTCTTTATCGTAAATATGTGAAAGACGAGTAAATACATAATTTTCCAATAACTGTCCTTGATCGTCGCGGTTTTTAAAATCATAAAACCTGTTTAAAGCCATGTTTCTCATTCCGGAATCTTTGAAATAAACTTTTGGCATTTTGGTAAGTTCCTTTCTCTGATTTGAATAGAAAGGTTTTACCAGTTCAATGTGAAAACTATTTTGAAGAACATACAGGTATTTGTCTATCGTTTTGTTGTCCACTCCAATGGTATTTGCCAACTCATTCCGGTTAACAAGATTTCCCGTTTGTCCGGCCAGTAAAGTTAAAAGCATATAAAATTTATCATGATAATTTATTCCTGCTTCATCGATATCTTTTTTAAGGAAAGCGTTTTTTAACTCCTTTAATAGGAGGATTCTTTCATTATTGTCTTTTTCGAGGGCAATTTCCGGATAACCACCAAAAACAAGGTATTCATTAAACCGATCCATTAATTCCCTGTGGACTGATGAAATATAATCTTTCTGTGCCCTTATCATTTGAACTTCAGGAAGAAGATTATTTGCGCCTGTGAACAGGAGCCATTCATCAAATGATAAAGTATGCAGTTCAAATATCCTTTTTCTTCCCGCAAGCGAATCATTAAATTTATTGTCGATGTAAAATGCACTGCTTCCGGTAGCGATAATTTTAAGATTCCCATTATAAACATCATACAGGTATTTTAAAAAATTTGAGGGCTCACCGGCATATTGTATTTCATCAATGAACAAATAAACCTTTATATTTTCATTGTCAGTATTTTCCATAGATTTTCCGGGTCGCATGGCGTACGAAAAAACTTCTTCGGGGTGCGTGTTAATTGCTGACAGGATATCCTTATCTTCTAAAGTAATATACGCTACATTCTTATTCTCATCCTGTAACTCTTTATAAATGGCTTTTATAAGCGATGTTTTTCCACTTTGCCGGGCACCGGTTATAATAGTATATTCTTTTCGGGAGAGGTGTTGTTTTACCTCTGTTTGAATTTTCCGTTTTATATACATTACCTTTTTTGGGTAAAAATATGAATTATCGGATAATTTTGGGGTATAATTCCAAAAATATCCGATATTATTGGAATGGCAGTCCAAAAATATCCGTTTTTTGATATTTAAACATCTCTTTTTGTTGGCATTTTAAAGCAAAAACCGCCATCCGTCAAATGACGAACAGCGGCTTTTATAATGTATTTTTCTTACTACTCTCCTTTGGAGAGGCTGGGAGAGGCATTCGAGAAATCCATGGCAGCCATCCGTTTGTACGAATTGTGCCGCCATTTTGCGTTTTCTTCTGCCGATGTAAACAACTGATCGGCAACTGCCGGGAAGGTATTTCTCAGGGAAGAGTAACGAACTTCACCATTCAGGAATTCCTGGAACTTACTCCAATCGGGTTCTTTCGAATCCAACTGGAATGGGTTTTTCCCTTCGTTTTCCAATAGCGGATTGTAACGGAACAAACTCCAGTAACCTGCCTCAACCGCTTTTTTCTCTTCTTCCTGTGTTTTTCCCATGCTTGCCCGTAATCCATGATTGATACACGGCGAATAGGCAATAATAAGCGAAGGTCCCGGATAGGCTTCCGCTTCTTTTAGCGCTTTCATAAATTGCAACTGGTTAGCGCCCATGGCCACCTGTGCCACGTAAACATAACCGTATGACATCATCATCATGCCAAGGTCTTTTTTACGAACACGTTTACCTGAGGCAGCAAATTTCGCAACTGCACCAATAGGGAATAAACCTCGGTATCCATCACCAGAATATTTATATCCTGACCACTGGCCATCACGTGGTCTAATCCGCCGTAGCCAATATCGTAAGCCCAACCATCGCCGCCAAATGCCCAGATTGACTTTTTAACCAGGTATTGCGCCAGTTTCGAAATTTCCCTGGCGTAACTGCTGTTGCTTCCGGCAATGGCCGCTTTAACTTTCTCAGAGGCAACTATCGAAGCATTGGCATTGTTTATGCCGACAAGCCATTCAGAAAATGCAACTTTCATAGCGGCAGGGGCGCCATTTTTCAGTGCTTCTTCCATGATAGCAGCAATGCGTTCGCGCTGCGCCTGAACACCTTCGGCAAAACCGAAACTATATTCGGCATTATCTTCGAACAATGAATTTGCCCAGGTTGGCCCATGTCCCGAATCTTTGTGTTTGCAATATGGTGTTGCCGGAGCCGAGCCGCCATAAATTGAAGAACATCCGGTTGCATTGGCAATCATCATCCTTTCGCCGTAAAGCTGCGTAATCAGTTTAATATAAGGCGTTTCACCGCAACCGGCGCAAGCCCCGGAGAACTCAAACAAAGGTTGTGCAAACTGCGAATTTTTAACCGACTGGAATTTATCGACCACTTTTTCTTTAAGTGAAACTTTTTTGTCCATGTAGTTCCATCGCTCAACTTCGGAAAGCTGAGAACCCAGCGATTTCATAATCAATGCTTTTTCTTTCGATGGGCAAACATCGGCACAATTACCGCAACCTGTGCAGTCGAGTACGCTTACCTGAATGCGGAAATTTAACCCGCCAAAGGTTTTTGCCGGTGTGGCAGCGCGAACTTCTGTACCTTCAGGTGCATTTTCCACTTCCTGCCCTGTTAACAGGAACGGACGGATTGCAGCATGAGGGCAAACATAGGCGCATTGGTTGCACTGGATACAGTTTTCGGCCTGCCATTCGGGAACATGCACCGCAATTCCGCGTTTTTCGTAAGCTGAAGTACCCATTTCGAATGTGCCGTCCTCATAACCTGTAAAGGTTGAAACCGGAAGATCATCGCCACGCTGGCCATTAATTACATCAACAACTTTAATTATATAGTCAGGACGGTCGCCTTCACCGTTCGAACCTTGAATAACAACGTTTTTCCATTCTATCGGAACTTCAACTTTGGTAATATTTTTACCGCCAGCGTCAACAGCGGCAAAGTTCATGTTTACAATTTGCTCCCCTTTATTACCATATGTTTTGACAATGGCTTTTTTCATTTCGTCAACGGCAATCGAATAGGGGATTACTCCTGAAATTTTAAAGAATGCCGATTGCATTATGGTGTTGGTGCGGGTTCCCAAACCTAAATCTTCGCCCAGCTGGGTACCATTGATAATATAGAAATTGATTTCGTTTTCGGCAAGGTACTTTTTCATGTGGCCGGGCAACTGTTTTTTGGTTTCTTCTTCATCCCAAATAGAGTTCAGCAGAAATGAGCCACCTTTTTTCAATCCCTTTAAAACATCATATAGATGTATATATGCAGGAACATGGCAGGCGACAAAGTCTGGTGTTGTAACCAAATAGGTTGAACGAATCTGTTTGTCGCCAAAGCGGAGGTGGGAACATGTGAAACCGCCCGATTTTTTCGAGTCGTACTGGAAGTACCCCTGGCAATATTTTTCAGTGGCATCGCCAATAATTTTGATTGAATTTTTATTGGCGCCAACAGTTCCGTCGGAACCCAAACCATAAAATTTAGCCTGTTTGGTCCCTTTTGGCGTCATATCGATTTCCGGTTTTAGCGGGAGCGATTTAAAGGTAACATCATCGACAATACCAATAGTGAAACCGGCTTTGGGTTCGTTCATTTCCAGGTTTTCATACACAGAAAGAATCTGCGAAGGGGTGGTGTCTTTCGACCCTAAACCGTAACGTCCGCCAACAATTACCGGGGCATTTTCTTTTCCGTAGAAATAGGACCTGATATCGAGATAAAGTGGTTCGCCGACTGCTCCCGGTTCTTTTGCACGGTCGAGAACGGCAATGCGTTTTAACGATTTTGGAAGCGCCTCAGCAAAATGTTTTGCCGAGAACGGGCGGAACAAATGAATGGAAAGCAATCCTACTTTTTTACCCTGGGCGCTCAAGTAATCGATGGTTTCGCGAATGGTTTCAGTGACCGATCCCATGGCGATGATGATATTTTCCGCTTCCGGATCGCCGTAATAATTGAATGGGCGATACTTTCTGCCTGTTAATTCGCTGATTTGATCCATATAATCGGCCACAATATCAGGAACGGCATCGTAAAACCGGTTAGACGCTTCTTTTGCCTGAAAGAAAATTTCAGGATTCTGGGCTGTACCGCGGGTCTTCGGGTTTTCAGGATTCAGGGCACGGTTGCGGAATTCCTGCAATGCTTCCTGGTCAACCAGCGGAACAATGTCTTCCATTTGGATGGCTTCAATTTTTTGTACTTCGTGCGAAGTTCTAAACCCGTCGAAGAATGCAAGGAATGGAACCCTTGATTTGATGGTTGCCAGGTGCGCAACACCTGCCAAATCCATTTCTTCCTGAACTGAACCGGATGCAATCATGGCAAAACCTGTCTGGCGTGCAGCATAAATATCGCTATGGTCGCCAAAAATCGACAAGGCATGCCCTGCCAATGCACGCGCGCTAACATGGAAAACGGTTGGCAACAATTCACCGGCAATTTTATACATATTTGGGATCATCAGCAATAATCCCTGTGATGCTGTAAATGTTGAAGTTAACGCGCCCGATTGCAGCGCTCCGTGAACAGCGCCGGCAGCGCCACCTTCGCTTTGCATTTCTGCCAGACGGACCGGGCGGCCAAACATGTTCTTTTTACCAAATGCAGCCCACTCATCAACATACTCTGCCATGGTTGATGATGGGGTAATCGGATAAATACAGGCAACTTCGCTAAACATGTAACTTATATATGCTGCTGCATAGTTACCGTCGCATGTTGTAAATTTTTTCTGCTTTGTCATTTTTAATCGATTTATGTTGTTATTAAATGATACTTGATTCTGGATACTTGATTCTGGATGCTTGATTCAGAGTTCCTGATTCTCAACATCTGGTAATTGATAATACGATTCCGGCTCTGAAACTATGTTGTGCTTTATTTGAACTGCATTTATAAAGTTGTTTAATTTTCTTCCCAGTAATTCTATTTTTTCGTGCAGTTCGAGGTAAAGTTGTTTGTTTGTTAATGATTCGGTGTTGTATAAATTCTCCAAGTGGTCAATTGTTTCGTCATTAGATGCTATCGAACTAACCAGAAAACGTAAAAAATCCTGTTTGTAAATTCTTCTGCCATATCCCTCAATAATTAACGATTTTACAGATTTTGAAGAACGTCTTATCTGACTACCTTCTTCATACATCTCGAAAGCAGGAAGTTCAACCAATGTCATCTTATGAATTTTGATGACCAGGTCATTCGCAATCTGCCATATTTCCAGTTTCTTATAAGACATTTTTTTTCTGTTTTTTAACTATTTATCCAACATCCAGTATCCAGTATCCAGTATCTAATAAAGGAATCCAAAAAGCCACAGTGGGATTTTATTTCCTTCACCGGTTTCTATCACATCAGAGGCTGCATAATGTTCGCCCCCGGGTTCCAGCTTCCGACCGCCAACGATAAAATGATATTTGCTGTTTACACAAAAATCGGCAACAGGCGAACTCTTTACATCGCAAATATAGTTTGCCTGGTTATAAAAAAACGTTTGACGTAAATTTAAACTGTCGGTGTTATTTGGTGCAATGGCATAAATCAAATTGGTGTTGTGCAAATACACTTTATTCGGTTTTTTTATCTGTTCATCATCGCCGTTTGAATACAGCAAATGAATGAGTTTGGCATTTTTTAAATAGTTCAGATAATTCATAATAGTTGCACGCGATGTTTCCACTAATGCGGCTAATTTACTCACATTCGGTGTAAAAGGTGTCTCCGACGCTATGATGTACAGCAGTTTTCTGAGTTTGGGCAAATATTTTAATTCTATTTGATTAATGTACGGAACATCAATTTCGAGCGCAAGGTTAATGTGCATCAGTAAACGGTTGATATAAAAATGAGGATCATCGATAAAATAGGGGAAATAACCAGTTTTAAGGTAATCGTTAAAATAGGCCAGCGGGCGCACTTTCGCCACAATTTCACCTGCAATTTTAACATGGTTAAAAATAATTTCATCAAAGGTATAGTGGCTAAAATTATTTCCCGTCTGGTAATTTAAATATTCCCTGAACGAAAGCCCTTCGAGATGATAAATATTCGCAATTCCATGTAAATCGGGGTTTCCATCGGCTATGCGAAGAATGGGAGATGAACTGAAAATAATTTTAAGTGTTGGAATTTCATCGATGCACCTTCTTAAATCAGCCGACCAATCGGGGTATTTCTGAATTTGGTCGAGTACCAGGATTTTTCCTCCTCTTTTTGCAAATTCGTCGGCAAACGAACTGATTTTACGTTTGGTGAAATAGAAATTATTAAGGTTAATATATAAAACAGCATTGTCGTCGATGTATTTGTCCCTGATGTAATCGAGTAAAAAAGTGGTTTTGCCAACTCCCCTGAAACCCTTGATGCAAATGAGTTGCTGGTTCCAGTCGATTTGTTTTGCCAACTCCCTTTTTATAGTGGGTTTTCGGCTTTCGAGCAGTGTTTTATGTGTATTTTGAAAAAAATCCAATTTTTTTAAAATTTTTGCGAAAATAGTCAGAATTATGTAATTATTGCAATCCGTGGATAGCAAAAACGGAAATTTGATGCTATTTATAACTGATAAAAATAGCAGGCTTGAAAAAATAACGATTTGAATTTATGTTGGGTTTAAAAAGTACTTTTGCCAAAAACAATTGATAATGCAGAAAAAACCTGAGCTTCTTTTGCCTGCGGGAAATACAGGGTCGTTTTTTGCAGCCCTTCAAGCTGGCGCAGATGCAGTTTATTTAGGGTTGCCGCAATTTAATGCACGGGCGCGGGCCACTAATTTTAACCAGTTTCAGTTCATTTCGGTTTTAAAAGAAGCAAAAAAAAGGAAGGTTTTGGTTTACGTTACACTGAATACCGTAATTAAAAATACCGAACTTGGCCAGTTAACTGAATATTTACATTTTTTAAACGAAGCCGGCGCCGATGGGATTATTATACAGGATTGGGGTGTTTACTATATCGCCAAAACATATTTTCCCCGTCTGAAAATTCATGCCAGCACTCAAATGGGAATTCACAATTCATTGGGCACTCAATTCTTAAGCGGGAAAAGATTTCAACGCACAGTCCTGGCGCGCGAACTTACCATGAAGGAACTTGAAACTGTGGTAAAAAAATCTGAAACCGAAACCGAAGTTTTTGTACATGGCGCTCTTTGTTATTCGTTTTCAGGGATGTGCCTTTTCAGCAGTTACATGGGCGGACGCGGCGCCAACCGCGGTATGTGCGCCCAACCCTGCCGCCGCGGATACGATGATAAAAACCACAAAAAATTCCTTTTCAATCTAAAAGACAACCAACTGCTGGAATATATTCAGAAGCTAACTAATACCGGGGTTTCGAGTTTGAAAATTGAGGGCCGTTTAAAATCGGCAGAATACACTTACTGTGTTGGTTCGGCGTACCGGATGGTTTTGGACGATGAAACCAAAATTCAACAGGCACTGCAAAGTCTGGAACTGGACTTTGGGCGACAAAAAACAAGCTATTTTGCTGGGGGCGATATAAAATCAGCCATTTCAGATGAAACTTCCACCGGAATTTATCTGGGCAGGGTTGAAAAAGTATTGGGGAATAAAATACTGATTTCGTCATCTGTTCCGATTGAACCCAGGTTTCGTTTGCGAATTCTCGGCATGGACGGGGCAGGGCCGCTTTATATAATCGTCAGGAATCCGGAAAAAGTGGGTGATTTTTACCAGTTTGATAAAGAAAATATAAATGTTGATATCCAAAGCCGTGTGTTTCTTACTAAACTGCAGGAAAAAAAAATTCAGGATAAACTGGAAAAAGTCGGCCAACTTCCTTTCAAGGCAGTTTCAACAGATTTCAAAAGGTCAATTTTGAAAGGGTTGAATGAACGTCAGGAGCAGGTGGGGGAAAAACTTTACTTCCGAATTGCCTCAACAGGGTGGTTGAGCCTGATTAATTTTAACGAACTGGACGGATTGTTCCTTTCGTTTTCAAGAACTGTCTGGAACCGGTTTAATCCGGCGGATGCATTTATTCAGAATAACCGCGAAAAGATTTATATTGAGTTGCCAAAATTTATTGCCGAAGGATCGATTGCTTATTATGCTGATATGGTTAATAAAATGGCTGGCCACGGCATCAGGAATTTTGTAATCGGCCATTTATCACAAAAGTTGCTGATTCCTGAAAATTGCCGGATTATTTCCAGCGAAAATGTTTACGCTTTTAACGATGCCGCCGTAAAATGCATTCGAAACGAGGGTATTGAAAATTTTATTTACCCGTTTGAAATTGATTTTGGGACACTCGAAACAATGAATTACAAAAACGGAATTGTTCCGGTTTATTTTTATCCTGAACTTTTTTACTCACGAATGCCGGTTTATTTGGAAAACGGCGCGGATTTCAGTGGCTTCGGCGCCAAAACCAGTTACAAACGTTACCGTAAAAACGGGATTACAATTATTGTCCCCGACCGCGCAGTTTCCATTTTGCATCATAAAAACCGGTTGTCGAAAATTGGGTTTTCAAATTTTTTGATTGATGTAAGTTACGATGCCATTTCGAAAAACAGGTTAAAAACGCTAAAAACCCGTTTTCTGAAATCGGAGCAAATTCAACCCACAACTACATTTAATTTTACCAAAGGAATGGCGTAAGTATCTTTTATTCCTTCCCCTTGGGGAGTAAGGGAGGGGCTTTTTCTTTATTCGTCGTTCATCGACGCCAGAAACTCTTCCATTGAGTTGGCGCGCATTAACCGGGTTTTCATAAATTCCATGGCTTCCAGTGAATTCATTCCGCCAAGGTAGTGGCGCAAAATCCAAAGTTTGTCAATTATTGTTTTAGAGAACAGTAAATCTTCGCGACGTGTACTCGATGCAGGAATATCCACCGACGGAAAAATACGTTTGTTCGACAATTTACGGTCGAGCTGCAGTTCCATGTTTCCTGTTCCCTTAAATTCCTCGAAAATTACATCATCCATTTTAGAACCGGTTTCGGTTAAAGCAGTTGCGATAATGGTAAGCGAACCGCCTTCTTCAATATTACGGGCTGCTCCAAAAAATCGTTTTGGTTTGTGCAGCGCGTTAGCGTCAACCCCACCCGAAAGAACTTTCCCCGAAGCAGGCTGAACTGTATTGTAAGCACGCGCCAAACGGGTAATTGAATCGAGCAGTATAACTACGTCGTGCCCGCATTCAACCATGCGTTTGGCTTTTTCGAGCACGATATTTGCCACCCGCACATGTTTTTCAGCGGGTTCGTCGAAAGTTGAGGCTACAACTTCGCCATTTACGCTCCGGGCCATATCGGTTACTTCCTCCGGACGTTCGTCGATGAGGAGGACAATCATATAAACTTCAGGATGGTTAGCTGATATTGCATTGGCAATCTCTTTCAGCAATACAGTTTTACCTGTTTTGGGCTGGGCTACAATCAAACCACGCTGTCCTTTACCTATGGGCGCAAACATATCCACAATGCGCGTGGAAAGATTGTCGTGCCCGTTTCCGGTTAACTGAAATTTTTCGTTCGGGAAAAGTGGGGTGAGGTGGTCGAAAGGAACACGGTCGCGAATATAATCGGGAGTTCTTCCGTTAATTTCGAGTACTTTAACCAAAGGAAAATATTTTTCTCCTTCCTTTGGCGGGCGGATGGTTCCTTTAACCGTATCGCCGGTTTTTAAGCCCAGCAGTTTAATCTGCGATTGCGAAACATAAACATCATCAGGCGAATTCAGGTAGTTGTAATCGGCTGAACGTAAAAACCCGTAGCCGTCAACAAGTATTTCCAAAACACCGGTATTGGTAATAATCCCTTCAAATTCAAACTGACGGTTTTTTTGTTTTGCGTTACCATTGCCGTTCTGGTTCTGGTTCTCTGGTTTTGGTTTTTGCGAGGTTTGCTGATCCTGTTCATTCTCCTGTTCTACCATTACAGGAGTACTTTCATTTTCAGTAATTTCGGTATTTTCAGGCAAATCTGGTTCATCCAGCATTTCAGGTATTTCAAGGGTTATTGGTTTTTCCGGTTTTTGCGGTTGCTTGTCAACATTGAATTTCTCTTTCCGCTGAAAGTGCTTTTGACTGAAATCCTTTTGTTTTTTTTCAGTATCGGGCTTAATTTCTTCGTTTAGGACAGGTTTTTCCGGAATAGCTTTTGGTTCATTATCAATAATTTGTGGCTTTTCGCGGCCAAAACCTTTAATGATGGCTTTTATTTGTTCCTGACGCGATTGAACAGCTGATTCTTTCTGGACATGTTTCTTTTTGCCTGTTTCCACCTTTTCGCGCTTAACCAAGGGTTCGATTCGTTCGCGGCGTGGCCGGTTACCGCGCAGGTCTTCCTGTTGGGTATTTTTATTTTCAGGCGTAAATGCCTTTTTTATAAAAAATGCCTTAATCCCCTTTTCTTCTTTGGGTTGCTCTGTCTCAACTGTTTTTTGTTCAGCCTTTCCCGCTTCCCTGATGGCCTGGGCATCTAAAATTTTATAAACAAGGTCTTGTTTTTTTAACGATTCAACCCGCTTAATATTAAGCTCTTTGGCGATCTCTCTCAACTCCGTAAGGAGTTTTTTGTTTAGTTCTAAAATATCGTACATTATTAAAATATTATTCCTTTTTTTAAATGTCATGTGTTGAATAAAACCCTGGAACAATTGAAGTGGGGATTTGAATTCTTAAAATTCGGGTGCAAGTATATTAAAATACTTTTTACCAAACAAGAACATAAAACTCTTTTTTCACTTTATCCTCTACTTGTTGCTAATTTAGTGTTTTAATTGTTTAAATATACGTAAACTTATTTCAAAAAGTTTATAACCTGATATTGTATTTAAGTTTTAACCGAACAGCGCTTTCATCTAAAACATAACTGTTTTCGGGTTTGTTGAAATTGGATGTCCATGCCAGTATAATTTCATTGCCTGGTTTAATAATCCACTGAAAACGTGCCTGCCAGCCGGCGCTGTTGCTTTTGTTGTCGTATTGTAAATAATTGTAAAAAGTCAAATTCGGGCTAAACAAAATATTGGCATTAACCTGGAAAATATTGGCTTTGAAACTTCCGTCGGGGAGTGATACCTTGTTTTGGGCAATTGTTCCGCCAATAAAAAACGGCACTGCCACTTTCCAGTTAACCATCATTTTTATGTCGTTTCGTGTTCCGTTAAAAAAATCACCAAACCTGTAGCTTGCTTCACCCCAAACATTTCTCGCCCCTTTTGTTTCAAATTTTATTTGTTCCTGCCACCATTCGTATGTTCCCTGTGGAATAACAAAACCTTCAAAAATATTAAAGTCTTTGGTAAGCAATTCGTACTGGCTGACCAATGAATAGCTGATTGCCTCTCCCGATAAAAAACGGATTCCAAGCGGCTGAATTTCAAACTCGCGGGTTTCCAGGCCGTTTGTATCGAAGTTTGTGATATAAACGAAACTTCCGCCAAATTCAATCTGCATAATTCCCCATTTATTGGGGCGCGGACCAAACTTCAACCCGCCATACGTTTCCCGGATGTTGGTTCGCGGGACAAACCCCATTCCGGCAACAAAATTTTTCCCAATTTGATGATATCCCAGCCGGGCTTTTATAAAATCGTTGGGATAAACCACCTGCGACCCCCACGAAACATCATTGCCATCCCGCTCCTTGGTGTTCGATTTTAACCCGAAAAGAATGAACGATACGTTTTTATTTCCCTGAAAAGTTGAGGTTGAAAGTTTCATGTCGGCGCCAACCACCAGGTTTGTTTCGTTATCCAGCGCATTTCCGTATGTTCCTATTATTCCAACCGACGATTGTTTGCCAATATTTCGTGAAACGCGCGCCACAGAAAAATTATTAATTCCGTCTTCGCGGGCATCATTGATATACATTATCCCTAAATTCCAGTTATCGATTTGCCCGGTTAATTTAGCCCCGACATTAACCGGTATAGGGCCTCCCATTGAATCCAGTCCCATCCGGCGCGAAAAGAAAGGAATGATGTTTTTTGCCACGGGGCTTGTATCGTCTCCATCAATTCCGAACTTGAAATTACTTGCACCGTCGAGAAAGAAGTCGCGTTTTTCGGGGTAATGCAGGCTAAAACGGGTCAGATTGATTTGGCGGTCGTCAACTTCGGTTTCGGCGAAGTCGGTATTTATGGTAAGTGATGATTTTAAACCGGGTGTTATCTGGTAAAAAAGGTCAACCCCACCTGTAAGTTTCAGGTCGTTTTTCTCTCCCTTTTTTGTGTTTAGTCCTGTAACCAGATAGGGTGCAATGTCAAGTCCGATTCCCTGGGTAATGTTTTCAATTCCATCTAAAGTACCGGCATCAGAAACCTGGAACCTGTGCGAATTGAGATTGGCTGCAGGCCAGTACGATGCTTCGAGATTATTGACAATGTTTCTGATAAATTTTACACCCCATTGCGTATTTTCCTTGTCGAACCCCATGGTTTTGAAAGGAATGGCCATTTCAGCCTCCCATCCCCAGTCGTTAATATTTGCCTTTCCTGACCAGAGCCCATCCCACTCTTTATTCAAAACTGCCCCATTTTCACTTACAATGGCGTCGCCAATTGAACCCCGCGGCCCAATTTGAAACCAGTAACCATTTCGTTTGTCAAGATAAGTGTCGAGAATAATCTGAATCCGGTCGTCTTTTCCCAGGCTCACATCCCGGGCCATTTCCCTGGCTGTAATTTTTTTTGGGTCGTCCAGAAAAATGGTCTTCTTCGAAACGGGTTGTCCTTCAAACGGTTCGCGCTGATAAAAGTCTTCCACCGCAAAAGCTTCGTCCCAAACGGGCTCGTCCACTTGCCCGTCAATGGTTGGCGGGTTTTCAACCCTTATAGCATTTATGGTTTGCTGGGCCTGGCTTAATTCAATGAAAATAAATAAAATAACCAGGGTAATCAGATTTCGTTTCAAATAATATAGGTGTAAAAAATTTAATGGGGCGAAAATAGTAAAAAACTGACTTGTAAGGTTTGAATAACAGGATTTGTTGCCGTTAGGAAAGATTATTTTACTCCCAGTATTCTTATTACGGCAGCTTTTCCCTGGTGAAACTGACCTTCGTTTAAATCCACTTTTACTTCATTAATTTTTAATTTCGATAAATCTCGATCAATTTCCATCAATCTCCACTAATCTCCATCCCTTTTTTCCTATCTTCCTAATCACTTTCCCTCCCTTGTTCATTTAAATCCAAATAGTATCTTTACGCCAAACCAATTTAAACCATCAAAATGGAACGTCGAAATTTTATTAAAACCACCGGTGCCGTTGCCGCCGGGGTAGGTTTGGCCGGGAACCTGGCTTATGCAAATTCAGTAAAAACAGTTGCAAACAAACTGCCTAAATGGAAGGGATTTAACCTGCTCGATTATTTTTCCCCGGATGTGCATAACAGTTATGCTATAACAACCGGGGACGATTTTAAATGGATGGCCGACTGGGGCTTTGATTTTGTGCGGTTTCCAATGGCGTATCCGCGATATGTAAAATTCGACCGATCGAAAGACATTGCCCCGGAAGATATTTATAATATTGATGAGGCGGCAATTGATCAGGTGGAAAAGATTGTTGATCTGGCAAATAAACTCGGGTTGCATGTGAGTTTGAACCTGCACCGCGCCCCCGGATTTTGTGTGAACGCCGGTTTTAATGAACCATACAATTTGTGGAAAGACAAGGAAGCACAGGAAGCATTTTACTTTCATTGGGGAATGTGGGCGAAACGGTTTGCTTCGAAAACGCAAAAACAAATCAGTTTCGATTTGGTGAACGAGCCTTGTACCCGCGAAGATATGAATGACCAGCATTCGCGCCGCGGACCAATTCCGGGTGAACTTTACCGTGAGGTGGCCAAAAAGTCACTCGAAACAATCCGGTCACACAACCCCAACCATTTAGTAATTGCTGATGGAAATAATGTAGGAAGCGATGTGATTCCAGAGATTTTCGATTTGCCCATCGGGCAGAGTTGCCGGGGTTATTTTCCGCATTATATATCGCATTACCGCGCGCCGTGGGTATTTAAAAACCCCGATGATGCGCCAAAACCCGTTTGGCCAGGAACCATCGAAGGCCGTGAATTTAACCGTGCCAGCCTCGAAAAGTTTTATGCCCCCTGGATTGACGCCGTGAATAAAGGCGTTGGCGTGCATTGCGGCGAATGTGGCTGCTGGAACGAAACCCCGCACAATGTTTTCCTTGCCTGGTTTGATGATGTGCTTAGTGTTTTATCTGAACATGGGATTGGTTTTGCACTTTGGGAATTCAGGGGAACTTTTGGCGTCCTCAACTCGGGCCGCAAAGATATTCAGTACGAAGACTGGCACGGGCAGAAACTCGACCGCAAACTGCTGACGTTGCTGCAGAAATATTGATGAATTGTATTTCAATTAGTTCTGCACAAATACACAGGGTTTTACCTATGCTGTTACAGGTCGGGGCGTTGCCCCTGTTTCGTTTAATTCGAACAAGTCCTGAAAGGACGATCTGTAAAAGCACAGGCTGCAAGCCTGTGAAAATGAAACAATTAAGAAATACAAAAAATCCAAATTATGCCACAATCATTAGCAAAAGTGTACATTCACATTGTATTCACCACAAAAACAGGATTTCCATTTATTTATGAAGTTGTTAGACCCGAATTACAATCGTACATGGTCGGAACATTATCAAATCTGGGTATTTTTACTTATGAAATATATGCAAATCCTGATCATATCCATATTTTATGCACACTGCCCCGAACCCTGACAATGGCGAATCTTGTGTCAAAAATTAAGACATCATCTTCCAAATGGATAAAAACCAAAGGAATACATGATTTTGACTGGCAGGATGGTTATGGCATTTTTTCGGTTAGTTCATCTAAGGTTGCCACGGTGGAAAATTATATCCGTAAGCAGCCAGAGCATCATAAACAGGCCAATTACAAGGATGAGTTACGTCAATTTTTCAAAGAATATGAAATTGATTTTGATGAACGGTACGTTTGGGATTGATGAACTCACTGCTTGTGCTTTTTTTGTTTGAGGTTGAATTTCTAATTTGGTTCGTAAACGCCGATACGCAGGGTTTCACCCTACGCTATTACATGTCGGGGCGTCGCCCCTGTTACGTATATTGAATTACAGCGCCGCCTCATACAAAACCTCCACCGGGTGTTTAGCCTGTTTTCCGGTTCCGTCTTTAATGTGGTGGCGGCACGATGTTCCAGGTGCAGAAATAATTACTTTTTCCTCTGCTCCCCGTACAGCAGGAAACAATACCATCTCACCAATTTTCATTGATAAATCATAGTGTTCTTTTTCGTAACCAAAAGAACCGGCCATTCCGCAACAGCCTGACGGGATTTCTTTTACCGAATAATTTTTTGGAAGCGAAAGCATTTTTTTCGAAGGTTCGGTTGAGGCAACTGCTTTTTGCTGACAATGGCCGTGAAGAAGGATCTGCTTCTCTTCTGTTGTGAACTGTTCAGAAGTGATATTTCCCTTATCTATTTCGTTGGCAATAAATTCTTCGAAAAGTAAGGCATTTTTGCCCAAATCAGTTGCTGCCGGTTGTAAAGTAGCATCCACCAAATCGGGGTATTCATCGCGGAAGGCCAGAATTGCCGAAGGTTCGATTCCAATCAGCGGTGTTTTTGCCGAAATAATACCTTTTAAAAGATTTACATTTTCAGTAGCAATTTTTTTGGCGGTGCGAACCAATCCTTTTGAAAGGAAAGTCCGTCCACTTTCTTTATGTATCGGTATTTTTACTTCGTACCCCAGTTTTGTGAGCAATAAAATGGCTTTTATCCCGATACCGCTTTCGTTGTAGTTGGTAAACTCGTCGTTGAAAAGATATACTTTTCCTTTTATTTTGGTTTGCGGAAGCGGAATTCCATTGCCAGTCCATTGGTTTAGCGTAATCCTTGAAAGTTTTGGAACGCTTCTTTTTGTGGAAAAACCGATGGCTTTTTTCAGGAGAGAAGTATTCATCATGAAATTTGATAACGGGCGGACCAAAACTGCCAGGCTGTTCAGTCGCGGCAGATATGCCACTAATTTCGAACGCAGCGGTATTCCGTGAATATCGTAATACTGTTGCAAAAATTCGGCTTTAATTTTGGCCATATCAACATTCGACGGGCATTCGGCTTTGCAGGCTTTACACGAAATACACAAATCAAGAATATCGTAAATTTCCTGCTGGTTAAAAGGATTTTCCTTTTCGTTTGAATACAGAAATTCGCGTAAAATATTGGCGCGGCCACGGGTAGATTTGTCTTCGTCGCGGGTTGCCATAAATGTGGGGCACATGGTTCCGCCTATAGCTTCGCTTTTGCGGCAGTCGCCCGATCCATTGCACTTTTCAATACTCCTGAAATAACCACGGTAGCGCGAAAAGTCAAATTCTGTTTTGAAATCGGGTGTAATTTTCCCGGGAACAACGCGCAGACTTTCTGTTATTGGCGGCGTGTCCACAATTTTTCCGGGATTGAAAATTTTGCCGGGGTCCCATGTGTTTTTTAAATTTCGCAAAAGCTGATAGTTGTGCCCGCCAAGCATAAACGGAATGAATTTTCCACGCACCCGTCCGTCGCCGTGTTCGCCGCTCATCGAACCCCGGTATTTTTTAACCAGCGCTGCCACTTCGTTCATCAACGTGTCGAACAGAATAACATCTGCAGGATCTTTAAAGTTGATTAGAGGACGGAAATGGATTTCGCCTGTGGCGATGTGGGCGTAATAAATGCTTGTCAGCCCGAGTTTTTCAAGAACTTTTTTAAAACCGGCCACATAATCAGGAAGATATTCGGGAGCTACGGCAGTGTCTTCAATTCCCGGAACGCCTTTTCTGTCGCCCGGAACGTTGGAAAGTAAGCCCAGTCCGGCAGTTCGCAACGCCCAGACACGTTTAATGTTGTCGGCGCCGGTAACCATCGGAAAATGAAAACCAAGTCCGGCATTCCGGAAATCTTTTTCGAGTGTGGCCGCAGTTTCGTTGAGTTCTTTTTCAGTTTCGTAAGAAAATTCAATCATCAGCAATGCACCGGGATCGCCTTTTACAAAGAAGCGGTTTTTGTTTTGTTCAATGTTTTGTTTGGCTGCCTGCATCACGGCGTCGTCCATCAGTTCAATAGCCGTAGGTTTGTGCTTCAGCGCTACCAGATTTCCCAAAAGCGATTCTTCAAGCGTTTCGAAATGGGCGCAAACCAAACCTTTGTATTTGGGGGGCAGTGGAATGACATTCAGTTTAATACGGTGCGAAAAAGCCAGCGTTCCCTCTGAACCAGCCAGCAGTTTACAAAAGTTAAAAGGTTCTCCGCCTTCAGTAAAAATTTCAGATTCAAGTAAAACGTCGATGGCGTAACCCATATTCCGGCGGGTTACACGCGGATCGGGAAAGTGTTCGTGTATCTCTTTTTGATTTTCAGGACTGGAAAGAATTTCGGAAATATTCTGATAAATCGCTTTTTCAAGCTGGTTTGGGTTTCCATTCAGTTTTTGCGAAAATTCTTTTTTGGTCAGCGGTTTGAAAGTGGTTTCGGAACCATCGGAAAGAATGGCGTCAACCTCAAGTATATGTTCGCGAACGCTGCCGTAAACCAACGAATGTAACCCGCATGAATTATTTCCCAACATTCCGCCAATTACGCAGCGGTTGGCGGTTGAAGTTTCGGGGCCAAACTGCAAACCGTGTTTTTCCAGATAAAGATTGAGTTCTGCCAACACCACACCCGGTTCAACCCAAATCCATTTTTCTTCAGGATTGAATTCAAGAATCCGGTTCATGTATTTCGAAATATCCACAACGATGCCCGGGCCAACTACCTGACCGGCCAGTGATGTCCCGGCGCCGCGAGGTATCACCGAGGTACCGTTTTCGCGTGCAAAAGCGATGATTTTTTTAATGTCCTCCTTGTTTTTCGGACGGGTTACTGCCATTGGCATTTCCCTGTATTGCGAGGCATCGGTGGCATACAATACCCGGTGCACATTGTCGGCGAACAGGTCGCCTTCGAGTTGGGTTTTGAGTTGATTGAGTTTTTCCGGCTGAATCATAAAAATGGATTTTTAACGGCATAAAGTTAGCAGAAATCTTTTGCGGGGAAGTGGTTTTGCGCCTGCATATTACAGATAAAGCATTTTGTTCAGGCTTAATACTGCTGGGAAATGCCGAACTCATTCTGTGGTTAAGCCGCTCGAACCGGATGGTGTTTTTGGCAGGCAAACTATTTACGGAAATAAATTAAATACTGGTACACTATTTATGGTATTTGCTTTGTTTTTCGGAAATACACCTGGAATTTATTTTTATGAAGTTATATTGATTTTCAGGGGTAAAAAAAATGAAAAAAAAGTGGAATAACTTCGGGGTATTATACTAAAGCGGAATAAAAATGTACAATTTAAGTAACCACTAAGGCACAAAGACACAAAGTTATATCAGGGGTTTCTTTGTTATTCTTAGTGGCCTCGTGACTTTGTGGCAAGAAATAATTCGATAAAAGATTTGTATAAATCTATCCCGTTGCTTGTATAACTGGTTATAACCAATTGTAAGGAGGCACTTGTAAGATTTCAACATTAATGATAGATTTGTACAAAACATTGATATGCAAAGACTAATATCCGATAATATTGAAAAAATCAAATCATTGTGCATGACACATAATGTAGAGTCGTTATTTGTTTTTGGCTCTGTCTGCACCGACAGATTTAACGACAAGAGTGATATTGATTTACTAATCTCCTTTAAGCCTATGGATTACGGAGATTATGCGGACACATATTTTGATTTAGCTGATAAATTTGAGAATCTATTTCAACGTCATGTTGACTTAGGAACTGTAACGAATTAAATTAATCATTTTAATTCTTGGTTTGGCTTGATTATATAATTCCATTCTCCATGAAAATCATTTCTTTCAATTTTTATT
>WTWZ01000046.1 GCA_009773765.1 Prolixibacteraceae bacterium | reverse complement strand
TGTCCCCTTTTTTTCTTTTAAAAATTTCACCCAAAGTTTCTCATTTATGAAGTTTGTAAAAACACTTTCGGTTATATTTCTTCTCTTCTTCGCGTTGGTGAATTGTAACGATGACTTCCTGATAAAAAATCCTCCCGGCATTCCGGCATCCAACTACTTTCATGATGAAAAAGGAATTAATGCCCTGCTTACAGGGGCATACAGCATGGTTCGCGGTAGCGCTTTTTGGAATGTTACCTGGGGAGCCTCAATCCAGAACTGGACATTTGGTTCGGTTGCTTCCGACGATGCCTATACCGGGGCAGAAAGTACCGGGTTTGCGCCTTCGCACGATATGGAACGTTGGGACGTAAAATCAGAAAATAATTATGTTGAGGAAAAATGGAAATGGGCCTTTGGATTGGGAGTTTTCAGAACCAACGAAATTTTGAAAGTGATACATAAATCTGAGGACATTTCAGATGAAAAAGCTGCTGCATTTGAAGCTGAAGCCCGTTTTCTGCGCGCACTTTTTAACTTTGAGGCCTGGCTTGTATTTGGAGATTATATTCCGATAATTACCGAAACCTCAAAAAATCCGGCGCAGGTTTCAAATATCAATCCTCCTGATGCAGTGTTAGATAATATAATTTCCGATTTAAAGTTTGCATGGAAAACACTCCCTGATAATCAACATGAACCCGGTCGCCCAACCAAATATGCTGCCATGGCGCTGGCTGCGCGCGCTTATTTACAGGAGCTAAGATATTTAGATGCCAAACCTTTGCTCGATAATATAATCAATAGCGGATACTATTCGCTGATGCCCAACTTTTTTGATAATTTCAGAATTGAAAATGAAAATAATGCCGAATCAATTTTCGAAATTCAGGCAAATGTTAATGATGTTGAGGAATCATTGAACGGAGAAATGGGTATCGGATTAAACTATCCACATGCCGGTGATATTGGTATGTGCTGCGGATTTCATCAACCTTCGCAAAACCTTGCCAATGCCTTTAAAGTGGATGAAAATGGGTTGCCTTTGTTCGATACTTTTAATAATCAGGATTTAAAAAACGATGCAGGAATCAGATCGGAAGATGAATTCATCCCGACTGATGAATGGCTTGACCCCAGAATTGACTGGACTATGGGCAGGCGCGGAATTCCATATCTCGACTGGGGAATTATGCGGGGACGCGACTGGATTAGAAAACAGGAAGACGGCGGACCCTACCTGCCTGCAATGAAAACATTTTTTTACAAATCGCAGCGATACCTGTATTCAACTAAAACCGGCTGGATGACCGGCGTGAATGCCAATAATTACCGCTATATCAGGTATGTACATATTTTGCTTTGGAGGGCAGAGGTGGCTGCATCAGAAGGCAACCTGGTAAAAGCCCGCGATTTGGTGAACATGGTTAGGCAGCGCGCAGGTAATGAAGTTGTAATGGGAAAGGTTAAAATATACCGATTGCCAAAATCAGTTTATCCCTGGGGAAATGAGGGTGATGTGGATTTTACAAAGCCCGCAGCCAATTATAAAGTTGGTACTTACACTGCTTTTGCAAACAAAGACGAAGCCATGCGCGCCGTTCAATGGGAGCAACGCCTTGAATTTGCCACCGAAGGAATGCGTTTCTTCGACCTCAGGCGTTGGGATAAACTACCCAATGAAATTGGTGGCAATCCATGTCCGAAATTCTGAATGGTTTTGCTGAAGCCGACCTGAGGGTTCGTCCTGTTTTTATGAGGGGAGCCGTATTCAGCGAAACCGACATGTTTATGCCTGTTCCAAAAAGCCAGTTAGACTTGCAACCGGGAATTCTTGTTCAACGTCCGGAATACAAATAGAAATTTAATCTTGTGGATATAAATTAAGAGGGGCAAATTTGTCCCTCTTTTTTTATTATTTTGTTGGCTCGTTCAATTTCAAATTAATTTTAAGCGATATGAAAAAAATATCTTCTTTATTATTGGTCATTGCGTTTGGATTTTCGATTTCAATGGCTCAGCCCAAAGTAGAATTAGTATCTAAACCCGGTGAGAAAAAGGTTGATGTTTTAATTGGAGGAAAGCTTTTCACCTCGTACATCTACCCCGAAAACATTAAAAAGCCGGTTTTGTGGCCTGTTGTAACTGCCGAAGGCAATGAAGTTACCCGTCAGTATCCGTTAAAAAACAAGGCAGGCGAACGCTCCGATCACCCTCACCATATTGGTATCTGGCTAAATTATGGCGATGTAAACGGGCTTGATTTCTGGAATAACTCGGAGGCTATTTCAAAGGAAAATGCCCCAAAATACGGTACCATTTTTCACGAAACCATTGAAAAGACAGAAAGCGGGAAAGGTGAAGGAATTATGGTAACAACTGCTTCGTGGAAAGACTTTAATGGCAACAAACTTTTAAACGAGGTAACTGAACATACCTTTAAAGCAGATGGAAAAGCCCGCATAATCGAACGCACCACCACTTTAAAAGCTGAAAACGGCAAAGTGAAGATTACCGATAACAAGGAAGGGATGTATGCAATCAGGGTTGCGCGTGAACTTGAACTGCCTTCGAAAGGAAAGGTGAAAATGACTGATGCTCACGGAAATATAACCGAAGTGGACGCATCGGACGACAAAACCGTTTCAGGAAGTTATTTAAGCAGCGAAGGTATAAAAGACGAAGCAGTTTGGGCCACCCGCGGCAAATGGATGAAACTTTCGGGGGTAATTAATGGAGAGAAAGTGGCAGTTGTAATTTTCGACCACCCCGGCAATGCGGGTTACCCAACCTACTGGCATGCACGCGGTTATGGCTTGTTTGCAGCCAACACACTTGGCCAGAAGGTTTTCTCCAACGGAAAAGAAGAAATGAACCTATCTTTGGAAAAAGATGAATCGGCCACATTCCGTTACCGTTTGGCCGTTTTCTCCGGCGAACCTACCCTTGAGGAAATTGAAAAAATGTCAAAACAATTTGAAAATAAGATTTAAAATAGTATTGAGAGATCAGTACTGAGTATTGAGAAATGGAAATCAGTACTTTCCAACGTTTTTACTCACTACTTTTTGTCTCATTACTCACTACTAAACATTTAATGGCACTAAACTACATCTGGGTTTTTTTCTTTCTTTCCGCATTTATCATCGGGTTGGTGCGTTTGCTTTTTTTTGGCGATGCTGAGGTTTTTCCGGCAATGATGAATTCTACTTTCGATATGGCCAAAAGCGGTTTCGAAATTTCACTTGGATTAACAGGTGTTCTCACACTTTGGATGGGCATCATGAAAATTGGGGAGAAAGGTGGGGTAGTGGCTGTTTTTTCAAAAGCCATTGGCCCGTTTTTTAATAAACTGTTTCCTGAACTTGGGAAAGACCACCCTGCTTACGGCCCCATTATGATGAATATTGCCGCAAACATGCTCAACCTCGACAATGCAGCCACACCAACCGGTTTGCAGGCCATGAAGGAAATGCAGGAAACCAATCCCGACAAGGAAAAAGCTTCAAACGCCCAAATCATGTTCCTGGTATTAAACACATCAGGACTTACCATAATCCCGGTGAGCATCATGGTTTACCGGGCACAAATGGGCGCTGCCAACCCTTCCGATATTTTTATACCGATTTTGCTCGCCACATTCTTTTCAACCCTTGCCGGACTGATTTCTGTTGCCATTTATCAGAAAATAAATCTTTTCGATAAGGTAATACTCGCTTATTTAGGAGGTTTAACTGCTTTTATTGTTGGCTTAATCTGGTATTTTTCAACACTCGAAAAGGAAGCGGTAACACAAATCTCCAATATTGCCAGCAACGTTATTTTGTTTTCGGTCATCATCAGTTTTATATTGATGGGCGTTATCAGGAAAGTAAATGTTTACGAGGCATTTATCGACGGTGCAAAAGATGGTTTCCTCACAGCGGTAAAAATCATCCCGTATTTGGTTGCCATATTGGTTGCTATCGGGGTTTTCCGTGCTTCGGGCGCTCTCGACTGGATGGTTTCAGGTTTCACCTGGTTATTTCAACAGGCAGGAATTAATACCGATTTTACACCAGCTTTGCCAACTGCTTTAATGAAACCATTGAGTGGCAGCGGCGCCCGCGGAATGATGGTGGACGCCATGAACACTTACGGCGCCGATTCATTTGTTGGCCGCGTGGTTAGTACCATTCAGGGAGCTACCGATACCACTTTTTATATCATCGCCGTTTATTTTGGCGCAGTGGGAATCAAAAACACCCGTTATGCCGTAGTTTGCGGATTAATTGCCGACTTTGTTGGAATTACCGCTGCAATTTTAATGGCGTACCTTTTCTTCTATTAAGGAAATTTTGAGCAATAACCGGCAGTTCAAAGTTTCGGGTTAAAATCCAGTATCCAGTATCCAGTATCCAGAATCCAGAATCCAGAATCCAGTATCCAGAATCCAGAATCCAGAATCCAGTATCCAGCATCCAGTATCCAGCATCAAGTATCCAGTATCCAGTATCCAGCATCCAGCATCCAGTATCCAGTATCCAGTATCCAGTATCCAGAATCCAGTATCCAATATCCAGTATCCAGAATCCAACTAATGCCCAGTGCCCAGTATCCAGCATCAATCCACTGAGTCATAAACCACCACTTTACTCCACAAATGCGAGTTTTCCTCTACAAATTTGGTGTGCAGCGGGTGAACCTGGTACGCGTCCTGACCGGCCTGGCCGTCGAAAATGGTCAGGTACGAAACCGAATACGAATGGTCAACTACATCGCGGCTTTCAGTTCCCGCCGGAAATCCAATGTGGCTCATTTTAATGGTTTCCACCTTTAATAAATCCGTCAGCGCTTTTACGAGTTGTTTTTTGTGCGTGTCATTTTTGGGCTCTTTTAACCAGAAAAATACATGGTGAATCAGTGCCCCTGTAATTTTCACTTCGCCAGCGGAGGCATTTTTTGCAACGGGTAACAATCCTGCCAATGCAACTCCTGCAGCGGCTTTTTTAATAAATGTTCTTCTGTCTTTCATCTTTTTCAGTGTTTTTTATAGTGTATAAAATATTCTTCTTTCTTACTCCCTCCCTCTCGGGGAGGGCAGGGGTGGGGCTGATAACTCTTCAATTTCACCCAAATGCAAAATCAAATGAGGCAGGTAACTTTCCATCATTTTCTTCAGGGTTAATTTTTCACCAACATCCGAAATCCATTCATTCTGCAATTTTTCCGAATCAATTTGCTGAATGACATGAGCAAAATGCAAATTTGAAAATTTCCAGTGCTGAACCAGAATGATAATTTCCGTAGCAATATTTTCAAATGGTTTCATTTTATGTTTATTTCTTTTTCTTATTCCTCCCCTTGGGGGAGGTTAGGAGGGGCTTCTTTTATATAGCCTCCCTGATCCTCACCAGCTTCTCCAGCAACCCTTCCAGCAAATCCAACCGAAGCATATTTGCACCGTCTGATTTTGCCACTGCCGGATTTGGATGCGTTTCAATAAAAATTCCATCAACTCCAACTGCAATTCCTGCGCAGGCAACGGTTTCAATGAGCGCCGGTTTACCGCCGGTTACTCCGCTGGCCTGATTGGGTTGCTGCAGCGAATGTGTAATATCGAGAACCACCGGAACATTGAATTTTTGCATTTCAGGAATTCCCCGGTAGTCGATAATCAAGTCCTGGTAGCCAAAAGTTGTTCCCCGTTCGGTTAAAATAATATTCCGGTTTCCACTCTCGACAACCTTGTCAACCGCAAATTTCATGGCCTCCGCCGAAAGAAACTGACCTTTTTTGATGTTCACAACTTTTCCTGTTTTGGCAGCGGCAACCAAAATATCAGTCTGACGACACAAAAATGCCGGAATCTGTAACACATCAACAAACTCCGCAGCCATTGCAGCTTCATCGGCTGTATGTATATCAGTAACTGTTGGAATATCAAATGTTTTTCCAACTTTTTCCAGGATTTTCAACGCTTTTTCGTCGCCAATTCCGGTAAACGAATCAATTCGCGAGCGATTGGCCTTTCGGTACGAACCCTTAAAAATGTATGGAATTTTTAGCCGGTTGGTAATTTCAACAATTTTTTCAGCTATTTCCATCGCCATATCTTCTCCTTCAATGGCGCACGGCCCGGCCATCAGGAAAAAGTTGCCAGAGTTGGTATATTTTAGTTTTTCAATTTGTGGAATCATACAGTTTTTTGATGTTTAGCAAATGTAAAAAGTAATATTGATTTGGCAATTGAAAAGATTTCAAACAGATTTCAGGAAAAATCAGTGTCGCTTTCAAAAATAAATTTGAGTGTGATTTGAAATTTGTATTTTGGGCAGGATTTTAAAATATAAACCATGACATTAAAAACCAAAACCATCTATTTGATTCTCGCAGTTATTTTCATTTTTTCAGGCTGTTCAAAAAAACCAAAGCAGGTTCAAAAATCCGGCAATCCGGTTTTTGAGGGCTGGTATGCCGACCCCGAAGGAATGGTTTTTGGCGATGAATTCTGGATTTACCCAACTTTTTCTGACGATTTTGAAAAGCAGGTTTTTTTCGATGCATTTTCGTCAAAAGATTTAATAACGTGGGAAAAACATTCCCGTATTCTCGATACAACAATTATAACCTGGGCCCGGCAGGCCATGTGGGCGCCTTCGGTGGTGGAGAAGGACGGTAAATACTATTTCTTTTTCGGGGCAAACGATGTTCAGCGAAAAGGCAGTGTTTACTGGGATGAAAACAATCCAATCAATCACACCGGCGGAATTGGAATTGCCGTGGCTGATTCGCCTGGTGGCCCGTTTAAAGATTATCTCGGAAAACCTTTAATTGACGATTTTTATAACGACGCACAACCCATTGACCAGTTTGTGTATAAAGACTCTGATAATCAGTATTACATGTTTTACGGTGGTTGGGGGAAATGCAACCTGGTAAAACTGAACGATGATTTTACAGGGTTTATTCCCTGGGAAGATGTAACTGTTTTCAAAGATGTCACACCAGAAAATTATGTTGAAGGGCCGGTTTTGTTTCAGCGAAACGGGAAATACTATTTTATGTGGTCGGAGGGCGGCTGGACCAATGGAACCTACAAAGTGGCTTACGGAATTGCGGATAAAATTACGGGGCCATTTCATAGAATCGGTACAATACTCGAATCGGATGAAAACGTGGCAACCGGCGCCGGGCACAATTCTGTAATCAATATCCCAGGCACCGACCGCTGGCTGATGGTTTATCACCGCAGGCCCATCCCAAACGAAGACCGCGACCACCGCGTTACCTGTATCGACAAATTGGAATTTAACGACGATGGAACCATCAAACCGGTAATTATGACTTTTGAAGGGGTGAGTTTGGAATTGTAATGATATAACAGGCTAAATTTGAATTTAAAAATGATAAAAAAATGGAAATGTTGCCGGCCGAAGAAAATATCACCTTATTTGGCAATAACCGCCCCTGAAGTTGCCGATAAATTGACAATGGGCTCTTCGGTTCAGTGGTACACTGTGGAGGATGAAGTGGAAAGCACTTTTCCTGAATTTTCGTATGGAGTGGAATTCAACGAAACCAACACTCAAAAAGTAACCATTTGCGAAGTGGTTGTAATGGCAGCTTCGGTGGCAACTAAAAACAAAACCAATCCGCGCGGGGTGTATTAGAATCATTTAAATTATGAAACGATACGGACAAATTATCGGGGTGAAACCTGAACATTTTGAGGAATACAAAAAATTTCATGCGGCAGTCTGGCCCGATGTGCTGAAAATGATAACTGATTGCAACATCCGCAATTATTCCATTTTCCACAAGGACAACCAGTTGTTTGCATATTTTGAATATGTGGGCGACGATTTTGCCGCCGACATGGCAAAAATGGCTGCCGACTCAACCACCCTAAAATGGTGGGAGATTATGGAACCCATGCAGCAGCCCGTAGAAACCCGCCAACCCGGAGAATGGTGGGCAAATATGGACGAGGTATTTCATTTGGATTAATAAAACATTTTGGACACAGATTAACAGATTAAAATAATAAATCAGTGCATTTTGTGCGATTTTAATTAATTCAAAATTGCTATGTTTCGATTCAATTCATAATTGCTTTTATTACCGTTTTAACTGGCATTGTTATCTGAAATTGAGATTACGGATTATTGCTTACTGTCCGTTGGTTTTGTTTAAAAATATTCTGATTTTCACATTCAGTTTTATTCAGAGTTTTTACGTTGTATTCAGTCAGAAAAAAATAAGCTGACCAAAGCGAAAATACATAAGTTAAAAACCTTGTCAATAAGTATTTAAGTAAATTGAATTAAAGATTCTCAAACGGGTTTTCAGTAAGACAGGTTGAAATCCTGTTCCTTTTTTGTGGTTGATATGATAAACTCAATTGCCCTTTTGTTGAAATCTTCGGGCTGGTCGAGGTTGCAAACGTGTCCGCTGTTTCGGATGACTTCCAGTCTCGAATTAATATGATTTTTTACAAGTTTGGTAACCATTGGCAGAAACATGTGGTCGCTGTCGCCCATAATATACAAAACCGGCGCTGAAGCTTCCTTAATAATGAATTCCTGAAGATTGTCGCGAATTTCGTTCGACATCTTCAGCCATTTCCTGAATTCATTTTTACCCAGTTTCACAGCCTCGCTGATAAAGAGTTTCCTTGATTCGGCATGTTTTTTCGAAGGAATTAAAATCCATGCATTCAGCCTGTACAACCACATGTAAGGTAAAATGGACTGAAGCAGTTTGGCAGTGGCAACCAGTGTATTGATTTTTTTGTTGAACTGAATTACCGCCCCTCCTAAAATAATTGAGTCTGCCCGGCCGGGCGCCAGTTTGTCGATGGCCCGGATTACAATGCAACCCAGTGAAATCCCCACAAAATGGGCTTTCTGAATCTGAAGATGATCCATCGTTTGAATCACATCCTGTGCAATTTCGTTAAATTTATATATTTCCTCTTCAGAATAATGTTTTTTTGATTTTCCATGGCCGCGCAAGTCGATAATCAGTACGTTAAAGTATTTTTTAAAATCACGTAGCTGCTTAAACCACACCGCATTGCTACCCCCTGCGCCATGCACAAACACAACCCAGGGCTCAGATTTTTTATGTATAAACGTTTTGTGATAAATCATGCTGCGAAACTGTAATAACATTGTAACCGCAAAGTTGGCAATTTTGTTGATTTAAAAATCAGAATAATCAGCCGGGTAAAGCATGAATTTGTCGATTTTCGAAACCGTATTTTTATATTCTTCCATTCCCGATAATGTTTTCCAGTCGGGATGGTCGCGGAAAGTTTTCCAGCATTCTTCGTTAGCTTTCATGTTTTCGTAACTGGTCATGTACATTAAATTCGGCATTTCGCTTCCCGAAAGCACTTCTCCATAAAATATGGCATTTGCGCCAATTTTTTTGAAAATTTCACATTCGCCGCCTTCGTTGAACATTTCCACTTTTTTCTGGTAAATTTTTTCTGTGGCGCTTTGGTAGCTTCTAAGTTCAAAAATCTGTTCGCTTTTGAGAGTGTTAAATTTGGGTGCAAAAAATTCGGGTTGTTCGGTAAATGCTCTCAGTAGAATAGATTCCATCCTTTCGTAAGGTGGATTATCGTATAGAGCATTTATGTATGCCGCCCCGGCCTTTTGGTAGCCAGCATCTTTTTCCAGTGCAGCTTCCAGTTTTTCAATCTGGCCAAGGTCCTTTAAAGGAATAAACACAAAAACCTTTGTCCCTGCTGCCGGGTCACCGACGATGGGTTTAAAAACGCCTACTTTTTTAACACCGGCTTTGTGCAATGCAGGCAGGTAGGCATCTTTCAGGTAATTGTCAACTGTGGTTTCCTGCGCCTTGTCTTTCAGGTTATACACTTTTATCTGGTAATAATCGCGGGCAGAAAGAATTGTACCTGTAGCAAAAACAAACAGGATAATGAGAGATAACTTTCTGATTGATAAATTTTTAAATGTATTCATAATACGAATTAGATTTATTGGTTAAAAACTTTGGTGAAAGTAATTAAAATTTGGTTTTGCTGAGTGATTTTAACTTCATCTTTCCCTGTTTTATCAATTTAAAAACAGAATCTTTTAGCGGGGGGGGAGTGTAAAATTCACGATGTGTTTCTGCCAGCATTTTCTTCAGCGGAATATTTGCCGGTACTTTTGAATAGTCAACCTTTTCGATATTCTCTTTATTAGCCATTACACCCGGCAACCAGTGTCCCTTTCCCTCGAAAGAATTGTAACGGTATTTTCCGAAACCGCCCATGTCGCAACATTTCCAAAGTTTCCGCAATCGCAGTATTTCGGGGATGTTTATGCCGGACGGATCGTTTGCCAGTTCAAAGCCATCGAATCCTGAATATAGGTCATCCTGTTGAAAATTGTCGAGTTTTTGTTTGATTAAAGTTTCCTGTCCGGTCCAGTTTGAAGGAAAAATTCCTTTCATTTCGGTGAAATGGCTGGCTTCAGTCATGCCGAAAGAAAGGGTGTGAATTGCTTGTTTTTGCAGGCAAAACCGGGCGTTCCACTGAATTGGAGTCAAGGGATTTACAGCATTTCGAACTTTTAACGGAGCATTAAAAAGTTGCCCGCCTTTATCGTTTGGCGAAATAATAAAAACGCCCATATCGCGGGATTTTGCTGTTGTAACTGCCTGTTCATTCCGCTGGTTGAAATAGTAATAATGCAGGTTTACAAAATCGAATAACCCGGTATCAACAGCTTTGATTATGGTTTGCAAAGGCGCATGAGTGCTAAATCCAACGTGTTTTATTATTCCTTCTTCTTTCATTTTCAGCAGTTCTTCAACTGCCCCGCCTGTTTTACACGATTGCTGAAAAACCTCGTAGTTATTGATTCCGTGCCAGCCATAAAAATCGAGATAATCGGTCTGTAAATCTTTCAATTGAAGTTCCACTTTTTTGCGCATTTCGCCAGCTTCAAAAAAATGCCCTTTGGTCATCAAATGATAAGAATTACGAGGAATTCTCAGCTCTTCATTCAGCACTTTTCCGTAAGCGGTTTCGCTTTTCCGGTATCCCCAGGCAGTTTCAATGTGGTTAATTCCCGCATCGAAAGCCAGTTGTACCATTTCGCGACATTGCTCAAATGTATCGGCGGGAATTTCGTGACGGGGTTCGTCCCAGCCGTGTTTAAAACGCATTCCACCCAATGTAATTACGCTCAGTATTTCTTCGGTTTTCCCGAAACGGCGGTATTCCATCGGGGGCTTATTATTTAGTATTCTGAAATCGTTCATTTTAAATTGACAACTGAAATTGATTGCAAAAGTCGTTCAGTACAACATCAAAACAAGTTAGTTGTTCGGTCTGACAGGTTTATATTTGCGGGAAGCACAGATAATTAAAAGAAAAAAAAGGCATTGAATTTTAATCTTCAATGCCTTTTTTGGTCAATTAAATTCATCAATCCTTTTTCAACAATACTTCCTTAAAAAACTTTCCTTGTCGTGAAGGTGTAAAATTCCAGTCGGTTATCAATGTTGGCGGCCAGTGGGGATCGAAGCACCAAAGTGTGTATGAAATACCTTTCTTTTCGAAGTAGTTCATTATTGCTTCTCCATAACTTTCGTCGGAAATACATGGAATATGAGCGCCGCGTTCATCGGCTCCCATAAAACCAAATTCGGTAGCAATAATTGGGTATTTGTCTGCCACATGTCCCCAGTCTTTTTCCCATTGCGGCTCCCAGGGTTTTTCGCGTTTTTGTGGATAAGGATGTGAACTGTATGCTACATTTTTTCGGTTTACAGGATTCTCCAATACTTCATCCAAAAAATATCCCCAGTTCATTCCAGCCACCAGATAAATTTTTTCACTGTCGATTTTAGCTATCTCATCAATCAGTTTTTCGAGGGTTGGCTTCCATGTTCCCCAGCTTAATTCACCCAGTTTGCCGCTTTCGTTGGTTGGTTCGTTAAACAATTCATAAACTGCCACAGTAGAATTTCCCTTGTAACGTTTTGAAACAGTTTGCCAGAATTTTACAGTTTCTGCCATTGATGTGTTGTACATTTTGTTGCTGAATTTTTCGGTATTCAGGTTGCCAATCGAATGCCAGTCGATAATAACATACATTTCGAGTTCTGTTGCCCAGTTTACACCTTTGTCAACCAGTTCAAAATAGGCATCCCAGCCACGACTGTTTAAAGCTGTTGGATGAACCGCAAACCTTACAATATTACAGCCCCAGTTTTTTGCCTCCTGGAAATAGCGCTTGTTCCACTGCCCGTTTTTTTCAAGTTTGTCGGGGTCTGAAAAACTAACCCCTTTCAGGCGAATGACTTTGCCACTTTCGGTAACAATATCTTTTCCTTTTACACTTATCTTTTCGAGCGGTTTTGCATTCGAAATAAATACAGCAAATAACAACGCTATGGTAAATAATAGTTTAATAATGGTTTTCATAAAAATAAAAACTGATGGTGATTGATAGTAATTTATTGAGATTGGTTTTTTTCTTTTCTCCTTCCCTTTGGGAAGGTCGGGATGGGCTTCTTTCATTATTTATTCCACGCTTTTGAAAGTTCTTTAAAACATTCAGCCGATTTATCAATCCTGTCAGGATTGGCGGTTCCCTTGTAGCTACGTATGAAATTTTCAGCCGAACCCCAGCAGGTTTGCAACATTCCGAGGTATTTTGATTTCATTTCCTTTGTTGCGCCAGCAATCAAAGTGCGGGTCAGTTGTTCCTGTGCAACTGCATTTTCAGCATTTTGCCAAGGACACGTTAAAACGCGAAGACCTTTGGCGGCGAACAAAACTGCGGTTGGGTCGGGGCGTTCGTAATGCCAGTCGCAAATCACCACATCTTTCGGAATCATATCAATAGCGCGGTGGGTGTTGTTATAGCTGCCTTCCCAAAGCCCGATCCCGGTGGCTTTCCCGTCAATCAGCCGGTCGCCCCACATCCAGAGTTCACGGTTTTTCAGTTTTAAATGGTCGCGGATTTTGGCCACTTCGCCTGCAAACAATACTGCGGGGTCGTGTCCGTGGCAACGCGGGCATTGTTCGTGGGCGATGTAAAAAACCTCGTCGAGGCCGGCATGAAAAGCATCGGATTCAAATGCACCGCAAATTTCGTCAACTAAGGCAAAAACAATGTTGTGTACTTCGGGGTGCTGCGGGCAGTAGCTTTTGCAATACAAACCGTCGGGGTTGGGCCATTCGTATTTTTCAGGAAATTTCACTTTTGGTGTCTCGTCAAACTGCGGATAAACTTCGAGCAATTTTCCAGGGGTACTGTGCCACGACTGGTGACCTAACAGGTTGATTTGCGGGATAAGCCTGATGTTGTTTTTCCTGCAAACTTCCACCAGTTTTTTAACATCGCCCATTGTGAGCGGATTGTTGCTTCTCAGTTCGGGGTGCGACTGGTATTCGAATCCCCAGTCAACCCTTAAAATAAGCAGGTTCAAACCCGAAGGTGCCAAATCTTCGTCAATAAATTTCACAAAGTCATCAACTCCGCTTACTGTTGGGGCTGAAATGCAAAGTCCCCTGACTGGATAGGGAGATTCTGCTTTTAACGCAGAAGAAAAAATGAAAGAAATGAAGATAAAAAATAAAATTCGTTTCATGATATAATTTTTAGTTGGTTTATTGTTTTCAAATTTATTGAAATAATTGGGAAATAATCAAATCAATCAGCCACAAAATCACAATAAAACCAATATTTAATCCAAGGTTGAGGATAATCAGGAAATAAAATCCCGAAAAGTAGTTACTGGTTTTTGAGAAAAAATCCAATATAAAATCGTCTTTCCAAATAGTGGCAATATTGAATAAAAACAAAAGAATAACAAAATAGATAAATCCCCGAAATGCTCCTTTAATATCAGAAGGACTGAGAGATATTGAACTTCCAACAGCATAAAAAAAGTAAAAAAACAGCAACAGTTTCCACCAGTTGGTTTTTGGACCGTTTAGGATGTAAATAAAACACTCCCAAACTCCTGACCCAATATTTACTGCTGCATTTTTTAACGCATCAAAACTTTTAAAAAGTTCGAAATTGATAATTACGCTGTTTTTTTCAGCGACATTAAAAATATTTAGTCCGAATAAATACCAGGTGAAAACAAATAGCAGAAAAGTACCAATTAAAATCGGTCCGATACCGATAAAAAAATTGCCAATGGTTTGGTATGGATTTCCTTTGGTGTAGCTATGTTTTACCTGTCCAAGTGATTTTCCGGAGTTGGGGGTGAATAGTTTAATTTCCGAAATTTTGTGGGCAAAAATAATGGCAAAAATAGCATGTCCAAGTTCATGCACCGAAGTTCCCAGCCACCCGAAAACATAAAGGTAAATTTTCTGACCCAATACTTTGTAACTCAGGTTTTCGTTTTTCCGTGAAATAAAATTCATAAACAAGGCCAGCACAAATAGCGGCCCAAGCAAAACAAAAAGCTGGGTGAAGGTTGCAATTCCGGCATCCAGCAAATAATCCCAGGTTTTATGTAAAAATTCCTTCATGCTTTTAACAATAATCGTCACCCGACTCAAAGTCGGGTGACGATTTATCAGAATAAAAAGTTATTCATCACCCGAACCGAAGTCGGGCGATGAATAAGCTTTCTAATAATTTGTAAAATCCCATTTACCACGAATCGGGCGCGAAAGCATCATATTTGCCCAGTCGTCGCCGGTAAACTTTTCAGCTTTCGGGTCCCACAACAGCGGGCGTTGCAACTCGTAAGCGATGTTGGTAATGTTGCAAACCGAAGCAGTTCGGTGACCAACTTCAACATCGGAAATGGGTTTGCTCCGTTTTTTAATGGCATTAATCCAGTCCTGATAATGATTATCGCTGAAATAAACCCGTTTGTCGGTTTCTTTGATAACAGCTTTTGCAAGTTTTTCATTTGGGAAAGTACGCAGAAATTCGCGGCTTACTTCAATTTTACCATCGGTACCAATAAACTGTACACCGTTTCCATCTTTTGGTCCACCCCAGAGTTTGTGGTTAACACGCACACCGTTGGCATAAATCATAGTGAGTCCGTGCGATTTGCCTGGTTCGCGGGGAGGTAAAAACTGAACAGGTCCAGAATCGTCCATTCCAAGCGCCCATTGCGCAATATCGAACATGTGAGTGCCCCAGTCTGTAACCAAACCACCGCCAAAGTCGCGGTATCCGCGCCACCACGCCCATGGGCCGTTAATGTCAAGCGGAGCCAGATCTTCGTGATAACCGCGGAAAAGCGATGGTCCTACCCATTCGTTCCAGTCCAGTCCTTCTGGTACTGGTTGAGTTGGAAGGTCGCACTGTTTAATAGGTTCTCCAACACTTACATTTATTTCGGTTATTTCGCCGATATAACCGTTCCGAACCAGCTCAACTGCATGACGGAAATCGCGCCACGAGCGTTGCATATTACCGGTTTGGAAAACGCGATCGTATTTGCGTGTGGCATTTACCATTGCACGTCCTTCGGCCACGGTTAGCGCCATTGGTTTTTCGCAGTAAATATCTTTTCCGGCTTTGGCGGCGTCAACAACAATTTGGGCATGCCAATGGTCGGGTGTTGCAATCACCACTGCATCAATATCTTTGCGTTCAAGCAATTCGCGATAATAATGGTAACTGTCAATTTTGGCATCGATACTTTTTTTGGTGTTGTTGCTTTTAGCTGCTTCAACAAACATATTGAGTTTGCTATTAAATACATCGCAGGCAGCAACAGTTACAGTTTCTTTGCAACCACCAATTCCATCGAGCAAAGTTCCCACTTGCTTTCCGGTTCCGATAAACCCGAGGTTAATTTTGTCGTTGGCAGCAATAAAACCGTTTCCTCCCAAAACATGACGGGGTATTACAGTTACTACAGCCGCTCCCATCGCGGTTTTACCGATGAAATTCCTTCTGTTCATTTTGTTCATTTTAAAATAGGTTTATTTGATTTAACAATGAATTGTTTATTTTATTTAATAATGAGGTGTAAAAATGGTGTTTTTTATTTTTTATACAAAATTAAACTGTTATACATTTTTTTATTTTTCTCTTTACTTTTGAAAAAAACTTATGATTTGAAAACCATACTTTCCATCGATTGCGGCACCCAAAGTTTAAGGGCTCTTATTTTTTCACTGAAAGGAGACTTACTGGCCGTGCAAAGGGTCAAATATGAACCTTATGTCAGCCTGAACCCCGGTTGGGCAGAACAGGATGCAGAAGTTTATTGGGAAGCACTAATAACAGCATGTCGGTCGCTGAAAAGGGAAAGCCCGGAATATTTCGGCGCAATTACCGGAATTGGGGTTACTACCATGCGCGATTCGATGGTAAATGTTGACAGGGAAGGAAAACCCCTTCGCCCAATCATGGTTTGGCTCGACCAGCGCAAGGCAAAACCGGTTTATAAACCTGGTATTGGCATGAAACTTCTGATTTGGTTTATCGGGATGCGCGATTCGATAAAGAAAGCCCAGCGCGATGGGAAATGTAACTGGATTAGACAAAAGCAACCTGAAATTTGGAAGAAAACGCACAAGTTCCTGCAGGTTTCGGGATATTTGAATTATATGCTGACAGGTGATTTTAAAGATTCGGTGGCCTCTCAAATTGGACATGTGCCCTTCGATTATAAACGGCTGAAATGGGGAAACCCTAAAAACCTGCTTACATTCAGCGCTAAACTTTACCCGGTTGAAAAAGACAAGTTGGCTGAACTGGTTAATCCTGGCGAAATACTGGGGCACATCACAAAATCAGCCAGCACTGATAGCGGTCTCCCCGAAAACCTTCCGGTTATAGCCTGCGGTTCGGATAAAGGTTGCGAAACCCTGGGAATGGGAGTATTAACCAATTCAATTGCAAGTTTGAGTTTTGGTACAACAGCCACCATACAAACTACAAGTAAAAGGTATCTTGAGCCTATTCCTTTTATGCCTGCATATCCTGCGGTTTTCAGCGGTTTTTTTAATCCTGAAGTTGAGATTTTTCGTGGATTCTGGATGATTAGCTGGTTTAAAAATGAGTTTGCCCACAAGGAAATTGAGGAGGCAAAGGAAAGGGGAATTCAGGAAGAAGAAGTTTTAAATGAATTGCTTTGCCAGTCGCCGCCCGGCTCGATGGGGTTGATGGTTCAACCTTATTGGAGTCCCGGACTTTCACAACCTGCCGCCAAAGGAGCAATCATAGGTTTTGGCGATGTACACAAGAAACCGCACATTTACCGTGCTGTAATCGAAGGTCTTGTTTATGCTTTAAAAGAGGGAAAAGAAAAGATTGAAAAGGTATCAAAAACAAAAATTCACCGGCTTGCAGTTTCCGGCGGGGCGTCGCAAAGCGATGAAATATGTCAGATTGCAGCCGATATTTTTAACCTGCCCGTAATTCGGGGAAGAACTGCCGAAACTTCGGGTTTGGGCGCAGCAGTTTTAACTGCTTTCGGGACAGGAAATTACAAAACTGTTGAAGAAGCGGTTGGTGAGATGGTTCAAATTAAAGATGAATTTTACCCCAATTTAAACCACGTAAAGGTTTACGCGCAACTTTACAAAAAAGTGTACAAAAAAATGTACAGGAAACTGGAGCCGTTTTACCATGCAATACGCGATATTACGGGGTATCCGGAATAAATTCAGAAAATTTTTGTTGTAAAATTGCGAATTCAACAAAAACTGGTTTTCTTTGATTGAAAGCTTTTTTTGGGTTTCCGTTTTCTTAAAAACTAAATTAACCAAATAATGAAATTAACTGCTATCGACATTCTTGTCATTGTTGTCTATCTGGTTTCCACAATTGTTATTGGCCTGGTACTTCGGAAAGTAGCACAAAAAAGTAAATCGAATTACATGCTTGGGGGCAATAAACTACCCTGGTACATGCTGGGTATTTCAAATGCTTCAGGTATGTTCGATATTTCAGGAACAATGTGGCTGGTAACACTTCTGTTTGTTTACGGCCTTAAAAGTATCTGGATTCCCTGGTTGTGGCCGGTTTTTAACCAGGTTTTTTTAATGGTTTTTCTTAGTATCTGGTTACGGCGTTCGAAAGTAACAACAGGCGCCGAGTGGATAAATACCCGTTTTGGCCGCTCTATTGACAGCAAATTATCACATGGCGTTGTCGTAATTTTTGCACTTATTTTATGTTTGGGATACCTTGCTTATGGATTCATCGGGCTGGGCAAATTTGTGATGATTTTTATACCTTGGGAAATAATTGCTCCCTATGTCCCGTTTACCGTTCCGGAAGCTTATGTTCCTCATATTTATGGAATTGCATTTACTTTGTTTGCTGTATTTTATGCGGTTTTGGGTGGAATGGCCAGTATTGTATGGGCCGATGTTATGCAATATTTTATTATGGCCATTTCAGCAATATTAATTGGCGTTCTTGCAATGAAAGCATTGACTGTGGAAACTTTGAATGTTCCGGAAGGTTGGCATTCTCCGTTTTTTGGCTGGAAACTCGACGATTTGGACTGGCGCGGAATAATTGATGAAGTTAACACGAAAATTGCCAGCGACGGGTATTCCCTTTTTACCATATTTTTTATGATGATGGTTTTTAAAGGATTGCTGGTTTCAATAGCAGGCCCGGCGCCTACTTACGACATGCAGAAAGTACTTTCAACCAAATCGCCAAAGGAAGCTGCCAAAATGAGCGGTTTTGTGTCTGTGGTTTTAATGCCCATCCGATATTTTATGATTGCTGGTTTTGCGGTTCTTGGCATATTATATTATGACCGGCTGAATTTAATGGTGGCCGGACAAATCGATTTCGAACAGATTCTGCCTTCGGCGATTGCAGAATTTGTACCCATTGGTTTTATGGGGCTGCTGCTTGCAGGCCTGCTTGCCGCCTTTAACGGAACATTTGCCGGAACATTAAATGCTGCCCAGGCATACATCGTAAACGACATTTATCTCAGGTATGTAAAACCCGAAGCCTCAAACCGGCAGTTAAAAAACATGAATTACATAACAGGCGTTGTGGTGGTTATTATCAGTGTTATTTTCGGAATTTTTGCCGAGGATGTGAACAGTATGTTGCAATGGATAGTTTCAGCGCTCTATGGCAGTTATGTTGTATCGAATGTTTTGAAATGGTATTGGTGGCGTTTCAATGGTTATGGCTATTTCTGGGGAATGGTTGCCGGTTTAATCCCAGCCCTGATTTTTCCGTATGTTTTTACCGAAACGCTCGACCTGTACTATTTCCCCTGGTTGTTGCTAATCTCGGCAGCAGGGGCTCTACTTGGAACTTTGTTAACCAAACCAACTGATGAAGCTACCTTAAAAGAATTTTACAAAACAGTTAATCCGTGGGGGTTTTGGGGGCCGATAAAGCGTAAGGTAATGGCAGAAAATCCGGAATTTAAACCCAACAAAAACTTTAAACTGGATATGTTTAACGTGGTTATTGGTACAATTGCCCAAACTGCGCTGGTTGCCCTGCCAATTTACATTGTATTGCGCGAAACCCTGCCCATTTGGATTACAATTATTATTACCATAGTTTGCGGCATTATTTTGAAGAAAACATGGTGGGATAGACTGCCGGAAGAATAGAACAGTTTAAAGTTTCGGGTTCAAAGTTCAAAGTTTGGCCAGCGAAACTTTATTTTAAACTAAAAGTATTGGTTGAAATACTGGTGCTTTAAACATTAAACATTAAACTTTGAACTCAATGGTTCCAACAAAAAAGGAATTTAAAAAAAGGCTTGCAACACTAAAAAAGGAGCACGAAAAGTTACTTGGTAAAAAGAACAAAAAAGTTAAGAAAGGTTTTAACGGGATTTATTACCGTTACAAAAGGCCAATTCTTACTGCTGAACATGTTCCGTTAAACTGGAGGTACGATTTAAATTACCGCTCCAACCCGTTTTTAATGCAGCGGATTGGGGCAAACGCCACCTTTAACAGCGGCGCTATTTATCTCGATGGCCGTTATTTATTAATGGTCAGGGTTGAAGGTTGGGATCGAAAATCGTTTTTTGCCATAGCCGAGAGTCCAAACGGAATCGATAACTGGCTTTTTTGGGAACGCCCCGTAACACTTCCCGAAACTGAATTGCCGGAAACCAATGTTTACGATATGCGATTGGTCCAACACCAGGATGGATGGATTTACGGTATTTTCTGTGCTGAACGAAAAGACCCGTCTGCACCAGCGGGCGACACATCGCAGGCCACGGCAAGTGGCGGAATTGCGCGTACCAGTGATTTGGCAAACTGGGAACGCCTGCCCGATTTTATTTCGCATCACGGGCAGCAGCGCAACCTGGTTTTACATCCCGAATTTGTGCAGGGCAAATATGCATTTTACACCCGCCCGCAGGATGGTTTTATTGAAGTTGGCGGTGGCGGCGGAATTGGGTGGGCGCTGGTTGCCGACATTGCAAATGCCGAAGCGCCTGAAGAGAAAATCATCGATGAAAAGATTTACCACACTATTAAGGAGCTTAAAAACGGCCAGGGGCCGGCGCCAATTAAAACGGACAAAGGCTGGCTTCATCTGGCGCATGGTGTCCGAAATTGTGCAGCAGGTTTGCGTTACGTACTGTTTATGTTTATGACTTCGCTTGAAGATCCTTCAAAACTAATTGCCCGCCCCGGAGGCTACTTTTT
>WTWZ01000116.1 GCA_009773765.1 Prolixibacteraceae bacterium | reverse complement strand
ATTGAAAAAGCCACCCGCGAATTGTGGAAATTTGGCGTAACTACCTATTTGCCAACACTAACAACAAACAGTCAGGAAGTTTTGGTAACGAATTTTTCGTTACTGGCAAAAGCTATTGACGATGAAAAACTGCTGGGTTCTATTCCCGGATTTCATTTGGAAGGACCGTATATTAATCCCGAAGATGGTTACCGCGGTGCGCATCCCAAACAGTTTGTAAGGTTGCCCGACTGGAGCGAATTTATGGAAATGTACAAAGCCTCGGGAGAAAATATTTTGCAGGTGACAATTGCACCCGAAATGGAAGGCGCCCAGGATTTCATCAAAAAATGCAAAGAGAAAGGCATTGTGGTTGCTGTCGGCCACCACAATGCCAACAAGGAACAAATGGATTTGGCAGTAAAAAACGGGGCAAAAATATCAACTCATCTCGGTAATGGCTGTGCCAACATGATAAACCGGCACCGCAATCCTTTTTGGTCGCAACTTGCAAACGACAATTTAATGATAAGTATCATTTGCGATGGATTTCATTTGTTACCCGAGCAAATCCAGGTTTTTTACAAGGTGAAAGGTGTTGATAAAACGATAATTACTTCAGATGTAACCAGTTACGCTGCGCTTCCACCCGGAAATTACAAAACCCAAACCGGCGAAACAATCGAACTAACTCCGGAAGGAAAACTGCACTACCCGGCGCAGCAGGTTTTGTACGGTTCGGCATCGCCAATAACAAAGGGAGTGGGCTATATAATGAAAGTTACCGGCTGTTCGCTGGCTGATGCCATTCAAATGGCAAGCACCAATTCGGCAAAACTTTACAACCTGACAGACCGTGGTGTTTTGGAAAAAGGAAAACGGGCCGATTTGGTTATGTTTACTCTGGAGAACTTCGAATTGGAGATTCAGAAGACTTTTTTGAAAGGGAAACTCGTGTATGAAATACCAGTTAAATAATTTCCAATTTTGTAACACTTATTACCTGCCGACCGTATCGGGCAACTTATTGACCGCAATCTGCCATTGTACCCAACGCCGCATGTGGTTGAAGCGCTGGTGCACAGGTTCTATACTTTTGCTGGTCGGAAAAGAAGGCATCAACGACAGCCTGTTGTACATGCGCAGCGGGCGAAAGCCACAAAAGGAACTCTCCATTGCAGCAAACCAAAAACCAAAGCACGCGAAATTTACGATGCCCTCGGGTACAAACACCAACCCTGGATACGAAAATCCCTGCCTGTCCGGAAGAAAGGAGTGTTGCCCTAAAAACAATCCCCCAAAACGGTTGGTACTGATAATATGGAAGTTACAAGTTAGATTTTGCAAGTTGGGTTAAGATTTGATAAAACTTTGAACTGCGAGGCGGTAAGATTCAAGTCCGAAACCCATAATGCAACCAATGCAAACCGGCCCGATAATTGATTTATGCCTGAAATCTTCACGGGTTAGTGTATTCGAAATATGAACTTCAACCACCGTTGTTTTAATCCCGGCAATGGCGTCGCGAAGTGCAACCGAAGTATGTGTGTATGCTCCGGCATTAATGATTATTCCATCGGCAGAAAAACCGTATTCATGAATTTTATTAATTATTTCGCCCTCGATGTTCGACTGAAAATAAACAAAATCGATGTCAGTGAATCTCGATTTTAACGTTTCAAAATACACTTCAAAACTTTCGGAACCGTAAATACTTGTTTCTCTTTTACCCAATAAGTTAAGATTTGGACCATTTATGATTATGATTTTCATTAAATAATATTTTTTATAGTAACTTTATCAAATACTTAACGTAATGAAACAATATAATTGCTTAAGTTAACAAAATATTGTTTTTAAGTCATTTAAAAACAGAATGGTGTAAAATTAAAAAAAGAAAGATATGAATTGGGAGGAAGGCAAAAAAGGTTTCGAGAATTACTTAAAACTCGAAAAATCATTATCGCAAAATTCGGTTGCGGCATATGTAAATGATATTAGCAAATTAATTTCTTTTCTCGAAAGGAATTACAGTAAAGTAACACCTTTAAAGGTGAAACTTATAAATATCTTTTAATCGAAGGCAAAATTTCAAGCGACCCGACTGCGCTGGTTGAATCACCGAAGATTGGCAGAAAACTTCCGGATGTTTTATCGATGGAAGAAATTGACAGTCTGATTGATGCTGTTGATTTAAGCAAAGCCGAAGGCCAAAGGAACAAAGCAATGCTCGAAACATTGTACAGTTGTGGTTTGCGTGTATCGGAGCTGGTTAATGTAAAAATTACCAGTTTGTTTTTTGAGCAGGGATTTATTAAAGTTGAAGGCAAAGCTGGGAAGGAGCGATTGGTGCCTGTTAGCGGTCGTGCAATTGATGAGGTGGAAAGGTATTTGATTGAATACCGGAAAAAACTGAATGTAGCCAAGGATAGCGAAAATATCCTTTTTCTGAATCGCAGAGGGAGAAAGCTAAGCAGGGTCATGATTTTTACAATAATTAAAAATCTGGCTGAAAAAATAGGGCTTGAGAAAAGTATTAGCCCACATACATTCAGGCACTCTTTTGCAACTCACTTAATAAATGGTGGGGCCGATTTAAGGGCTGTTCAGGAAATGTTGGGGCACGAATCAATTTTAACCACCGAAATTTATACCCATTTGGATCGTGAATATCTGAAGAGTACTATTCAGCAATTTCATCCGCGATCATAGGTCCCAATTTGTTTGGTGGTTGTTTTATGTTATCGTTGCCAAAAAGCCTGAAAATGAATTGTTTGTAAACCATCCTGTTCGAACGGAAAAACTTTTGTTCTGAATTAGGACGATAATTTTTACTTTAACGCTAAATATCAATATTATGCGGTAACTTCGATGTTACAAAGTAAGATTTTTTGGGCACAATCCCCCCTGCACTTTTAATTTTTCGTTAACAATCAAAGCAATGCTTCATTTATTATGCAGATACCGCTAAATTTGTAGCTGTAATAATCTTCAACACTATTTTAAAAGCTACAAAGTATATAATATCAAAAATTGATTAAAAATTGGACAATCTGATATCCGTTTTAAAAGAAAAGAAAATTACTCTACCTGATAATATTTCAGAATTATTAAAAGTGTGTAAAAGCTATACAGTGTTTAATACAACCGATGAGCTTGCCGATGCTTCAACCAACGGAAAAGAAAATTCTGTATTTGAAGTTCAGTATGATGTTCCGGGAAAGGGTAATTATGTTGAAGTCGTTGTACAACGTGTAAAAAACGGTATTTCAGCCAATTACACAGAGGCTTATATGCGCAGAAGGGATCCGGGGACTATGGCAATTGCTGATGACAAACCAACGGATAAAAAACGCTTTATTGATAAATATGGTTATGAGTTCTCCAAATTGCAGACAGAAACCTTCGATTGGCTAAAGAACCAGGATTTGGCCGTTTTCTTTTATTTTGCAGGAAGGCAGAATATTGGATCGTTGGGAATTGCAATTGCACCTGCCAATGCTGCATTTTTTGCGTTGGGATTGTCAATGCTCCAGGAAATGGTTGCTGTTGATGATTTAAAGGATAATTCAGAACTGAGATCGGTAATTTATGTGGCCCCTGTTTTCAGGCATACACATTTTAACGGGAAGCAGGTTGTTGTTCACAACCGTACAGAATCAATCCACGAACTTTATTCATACAATCTGTATCCCGGGCCAAGTGCAAAAAAAGGCCTTTATGGCGTTATGCTCACTCAGGCCGAAAAAGAAAATTGGATTATAGCGCACTGCTCCGCAGTTCAATCAATCAGTCCTTATGACAATTTAACCACTTTTATG
>WTWZ01000001.1 GCA_009773765.1 Prolixibacteraceae bacterium | reverse complement strand
AGGGAATTTACCTTGTTGCCGAAAAACCCGTAAATGTTTATGCGTTGAACTGGGATTACAACTCGGCTGATGTAGCAGTAATTTATCCGGTACCATCGCTGGGCGACGAGTATTTTACAATGTGTTATACGCCGTTTGTTCACAACAGGCCTGCACACGGGCGAAACAGCGAATTTTTGGTTGTGGCTTCGGAAGATAATACGATTGTTAATATTACCCCCTCAGTGGTTACCGATGGTGGCAGAGCTGCAGGGGTTTCTTTTCCGGTTACCCTAAGTAAAGGAGAAGTTTACCAGGTACAATCGCTCAACCAACGGAACCTGGCCGGGCAGGGTGACCTAACGGGAAGTTACATTGAATCGGACAAACCCGTTGCAGTTTACTCCGGGAATTTTAGTACTACTGTACCTGATGTATCGGGAATGAGCGGATACGACCATCTTTACGAGCAAATGCCACCGCTGCAAACCTGGGGGCGCGAATATTACGCTGTGCCATTGTTAACCCGGCGCGCCGACCGTTACCGGGTTATGGCATCCGAGGACAATACTACAATTCAGATTGGCTCACAGACGCCAGTGACAAGAAACCGTGGGCAGTTTTACGAATTTCTGCTCGAAAGCTACCAACCATCCCGCATATTTGCCGACAAACCCATTCTGGTTGCCCAATTCAGCCAGTCGAACAGAACTGATGAATATTTTACGGGCGGCAATGGAGATCCGTTTATGATAATTTTAAGTTCGGTGAGCCAGTCGAAAAATGACGTGACCTTTGTAGCATACAATTCAAGCCAAATCGGTGATTATTATGTGAATATCGTAACTCTCACATCAGAAAAAGACAATATTGAACTGGATGGCTTGTTGCTGGGGTATTTTTTTAAACCTTTCCCGGGTACAAATTATTCATACGCCCAAATAAAACTGTATTCCGGCAGCCACAACCTCCGGAACCTGAACCCCGACAGGGGATTTCTGGCATATGTTTATGGTTATGGCGGTTTCGAATCTTATGGTTACGGGGTTGGTTTTAACCTCGATATAGTACTGGATTTGGGAAAAAGCATCGATTTTGACGGCGATACGCTGCAAATTTGTGAATCAGAAGAGCTTGTGCTTGACGCAGGCCCATATTTCGATTTTTACAACTGGAATACCGGCGAAACAACCCAGAAAATTACTGTAAAAAAACAGGGCCATTACTGGGCCCAGGGAACTACTGTTGACGGATGCACCCAAAGCGATTCGATTTATATTTTAATTGAACCAATAAAAAAAATCGACATAGGAGTTGATAGCTCCGGTTGCGCGCTAAACCTGAAAATAGATGCCGGCGAAGGTTATGCCAGATATGAATGGAACACCGGCGAAACTACGCAGACAATTGAAGCGCGCAAAACCAGCCGGTACAGTGTAACGGTTTTTGACAAATTTGGGTGCTCCGCACGCGATACAATGGATATGACTGTTTTTCAGGTACCTGAAATTTCGATGATTGGGGAAAAATCGGTTTGTGGTAAAAAATCACGATCACTGAACCTTCAATTTGCAGGAGTTGGTTCAGATATTATTGAAAACGGCAAAATGGAATGGAATACCAATAAACCGGGAACCCTGGCGCTGAGCAATAAAACCAACATTTCAGTTGATATCGTAGTTGCTGACTGGGGTGTTTACCTTGTGTCGTATAAATTTACAACCCCCGATAATTGCATTGTTGAGGAAACGCTTGAACTCCAGTTCTGGGATGTCCCGACTGCCGACTTTAAAAGACTGGGCGATGACCCAACTGCTGAATGTGCCGGTTATACACAGATTTTGGAATATGTGGGCAACGCAACTTCCGGCGCCAATTATTACTGGGACTATGACGGATGCGCAGTTATTGATTCATCAATCTGGGATCAGCGCGAAATTTCATTGGGAATCTCAACTTCTGTACCGGTTGTAAAACTGCTTGTTGAAGAAAACGGTTGCTGGAGCGAGATGGATTCAATGAAAGTAAAAGCCAATCCCGATTTCGTGGTGAACACTGCGAAAAGCCGGGGTTGCGATTCGGCAACTGTTTCGTTCTCAGGCGAATTAAAAACTCCCGGCGACCTGCTTTTTGAATGGGATTTTGGCGATGGATCGCCAGTCAGCTACAACCAGAAACCCAACCATTTTTATTCCGGTACCGGAAAATATAACGTGAGTTTATTAATTACCAATCACCTTAACGGTTGTAAAGCAGGTTATAGGATTGAAGAAATGGTAAAAATATTCCCGACCCCCATTCCGGAAATTGCTGTTGATCCTGAATTTTGTAACGATAAAACAGTTGATGTGTTTTATCTGCAAAACATTGACTCATCTTTTTGTGCTTGGGATTTCAATGGGACAGCGCATCAGGTTGCAGGCAAAAACGATTCAATTACCTTATTCCTCGATAAGGCAGTTGCAACCATTCGTCTGCAGGTTGAAGAATTTGGTTGCACCAGCAACTGGGTTGAAGCAACTTCCAAACGAAAGCCGTTTTTCGGTTTAACAACAGATATTTCCGAAGGATGTCAGCCATTGCAGGTTTTGGCAACGGCAATAACTGAAGACAAAGAATTAGAGTACACGTGGTTTACGAATTCTGATACTTTAACCGGGAATGAACAATATTTTAATCTCCCCGAAGCCGGCAAATATGGTTTTAAACTGGCAGCAAAATCAGGATTAACCGGTTGCAGCGATACTGTTTCAAAAATCGATTTGGTGCAGGTGCATCCAAAACCCGATACACAATTCGAAGTCGATTATCCGGTTGCAACCATTGAACATGCCACCCTTAGTTTTACAAATTTAACACCGGTGATTGAAACATTTGCCTGGAATTTTGGTGACGGGTTTAGCTCGGACGAAAGAAATCCGCAGCACACTTACAAATCTCTTGGTAAATTTCCTGTAGAGTTGATTGTTGAATCGGAATTTGGTTGTATCGACACCGGAATGACGGGGATAGAGATTTTGCCCTTTAATGTTTATACGCCAAACGCTTTCAGGCCCGACAGTGAAATCAGCGTGAACCGCGAATTTATGCCGGTTGGCGTTGGGGTTGATCCTAATGTTTTTGTACTGCAGATTTTTAACCGTTGGGGAGAATTGATTTTCGAATCGGACAACCCCGGGCACAAATGGGACGGAACAACAAAAAACAATATGCCCGCCCCAATGGGAAATTATATCTGGAAAGCTGATTTTGACGATATCCAGGGTTTCAAACATACCATGAAAGGGCAGGTGATGCTGATAAGATAGCCTTGATTTTCAATGGGCCGAAATATTAAAGAGGCTGCCCGAAAATAATTCGGACAACCTCTTTAACCTTCTCTTTCAGAATTGTTTAGTTTTCAATATTGTATAAAAATTGATTTTTGTACGAAGATAGTTCAACCTCGTACTTGCCTTTTTCCAGTTGCGAAAGATCGAACCCGGCCGAAATCACAAAATCTTTCCCAAGTTTGTTTTCATAAACCAGTTCTCCCTGATTGTAGATTTTGAATTTCACATTTTCTTCGTCAAAATTGAGATACGATAATTTCAGGACACCGCTGTTAAAATCAAAATAAGGAGAATACTTCATTTTCGCTTCTCCAACAACCATCCCTTTGTTACTGATTTCAAAATCCCTTAACACATAAGTGTCTTTTACTTTCGCCTTTAAAGTGTAGTTTCCGTTTTCCAGGTTCGAATAATTGATAAGCTGGCGCAAATCGGAAATTTCGGATGCCGATTCTTTGTAATAAACCAAATCACCGTTTTCGGCCTGAATGCTTAATTCAAAATAAGCCGGATTTTCATTTGCAACCGCAATAAGCGCGTTTTCATCGCTTAATGGTATCACATTCATTTTCGGTTTCTCTACTGCGTTTACTGTAACGGCTAATGCAACTGCTGCCAGTGCTGATAAAAATTGATTTGTTTTCATGTCTTTGTATTTTTTAATTGTTTTCCTACATATGACATAGCTTTTTTTAAAAGGTTTAATTAGTAAAATACAAAAAAGTATTTAATTTATAGAAAAATTGTCTAATTATTGATATTCAATTATATACAGTTTCTCAATTTTTGTAAATTTCTCATTCTTTAACATCTTTTAATAGTTTTGCTTCATGACATTTCACTTTGAATTGAGATAAAAAAGAAAATTAATATCATTTGCTCATCAGATTTTAGGTTAACCTGTTAACTTTGGCAAGTTCAAAAAACCGGGAATTTCATCGCCGGCCAACTGAAATAAAAAAAGATTAACCATAAAAAAAGGCCAAAAATGACATCGGACAGAAGGAACTTTTTAAAACAGGCCCTGGTAGGTTCAGGGATAATTGCCACAGGATTTGCAGGCAGTGCAAATGCATTTCAACCCGGACCGTTTGAAAAAGGCAGGAAAAACAATGGCGCCCAAACATTCAATATGTGTGGGTTTGCCGCGCCAAAACTGGATAAAGTACGCATCGGTTTTGTTGGTCTTGGCAGCCGGGGCTCGGGGGCGGTAACCCGCATGTCGCATATTGAAAGCGTTGAAATTGCCGCCCTTTGCGACCAGTACAAAGACCGCGTTGAAAAAGTACAGAAGAAACTTGAGGAAAGCGGGATTCAGCGGGCAAAAGTATATTCCGGAAGTAAGGATGCCTGGAAAGCAATGTGCGAAAATCCTGAAATCGATCTGGTTTATATTTGTACTCCCTGGGCCTGGCATACCCCGATGGCTGTTTATGCCATGGAAAACGGTAAACATGCCGCCGTTGAAGTACCCGCTGCAAAAACCATCGACGAATGCTGGCAATTGGTTGAAACTTCTGAAAAAACGAGGAAACACTGTATGATGCTCGAAAATACCTGCTACGACTTTTTCGAACTTTTAACGCTGAACATGGCCCGGCTGGGATTTTTTGGAGAAATCGTTCATGCCGAAGGCGCATACATTCACACGCTTATCGATTCGAATTTCAACAAAAACGGTTATTCCGAAATGTGGCGTTTAAAGGAGAATTACCGGAACGGCAACCTGTATCCAACTCATGGTTTGGGCCCCATTGCACAGGTAATGAATATCAACCGGGGCGACCAGATGGAATACCTGACGGCCATGCAGTCAAACGATTTTCAAATGGCTGCCCGTGCGGACGAACTGGCAAAAACTGATAACTTTTTTAGTGAGTTTGCCGGCAAACAATACCGTGGTAACATGAATACAACTGCGATTCGTACTTACAAGGGAAAAACAATCATGCTGCAACATGATGTTACAAGTCCGCGGCCTTATTCAAGAATTCACCTGGTAAGCGGTACAAAAGGCATTGCTCAGAAGTATCCTGAACCCGGCCGCATTTCTGATGGCCACGATTGGATGAGCGAAGAAAAAATGAAAGGGCTCAATGAAAAATACACTCCCGAAATTGTAAAACACATTGGCGAAATGGCCAAAAAAGTGGGTGGTCACGGCGGAATGGATTTTATGATGGACTGGCGTCTGATTGACTGTTTACGCAACGGTTTGCCTCTCGACCAGGATGTTTACGACGCTGCATTGTGGAGTTCAATCGCGCCGCTGAGCGAAAATTCGGTTGCCAACCGTTCAAATTCGGTTGATGTTCTGGACTTTACAAGGGGAGCATGGAAAACCAATAAACCGATGGTGCTAACTTTAAAAGGCGGCGGAACAACGGGGGTGAAATAGAATTTATTTTCATCTTTTGTAAACGCAACCTTTCTCCTGGAATTTCCGTCTTGGAATTGTTATAACTAAAAAAACAAAACTATGAAGCGAATAATTCTACTTGGTTTTTTAATAATCTCCCTTTCGGTTAACGCGCAGGATTTTTACAGTTCAGGCGATTGCAAGGCGGCATTTAAATTTGAGGTGAACCCGAATATTTACACGCTTGTGCCTGCCACAGCCATTAATTTTTTCGATACTTCCGAAGGTAAAGTAAAATCATGGTACTGGGATTGTGGCGATAGTATCACCAGCACCGAACAGAACCCAATGTTTATTTTTAATCATCCAATCGGGGGACCGAACGTTAAAATAAATCCTTATCGGACGGTAAGGCTTACAATTGTAACCGACAGTTGCAAAAGCACTATATCTCAGGTTATCAATATCATGGAGGGTTCGTTATATGAGCAGCCGAGTTGCCTGGCACGCTTTAAATATTACGAAATGTCGCGCGATTCGGCAGCAGGAACAGTAACCTTTCATTTCGACGACCGCTCCGAAGGCAAAGAGCTTAGCTATTTATGGCAATTTACGGATGAAATAACAAGTACTGAACAAAACCCTGAAATTACCCTGCCGCTGGGCCAGCCGGAGTATAAGGTTTGTTTAACCGTTACCAGTGCTGACAGTTGTATGAGCACTGTTTGCGAGCCGGTTTATGTTGAATATCCTGTTATCATCGACACCATTATCAAACCCGACTGTTTTGTTGATTTCGCCTTCGAAAGAAAAGATTTACTAATGTCACCCCTGCCTTCTGTCGTCATCGATTTTTATTCTAAATCCTTTCCTGAAGCGACTGAATGGTTTTGGGATTTTGGAGATGGCACAACAAGCAACGAACCGAAACCAACCCATGTTTACACTATGCCGGCGATTTCGGATTCAATAAAAGTGATGTATAATCCTTTCCGGACTGTTTGTCTGACCGTAAAAACTGCCAGTGAATGCAAGGTTTCAATTTGCCAAACTATTCAGGTTTTTGGTTGGGTTCCTGAACCTGAACCTGAAAAATGCCCGGTTTATTTCAAATATTACAAGCCCGATGATATTATGTCTGTTCCCGAAGTCGTTCCAATTCAACTGGTTGATGTTTCCGAAGGGGAAATAATTTCAAGGCTCTGGCAGTTTGAAGATGGTTCAACAAGCACCGAAAAAGAGCCATTGAAAACATTCAATATTTTTCAACCGGTTCATAAAGTATGCCTCACCGTAACATTTGCCGACAGTTGTACCAATACTTTCTGCGATGCAGTTTATGTCAGCAAAGGATACACCGATACCGTTGTCGTTATCGATCCCATAATCATCAATCCGGATTGCCCTTACTATATGAAGATTGACGGCGGATTTCCGCCTGAAATGTCATCATGTGCGGGTTGGGCATCGGTAAAAGTATATTTAAATGATGAAGAAGTTACACCTCTGCACATTGGCTGGTCAACCGGCGATACACTGCGGAAAGTGAACGGTTTGTGCCCTACCCGAACTTACACTGTAAAAGCGCTTATGCCCAATGGCTGCGCAGTTTGGACGAACTTTATTTTTAACTCCGATGGTTCGGTAACAACGGTTTCTCCCATCAACTGGTGGCTCGATGGAAAAAGAGACAACCTGATGGTTAAAACCGATGCTGCGCCGGGGATGAAAGTTGAATGGCGACTCTGTGACGGAACAGTTGTTGAAGCTGACAGCATTTTACTTGCCGACATCAATTGCGGAACTGACGAGGCAACACTGATTTTAAAAGATGACCTGGGCAATGTTATTTACACCGAAAATATTGCGTTGAAAGGCTCAGTTACAGGAATAAATGACATTCAGGTTAAACCTGAAATAAAATTTTGGCCAAATCCTGTTACCAGCAAATTAAACATCAAATATTCAGGAGAATATCAATCAAAAATCACAGTTGAAATCTGCGACATTATGGGAAAAATAGTTTCAACAGAAAGCTGGTCCAATATTTCTGATGGCCAGGAATTCAGCATCAACACTGAACCGTTGAAACAGGGAATTTACATTTGCCGGATTTCAGGCGAAGGAAAAGTAATCAAAGCCGAAAAGTTTAGCCGAAAATAACATTTGAGGGATTAAAGATTTTTAAAGGTGGTTGGTGCATTTTTTCCAACCACCTTTTTTTGTGCATGATCCAGTCATTTTATCTCATTTATTTATATTTTTATAAAATGTGAATTAACTAAACCTGATAAAATGAAAAAAATACTGTTAATGTTCACTTTCACAATAGTTTCCCTTTTAACCGTTGCACAGAAATATGAACTCAGTTCGCCCAACGGAAAACTAAATAAGGGATGGGATTGCTGCAAACCTTATCAAAGAAGGCAATTCGGCTATTTCAATGCAAAACATTTCAATGGAAACCGGAAATGAAAAAGAGTTGTTTTCTGACTTCAAAGTTCAAAAAACAACCCGTAAAACGGTAAACGAAACGGTAACTCCCGAAATAAAGGAAAAGGCTGCGGTTTTGACTAATTCATACAACGAACTCGAAATCAAATTCAAAGCCGGGAACAGTGCCACATTCAGACTGTTTGACGAAGGGCTGGCCTACCGTTTTTCCGCTGATTTAAATGACAGCCTGACTATTACAAAAGAAAATCTGATTATCAGTCTTGAAGAAAGTGATTCAATCCGGTTTCAGGCATCAAAATCTTTTAACTCATCTTACGAAACACCTTATGAACACCGGATTATATCTGCCATTGAAAAAGATGAATTGTGTCATTTGCCATTGCTGGTTGAAAAGCAAAACGGTCTTTTTGTAATGATTACCGAAGCCGATTTGTACAATTATCCCGGATTATGGTTAAAAGGAACAGGAAAAGCCGGGTTTACTGCCACCAATCCGCCCTATCCGAAAAAGTTGAATTATTCGGGCAGTGTGTACGGGCACGGGCAAATTGCCGAAACCGAAAATTTTATTGCAAAAGTAAACGGCGCCCGAACATACCCGTGGCGCATTTTTGCCATTGCCGGCAATGAAACTGAACTGGTTGAAAACAACATGGTTTATTTGCTTGCCTCACCAAATGTTTTAGAAGATATTTCGTGGATAAAACCGGGCGTGGTGATGTTCGACTGGTGGGCGAAAAACAATGTTTTTGGGGTCGATTTTAAAGCCGGAGTAAATACCGAAACTGCCAAATATTTTATTGATTATTGCGCAGAAATGGGTTTCCGCTATTTTCTTTTTGACGATGGCTGGTGTGCAAAAGAGGATTTGCTGCACGAAGTGGAAGGTTTGGATATGGCAGAAGTTACTGCCTACGCCAAAACAAAAGGCGTGGATGTGATGCTTTGGGTAATCTGGCATGCTTTGGAAAATCAGTGGGATGAATCTTTCGACTTGTTTGAAAAGTGGGGGATTAAGGGAATAAAAATGGACTTTATGAACCGCGACGACCAGAAAATGGTTGAATTTTATGAAGCAGTTGCACAAAAAGCCGCAGAGAAAAAGATGGTTGTAAACTACCACGGAGCCTACAAACCATGCGGTCTGAGGCGAAAATACCCTAACGTACTGACCCGCGAGGGTCTCATCGAGTTTGAATACAACGGCTGGACTAACGAAGCAAATCCGGTGCATCATAACCTGTTACCGTATATCAGGGCATTTACCGGGCCAATGGATTATATTCCGGCCACCATGCGCAATTCAACCAAAGACAATTTTCGACCGGTTGGTGATTATCCGATGGGTATTGGCACACGCGCTCATGCCATTGCCTTGTTTGTTGTTCTAAACAGCCCGATGACAATGCTTCCCGATGCACCGTCGGATTACAAACGCGAACAGGAATGTACCGGTTTCATAGCAAAAATTCCGGTGGAATGGGACGAAACAAAACTGTTGCAAGGTAAAATTGAAAAATATACAGTAATGGCCCGTCGTTCAGTAAATGAATGGTTTGTGGGCGCTATTACCAACTACGGACCGCGGAGCCTTGAAATAAAAACGGATTTTCTGAAACCCGGCAAATATAAACTGGAGGCTATTCAGGACGGAATAAATGCAAACACCCGGGCCGAAGATTACAGGAAGATTGAGAATGAAATCAACGCAGGAGATACAATCAGCATTAACCTTGCTTCAGGCGGCGGCTGGGTGGCGCGAATTGTTCCGGTAAATCAATAACTTGTGTTTTCCTGTTTATCATCCTACAGGTTATTTTTATGCCCAAATTTAATAGTCGGCAAATGCAAGGGTGGCAATGCTCACTTTCACATTTTCAACCTGAAGCAGTTGAAAAGCGCATGATTCAAGGGTTGATGCGGTAGTAACAACATCGTCAACCAGTAAAATATGTTTTCCCGTAAATTCTTCGGGATTGAACACCTCGAAAATATTTTCCACATTTTCCCAACGCTCGAAACGGTTTTTACGGGTTTGGGAAGAGGTATGCAAATTACGCCGCAAATTATCAACTGAAACCGGTTTGCCCATCGTGTCTGCGGTTCCCTTTGCAATCCATTCGCTTTGATTGTACCCGCGCATTTTTTGTTTTTTGGGGTGCAACGGAACCGGCACAACAACATCGATGGAATTAAATTCAGGCGACTTTAACAGTACATTGCCAAATCGTTGCCCGGTTACAAATCCTAACTCTTTCAGGCCTTTGTATTTGATAAAATGAATTAGGTGCTGGTAGTTACTTCCCTTGTTATACGCGAAAAAAGCAGTGGCATGTTCAACTTTTACCCTTCCCCAGAAAAGGCGGGCGACTTTGTTTTCAGCGTCTGTATGAAAATTTGTCACCGGCAAATCGAGCCAGCATTCAAAGCAAACAAATTTCTCCTGGGTTACGAGCCGGTTTCCACAGGTAACACATAAAGCCGGGAAAAACAGATCCGCAATATTTGATAATCCCCTGGTTAACTTATTCATTGACCGAAAGATAAAGATAATTTTATGTATTAAACAGCTTTTACAGAACATTCTTTTCCTCATTTCAGATTTCTTTTGAATCTATTCCCAGGTTGTCTTTCTGCAAGGCAACCTTTTCTTTTTTGTTTGGTTAGGTATAGTTTGCAATTTTTACGTCAATTAAACTGAAATAAATATTGAAAAAGAAAGTAATTTCAACATTTATTTGAACGTTTCTAAATTATTGATAATTCGCACAGTGAATGAATTACGTTTTAATAAATTGCTAATTTTGGTTTTTTATTTTTCAATCATACCTAAAAAGTTAAACATTGGATCATGCTGAAAAAGTTTGTTAATTATTTAAGGGGCCATGTCCTTCTTATCATATTCATTGGTTTTGTTGTCGGAATTTCAACCACCATTTTTACAAACAAAGTACTTGATGCAACTTCAACCAACGAATCATGCGAAATGTGTCACGTACACCCGCATGCCACCGAATCATGGAAGCAGTCAGACCACTATATTACCCGCGTCGGAATTCAAATAGGTTGTGTTGATTGCCATTTGCCGCCCAAAGGGCAGGGTTATCTGAAAGAAAAAATCAAAGCTTCCGTTCGCGATGTTTATGGCCTGGTTTTTAAAGACAGTGCCGATTATAACTGGGAAGAAAAATCAACGCTCGAATTTGCAAGCAAGCATGTTTTTCAGGCTTCATGCGATAAATGTCATCCCAATTTATTCCCGCTAACGTTAACTAAAGATGGCCAAAACGCGCATTTGTACTATACTCAGAATGTAGAAAAACTGGGGTTGCTTTGTATCAACTGTCATTTACATGTAGGCCATTACGACCCGAATGCAGTTCACGCTAAAAATGTTGCCTTTGGAAGTAGCGGTGGCGCAGTAAGGGAAATATATACGGAACCCGCAATAATTACCGGGCATAAAGATTTTACCGAAACGGTCCCAAATACAACAGTCTCGTTCAATATGAAAGCAATACCCGGAGGCGCGTTTAAAATTGGCAGCCCGGAAAATGAACCAAAACGCAACCCTGACGAAGGGCCGCAAAAAGAAATAAAAATCAGCCCGTTTTTTATGGCCGAAATAGAAGTAAGCTGGGATGAATTTCTTGCATTTTATTCGGCCACAGCAGCCGAAGGGCGGTCAACCGACACCGAGGGAATACGCGTAACAGCCGATGTTGACGCTATTTCGGGGCCAACGCCACCATACGGGCAGCCCGACCAAAACTGGGGTTTGGGCAAACGGCCTGCAATTACAATTAGCTTTCATGCAGCCGAAACCTACTGCAAATGGTTGTCGCAGGTTACCGGGAAAACCTACCGTTTACCAACCGAAGCCGAGTGGGAATATGCAGCCCGGGGAGGCAAGGAAACTCCTTTCTTCTTCGAAGGCGAAATAAAAGATTTTGCAGAAAAAGGTTTTATCGGGAGACTGTTCGGAAAAGAAAGTGATGAAATAAACAAATATGTAATTTACGGAAAAAACAGCAGGGCAAAAACCGAAGAACCGGATAGGGTTGAGGCAAATCCTTATGGGTTGAAACACATGTTGGGAAATACCGCTGAGTACTGTTCCGACTGGTACTCGCCTGAAGCTTATGCACAACTGGCTGATGGCGCTGCCGACCCCAAGGGTCCTGCTAGCGGAGAAGAACGCGTAGTTAGGGGCGGTCATTTCAGAAGCGATATTGCCGATGTTAGAAGTGCCGCACGAAGCGCTACCCAATCGGTGGCCTGGATGAAAACCGATCCGCAAATGCCCAAAAGCAAATGGTGGTTGTCTGATTGTAATTACGTCAGTTTTAGGGTAGTTTGTGAATTTGATGAAAAAACCGGAAATAATTAATAATTTTAAAAATCCTAAATTCAACTAAAAAATTAATATTATGAGTAACAATCAATTTTCAAGAAGAAAGTTTTTAGCCAGCGCAGCAGCAGTTGGCGCAGCAGGTTCAATGGGTGTGGGAGCTTTAACATCGTGTGCAGGCACTGGCGGAAAAACAGCAACCGGCGATTACGACTGGGTTCCCTCAGAGTATAAATTTCCGCCAATGCTGGCAACAGCTCCCGAAGGAAAGGAACTAAAAGCAGGTATTATCGGTTGCGGCGGACGCGGAACAGGCGCAGCTATTGATTTTTTGAATGCCGGCCCGGGCCTTACAGTTACAGCTATCGGAGATACATTTCAGGACAGGGTTGACAGTTGCCGCGAAAAAATTAAAGCCGAAAAGGGTGTTGAAGTACCAATCGAAAACTGCTTTGTTGGTTTCGATGCTTATCAAAAAGTAATTGACTCAGGTGTTGATGTTATCATTTTGGCCAATCCCCCAAAATTCCGCCCCGACCATTTTGAAGCAGCAGTAAAAGCACGTAAACACGTTTTTATGGAGAAACCCCTGGCAGTTGATCCTGCTGGTATCCGTCAGGTTTTGGCAGCCGCCAAAATGGCCGATACCCTGGGGTTGAAAGTAGTTACCGGTACTCAAAGAAGGCACCAGCACAACTACATTAATCTGTATAAAGAGATACAAAATAATGGCATCGGGAAAATTGTATCTGCCAATGTTTACTGGAATGGCGGTAAATTGTGGCATCGCGACAACAATCCGAACTGGACCGAAATGGAATGGATGTTACGCGACTGGGTAAACTGGTGCTGGCTTTCGGGCGACCATATTGTTGAACAACATGTTCACAACCTCGATGTTGCCCTGTGGTACATGGGCGTTCACCCGGTTAAAGCGCTTGGATTTGGTTCAAGGCAGCGCAGGCCTACCGGCGACCAGTTCGATAATTTCAGTATTGACTATACTTTTGCCGATGGGCGCCACATGCACAGCACCTGCCGCCAGATTAACGGCTGCACCAATGGCGTTTACGAAGTATTTCACGGAACAAAAGCAATTGCAAAAACCGATGGTAAGGATCCAATGATTGTTGATACAGCAGGTAACCCACTGTTTACTGCTGAAAAATCTGAAATCAGCCCTTACGTTCAGGAACACATCAACCTGGTTACCTGCATCCGCCAAGATATTCCGTTCAACGAAGCCGAAGCCACGGCAATTTCAAACATGGTTGCAATTATGGGCAGGGTTTCGGCATACACCGGAAAAGAAGTAACTTACGATGAAATGATGAACTCTGACCTGAAACTTGGCCCCGATACTTTTATAATGGGCAACATCGGGTACATAGCAAATGCAACGGTTCCGGTACCGGGAACTTACGAATAAGAATAAATCGAACTTACGGCGGGAAACCAGCTAATAATAGTTTCTCCTGTTTTAATTTTCTTGTAAAGGAATTAATCAATCAATCCGGACAAAAACCATTCGGAAGTCAATTGACGGAAGAATGGTTTTTTATTTTATCTGTTCGTCAAGAATCAGCATTATTTATCCTGTTGCTGACTGATTTTCACATAAAACCTTACTTTTGTAACCTTCAATTTTAAAATGAAAAAAACATCGTAAAATGCTGTTGATTATGAAACGTACAAAAATTAAAGACATTCTGCTCGGTGAAAAAGCAAATGACACTGTGGTTGCAAAAGGATGGGTAAGAACAAAAAGGGGAAGTAAGAATGTTTATTTTATTGCATTAAACGATGGTTCCACCATTCACAATCTCCAGGTTGTAGCAGATGTTAATAATTTCGACGAATCGCTTCTGCGCGAAATAAATACCGGGGCTGCGCTTTCAATTACCGGAAGGTTAACTGAATCGGCTGGCAGCGGTCAGAATATTGAGTTAATTGCTGCACAGATAGAACTTCTTGGCGCTGCCGACCCCGAACAATACCCGATTCAACCCAAAAAACACTCGCTCGAATTTTTGCGCGAAAATGCCCATTTGCGTTTTCGGACCAATACTTTCAGCGCTATTTTCAGAATCAGGCACGCTATGGCTTTTGCCATACACAAGTATTTTAACGGAAAAGGGTTTAATTATTTGCACACGCCAATTATAACCGCCAGCGATGCCGAAGGCGCCGGGCAAATGTTCAGGGTTAGCACCCTCGACCCAAAAAATCCACCGTTAACCGAAACAGGGGAGATTGATTACAGCCAGGATTTTTTTGGTAAACCAACCAATTTAACTGTTTCAGGGCAACTGGAAGGCGAACTGGGAGCTATGGCGCTGGGCGAGATTTACACTTTCGGGCCAACTTTCAGGGCCGAAAACTCGAATACAGCACGTCATTTGGCCGAGTTTTGGATGATTGAACCCGAAATGGCCTTTTACGATTTGAAAGACAACATGGATTTGGCAGAAGAGTTTCTGAAATCGCTGATTCAGTATGCACTCGAAAATTGCATGGATGACCTTCAGTTTCTGGCCAGCCGGCTTCAGCAGGAAGAGAAAGACAAGCCTGCCGACCAGCGTTCGATGGATTTAATAGAAAAACTGAAATTCGTACTCGAAAACGACTTTATCAGAATTACTTATACCGAAGCGATTGAAATTCTGAAAAATTCAACTCCATATAAAAAGAAGAAATTCCAGTTTCCGGTTGAGTGGGGCATTGATTTACAGAGCGAACACGAACGTTATCTTGTTGAAAAACATTTTAAATGCCCTGTAATTCTCATAAACTACCCGAAAGAAATCAAAGCTTTTTACATGAAACAGAACGATGATGGAAAAACCGTAGGCGCCATGGACGTTTTGTTCCCGCAAATTGGCGAAATCATTGGCGGTTCGCAGCGTGAGGAAAACCTTGAAAAACTGGAAACAAGAATGCGCGAAATGAATATTCCGGTTGAAGAAATGTGGTGGTACCTCGATACACGGCGTTTTGGTTCGGTGGTACACAGTGGCTTTGGCCTGGGTTTCGAGCGGTTTATATTGTTTGTAACCGGAATGGGAAACATCCGCGATGTGATTCCTTTCGCCCGTACCCCAAAAAATGCCGAGTTCTAACAAAACATTAGAAATTTACTTTGCAAAAAAATAGTAAATTTACGGGGACAACTTTTGGGATATGAAGCAAAATCTTTCACTGCAACAAAAACTGCTTCAAAAGCTTTCGCCGCAGCAAATACAGGTGATAAAGCTTTTGGAAATCCCGACTTTGCAACTCGAACAACGTATTAAAAAAGAACTTGAGGAAAACCCGGTCCTCGAACTTGAAAATGAAGGGCAGGAACCCGAGGAAGATAATGAAATCCGCGACGACGAAGCGCCCGATACCGATGTTGACAACGACGAATTTACATTCGACGACTATTACGATGAAGATGAAGATATACCTTCGTACAAATTAAACGTCAACAATTATTCGAAAGACGATGTTTATGTTGATATTCCCTTTTCGGTAGGCACATCTTTCCATGAGTTTTTATACGAGCAACTGGGGATGGTAAAACTTACCGAAGAACAAAGCCAGTTGGCAGAATACATAATAGGCAACATTGACGACGACGGTTATTTGCGGCGCGAACTATTGGCCATTAGCGACGACATGGCTTTTAACCTGAATATGGAAGTGACGGAAGATGAACTGTACAAAATTTTAAAGATAATCCAGGGATTTGACCCACCGGGGGTTGGCGCACGCGATTTGCAGGAGTGCCTGTTAATTCAGATAAAAAGAAAACACAGCAGGGTTCAGCATATTGCGCAAAAAATTTTGCACGATTTTTTCGATGAATTCACCAAAAAACATTATTCCAAAATTCAGAACAGGATGGAACTTTCGGACAAAGAGTTAAAAGATGCCATCGACCTTATTTTAAAACTAAACCCAAAACCGGGAAGTTCGTATAGCAATCCGCTAAACAAATCGAACCAGCACATTGTGCCCGATTTTATACTGGAAAATATCAACGGGGAATTGATACTCTCGTTAAACCAGCGAAACGTGCCAGATTTAAAAATCAACAACACTTATCTTGAAATGCTCAAGGCTTTGGGCCAAAATCATAAGGAAAAAAACAAAAAAGAGGCATTGCAATTTGTAAAGGAGAAACTCGACTCGGCCAAATGGTTCATCGATGCTTTGCAACAGCGGCAAACAACTTTGCTGATTACCATGTCGGAGATTATTAATTTACAGCACGAATATTTTCAGGACGGCGATGAAACCAAATTGCGGCCAATGATTTTAAAAGATATTGCAGAGCGCGCCAATCTTGATATTTCAACTATTTCGCGGGTTTCGAACAGCAAGTACATTCAAACTCATTTTGGCATTTACCCGCTGAAATATTTTTTCTCTGAAGGACTTCAGAAAGATGACGGAGAGGAAGTTTCGTCCCGTGAAATTAAAAAGATATTACAGGACTGCATTGGTTCCGAAGACAAAAGTAAACCCTTAACCGACGATAAACTGGCGCTGATATTAAAGCAAAAAACATACAATATTGCCCGCCGTACTGTTGCCAAATACCGCGAACAACTTGGAATTCCGGTTGCCCGGCTGCGAAAGGAACTTTAATATGCCCGAAAAACTTGCCAAAATTATTTCTGCTATTTTTCACCCTGTTTTGTTACCAACTTTGGGATTTCTTTTGATGTTTACCACAGGTTTTTACAACTCGACACTAACCACAGAAGCCAGACAATTTATTCTGCTCGTTGTTTTTTTCAGCACTGCAGCCCTTCCAATGCTGGCAATAGCAATTCTTGCATTAAATGCCAAATTCGATTTTTTAATGCCCGACAGCCGCAACCGGATTATACCGCTTTTATTTGCCTCGGTTTTCTATTATGTTGGTTTTATTTTGCTAAGCCGCATTCATTTTATACCGATGTTCAAATTAATTATGATTGCCTCAGTTCTTGTAATAGTTGCGTTATTGCTGATTTCCTTTAAATGGAATATCAGTATTCACATGGCAGCGGCAGGCGCTGTAACAGCAACATTGTTTGCTTTGTCGTTTCGCACCGGCCTGGATACGGTTAGCGCAATTGTGGCGGTGGTAATTGTTTCGGGACTGGTGGGTACGGCCCGATTAACACTCAATAAAAATAACCTGCTACAGGTGGCAGCAGGCTATTTTTTAGGTTTTATTATTTTATATCCTGTAATCTATTTCCTCTGAACCTATTCAACAAATTTATATCCTATTCCCTTCAGGGTTTTAATGTGGTCGTTCCCGATTTTTTCGCGTAATTTCCTAATATGAACATCGATTGTCCTGTCGCCTACAACCACGTTTTCTCCCCAAACCGAATGGTATATTTCCTCGCGGGTAAAAACTTTTCCCTGTTTTGAAACCAGGAGCGACAGAAGTTCGAACTCTTTTCTGGGCAGGACCATTTCAATATTGTTTATACGAATGAGGTAACGCTCTTTATCAATAACCAAATTACCGGCATTCACCGTATTTTCGTTTACCGGAACCGGCGCTACTGTAGTTTCCCCGGAACGCTTCAGCAAAGCTTTCACTCGGCTTACCAACACTTTAGGCCTTACCGGTTTTGTGATATAATCGTCGGCGCCCGCTTCAAAACCTGCAATCTGCGAATAATCTTCGCCCCGGGCAGTTAGAAACGCGATGACCGTAGTGTTGAGCGCCGGAATCTTGCGCATTTCCTCGCAGGCTGCTATTCCATCCATTTCGGGCATCATCACATCGAGAATAACCAGGTGCGGAATATTTTTTTCGGCCGATTTTACTGCTTCAATCCCATTCTTGGCGGTAAAAACCTTGTAACCTTCTTTCTGAAGATTGTAGCTTATAAATTCAAGGATATCTTCCTCATCGTCAACAAGCAAAATTTTAAATATTGAATCATCCATAATTGAACTTTTTTAATAATCAAAGGTAGGTTATTATTTGGCTTTTTCAAGTGTAAATGTAAAAGTAGTCCCTTCATTTAGCACGCTTTGCACATTAATCGACTGGTTATGCGCTTCAATAATGTGTTTCACAATTGAAAGGCCCAATCCGGTCCCGCCCTGTTCGCGCGACCTTGATTTATCGACACGATAAAAGCGTTCAAAAACCCTGTGTAAATCTTTTTTGTCAATGCCAATTCCGTTATCCGAAACCTCGACCATAATTTTATCATCGAAATCGTGAAAGCCCACTTTTACAAAACCGTTCTTTTTTCCGTATTTAATGGCATTTACCACAAGGTTGGTTACCACTTCAATAATGCGTTTCCTGTCGGCTCTTACCATTAACGGTTTGTCGGGTTTGCCGGTAATGGTTAGCCATATTTTGCGTTCTTTTGAGAGCCGATGCTCCATTTCAATAACATCTTCCACAATTTTTACAATATCGAAAACGGTGAATTGCGGCTTTAATTCACCGGTTTCCAGTTTATTAATCGATTCAAGGTCTTCCACAATCGATATCATCCTGTCGATGCTTTTTTCGGTTCGGGCAAGGTAAAGTTTATTAATTGTCGGATCTTCCAGTCCACCTTCGAGAAGCGTGAGAATGTATCCCTGTATATTAAAAATCGGAGTTTTCAATTCGTGCGAAACATTGCCGACAAAATCTTTTCGGTAACGCTCCAGTTCTTTCAGGCGCTCAATTTCCTGGCGCTGGTTTTGAGCCCAGTTTTCAACATCCTGCTCCACGTCGGAAAGTTCGACAAAACCGGGTGCAAATTTTAGTTTTTCTTCTTTCTGTTTTCGGGGAACAAAATCGATTATTTTATAAATAGGGCGAATTTTTTCGAGTATAAACCTGTGAATGGCAAACTGAATAATGTAAAACGCAATGAAGAAAAACAGTAACAGCCCAATAACCATAAACAAAAATGAAAAACCTGTAATCAGCAAATAATACCATCCCAAACCAACAATTGCTGTTAAAATTAAAGCAAGAAAAACAACTATCTGGCGCGATGAAAGTTTATTCATTATTATCTTTGTTTGCACCGCAAAGTTAGGAAATAAATGTTAAACATTGATTAACAGTAATTTCACACAATGTTATGATTTTAATGTTAATAACAAGTTTTAATAATTGCTTAACATCTATATTTGTCACTCTGATTTATAAGGAACCAAATTAATGGAAAAATTTTACATCATTGTAGTAGTTGTCCTTTTCGCATTGGCTATTTCAGATTTGGTTGTTGGTGTTGCAAATGATGCGGTTAACTTTTTAAATTCGGCTGTTGGTTCCAAAGCAGCTCCCAAATGGTTAATCTTTTTCATGGCTGCGTTAGGGATTTTAATTGGGGCCACCTTTTCAAACGGAATGATGGAAGTGGCCCGAAAAGGGATATTTCATCCCGATATGTTTTTCTTTTCCGAAATCATGATCATTTTTCTGGCAGTAATGATAACGGATGTAATTCTGCTGGATACTTTCAATGCGTTTGGAATGCCAACATCAACAACAGTTTCAATTGTTTTCGAATTGTTGGGGGCAGCAGTTGTCGTTGCAATTGTTAAGATTAAAATGGCTGGGGGATCATCATTCCTTGAACTTTCCAAATACATAAACTCCGATAAAGCCCTGGCCATTATTTCAGGTATTTTGGTTTCGGTAGTTATTGCTTTTACTTTTGGCGCGTTTGTACAATATATTGCCCGGCTTATTTTTTCGTTTAATTACAGGAGGCCAATGAAATACTTTGGCGCAATTTACGGTGGCCTGGCCATTACCGCTATTACTTATTTTATTCTGGTTAAGGGAATTAGCGATTCTTCGTTTGCAGAAATAAAAGTAACAGGCGATGAAACCATAAGCGACTGGGTAAACCATAACACCGTAAAAGTAATTCTGATCAGTTTTATTGGGTGGGCAGTTATAATCCAAATCTTAAACTGGTTTTTCAAGGTTAAAATTTTAAAAGTTGTTGTTTTGGTTGGTACATTTGCATTAGCAATGGCCTTTGCCGGAAACGATCTGGTAAATTTTATCGGGGTTCCGCTGGCAGGTTTTAACTCATTTCAGGATTGGATTGCCAACGGAGCAACTAACCCTGATACTTACGGGATGGCAAGTCTGGCCGGAAAAGTTACAACACCCACTTATATGTTATTGATTTCAGGGTTGGTGATGGTTATTACATTAATTACTTCAAAAAAGGCTCGTGCTGTTACCGAAACGGAAGTGAATTTAGGCAGACAATGCGAAGGGACTGAAAAATTTGACTCTTCACTTCTGGGTAGGATTATTGTCCGGTCAACCACACGGTTCAACAAAAAACTAACAAAGATTATTCCTAATCCGGTTCTGGAAACCATTAATTCGCGATTCCGACCATCAAATTACACAGTTAACGATCCGGATCCACCTGCATTCGACAAAATTCGCGCTTCTGTGAACCTGGTTGTAGCCAGTATTTTAATAGCCTTTGGAACATCACTAAAATTGCCTTTGTCAACTACTTACGTTACCTTTATGGTTGCTATGGGAAGTTCCCTTTCCGACAGGGCATGGGATCGTGACAGCGCTGTTTTTCGTATTTCGGGGGTAATGGCAGTTATTGGTGGTTGGTTTCTAACGGCATTAATTGCTTTTGCTGGCTCTGCAAGTATCGCGCTTGTAATATCGCTGGGTGGGAACCTAATGATTTTTGTGTTTATTGCCATTGCTGTTTTTATGATATTAAGAACTCATTTTTTGTTTGTATCGAGGAATAAAAAAATACTGGCCGAGCAGGAAGATGTTATTGATGTAAAAGATCCGTACGAAGTGATTATTGGTAAAAGTTCGAAGCAGATTGTTAAGGCCATTGTTTCTTCAAATTACGTTTTTTCGCTGGGAATTGAGGGTTTCATGAACGAAGACCGGAATAAGCTGAAACTTGCAGAAAAAGCAAGTGCTGATTTCTCGCGAAGATCAAAAAGAAATAAGGAAAAAGTATATTCAACGGTTGAGGCTTTAACAGGCGGCAAGGTTGATACTGCCCACTATTATGTGCAGGTAATGAATTACAAACGCGAAATGGCCCATGCCGTACACTTTCTAATCGACCCGATTATTAAATATTCTGATAACGATCATAAACCATTTACTGCTGAGCAAAATACAGAGTTGCTTAAATTGGGGGTGCTGGTTGATAACTTTTTTAATTTTGCGCTGCACACCATAAGAGAGAATAAATTCGAAAATATAGATAAATTAATTACCGACAGGGAAAAGATTTTTGAAATACTCTCGAAACTGGAGAAAAACCAGATTAAACGTATAAAAAACAAAGAGGTAAACACACGTAACTCTTTACTTTATTTTAAAATAAATTCTGAAACGAAAAATTTGCTTTTAAACACGGTTAACGTAATTAAATCACAGCGCGACTTTATTATTAATACACGTGTGGCCCTTCAATAAATAAATGATATGAACAATATAAAAACCACAAATTTATTACTGCTTATCATTGTAATTCCAATTGTATTTTACATTTTAAAAATACTGTCGTTTATTTTTATCCCGCTCTTACTATCGATGTTCATTGCGCTCATGTTTTTGCCATTTATGCGCCGGATGAAAAAATACCACATCCCCAAATTTCTGAGAATTCTGATTGTTGTTTTAATTATAGCAGGCGTAATCATAGTTGGTGGAGAGATAGTGGAAATAATCAGTAAACAAATACTTTCAGCCGATAGCGAATTACTGAACAAAGTACAGGTAAAACTTACAAACATAATAGTACTGGTAGAAAATATTTTTGGAATACAAAGAGTTGAAGGAGGAAATGTAATTTTACATTATCTGAAGAAAAGCAACAAATTCAGCAATTTTGGATCAACCATCGATTTCATAGGCGATACGCTTTCAATGTCGTTAATGACCGTTTTTTTTGTTGTCCTTTTAATTGCCGAATCCATCGATTTTCAGAAACTGCTGAACCAAACCATTCTGAAAAGAAAATATTCCTCGGTTAAAGTTTTTATGAAAATCGAAAGCGATTTGATAAAATTCATCATTGTCAAATTTTTCATCAGTCTATTTACAGGTATCGGTATGGCTTTGGGATGTTATATTTTTGATGTCGAATTCCCTGTATTATGGGGCCTGATAGCTTTTCTGTTCAATTTTGTGCAAATGGTTGGTTCTGTTGTATCGGTTGTTGTAACCGCGTTGTTTGCACTTGTTGAACTTGACGCCACTGGTACTTGGTTTCTGTTTGTTCTGTTTTTAACCGGAGTCCAGGTTTTATTTGGAAGCATTATTGAACCCATTTTCATGGGAAAATCATTCTCGATAAACGTGGTAACCATATTGATAATGCTAATGTTTTGGGGATTTTTATGGGGAGTTCCGGGATTAATAATGGCAGTGCCAATTACCGTTTTCCTGAAAATAATTTTTGAACAATACACAAGCACCAGGGTAATTGCTTCATTAATGGCTGGCCCTGAACAGCAAATCATTATTCCCCGGAAAATAAAAACCAAAATTGAGGGTTAAATAAAAATTTGTGCCAATTTTTTACATGGATTGTTAATGTTGGAAAATAGTCACATCTGTAAAATGATGAAATTGAAAATAGAGAACCATATAATTTATACAACCTTGTTTTGTTGTAATTTAGTTTCAGCCCGGTTTAAAAATCACATTTTTATCTAAAACGTAATCATTGTTTAATTATTAAGTAATGAAATATCTGCTATTTTGCTCTCCGTTAGTTATTTAACTATGAAAATAAGAGAGGTAGAAGTCGCTGTAATATCCGATATTCATCTTGCCACACATGCCTGTAAACCCAAAAAAGTACTGAAATACCTCAAATCCATTCAGCCCAAAATTTTGGTACTGAATGGCGATATCATCGATTCATGGCGGTTCAGCCGTAATTATTTTCCGAAACCCCAGTTGAAAGTTATCCGCCAGTTGATAAAAATGATGGAAAAAGGAGTACAGATTTTTTACATCACCGGGAACCACGATGAATTTTTAAGAAAATTCAGTCAGTCTCAAATTGGAAATTTGAGCATTGTTAACCAACTCATACTCGATTTGGATGGTTCAAAAAACTGGACGATTTCAATTTTACCCCGGTAATACGGCCTGCTGTCCGAAATGCAAAACCTGCCCCAAAAGGGCATTATACAGTTTATCTTCCGGCCTTTAGCGACAAAAAAATACAAAAACTGCTTTCTTTATTTCCAAATACGAAATGGGAGGTTTTCTCGAAACACAGCAAAGAACCATACCAGGCGGGCAATATCTGGTTTTGCCCCATTTCGCTCGATGAGTTTACAAAATCTTTTGTCCATTGCAATGGAATTTTATGCACTGCCGGTTTCGAAACCCCCGCTGAAGCCATTTATATGGGCAAAAAACTTTGCGTTATACCCATGAATAACCAATATGAACAAAAATGTAATGCAGCGTTTCTTGAGCATTTGGGCGTAACTGTTTTGAAAAATCTGGATGATGCCTATCTGACACTTAAAATCTGGTTAAATAACTCACATTTTATACAGGTAGATTATCCCGATGAAACACGTGGGATTTTAAAAGAAGTTTGTTTCACAAAAACTAAAAAATAGAAATTTCACCAAAATTACTTAAAGACAGAAATCATAAAGTTAAAATCCTAATTTTGAATAAATCCTTTATGACAAGGATCAAAATAATATAGAACTTGCGATTATGAAATATTTACAACTGTTTCCCCGGACAGAATACTGTTATCAATTCCAGCCGATCCGGCAACATCGCGCGCAGTTTTGTGGAGAACGGTTTTTGGTGTTACCGAAAGTGTTGGCGAAATTGCAATTCTCGATCCTTCTCCAAAATTTGATGATAAGGTAAAAACCGTTCAGGGGGCAAATTCCCCGAGGGAAGAAGGCAGTCAAAACGCAATGGGGCATAAGATAATTTTTGAAAACCTGCAAACCAGGACAAAATACGCCTATCGCGTTGGCGATGGCAAAAACCGGAGCGAGTGGTTTCAGTTCGAAACATCATCGGATAAGGCAGGGTCATTTGCGTTTATTTACCTTGGAGACGTTCAGAACGATATTAAATCACTGGGTTCAAATCCCAACCGCTGGACAGTGGTTTTCACACACTACCCCATTTATTCGTTCTTGCAGGGACGAAACAACGAGCCCTACCGAAACGCTGTTCAGCCCGTTCTCGAAAAATACAATGTGGATTTGGTGCTTGCCGGCGATTTATACGACCATTTTACAATCAATAAAGACAAAGAGGGAATTAACAGTTTTAGTGAAGGTTCGGATGTAGCAAAAATCAACCAGAGAACCGAAATTCCGGAAGGTGCTGTAAAAAATTATAGTGAAAATGAACTGCAAAAAAACCAGGCTAAATTTCCTGAAAAATAATAAACTATGAAACCATATTTGAGATTGAAAGATTTATCGCTTTTTGTTTTTTTCATCCTGCTTTTTGTCTTTTTGTCCTATTCATGCAACCGTCCCGGCGAAGGCTCGGCGAAAGCCGGTAAACACATTTCCAATACAGTAATTGCAACAGTTGAAACGCAACCAACCCCGCAGGGCAAAAACACTGATTCTGCCGATGATCCTGCAATTTGGGTCCATCCTGAAAGCATCATAAAATCAGTAATTATCGGGACCGATAAAAAAGGCGGACTGGCAACTTACGATTTAACCGGAAAACAACTTAACTATTACGCAACCGGCGATATGAACAACTGCGACCTGCGGTACGGTTTTGCCCTAAATGGCGGAACCATTGATATTCTCGCTGCCAGCAACCGCACCATGCAGTCGGTTTCGCTTTTCAGAATTGTTGAAAATGGCGGTTTAGACTCGGTACACAACCGGATTATACAATCGGAAATGAGCGGCGAAGTATATGGTTTGTGCATGTATCAAAGTAAAAAAACCGGGCTGTTTTATGTTTTTGTAAACGGCAAATCGGGCGAAGTGGAACAATACGAACTATTTGCAGATGAAAATAAAGTTGGTGCAAAACTTGTCCGTTCATTCAAATTGGGTACACAGCCCGAAGGTATGGTTGCCGACGACGAAACCGGAAATCTTTATATTGGCGAAGAAGCAGCCGGAATCTGGAAATTCGATGCTGAACCAAACGGCTCGGGCAAGGGAGTTTTCATAAAAAACAGCTCCGAAGAAAACCCGAATATAAAATATGATATTGAAGGACTGACCATTTATCCAACCGACAGTGTAAACGGCTACCTGATTGCCTCGTCGCAGGGGAACTATTCGTATGTAGTTTTTGAAAGGCAGGGCGAAAACAAATATATTGGCAATTTCAGAATTTTAGAAGGGACAATTGACGGGGTGGAAGAGACCGATGGCCTCGATATTTCAAATGTTCCGCTGCCCGGTTTTCCAAAAGGTATTCTGGTTGTGCACGATGGATTTAACTACGATGGAAAGAAAAAGAAAAGCCAAAATTTTAAGTACATTTCGTGGGAGGAAGTTGTGAAAGTATTAAACCTGAATTAACATCAATCAATCCCGTGTTCCACTTTTTAGCACCACATTCATTTCCCTCTTCTGCAACTACAAATTCAATCGGTTTCGAAATACTTCAAAAGTGAGATGTCAATTTCAACGAAATTATAAATATGACTTGGGTGACTCCGTTTAATTTCTTTTTCAACTTTTTTATCGCCTAAATGGCAGCCCGAAAAAATAATGACCAGTAACTTGATGATTGTTTGTTCCATTTTTATCTGAAAAAAACAAAAAACATCAGTATTTCATAAAATGTATTACAATTTTATTACACAAATTTGATCATGCTAACATATTAATCTGAAAACAATTATAAAATTCGTCATTAAAAATTTAATTGTTTTGTAATATTTTCTTAATATTGGTGTAACAGCAATAGTTCAATTTTGTACCGAAAATAAAAACTATGAGAATATCAATTACAACATTTCTTCTTTTAACCTTTTTAAATGTAACAAAAATATGTGGACAAACCACAACAGAAGAATTTAAACCAAACGGAAAGCCCGCATCTCTGATTTTTACCAACTTCAATACCGCATTCTCCGATGGTGAAACCACCCCTGCATTTGAAATAACACGTGCATACCTTGGGTATGAATATAATTTCAGCAAAGAGTGGTTTGGAAGGGTTACGCTTGATTTTGGAGACCCCAAGGTTGGTTCAATGCAATACACAGCCTTTTTAAAATTCGCATTCATACAGTATAAAAAGGAGAAGTTTAAGGGACTTTTTGGAATGATACCAACCACGCAGTTCAAATACTCCGAAGATATTTGGGGTTTGCGGTATATTGAAAAATCGTATATGGACACTTATGATTTTTATTCAAGCGCTGACCTTGGTTTTACAATAGATTATGCCTTCACAAAAAATGTGAGCGCTGACCTTTCGGTTTTCAATGGCGAGGGGTATAAATCGCTTCAACGTGATGAATATTTGCGTCCTGCCATTGGAGTTACAGTAAAAGAAGTGAAAAATTTTACTGTACGTATCTATGCCGATTATATGGGAAAAGAGGTGAAACAAACTACGATGGCCGCATTGGCTGGTTATACAGGCAAAAAACTAGTTGTAACAGCAGAATACAACTACCTGTATAATACCAAAATGGTTGATGGCCAGGACTTGTACGGCACTTCGATATATGTCATTTTCAAACCTGGAGATAAAATCAAATATTTCGCGAGGTTCGATGACCTGAAATCAAAAATACCCGAAGGAGAAAGCGATCCCTGGCAGTTGGCAAGTGATGGGGGTTTACTGATGGGCGGATTCGAATTTGGTCTTATAAAAGGGATTAAAATAGCGCCAAACGTCAGATACTGGAACCCAGCCAACAAATCAATGGCGGCAACTACTTATGCATATTTAAACATTGAATTAAGATATTAAAAAATAAAAATTTTGAAAAATGAAACAATTAACAATTCTTATTTTAGCATTATTCATGATGCAGGCATGTTCGAATAGTCCGAAGAAAAAAACCGAAGAAAAATCGACGGCAAAATTGACTTTAACAGCGGCTGGTGCAACATTTCCGATGCCTTACTACAACATGGTTTTTAACCAGTACATGGTAAAAACAGGGACACAAATTTCTTATGGGGGAATTGGATCAGGAGGAGGTATCCGCAGTTTAACTGATAAAGTAATCGATTTCGGGGCCACCGATGCTTATCTCACCGATGCCAACCTCCAGGCAATGCCAGCGGAAGTGGTTCATATTCCTACCGTTGTGGGAGCTGTTGTAATTGCATACAACTTGCCTGGAGTGGATAGTTTAAAGCTTTCGAATCAGCTTCTTGAAGATATTTTTATGGGAAAGATTACCAAATGGAACGATCCGAAAATTAAAGAGAACAACCCGGGATTAACCCTTCCGGAAATGGCCGTTACTGTGGTAGTCAGGTCTGATGGAAGCGGCACAACACACATTTTCAGCGACTTTATGACCAAAATAAGTAATCTTTGGGCGGAGAAAGTTGGCGTGGGTAAAGCACTGCAGTGGCCGGTGGGCATGGGTGCCAAAGGAAATCCGGGTGTAGCCGGGACCATTTCTCAAACTCAGGGCGCGATTGGTTACATTGGTTCTGAATTTGCCTTCGCACAGAAAATACAAACTGCCAAAGTGCAAAACAGCGCAGGAAACTATATTTCGGCGTCAATTGCCTCGGTAAGCGCTGCTGCACAAGGCCAAATTCCTGATGACACGAGAATTATGCTTACAAATTCTGATAACCCTGAATCGTATCCGATTAGTGGCTTTACATGGATAATTCTTTACAAGGAACAGAATTATAACAACCGCACAAAAGATCAGGCACTCGCAACGGTTACTTTTCTCGACTGGCTGGTTAGTGCAGATGCTCAGGCTGAAGCCGAAAAAGTTCACTACTCGCCACTACCCGTTGCTGCCGCTGAAAAAGCAAAAGCAATTTTACGCACGATTACGTTCGACGGTGAAGCTTTACTAAAATAGTATGTCATTTCGAATCCTGAGCAACGAAGGAGAGAAATCTGCCGAATTTAACAGATTTCTCCCTTTAACCGAAATGACAGATAAGTAAAAAACTTTATCTCACTACTCTTATCTCAAAATCTCACAGTCTGAAAAATTAAATGAACAGCGATAAAATTACAAAATGGGTTCTCCTGCTTTCGTCATTCATCATTTTGTTTGTTACTGGCGGAATGATTTTTTCGCTAATAAATGGATCAATCCCTGCATTTAAAAATTTTGGGTTCGGCTTTATATTCAGCAACAACTGGAACCCTACCGAGGGAAAAGAAATTTACGGGGCGCTGCCATTTATTTCCGGTACCCTTATCACTTCTGTGGCCGCTTTGATAATTAGCCTGCCGTTATCGTTTTCTGCTTCCCTTTTTTTAGGGGAGTATTTCCGCGGGACTAAAATGGCCAAAGTACTGGGTACAATGGTTGATCTTCTTGCCGGAATCCCATCTATTGTTTATGGTTTGTGGGGATTTTATGTGTTACGCCCTTTTTTAATCGATTTGGGGATTCCTAACCAGGGTTTTGGAATTTTTACAGCCAGCATTATTCTGGCTGTAATGATAATTCCTTATGCAACATCGCTTAGTACTGAAATAATTATGATGGTCCCCAATGAGTTGAAAGAGGCTGCATATTCACTGGGCGCAACAAAATCGGAAGTAATTATTAATGTAATTGTACCATCCGCCCGTTCAGGAATAATTGCCAGTTACATTTTATCGTTTGGGCGGGCTTTGGGCGAAACAATGGCCGTTACAATGTTAATCGGGAATGCAAATGTTATTCCCAATGGATTATTCAGCACGGGCAACACGATGGCGAGCGTTATCGCGAACCAGTTTGGAGAAGCCGATGGATTAAAACTTAGCTCTTTGATGGCAATCGGACTTTTACTTTTCCTGATAACAGGAATTATAAACGGCATTGGAAAATTTATTATTAAAAAGATGGCATAACAAATGAATGCTGCAGCTAAAAGAATTGAAGTAGATAACTTAAAAGTCAGGACTTTAAAGGACAACTTTATAAAAGGGCTTATTATTGTTCTGTCGGTGATAACCATTTCACCCATTGTTTTAATTATTTATGAACTGATTGCCGAAGGAATCAAACAAATCAATTTCCAATTTATCCTGAAAACCCCTCCCAACAGTTTTGAAGCGATGACCGCACTGGCCAATGGAGATATTATTCCCGGGGGAATTGCAAACGGAATAACAGGATCATTGCTTATGGTTGTTATGGCATCCGCTATGGCCATTCCGGTTGGGGTGGTTACCGGAATTTTTCTGTACGAAAATCCAGGTAAATTTCTGGCCAACCTTACGCGCAATATTTCTGACATTTTACAGGGAGTACCATCAATTGTCCTTGGACTAATATCATACGTGTGGGTTGTTAAGAGTATAACCAATGGATTTTCTGCACTTGCCGGAAGTGTGGCGCTTGCGATAATGATGCTGCCAATGATAGTGCGCTCAACCGAAGAAACCTTGAAAATGATCCCCCAGTCAATTAAGGAAGCAGCGCTTGCACTTGGGGTCCCTTACTACAAGGTTATTTTAAAAGTGTTAATCCCAACTGGTTTTAGTGGTTTGTTAACAGGAATATTATTGGGAATATCAAGGGTTTTAGGAGAAACGGCCCCATTAATGCTCACTGCGCTTGGCAGTACCATAATAAATATGAATATTACAAAACCAACCAGCGCAATTCCGTTGCTTATCTGGGAATTTTATAACGACCCCAATATGATAGATTTAGTTTGGAGTTCATCGCTGCTTTTAATGATTATAGTTTTAACGTTAAATATTATTTCGAAACAAATTGCTGCCAGCTCAAAATAAAATATGACAGAAAATATAATAAATATTAAAAACCCGGTGCTTTCTATCCGAAACCTTTCAGTATCGTATGATAAAGGAAAATACGCAGTAGATAATGTTTCTGCCGACATAAAACGAAATAGTGTTACGGCAATTATGGGTCCTTCGGGCTGTGGGAAAAGCACTTTGTTGCGTGCAATCAACCGGATGCACGAATTGTACGAAAATATTGAGACCAAAGGAACGCTCATTTTAAACGGGAAAGATATTTCCGACATGCCAACCATAAAATTACGCCGATTGACAGGCATGGTTTTTCAGCGGCCAAATCCGTTTCCAACCATGAGCATTTACGATAATGTAATAGCAGGATATAAATTAAACGGCATCAGCCTGAAGCGCAGCGAACGCGATGAAATTGTGGAACGTTCGCTTCGCGATGTTACCCTTTGGGATGAAGTAAAAGATACATTAAATAAAAAAGGCACATTTCTTTCGGGCGGGCAACAGCAGCGGCTTTGCATTGCGCGGGCGCTGGCGTTCGATCCGCAGGTGATTCTGCTCGACGAACCAACTTCGGCGCTCGACCCGATTGCAACTGCAAAAATCGAAGATTTACTCGTAAAATTAAAGGAAAATTATTCAATTATAATGGTAACCCACAACATGTCGCAGGCTGCCAGAATATCTGATTATTCCATGTTTATGTACCTTGGCGAACTCGTTGAATACGGTAAAACCAAAGACATGTTTACCACTCCAAAAGACAGAAGGACAGAAGAGTACCTTACTGGAAAATTTGGTTAAAAAATTTTAAATTCACTAAAATTGAAAACAAAATGACAACAAAAAAAGACGACGCCATAAGCAGTATATTAAGCGACTTCGAAGAATTTGCAAATTTAGTCCTTTATCAACTCGATTTGCTGGAGAAAATAATTTCATCAGGGGAAATAAAAATTGCTGATGAGTTGAGCAAAGAATTGCTTTCGAACGAAAAAAAAATTGATAAACTGGAAGTTAAAATCAGCGATAAAATTGTAAACACCATTGTTTTATACCAACCGGTTGCCTCCGATATCAGAAAGATTTTTGCATGTTTCCGGATTGTAAACAGCCTCGAACGTATTGGCGACATGGTAATTACTATTCACAATCACATTCAGAATATTAAAGCCCCAAAAATATATACCGAACTGAACGATGCAATCACAAATATGATTATTAACAGTTCGAATATGGTTAACAAGGCGCTGCTTGCCTTTACCAACGATGACAGGGAATATGCAATCTGGACCATAAAAAATGATACAGTGGTAGAAGAAACCAATAAAAAAATGTTAAAAAAAGCTGTCAAAAAAAGTACAGACAACGACGAAAACAAACAACTGTTAATGAGCTTTATCAGCATGAATGGTATTGTTACTAACATTGAACGCATTGCCGGCCATGCAACCAATATTGCTGAAGCGGCAATTTATTCCATCGAAGGGAAGGATATAAGGCACAAACCACTGGATTAACGATTTACGATTGATGATTAACGATTTAAGAATGAAGATTAATATTTATAAATTTCGAATATTCAATTTCCAATTTTCAATTGTGAAATCAATATGCCTGAACCCGGAACATGGAACTCCAAGCATTGAACTCGAAACCCAAAACTGAAAATTATGAGCAACACAACACCAAGAATACTGATAGTTGACGACGAAAAGGATTTATGCGAAATTCTTGAATTCAACCTGACCAGCGAAGGTTTTTACACTGAAGTTGCCAATTCAGCAGAGGAAGCAATGAAAAAACATCTCGATACTTTCGACTTAATTTTGCTCGATGTGATGATGGGTGAAATGTCAGGTTATAAAATGGCATCAAAAGTGAGAAAAGAGTTAAAGCTTGCAGTACCCATTATTTTTCTTACCGCAAAAACCTCCGAAAACGATCTGCTAACCGGATTTAATGTAGGCGGCGACGATTACATTTCGAAACCGTTTTCGGTTAAGGAAGTTATAGCGCGCGTTAAAGCAATACTAAAAAGAGGCGTTTCCGAAGTATTCTCGGGGAATATTTATAAAATACAAGGGTTGGAAGTAGATACCGCAAGTAAAAATGTATCTATTGACAAAAAACCAGTCAACCTTACACGAAAGGAATTTGAAATCCTGGTCCTGCTTTTAAAACACCAGGGACAATACATTGAGAGAGAGGAAATTTTAAACCGCATCTGGAGCGACAATATTATTGTTACCGAAAGAAATGTTGATGTTAATATTGCCCGGTTACGAAAAAAACTTGACAACTACGGTAAATTTATCAAGGGAAAATCGGGTTACGGATATTGCTTTAATTTTGAATAGTTTTAACGTTAAAAACACAAAAAAGTGCCACTACAACTATCATTCAGAAGAACCATTTTTATTTGGTTTATTGCAGTTTTCGCGCTGTATTCAGTAGCCGTTTTTTTGTTTCAGCTCAACAGGGAAAAGCGATATAAAACCGGGAAACTGGAGAATACGCTCGAAAATGTATGCGAGATAACACATAATTATATTGATTTTTACCAGTTAATGAAAACCGGTGATTTTTCACGGGTTGATACACTCGGGTTTCTCCTGCCACAAAAAAAAAATATACGTCTGACTATAATCAATAAAAAAGGGGATGTTTTGTATGATAGTTTTGTGAAAGACTTCGGCAAAATGGAAAACCATTTTAGACGTCCTGAAATTCAAAAGGCTTTTTTTAGTGAAACGGGGTCCAACATTCGCCGCTCCGAAACAACCAACCAGAAGTTTTACTATTATGCACGATATTATGACGACTATTTTGTACGTTCTGCCGCAGTTTACGACCTCAACCTGAAACATTTCCTGAAAGCCGAACGTACGTTCGGCTTCATTATCGTTGCGATTTTTATCGCTATCTGGCTGATTATAAATATGATTACCAAACGACTTTCTATTTCGATAACCAAGTTGAAGGACTTTGCCATTAAAGCAGCAAAAAACGAACCTATAGAAAATGAAAATGAGTTTCCGAATAACGAATTAGGCGAAATAGGAAAGCAGATTATTAAAATTTACAATAAACTTCGCATCGCAAATAACGATGTCGCACTCGAAAAGGAGAGATTGTTCAATCACATGAACATATTAAACGAAGGGATATCGTTCTTTAAACCAAATAAGGAAAAAATGCTGGCTAACAGTCATTTTATCCAATATATCGGAATTATTTCCAATACATCAACCATTTCGGCCGAACATATTTTCACGATTCCTGAATTCAAAAAAATTAACGATTTTTTAAGTCTTTATGTAACAAAAGACACTGAATTTCAACCTAACGATCTCCCGCAAATTGAATATACCATCAACAAAAACGAGCAATATTTTAAAATTCTCTGTATCATTTTTGCCGATAAAAGTTTTGAAATTTTAATCACTGATAACACCCAACCCGAAAAACGCCGGTTGTTAAAACAACAGCTTACTTCGAATATTGCCCATGAGTTAAAAACGCCGCTTGCTTCAATTAAAGGATACATCGAAACACTGATGAATAACACGTCAATAAGCGAAGACAAAAGGAAATATTTTATTGAGCGGGCATTTGCCCAGAGCGAAAGGTTGCAATTACTGCTTAACGATATCTCGTTAATCAATAACATTGAAGATGCAGGCGAACTTTTCGAAATCAAACCTGTAAATATCCGGCGTATAGTTGCTGATGTTATTGAAAACCTCGAAAACCGTTTACTGGCAAAAAATACAAAATGCATACTAAACCTCGACGAAAATATAGTTGTAAACGGCAACGAGTCGCTGCTTTCTTCAGTATTCCAGAATTTAATTGAGAATTCACTTAACTACGCTGGTGAGAACATTAAAATCGAGATTAAAAATTACCTCGACGATAAAAAATTCTACTATTTCAGTTACTCCGATACAGGTATTGGTATTCCTGAAGAACATCTGCCCCGCATTTTTGAAAGGTTTTACCGTATCGACTCTGGGCGAACACGCGAAATGGGAGGTACAGGACTTGGCCTCTCGATTGTAAAAAATGCCATCCAGCTTCACAAAGGAAAAATATCAGCCCGAAACCGCGAAGAAGGCGGAATCGAGTTCTTGTTTACGCTGGGGAAAAGGTAGAACGTTTTTGAATTTCAAAAAGAAAGAGCAGACTTTTATCTGCTCTTTCGGCGGGAAAGTATTTATACAACTTAATCAGGATGTTCAAAAGTAATAAACTTTTACAAAGTATATAAAAATCATGCATTCAAAGAATTTCAAATACGCTCTTTAAGTTAACCCAACATTATCATTTTGTAAAGTCATTTTAACTCTGGCAGAATATGGTCGCCTGCAATTCAGTTGCATCAGGCTGTTTGGCGATTGTTACAAATCGGTTAACGAAATGTAACAGGTCTGTAAACTAATGTTAATCGCGCTGCAACATATTGCATGTTTATTTGCTACCAAATATTGAGAAAATTAAACACTGCAAATGTTTGTCTCGCATGAATAAATTATTTATCACAGCATTAATATTGCTAATTACAATGTACAGTTTTGCCCAGAAAGGGACTTTAAAAGGTACAATCAATGACTCAAAAACCGGAGAATCGCTTGTTGGAACAACTGTTTTAATGCAGGGAACCACCACCGGGACCATCACCGATTTCGACGGAAACTATATTCTTCCAAACATTCCACCTGGAGCCTATAATATGGTAATTTCGTTTATTTCGTACCAGACACAGATTATCAGGGTTGAAATAAAAGACGGTGAAGAAACAATATTAAACGTTCAGCTTGAACCTGCAACACTTGATGTTGGCGAAGTTCAGGTAGTTGCCAAAAAGCGTGAAGATACTGAAATGTCGCTTATCTCTTCGATGAAATCATCTGATCTGATTATGAGCGGAATAAGCGCCCAACAGATCAGCAAATCGCAGGACAAGGATGCAGCCGAGGTAATCCGTCGTGTTCCCGGAATAACCATTACCGATGGCAGGTTTGTAATTGTTCGCGGGCTCGTTGAACGCTATAATTCGATTTTGCTTAATAACGCAACAGCGCCAAGTTTCGAAGCCGATAAACGGGCATTTTCGTTTGATGCCATTCCCAGCGGAATGATTGAAAATATACTGATTTACAAAAGTCCTGCGCCCGAGCTACCTGCCGATTTTGCAGGTGCTGCCATCGAGGTGAAAACAAAAAACGTTGCCGACCAGAATTCATTAAGTATAACTTACGGAAATAAATTCATCCAGAATTCCACATTCAACAATAATGTATTGACTCATCCTGGCAGTAAAACAGACTGGCTCGGCTACGACAACGGAACACGGGCAATCCCCGGAGGAGTTCCCGGCGCAAAGGATTTTGCCGATTTATATGTCTGGCCCAATGCTGACGGTTACCTGCAAAAAACCGGTGAAATCAACCGGATTTCCCTACTCTTTCCAGGCAATTGGGAGTATTCCGCAAAATCACCGTTTCTGGATCAAAACCTTTCGTCCACATTCATGCACAGGTTTGTACTGGAAAAAATTTCAATCGGAAATATCACTTCGGTAAATTATGGAACAACCAATACATTCACCCAAAATCAAAGGGCAGAATATCAGGGATATGATGAAGTTGTGGGCGAAGTAATCAAAAATTTCGATTTCACCGATCAACAGGCAAAATCCGATAATAAAACAGGGGTGATATTTAACTGGAACTTTATTTATGGTAAAAATCAAAAACTCGAATTCCGCAATTTCTTTAACCAGATCGGTACAAAAACCACAACCTTACGAAATGGTGTAAATTATTACAATGTTGAAACCCTTCGTATGACCGACCTGCGTTATGAGAGCCGCACCGTTTACTCAAGCCAACTGGCCGGGGACCAGGGTTTTAACCAGAACCGTACCCGTTTTAACTGGATGCTGGGTTATGGACTTACCAAAAAAAACCAGCCAGATAACCGGAGGCTTACCTTTGTTCAGATTGTTGATGATGAAAGCGAACGTTACCAGGATTATTACCTTCGAATACAGAATGTTCCCAATCCTTACCTTGCCGGGCGGCTTTGGATTGATATGAATGAAGATATTCTGAATGGTAAACTCGATTTTTCGCACAATTTTAAATTTTTTGGTTCTGAAACAGACTGGCAGTTAAAAGCCGGAGGTTTTTACGAAAAGAAAATCCGTGAACTTAATTCAAGATTGCTGGGAGTTGTTGCAGTGAGAAATCCCCCGGATATCTTTTTTAATCCTGTAAACGAAATTTTTGACCCGGAGAACTTTTATTTCGACCGTACCACACCCTACACACAACATGGGCTATCATACCGCGACAACACGCGCGCCAAAGACAGTTACGATGCCACCGATGATCTGCAGGCCGGGTATGTTGGGGTAAATATTCCATTCACATCCAAAATAAAACTTTATGGCGGATTGCGGGTGGAGCACTGGAAACGTGAAATCGACAATTTTTATGAAATTGTTGAAGGTGGAGAAAGCCAGGCAATTATTCGCGATACTACCGATTTCTTCTTGTCGGCAAACCTTTCGTATAATATTAACGAAAAAAACCTGCTGAGGGCTTCTTACGGAAAAACCATCAACCGGCCTGAATTCAGGGAAATGGCGCCTTTCGATTACCAGGATTTTGAGCTTTTTGCCATTGTTTATGGTAATCCCGATTTGCAAGCTGCATATATCCAAAACTATGATTTGCGTTACGAATTTTATCCGCGTCAGGGCGAGATGATCACTTTGGCAGGGTTTTACAAAGATTTTGCCAATCCCATAGAAACATTTCTTGTTCCGTCAGGGACCACTTACGATTATATTCCTTTCAATACCGAAGAAGCATACAGCGCCGGTGTTGAACTCGACATCCGCAAACGGTTTGACGCTCTTGCCGATGCCGGAAATTTTGGCCGTTTTTTTAAAGATTTCACTGTTGTATTCAACACCTCGCTGATAAAAAGCGAAATAAATACATCGAAGCAGGAATTTACACGCGACACAGTCCGTGTAATGGCTGGTCAGTCGCCATATATTGTAAATCTTGGGCTGTTTTACAACAATGCCGAAAAGGGCTGGGATATTAACCTGAATTACAATATTGTGGGAAAACGCATTGCTTATGTTGGAACTCCCACCAACCCGCACACCTGGGAACTGCCACGAAATGCAATCGACCTGACCCTTCAGAAAAGGTTTGGCGAACATTTTATTTTTAAAGCTGGCGTAAACGACATACTGAACCAGCCGGTAAAGTTTGCGCAATATCACGGAGTTAATGAGGATATTGAGGTTTACACCCGGAAATATGTCCCAAACCGGCAGTTTTCGGCAAGTATTACATGGATTTTATAACAGATAAATCATTTCAATATTTCAGATTTCAAACAATTTTAAAAAGAATAATCATGAAAAAATCTTTACTCTTCATTTTTGTACTGACCTTGCTGGCAGCAAGAGCACAGAGTCAATCCATTGACAACAGCTTTTTCCAGAAAGTAAGCTATGTAGGCGCTTTTGACGGCATCAACGACTGGACTGCCGGATGGACAGAATGGAATCCGGTAAATGCAAACTATCCGGAGCCAACAGTTACAAAAGGTAACGGACAGTTCTCCCGTTCCGAAGGGTTGCACATTACTTCCGACGATACATGGGAAGGTGTAATTAAGCTGGATGGCTGGGTATATGTCGATGCCGGCGCAACCCTGTCCATCAAACCCGGAACCATCATCCGCGGAACCAACAAAAGCGTGCTCTCCATTGAAAAAGGAGGAAAAATTATGGCAGTTGGAACAAGCGTAAACCCTATCGTTTTCACCTCTTCACAGGGCGCCGGATTTCGCTCAAACAGCGACTGGGGCGGGCTTGTTATAAACGGTAATGCAATAAACAACCTTGCCGGTGGCTCGGGAACTGCCGAAGGCGGTATAGGTTCTCCTTACGGAGGAACTGACAACAACGACAATTCAGGAGTACTTGCCTATGTGCGTATTGAGTTTCCCGGTTACGAAGTGGCTACCGGAAGCGAAGTAAACGGCCTGACACTTAATTCTGTCGGAAGTAAAACAACTATTGGCTACGTACAGGTTTCCTATTCAGGAGACGATGGTTTTGAATGGTTTGGTGGTACCGTAAATGCAAAACACCTGATTTCGTACAAAACCGAGGACGACGACTTTGACACTGACAACGGTTTCAGCGGAATGGTGCAGTTTGCCATTATTCTCCGCGACCCGGCCATTGTGGACACTGATACCGCAAACGGCTTTGAATCAGACAATGACAGGGACGGAAGCAATGCTTCCCCGAAAACATCAGCCATATTCAGCAACCTCAGTGGTTTTGGCGCTGCAAAAGATTTGGCTACATTCAACTCACTCCCTCAGAATCACAAGGAAGGAGCTACCATGCGTATCCGCCGCAACAGCCGCATTTCGGTTTACAACTCGCTGTACCTTGGCTGGGGACGCGGCCTGAGGTTCGAATCAACCGGAACCCAAAATGCCGCAGTCAACAACGAAATGACAGTGAAAAACACTTTCATAGGCGATATTTTTGGCGATAAATACAGAACCGATGGCACAACTTTTTCTGCAGCCCAACTCGAAACATGGTTCCTCGAAGCAACAAAAAGAAACAAAATGCTGGCTGCAGGAAGCGATGCAAAAATAACCGACCCGTTTAATGCAACAAAACCAAACTTCCAGCCAATGGCAGGTTCACCTGTTTTTAATGCTTCGTACTGGACAACTACTTCGGTACAGAGGATTAAAGCTGCTGATTCAGAAATTAGCGTGATAAACTATCCGAACCCGTTTAACGGAACTACTAATATTGAATTGACTTTAACCAACGATACACCGGTAAGGATTATGGTTTATAATCTTTCAGGATCATTTGTAAGCGAAATTCATAACGGTGAACTTTTTAAAGGAACTCACAGGTTTAGGTTCGATGCACAAGGTTTGCCAAAAGGGTTGTACTTTGGAAGAATAATTATTGACAACCAGATGAAAACCCTGAAAATGACAGCACAGTAAAACTGATGCTGTCCGGGATTAAAATTAAAAATATGCAGTGTTTGATAACCACCTCGATTATCAACAAAAAGTAAAAGGCCCCGGACGAAAGCCCGGGGTCTTTTCACAAACTGTTAATCAAAAAAATGAAGTAATTTTAACCAAAAAAAATGATGAAGAAATTAGTATTTTTTACAGGCATTTGTATTCTGTTTCTGAATGCTGCCAATGCTCAGGAAATAAAGGAAATTGATGGAATATATTACAAGGATGGCAAGCTTTATACCGGTGAATTTACAAGCAGGCACGAGAATGGAATGGTTAAAATGACTGCCAAAATATCGGAGGGAAAAAAGGAAGGTATTGTTCAGGTATTCTTCGACAACGGGCAATTGAACGAAATACGTTCGTATAAAAATAACCTGATGGACGGAACCTGGGAAATGTACAATATTTATAAAGTTAAAGTGTCGGTGGCAAATTATAAAAACGGGCTAAAACACGGGAAATGGTACATTTACGATGATAAGGGAACCCTCTTGTACGATATGGAATACACTAACGGCGAGAAAACCGGAACCTGGAAAAAGTATGACGGGGCAGGCAAATTTATCAGTGAACGCAAGTATTGATCCATGCAAATAAATGTAACAAAACTGTAATATTACTTTAACAGCGGTTTAACAGGTACGAAGTATTTTTACATTGGAATTAAAAGATAAATTTCAATAAAAATTAAAAATACGAAAATGAAAAAAATACTGATTGGTTTTTTGTCGCTCTTGCTGACAGTAGCCGTTACAGCAAAGGAAAATGAAGTTAAAAAGGAATCAGCAACTGATACTCCAGCAAGTGTAGCTCTGGTAGGTTCAATTACTGATGCAAACTCAGGCGAATCGTTGGTAGGTGTTGAAGTAAAAATTGAAGGTACCGATTTAAAGACCTACACCGATTTCGACGGAACTTTTACCTTTAATAACGTAAAACCAGGTGAATACAAGGTGGTTACCAATTACATTTCATACAAACCGGCAACAGAAAAACTCGAAGCCAGCGCCAAATGCAATGAGTTGAAATTAAAATTGCAGCCTTCTAACTAAGGATTAGGCATAGATTTTCTTAAAAAAATACACACTTGAGAAGTCGTTACATAATTTGTAGCGGCTTTTTGTTTTTTGATCACTCCTTGCCAAAATCCTGTTTTTTCTCTTATTTTTGTTAAACAATAAATTCAACTTTAAAGCCATGAAAACGCATTTTCATTTTATTCTCATTATCCTTTTTGCACTTTTCTCCTGTCAAAAAAAGAATGCTGAAATACCATTGCCCGGGCATCCTCAACCCAATTTCGAAAGGGCGGTATGGCAAAACCTCAATGGATACTGGCAGTTTAAAGCCGACTCAATTAATGCAGGTTTATCCGAAAACTGGCAAACCCAACCCGAAACCTTCAACCAAAAAATACTTGTGCCTTTTTCGTGGGCAAGCCCTTTAAGCGAAATTAAATTGCCAAAAGTGAATGTGGGCTGGTATGCAAGAACTTTTATAATTGAAAAACCCAAAAACTGGCAAGGCAAAAATACCTGGCTGGTTTTCTGCGCCAGCGACTTTAATACCACAGTCTGGCTCAACGGAAAGGAAGTAGGCAGCCATTCAGGTGGTTATGTACCATTCAGCTTTAATATTGAAGAATTTTTAGCCGAAGGCGAAAACCGGCTGGTTGTTCGCGTTGAAGATGAGGAACTTCAAAACCGGCCATCGGGCAAACAATATTACGGTAATGCCAAGGGAATCTGGCAGACTGTTTTCATTGAAGCACGGCCTGAAAATTACATCAAAAATATTCGGTTTACGCCCGATATCGATAACGAACTGGTTAAAGCTGAGGTAAATTTGGCAGAAAATGCAGCTTCTGCAATTGAATTCAGTATAACCGGTAAAAACAATTCGCTAAGTTTTACGGGGGAAATTGGTGCAGGAAGCAATACAGCAACTTTTAACATTCCAGTTACTAATATGAAATTGTGGAACCTTGAAAACCCGTTTTTGTATGAAGTTACTGCTTCGTTAAAAACAGATTTTTTCCCCGATGAAGTTTCCACGTATTTTGGTATGCGCAAAGTTTCGGCAGTTGAAATTCCGGGGAAAGGCTTTCAGTATGTAGCGCTTAACAACGAACCCATTTACCTGAAACTTGCACTCGACCAAAGTTATCATCCTGAAGGATTTTACACATTCCCCTCAGACCAGTTTATGATGGAAGAAATACAGCGGGCAAAAGATTTGGGATTGAACGGTTTGCGTATTCATATTAAAGCTGAAATTCCCAGAAAATTGTACTGGGCCGATAAACTGGGCCTGCTGATTCAGGAAGACATCCCCAATTACTGGGGCGAACCCGACAGCATTGCAAAAGCCAACTGGGAGTATATTGCAGAAAAACAAATTGAACGTGACTACAACCACCCCAGCATTTTTTCGTGGGTGTTGTTTAACGAAACATGGGGGCTGTTCAGTAAAGATTCTGTTACAGATAAACGAAGCTACACACCTGAAACTCAGGAATGGGTGCGCAGTTGGTACCACAAAACAAAGGCTTACGACCCCACACGTTTGGTGGAAGATAATTCACCCTGCAACTGGGATCATGTGGTAACAGATATTAACACCTGGCACGCCTACCTGCCTGCGCGCCACTGGGCCGGGTTTTTAGATGAAATTGTAGAAAACACTTATCCTGGCTCAACACATAATTATATTGGAGGAAATGTTCAGGGCAACGAACCCATGTTTAACTCCGAGTGCGGCGCGGTTTGGGGTTACGAAGGCAGCACCGGCGATATTGACATTACCTGGGAATACCACATTATGATGAATGAATTCCGTAAGCGCCCGAAAATTGCGGGATTCCTGTTTACCGAATTCCACGATGTGATTAACGAATGGAATGGTTACTACCGGTTCGACCGCTCTAAAAAAATGTTTGGCCTCGGTGAAATTTTACCCGGAATGACAATGAATGACTTTCACTCCGATTTATACGTGGTTGCCGGCGATGATTTTTATCAGAATTACACGGGGGGATCAACCATACAGATTCCCGTTGGTATTAGCGCTGTAACCAATAACATTCCGGAAAATTTAAAACTAAAATATCAGGTTTATGGTTGGGATCAGCTTGGTGAAAAAAGAGAACATTCTTCAGGCGAAGTTTCGGTTACAGCCATTCCATTTGAATTTGTGCCGTTGAACCCTGTTGAAATTGTTGTCCCGAATGAAAACATGCTTTTGATTTTGGCAACTGAACTTGCAGATAATAACGGAAATATTCTGCATCGTAATTTCGTTCCTTTTAAGGTTTCAGGAAATGCTGTTTCAGAAAATATCTTGATTACGAAATCTCCATCCGGTTATACAGCAGCCGATTGGAGCATTAAAAATCATGCACCTCAAAATGGAAAAAAAGTTTGGGGAATGGGATCGGGATTTTTTGAGTATGAATTTGAACTACCCGAAAATGTTAAAGCTGAAGATGTTGAAAGTATTGAATTCAGGGCAGAACTTGCAGCCCGCTATCCACAGGAAAAATACCTTGAAGAAGGCGATGCCGAACGAATTGGAATGACTGTGGTTTCTGAAAAGGGAACAATTCCGGGTTACGGAAAAAACAGTTACCCGCAAACCGATGAAAAACTGCACGGATCGCTGGTTACCATTACCGCCAATAACCAGAAAATTAACGAGATTGAGCTGGTTGACGATCCTGCCGACCATCAGGGAATACTTTCGTGGATGAACCAGGAACCCGGATGGGAATGGGGCAGCACAGAACGAAACAAACCCTGGCTACTTGATGAAGCCGGTTCGTATGGTTATTTGGTAAAAGTTATGCTCGACGAAATTTCAGTAAAAAAGGCCTTTGAAAATGGGAAAATAACAATCCGGCTGCATGTTGACGAATCAACCCATAATCGGGGCGGACTTTCAGTATATGGAGCCGAATCGGGTAAATATCCAATGGATCCTACAATTGTAATCGCCTTGAAAAAATAGATTTTCAAATATTTTACGATGTAAGAATTCTTTTTACCATTTAAGAGTAATAATTTGAATGGGAAACACAACATTTGTCCTTTAATTTTTTATGGACGCTTCAAAAAAAATCTTGTGATTTTAAAATATGCGGAAATCAGGTTTTGTTTTAATATCGAAATCTTTCGTTTCCGGCCCTCGGTATAATTTGCCATAACACAAGGCAAACTTTTTAAAGGGAAGAGGTTTCGCTTCCCTTTTTATATTACCGAATAATGAAATTGTTTATCAACGGTAGTGTTTCTCCCTGTACTGGCCCGGGGTGATCTTTTCAAAACCCCTGAAAACACGCATAAAACTTCCCATCGAACCAAAACCCGCTTTTTCGGAAATATAATTTAAAGAATAGCCTTTTGATGATTCGCTGGTTAAAAGCCTTTTCGCCTCTTCAACCCTGTACCGATTTACAAAATCGCTGAAAGTACACCCAAACTGGGTATTGATGTGTTTCGAAATGTATGTCCGGTTAGTATGTAAAAGTTCTGAAACCTGGGTAATTTTCAAATCCGGATTTTTGTAAATTGCTACGTCCTTAAAAAGTTTAAGTAATTTTTCGTTTAGTTTAGCAGTATTATAATTTTTTGAATTCAGGTTATTGTTATTTTTCTCCTCATCAAATTCCAAATCTATAACGGTGTTATTTTGCAGGTAACCCAAAAATCCGATTAAAAATAGAAGAATACTGAAAATTAAGGAAGGAAAAATAAGGAATGTTTTGGAACCCATAAAAAAACTGCGCCCGATTATGTTTAAAACCAAGCTCATTAACGAAGTCAATACCATTGAATAAAGTAGAATATTCACCCATAAAATTGACCTGGATTCGAGGTTTGAATAGAAGTTCTCTATTTTTTTGTGATAATTTTTTACCAGTCTGCTTCCGTAATACAGAAAAAAGAATATCTGGATTGCAAAAATCAACTTGCTGACCAGGTAATTATTTTTTTGAAGCTGCATTAGTATTGTAAACTCTACATCAGACTTACTTTTTATAAAATGTCCCATATAATAATCCGCTCTTTCAGTATCGCTCATCAACTGGTACAAAACAAACGAAATTAAAGTTAACACCAACGCAGGTATAAATAAACGAAAATTTCGCAGTTTGTACTCCGTTTCCACCGAAAGGAGTTTGATATACCAATAATACAGGGGATAAACTGAAAGAAATGCAAATACGTATATTGTGTCGAAAAAAGTATAAACTGATTCTAATTGTTGAAAAAAAACAGCATGTGAAAAATACAACAGAAAAGCTACTGTCATAAAAATTCCCAAAAAAAACTTTGCCCGGTTATCCTCGCGTTTTGTTATGAGCAAAACAACCGCCCAGAAAAAGGTAACATACATTGGTGTGTAAATAATCAGGTCTTCTGCCATGGCAATTGAAAATCTGTTTTAACTTATTATGTTAGTTTCAAAGATATCAATATTACTGTTTTTTATTCTTTTGAGTTTCTTTTTTACAATCTGATTGTCAAATTTACGATTTGAAAACAATATAATAATCGAACCATCCTATTTTTGAACGAATTTTAATTATTAATGAAGTTTGACGGAACAGCATGGGTAAATGTAGGGCCGGCAGGTTTTACGCAGGCCAGGTGCGATGTAATCAGCATTGACACAGATAACGGCGTACCTTGGGTTGCGCTGAAAGATGTGATGCAAAACAGCAAAATTACAGTTATGAAATTCAGTGGTGGTAGCTGGTTAACCATTGGAACACCCGGATTTAATACAGGTGGAATGACAAATGTTATTCATCTCGATATCGATAATGGCACTCCTTTCGTAGCCTACCGTGATTATGGGGCAAATTACAAGGCAAGTGTAATGAAGTTTGACGGAAATAGCTGGATTTTACTTGGTCAGCAGGGTTTTTCGGGCGGAATATACGACTCTTACAGCGGACTGGCAGTTCACTCTGGTGTTCCTCATGTGGCGGCCTGGGACAGTGACGGAAAAGCAACAGTTTACAAATTTAACGGTTCAGCATGGAATGCTCTCGGAAACCGAAACTTTTCAACAGGTCAAGCCTCATACTTGAATATCAAATTTTCGTCAACCGGAACTCCCTTTGTGGTATTTAAAGATGCAGGAATATCAAATAAGGCCAGTTTGATGAAACTTGATGGTTCCAACTGGGTTCAGGTTGGCGATGCTTTTTCAACGGGAAATGCAACTTATACAAGTCTGGCATTTTCAGCCGACGGCAGTCCTTATGTAGCTTTTCGTGATGAAGCCAGCATGAGGCGATCCACTGTAATGAAATACGGAACAGTAACTGGATTGAAGGAGATTGCCCGTAATGAAATGATTCAGATTTATCCAAACCCGAATAATGGTCTTTTTACCATAAAGCTGCCCCAGATGGTTGATAAAAATTATGTGGCGGAAGTTATAAACCTCACAGGTCAAACAGTTTACAGAGAATCTCTCTCTAATAAAAGCATACACCTGGTTAATTTAACCGGAAAGCCCAATGGTATTTATCTTGTAAAAATCAAACGGGGAACGGAAATTTTCCAGAAGAAAATTATTGTTCGCTAAGAAAACAAACTGGCCCTGAAGAATTAAAAATAATCCAGGGCCAGTTTACAACTTTCAAAAAATGATTTATACTTCAAACGAATCCACCTCGCGATAGGCTTGAATCCAGCTCAGTTCGCCTTCCTTTCCGGGTTTGCTGTTGCCATGCTCGCAGCACAAAACACCATCATATCCCTTTCTGTAAATATGCCTGAAAATATTTTTATAATTAATTTCCCCGGTGGTAGGTTCTTTGCGCCCGGGGTTGTCTCCAATATGAAAAGCCCCGATGTTATCCCAGCACATATCTATGTTTGGAATGATGTTCCCTTCGGTAATTTGCTGGTGGTAAATATCGTTTACAATTTTACATACAGGATGGTTAACAGCCACACAAAGCAAGTTCGCCTGTGGCATACCGGTCAGGAATAGCCCCGGGTGATCAGTATGGGCATTCAGCGGCTCAATCACAATTTTCATCCCTGAATCACCAATTACATCGCAACACATTCTCAGGTTTTGGATAACATTGGCCGTTTGGTAATCCCAGTGTAGTTTTTCATCGAATCTTCCGGGTACAACAAGCGCATATTTTACGCCGGTACGTTTATGTACTTCAATGCCGTCCTGCATTTTTTTACGAAGCATATCCCGCACTTCCTCACTGTTCAATACCATAGAGCGAACGCTGAAATCGGCATATAAAACAAACGGGCCGAGATCCATTCCCTGACGGGCTAACTCTGCAGCAATTTTTTCCTGTTGCTCGGGCGATTTGCCCATTAACCCGTTATCGAAAATTGCCCTGAATCCCTGATCGGCAATAAATTTAATATTATCGATTGGGTCTGAGCCAGCGTTTTCTTTAAATGTCCCGAGTCCGGGTGCATATTTCAGCTTGAATTTTGCAGCATTCGAAGTTGCTGTTCCCGAGGCCGAAGCATTCATTGCACCTGTAATTCCGGTAAGGGCTATTCCGCTGATAGCCGCATTTTTCAGAAAATTTCTTCTTTCCATGGTTCTATTGGTTTATTATTGTTTATATTTTGAATGGGCTAATTTAATGAAATGTTGGTAAAATATGAAATTATAATCACTTAGCATTTTGAACTGAATGTTCTACTTCCTCACCCGGTCCATGTCACGTTTGGCATCTTTCAGTTTCAGCGATTCGCGTTTATCGTAGGTTTTCTTTCCGCGGGCAAGTGCAATTTCGAGTTTTGCCAGTCCCCGTTCATTGATAAACATTTTTACACAAACAATCGTCAAGCCCGATTCCTTTACTTTCTTTTCAAGTTTGGCCAGTTCTTTGCGGTTAAGCAAGAGTTTACGGTCGCGGCGGGCTTCATGGTTATTGCAGGTCCCGAAATCATATTCCGAAATGTGCATGTTTTTCACAAACAATTCTCCCCCGTAAAACTGGCAGTAAGATTCGGTAAGATTTACTTTACCGGCCCTGATGGATTTTATTTCGGTACCAGTAAGTTTAATGCCTGCGATCCACTTTTCGATGAGCTCATATTCGAAAGTTACCTTGCGGTTTTTAATGCGTATATCTGATTTTTGATGTGCCATTAATCCAAAGTCATTAGTAATTTTGCCAGGGTAAAACTAATTAAACCAAAAACAATCCAGTTGGCAGCAATAATTTTCAAAATAAGGTTGTCGCGGTTTTCTCTTGGAAAAGGCAATAATTTTCTTCCCCCCATCAGAAATATATAAAAGCCGTATATTCCAAAAATATCAAGGAAATAAAAAAACGGGAACAACCCTGTAACAGCAGAAATCAATAAAAACGGCACCAGTGAGTAGGAGACAAGTTTTTGCAGGGCTTCAAATTTTGGTTCATAACCAAAGTATTTTATCATTTCATTTGTTCCATAAACACCGACAAAATACAACGATGCAAAAAGCGTAATTTCGCGCAGCGACCAAAGTGCAGCCACCCAAATCCGGAAATAGTCGCTCCTGAAAAATTCACCCAAAAAAACAGATGTACTAACAACAGTAAGAAGCGGAATTAAAAGATTTTTAAATAATTCTTCCTGACTTTCCCTGGTATCAGTATGAACTCTCCAGAATCCACGGGGATTTAAAATCAACTCTTGAACCAGGACATATATTTTAGAATATAAAAGTTTCAGATTTTCCATAACTGGGCGTAAAAATACACTTAATTGTTAAATCAAAAATAATCTGGTTTTAATTGTTTACAACAAGAGAAACAGGTGATTTTGATAAAGAGAATGGAAATTTAACTTACATAAATATTCGTTAATACTTTGTGTCTTTGAGCCTTGGTGGCAATAAACATTTTCTCTGCAAATAAACGAATTGATTTAAAAAGTTGTGGATCAGTCTTCAAAGTTTTATTATTTGGAAATCATTATGGTCAAATGTTACTTTATTTTAGGTTAGATTTTGCGTTTTTCCTTTCCGTCAACAATTTCTGCAATGCAAACATTTCATCGCGCAGGCGGGCTGCTTCAATAAAATCGAGTTCTTTGGCAGCGGCTTTCATCTGTTTTTGCGTTTTTTCAATTGTTTTTTCCAAACCTTCCACGCTCATATACTGAATAACCGGGTCGGCTGCAATATCCGGAATTTCAATACCTCCGGCATATTCAGTTTGTTTATCGCTGCGATATTTGTATCCAATTATTTCGCGTGTTGGTTTAACAATCTGGGTTGGTGTTATGTTGTTTTCGATATTGTATTTCAACTGCTTTTCGCGCCGGTAATTAGTTGAATCGATGGTTTTCTGCATTGAGTTGGTAATTTTATCGGCATACATAATTACAGTGCCATTAATATTCCTTGCAGCGCGCCCCGCAGTTTGTGTAAGCGAACGTTCGGATCGTAAAAATCCCTCCTTATCGGCATCTAAAATTGCAACCAAAGAAACTTCGGGCAAATCCAGTCCTTCCCGTAAAAGATTGATCCCGACCAACACATCAAATTGCCCTTTCCTAAGTTGTTCCATAATTTCAACGCGTTCCATCGTATCAACATCTGAGTGAATGTACCTTGTTTTTACCCCCATTCTGGCCAGGTATTTCGATAATTCCTCGGCCATTCGTTTGGTTAAAGTGGTTACCAGAACACGTTCGTTTTTCTGAACCCTGAGATTGATTTCGTGCATCAAATCATCAATCTGATTTGTGCTTGGACGAACGTCAATCTGAGGATCGAGCAAACCTGTTGGCCTGATAATCTGCTCAACCACAACTCCTTCGCACCTTTCCAATTCGTAATCGGCGGGGGTGGCGCTCACATAAACTATCTGGTTGGTAACATTTTCGAATTCTTCAAATTTTAATGGCCGGTTATCAATTGCAGCTGGTAACCTGAACCCAAATTCCACGAGGTTCATTTTGCGCGAATAATCGCCTCCGTACATGGCGCGTATTTGTGAAATGGTAACGTGGCTTTCGTCGATGACACATAAAAAATCATCGGGAAAATAATCAAGCAAACAAAAAGGCCGTGTTCCGGGCAAACGGCCGTCGAAATAACGCGAGTAGTTTTCAATTCCCGGACAATAACCCAGTTCGCGCATCATTTCCATGTCGTATTCGGTCCGCTCCAAAATGCGTTTGGCTTCCAAAGGTTTCCCGATTTCCTTAAAGTATTCAACCTGTTTTACCAAATCATCCTGAATATTCCGGATGGCGGCATTCATGCGCTCTTTGGTGGTTACAAAAATATTGGCCGGGTAAATAATTGCTTCGTCCATTGCCCGGAGTTTCTGACCCGATAGCGGATCGAAGGACCAAATCCCTTCAATATAATCGCCAAAAAATACAATCCGGATGGACTCATCGGAATACGCGGGAAAAATATCAACGGTGTCGCCTTTTACCCTGAAATTTCCACGCTGAAAATCAACTTCACTTCTTGAATAAAGCGCATCGACCAGTTTTCGTAACATGACGTTTCGCGAAATTTTTTCACCTGTTTTCATACTTGTTACATTAGCATGAAAATCTTCGGGGTTTCCTATTCCGTACAAACACGAAACCGATGAAACCACAACCACGTCGCGCCTTCCGGAAAGTAGGGCAGAAGTAGCGCTTAACCGCAATTTTTCAATGTCTTTGTTTATCGAAAGGTCCTTTTCAATATAAGTATCTGTTTTTGGAATGTAGGCTTCGGGCTGATAATAATCGTAGTAAGAAACAAAGTATTCAACCGCATTTTCGGGAAAAAACTGTTTGAATTCGCCGTACAACTGCGCAGCAAGCGTTTTGTTGTGGCTCAAAACCAGTGTAGGCAATTCAACCTTTTCAATAACATTGGCCATGGTAAAAGTTTTGCCGGAGCCGGTAACGCCAAGTAAAGCCTGAAACCGGTCGCCACGTTCAATCCCTTCAACCAACTGTTTTATTGCTCCGGGCTGATCGCCGGTGGGTTGATATTCGGAAATTACTTTAAACTTCATTGCACAAAACTAACGAACAGATTCAGAAAAAAGAAATTACCCAACAAACCCAAACAACAATATCTGAATACGGACAGGAAATTTTTAAAGGGTTTTATCTGGGCGGAATAATTTCCACTAACGGCTGTGGGGGCGAAGTGAAATATGTTTTCAACAAAAGCTTTACAGTAAAGGGTGGTTACGAAACTTTAAAACCCGGATGGCCTATAACCCGGACATTCCATATCTCTTTCAAATTTGTTGAAATTTGCCGATGAACCAAACCAATTGTATTTTAAGGGTAAATTCCCGGTAATTTTTGTTGTTGAAAATGCCTTCCAAAGCGGTAAAACTGGTTTTCAGGGACAACAATCCTTCGTTTAAAGCCATTCAGCCTCTGCAACACAACCTGTTTTTATCGTTTCAACTGAAAAAATACCGGGAAATGGTCGCTGACACCGCCGTAATAATTAGATCCTCCGTACGTTCGGTTTGGAGAAATTTGGCCATTGTTGTTTTGGTATTCCATCCATTGTTCCCGAAAAACAAAACCTTGCTTTTCGACAGATTGAAATCCTTTGTTGTCAAGCAATCCGGCCGAGACAATGATATTGTCGAGCATGTTCCAGTTACCGCGATAATTGTATGAACCCTGTTTTGCCCCGTGTAACGGGTACATCAGGTTAAATAAATCTGCGTTTTCGGTTTCAGGACTTTTAGCGGATAAAACCTCGTTCAGGCTTATATTCGAAGGTTCATCGTTCATATCGCCCATTACAACAATGTTGGCTTCAGGATTTATATTTTGGACCGAATCGATTTTATTTTTTAACAACCGGGCAATCGCAATTCGTTTAGGTTCTGTTTGTTCCATGCCGCCAATTCGCGAGGGCCAGTGGTTAACAAAAATGTGAAATTCTTCGCGGTTGAGGGTTTTACCTTTTACGTATAAAATATCGCGCGTGTTAAAATTGGGTTCATCAACAAATGAAATTTTTACCGGGCCGCTCCAGGTTACTTTAAATTCATCGGGTCGGTAAAGCAATGCAACGTCTATCCCCCGAAAGTCGGGACTTTCGAAATGGGCAATTTCATATTTGCCACCCGCCAAAGGTTCTGTTTTTATCAGGTCGTTTAAAACTCTACTGTTCTCAATTTCACACAACCCGATAATTTCAGGCAACTCTTTTTGATTAACTGAAGCCAAAACTCTGGATATGTCTTCCAGTTTTTTCTGATATCGTTCCGTTGTCCATTTTTTTTCACTGTCCGGGGTGAACTCAGCATCATTTCCTCCCGGTGTATTTTCTGTATCAAACAGGTTTTCGACATTGTAAAAAACAACTGTCAGGTTTCTCTTTTTATTATAACCGGCATTGGCAAATGAATGGACAATTACAGCCAGTAAAAAACTCACAGCCAATATGGCCAAAGTCAGCAGAACAGCTCTTTTACATTTCATAAAGTTTAATTTTTTATTCAATTTAAATTTCCTGGCCAATAGTAACTTCGTAAAAACCAGTAACTAAAGTGGCAATCATACCAGCCGCTTTTGCGGCTTGAATACCCAGTTGGGCATCTTCAAAAACTTCACAAACTGTTGGCCCGACACCCATTAGTTCAGCACATTTCAGAAAGGTATCGGGGAAAGGTTTTGGACGGCCCACATCTTCAGCAGAAACCAGAATATCGAAATATTTATCAAGTCCTAAAATATACATGGTTTCCCATGCCAAACGCTTGTACCCGCCGGTACCAACAGACATCGGCATTTTCCCATGATATTTTTTTGCCAGTTCCACAACCGGGGCAACCGGCTTCATTTTATGCATTATCTTTTCGTATTCAAGTTCTTTTAAATGGCCAACCACTTCGGCATCCATGTTTGTTTTAAACTGCTCGTTCAGTTTTTCAATGGTGCCAACTGCAGGTATTCCGGCCAGGGTGGCAAAAAGTTCGGGAGTAAAGTGAATGCCATATTTCATAAGTATATGTTTGTAGGCTAAAAAATGCACAGGCATTGTATCGGCAAGTGTGCCATCCAGGTCAAAAATCAGCGCTTTTGCTTTGGGATTTATTGTTAATTCTTTTACAATTTCAGACATTGGGCATATTAAACCGCCAAATTAGCTTTTTTATTGTCGGCTGAAAAAAAAATTTCCACAACCGCAAAAATTTGCCAACTTTGTTCACATAAAATACATATCCAAAAATGAACGGCACATTTTTATACACATTGCCTCAATGGTTTGTTTTTGCGGCCATTTTTGTTACTGTTTATGGTTGGGTTGAACGGAAAAAACCATTCAGGATTATAGGAATGTCCATTTTTTTTGCACTTGGAATTTTCTCACTATTCGTGATTTTTGGCGATTACCTGGCTGCAGGAAAATATTTGACCGCTGAGGAAATTGCCAGCCAGCAGATTTATGGGGACACTGAGGAAGAAATGCCTTTTATCGGGAAACTGTTACCTGCCTACCTTAGTTTTATAATTTCTGCAATTCTTGCAATTCCGGCTATTTTTCTCGATATCAGGAATAAAAAAAGCTATCAGTGGTTTTCGGTCATTACAGGCCTTATATCACTTTTGGGCTTTTTTATCATTGTGGGCGTAATCAGATATTTGTAGCCAAACCGGTTATTCCACCTGCCAGCAGGTTAGCGTTTCCTGATCCTTTGTATAAATTTTATTGCCAACTACTAACGGGTGTGCATAAACCGCGGTTTCCGAAATTTTATACATTACCTTTTGTACATATTTTTCCGGATTTGGCTCATAAAACAGCATCCTTCCGTGGGCAGGTAGCGATAATAAAACTTTCCCCAAATCGAGTGTTGAAGCAAACCGGTTTTGCGTGGTAGTATCTGCCCAGCAGGTTTTACCTGAAACTGCATTCAAACAATACAGTTTTCCCAATCTCGCTTCATGTGCGTACAAATATCCGTCTTTTAAAATTGGAGTATTGAATGAAGTTCCAAAATCAGGATTTACCCAGTTTTCGGTTACTGAATAAGTATCCCCTGATTTTTCAACTTTAAAAGATTTGGTTCCTTTTCCCTGTCCGCAAACAATAATATTTTGTCCATATATTATGGGGGTTGAGGAATTGTAAAACCGTTGCTCTCCCGGAGTTGGAACTTTCCAAAGCAAACTGCCGGTTTTTGAAATTCCTATGACATCGGTTTCGGTTTGCAGTATAATGATTTCTTCATTTCCAACTTTCATTAACAAAGGCGATGAATAGGTGCTTGGCTCGCCTTTCAACTCCCAGACAATTTCACCATTATCAGCATTAAAAGCCACTACTGTCCCGTTTTCCTTTCCGTTTAAATGTGCAATACATTTCCCATCAACAATAAGTGGCGACATGGCAGCAAAGAAAACCGGAACTTCAGTGTAGTTTTCATTTTTCCAAATCACTTTTCCTGTATTTGCATCAAGACAGTTGAGCAAACCACCCGCTCCAATCAAATACACCTTTCCGTTTTTAACTGTTGGCGTGCTTCTTGGTCCCGGATGCGTGCGCGCTCCGCCCGTAACTTCGGGAGCAGGGTTTAAAACTGTACTCCAGACAGTATTTCCGGTTGAAGCATCCAAACAAAGCGCTGTTTCGTTTTCATCCTGTTTTACATTCAGAAAAAGTTTACCACCAACAAAAGCAACTGAGGCATCGCCCAAACCCACTTTTTGCTGCCAAACCCGGGTGAGCTGATCCGGCCAAACTTCGGGTAACACAAAACCTTTAACAATACCATCGCGGTTTTCACCACGCCAACCTGGCCAATCCTGGCCTTGTACCTCACTTAAAATAATAAGGGCTAAAACAATTGTAACCAATTTCTTAAAAATTTTTGAAGTTCTCATCGGATTAGATTTTTGATTTTATGCTAAAGATAATATTTTCAGACATTATATCGTTGAGTTTTAAAATATCTATAAACTAACAGTTTTATTGTGGTTTCTTTTACAAATTGTAAATAAATATTACTAAAAAACATCCACCTGATATTTTGTATTTTCTTGTTTTCTATATTGCATCCGATAAAAAAGTTTAATCAATTTAAAATCTTTTCGCATGAATTCACAGGCTGAGGTACTCAACGGTATTATTCGGGAAAAAAGTAATGTTGTTTTTGAATTGCTCTCGCAAAGGGGCAAAGAGATATATTTTCCCAAGAAAGGAATTTTGGCGCAGTCAGCCGAAGCCGGCAAAGCCAGTATCAATGCCACCATTGGTACTGCAGTTGAAGACGATGGTTCGCCCATGAGGCTCGATTCGATTGCTTCGAAGGTTGATTTAAAACCTGAAAAGATATTTCTGTATGCGCCCAGCTACGGTCGCCCCGACATCAGGGCGGAATGGAAGAAAATGATTTATAGGAAAAACCCATCGATGGCAGGCGCCGAAATCAGCCTGCCGGTGGTTACCAACGCGCTGACACATGGCATCAGCATGGCGGGATACCTGTTTTGCGACCCGGCTGACCAGGTGATTGTTCCCGATCTTTTCTGGGAAAACTACACACTTACGCTTACAAATGCCTACGGTTCGCAACTGAAACTATACAAACTCTTTAAAAACACTGCAGGGCTTGACCTTGCCGCTTTCGAAACAACTTTAAACGAAGGCGCTGTTGGTAAAAGAATTGTTTTGCTCAACTTCCCGAACAATCCGGCAGGTTACACTCCAACCCAGGTTGAACAGGACGAAATGGTTAAAATCATCAGGGCTTCGGCTGAAAAAGGAAACAAAATTGTTTTGCTCATCGACGACGCCTATTTCGGGCTGGGTTACGAAGACGGCATTGCCACCGAAAGTATTTTCTCTGCACTGTGCAATTTACATGACAATGTACTGGCGGTTAAAATCGATGGCCCAACAAAAGAAGATTACGTTTGGGGATTCCGCGTGGGATTTTTAACTTATGGAATTAAAGGCGGCGATGCAGACTTGTACGGAGCGCTCGAATCGAAAACTGCCGGCGCTATCCGCGGGAACATCTCGAACGCTGCCAACATTTCGCAGTCGTTGCTGATGGAAGCTTACACGCACCCGGAATACGAAAACCAGAAAGCCGCAAAATATGCGATTATGAAAGCGCGTTACGAAGCGGTGAGAAACGTGCTGAAAAACGAAGCATATAAACCTTATTTTAAAGCGCTTCCGTATAATTCGGGTTATTTTATGTGCATCGAACTTGCTCAGGGACTTGAAGGTGAAGTAGTACGCAAACTGCTGATTGAAAAATACAGCATCGGAGTAATTGCTTTTGACAACCTGCTCCGAATTGCCTTTTCTGCAGTGGCAGAATCGAAAATTCAACCTTTGTTTGATGGAATTTGTGAGGCTTGTAAAGAATTGAAAAGCCTCTCCTAACCTCCCCAAATGGGAGAAACCGAAAGATTTCAATAGAAAAGCACTGTATTGTCAATGCGGATTTTGGTTTTTTTTGGAAAGCGATTATTATCCAAACAAATTTTCATCCCTGATAATCATTAAAATTGCCGAGTAGGGAAGAATAATATACTTTTCGTTGTTAAATTCAATCTCGTGCCCATTCCTGCTTAAATAAATTGCCAGATCGCCAATGTGGGTTTGAAGCGGCAAATATTTAACATCCTCAGCTTTTGGTTTCCATTGATTATCCTCATCAGTGGCAGAAGGTATCGGGTACCCGGGCCCGACTTTTACAATATATCCGCTTTGTACCTGTTCATTTTCCTGAATCGTGGGTGGCAAAAACAACCCTGATTTGGTTTTCCCTGATGGATTTTTAGGTTTCACCAACACGCGGTCGCCCACCATGATGAATTTTTCAAGGTCTTTTTCTTCGATAATTAATGACATATTTTTTGCTGAAATAAAATTTTCCGGTTCAAAGATAAAACTATTGATTTAAACTGATTGGCAACTCATGAATATTGGTTAGGGATACGCCTGATTTTATGATTCATAAAAAATAAGAACAAAAAAATACTGTACTATGTATAACATACAACATTGCAAAAAATAGTTCTATAATTAGTGTAACGGATTTAAAAAATAATCGTCTTAAGGTTGAAAACAAAACAGAATTGGTGGAAAAAAAAGAGGGAAACAAAACAATTTCAACCCCTACTTTTGTTTACGTTGAAGCCAATGAAGAGCGGGCATTAAAAGTGGAAAAATGGATGGTAAATCCAAAAATCTGGGGAAAATAACCAATTGAAGTGAAAAGTGCCGGGAGCGCTGGTAATATTACCTGTGCTTTCTTATGTAGCACGGTATTCGTTGTGAATATCGGTGAGTACTTCGTAACCGGTTTGGGTAACCAGAACTGTGTGTTCAAACTGGGCCGAAAGTTTGTTGTCAACCGAACGGGCAGTCCAGCCATCGAGTTTATCCACTTTCGTTCCGGCCTTTCCCTGGTTTATCATCGGTTCGATGGTAAAAATCATACCGGGCTTCATTTTTGGGCCTGAGTTTCTTCGCGCGGCATGGTCAACCTGTGGTTCTTCATGAAAATGGACGCCAACCCCGTGCCCACAAAACTCATAAACCACGCTAAACCCTTTTGCTTTTGCAAAACGGTTGATGGCAAATCCAATATTTCCAAAATAATTTTCAGGAATTACCTGCTGAATTCCCAGTTCGAGGCAATGTTTTGTTACGTCAATCAGTTTTTCAGCAACCGGGGTAACTGAACCAATGGTGAACATCCGCGAGGTATCGCCGTAATAGCCATTCAGAATGGTGGTAATATCGATATTTAAAATGTCGCCCTCTTTTAAAATGTTTCTTTCAGAAGGTATTCCATGACAAACAACTTCGTTGAGCGAAATACAAGAGGATTTTGGATAACCGTTGTATCCTTTCGTTGCGGGAATTGCACCGTGCGATACGATAAATTTTTCAATCTTTTCATCAATAAAAGCAGTTGAAACCCCGGCGTAAACAAACTGAGCGGCAAAATCGAGTGTTTGAGCCGCTAATTGGCAGCTTTTGCGGATTCCATCGATTTGTTCCGGGGTTTTAATGATTATTTCACTCATCCCTTTTTTGATAAATTTCGTGCAAAAATGGTTATTTCGGTCAGTATTTCAAAACCGAACAATAAATTTGCAAAAAAGTTTAAATGAAAATTTTTCGCCGGTCACCGGAAGACCGAAGTCAGAAGTTTTTTACTTCAGCCCTGCATCCCGGTTTTTGAGATATGAAAAAAAACGCATTATATTTTTACGAAAGGTTATCGAATTCAGATTACCTTTTTTGTCTTGCTACTTACATCTAATTGTCTCACATCTAATAAAATGAAACATAAAAATCATCTGTTTACCAAATCCTATTTTATCGACCGCTTTGGAAAACTTTCAGCATCGTATATGTTTTACCAGATGCAGGATATTGCCTGGGAACACGCAAACATACTGGGTTTTGGTTTCGATAAACTGAAAAAGGAACAACAATTCTGGGTACTTTCGAGGTTACTTGTAAAAATAGCCTGCCGCCCTGCATGGGGCGAACATTTTACATTGGAAACCTGGTCACGCGGGACGAATGGATTTTATGGCTACCGCGATTTTAATTTTATCGATAAAAGCGGGAAAATACTTATTCAGGCAACCAGCAGTTGGCTGGTTGTGAATGCCGAAACAAAACGGATAGTACGTCTGGCAGATTTTAACGATTTTCCAACATATAAAGAAAGTGTGTTTGGGAAGAATTCCGATAAAGTTAGTTCACCAAAAAGTGGTGTTATTTCTGGGTTTACCCCGGCCAGGTTTAACGAAATAGATATTAATCAGCACTTTAACACTGGTCGTTACATCGAAAGGATTATGGACAGTTACAATTTTGAATTTCACGAAAAAAATGAACTGGCTGAATACGAAATCAATTTTCTGAAGGAAGGAATGCCCACCGACAAACTGGCGGTTAAAAAGCAATTTGTTGATGAAACCAATCATTTGTGCAGTGTGGTCCGCGAAAGCGACGGTGCAGATTTGATTAGGGCAAGGCTGGTTTGGAAAGGAGTTTGATTTTCCTAAATCAAACATCATAAAATCGGACTTGGGAAAGTCCGATTCCCATTTCCTCAAGAACGTAAATCCACAAACTTTTTCAAAGTTTTGAACTTTGGAAAAGTTAAAATCCAGCCAGTTGCAAAATCTTCTCCACTTTCTCCCCCATCGTCAAATGCCCGTTAATCCAGTGAATTTTTGTGCCGCGCTTTTCCATTCCCCGAAACCAGGTCATTTGCCGTTTGGCAAACTGGTGAATGGCGATTTCCAGTTGCCGGAACATTTCATCGTACGTGAGTTTGCCTGTTAAATGCAAAGTCAGGAATTTATATTCGAGCCCGTAATAAATCAGTTGTTCCGGCGTCAGTCCCGAATCGATCAATCGCTGCGCTTCATCAATCATTCCTTCTTCCAGCCTTTGTTTTAGCCGGTTGGTAATTCGTTGCCTGCGCAATTCGCGGTCGAAATCAATACCGATATTTAAACTGTTTATTTCGGGGAACGATGAGTCGAATTGTGGATTACCAGCATAATAATTTTCAATTTCAATGGCGCGTATTGCACGACGGTCGGTTTCCACATCGGTGTGGTTGTGCAGTTTGGGTTTTAAATTCTTCAGAATTTCGGTTAACTCTTCCAAATTTTTTCCTTCCAGTTCTTTTCGCAATTCCAGGTTTGGCGGAACTTCAATTAACCGGTAATTTTTCAAAACAGCTTCAATATAAAGTCCGCTACCGCCACACAATACAGGGAATTTGTTTCGCGATTGTATTTCGCCAAAAACCCGGATAAAATCGGTTTGAAACCGATAAACGTTGTAATGTGCCCCGGCATCGTCAATATCAACCAAATGCGATGGAATTTCAACACCGTCAACAATATAATCGGAATAATCTTTTCCGGTCCCCAAATCCATTCCACGGTACACCTGGCGCGAATCGGCAGAAATGATTTCACCGTTTGTTTTTGAAGCCAAATGGGCAGCCAATCCGGTCTTTCCGGTTGCTGTCGGCCCGAGAATTGTAATGAGGTTATATGTTTTGTTGTTTTTGTTCATTTCTTTCGAGCCACAAAACTAACACAATTCATACTTCAGAATTTAAGAAACGCATTTAAAAAAGCCTGAAAACTTTTTAAAAAAATGCGTTTAACGTAAATTCATCATCCAAATTTGCGTCAATCGTTTTAAATTTGGGCAAAGCATAAAAAACCAGCATGATTAAGGAAGCTTGTGTTGAAACATTTGAGGAAGCAGTTCTGGCAGAAAAAAGAGGTGCAACACGGATTGAACTTTGTTCCGATTTGGCAAATGACGGATTAACCCCTTCATTTGAACTGATGGAACAAGCCTGTTCAACTTTGAAGGTTCCGGTGATGGTGATGATTCGGCCACGGGCAGGAAACTTTGTTTATTCCGGCGAAGAAATCAGCCGCATGAAATCTGAAATTGATATGGCAAAAATGGCAGGAGCTGCCGGTGTGGTTTTTGGTTTGCTGACATCGGCAAGTAAAATTGATGAAGAAAATACAAAAATTCTGACGGAATACGCCCGGCCACTCCCGGTTACCTTTCACAAAGCCATCGATGAAATGCATAATCCGGTTGAAGGTGTTTCAGTTTTAAAGGAAATCAGCGGAATCAAACGGATACTGACATCCGGAGGAATGCCAACTGCATTGGAAGGCAAGGAAAAAATCTGTGAAATGATTAAAGAAGCCGGGGATAAAATAGTAATTCTGGTGGCAGGGAAAGTTCTGGATACAAATGTTGAACAAATTCAGAAACTGACCGGAGCAGGAGAATTTCATGGAAGAAATATTGTAGGAAGCCTCCTCCCGGCCTCCCCCGTAAGCCCCTCTAAATCTCCCCGAGGGCGAGACTTTAAGAAAAAGGAAAAAACCAAATAGTGATAATCATTCATCTCAATAATCAAAGTTAAAAGCTAAAAAATTAATACAATGAAAAAACTAATTCTTATAATCCCCATCTTATTTGCATTGATATCCAATGCACAATACGAACACGAAGTTACTGGCTACGTTTGGCCAACCGATGAAAAAGTGTTACAAAAACTCGAAGAATGGCAGGATTTGAAATTTGGCCTTTTAATGCATTGGGGTTCCTACAGCCAGTGGGGAATTGTTGAATCGTGGTCGATTTGTCCCGAGGATTACGGCTGGTGCGAACGCCGGAAAGGTTCCAATCCCGACGATTATTTCACGTATAAAAAAGAGTACGAAAACCTGAAGCTGAGTTTTAACCCGATAAATTTTGAACCCGAAAAATGGGCGGCTGCCGCTAAAAATGCGGGCATGAAATACGTAGTTTTCACCACTAAACATCACGATGGATTTTGTATGTTCGACTCGAAATACACCGATTATAAAATTACATCGAAGGAAACACCGTTTAGCATAAACCCCCGGGCCAACGTAACCAAAGAAATTTTCAATACTTTCCGCGCCGAAGGTTTGTGGGCAGGCGCCTATTTCTCGAAACCCGACTGGAACAGCAAATATTACTGGGATCCGAAATTTCCGCCGCTTGACCGGAATGTAAATTACGATCCCGGCTTGTATCCTGAAAAATGGGAGAAATTTGTTGAATTTACCCACAATCAGATTATGGAATTGATGACCGATTACGGAAAGGTGGACATTCTGTGGCTCGATGGCGGCTGGGTTTCGAAAAAGCCGGCAGGTATTTATGAAAGCGCTTATGCATCAAAACTTGGAGAAACAAATACCGGCTTTATCAAAAACCGGATTGTTGATCAGGACATTCGAATGGATGAACTTGCAGCAAAAGCCCGTGAAAAGCAACCCGGGCTAATTGTGGTTGACCGCGCTGTGCAAGGGGCAAACCAGAATTACCTGACTCCCGAAAACCGTGTTCCGGATAAACAACTGCCATATCCGTGGGAATCATGTATTATTGCCGGCGGCGGTTGGGCATGGGTTCCAAACCCACAATTTATGACCCCAAAACAGGCCATCCACATGTTGGTTGACATTGTGGCAAAAGGAGGAAATTTGCTTTATAATATTGGCCCCGCACCCGATGGAACCTGGCCTGAAGATGCATACAAACTACTTGAGGAAATGGGAAAATGGATTAACGTGAACGGGGAGGCAATTTATTCAACGCGGGCAATTGCACCTTATAAAACGGGAAATATTTGTCTGTCACAACAAAAAGAAACTAAGGCAGTTTATGCCATTTATCTTGAACAACAAAATAACGCCGGCCTTCCAGAATCTTTTGTGGTTGAGGGTATTTTTGCGGCCACAAATGCAAAACTAAATTTACTGGGGTCAAAAACAAGTTTAAAATGGACAAACACTGAAAAGGGCGTAAAAATATTTATTCCTGAACCGGTTCGTAAAAACCCGCCATGTGATTTGGCATGGGCAGTAAAAATTTCAGAAATAAAATAGGTTTATTGTAATCAGAACTTAGTTTAAAATCAAGACTTTATTTAACCAGCGGTTCCATTTGAATTGCCGGCTAACAAAAGTGTGTTTATAACTTTTGTATCCAGTATAGGCAAGCGGTTTTTTTTCGCCTTATTTTGCCAAAACAAATTCTCCTGAATTGTATGTAAAATGATGGAAACAAAAGGGAATCAAATAAAACCTGCGGCAAGGCGGAAAAAAAAGTACAGGCTAAAAAAGGGGGTTAAAAAGAAGCTCCTGATTTTTTCGGTAGCGATAGTTATAATTGTAGCTGCCATAATTGTAATCCCAAACCGAAAACCAAATGACGGGACTGATGAACTTCCGGAACCCAAAATGATTGGGATGGTTCGCGTGGATAAGTATTCTGACCTAAACGAATTACATTTAAAACTTGCAAAAGCGAACGGAATAAAGGGATTTAAATCAGACAAGGAATTCAAGGAAAATGTTGGGAAACATTTGTCCAGGGGAGAATTGGTAGAAATTGAAAACAATAACTACTATGTGGTTGATAAGCTGACACATTCGCATCCGTACCTTACTCCTAAAGCCGCAAAATTACTGGATGATATTGGCAAGCGTTTTCAGCAAAAACTGGCTGAACAAAATTTGAAAAACCGCTACTATCAAATTACTTCACTGCTTCGAACTGGCGAAAGCCAGCGCCGGCTAAGCCGGTCGAATGTCAACGCATCGTCGAATACCTCACATTTATATGGAACCACTTTCGACATTACGTATGCCAGGGTTTTCAGCAAACCGAAATTAGACAAAGACTTTGAAATTGCCGATGGCCCGGCCATTAAATTATTATCTGAAGTAATAGGCGAACTGCGTAAGGAAGGCCGCTGCCTTGTAGTAACCGAAAGAAGGGAAAGGTGTTTTCACATTACGGTAAAATAATACGGGAATGCGATAATGTAATAATGCAATAATGCATGAATGAAGGTGAAAAGAAAAAGAGGGAAGTAAAAATGGAAAAGGCATTAAACATGGATCAGGTAAATTTGTCCTTAATGCCTTATTGTGTTTACCAGCCAGTATGCCAACCCAATAGAGGGGTATTTTTGTTTTGCCAGGCCAATACGTTCATGTACTTTATCTTCCTTTTTTCCACATTATCGTATCTATCAGCATAAAACTACTTCTAAATTTTTAAATATGTTTCCGGCTTCAAATTAACAAACTTCATTTTTGCAAACCTGAAATGTTTCGGTATATTTGCCCCGCTTAAGAAAAAGAAGCCTCTCCCGCCTCTCCAAAGGAGAGGAGAAAAAAAGGAAAATGTAAAATGAATATCAGAATGAAAATATCGAAAAAAGTAATACTGAAACTGGCGCTTTTTGCGGCTGTGGTTGGCATTGCTGCGGTATTCGATTTTTATTTTGATAATAACCGGGTTGATGTTAAGGAAATTGAAACCGGTTTGCCTGAGGATGATAAAGAGCAGGGTTCAATTTTGCTGATTAACCAAACCATAAATACGGGTGTAAAAGATTCTGCCAGTAAAACAGTGGTGAGAAAACCCCAGTTGAAATCACACGATAAATACGTTCAAAAGTATTATCAGTTACGCAATTTCCTGGTTTTAAAAGACGAAGTACAAACGCAAACAACACCGCTTATTAATACCTATCATTACCTGGCATTTAAGAATTATTTTTATTCAATCCCCGACGATCCTTTGAATTCATAAATATTCCGGTACGTTCGTGTATTGGGAAACTGATTTTCAAAATCCGTAATCTTCACAATTTGAAATGCAATTTGGAAGAAAATCAAAAAATAAATAATCAATTTATAATCATTTAAAAATCTATTAAAATGCAAAACAAAGGTGCAATTTTAACATTTGCTGTTCTTTTGGCCGCAGTTTGTATTTACCAGTTAGCTTTTACCTGGAAAGCGAAACAAATTGAAAAACGCGCCATAGAATATGCACAAGGTAATCCTGAAAAAGAATTTCAATACCTTGATTCAATTTCGGGCGAAGTGGTTTATAACTTCTTTGGCCTGAAAAAATTTACATTCAAAGAGGTTAAAGAATTGGAAATGAACCTCGGCCTCGACCTTAAAGGCGGCATGAACGTTACATTGGAGATTTCGGTAGTCGATCTTGTTAAAGCGATGGCAGATTACAACAACGATTCGACATTTAATGCTGCACTTGCCCGGGCAACCGAACTTCAGAAAAACAGTCAGAAAGACTTTGTTACATTGTTTGGCGAAGCTTACGGCCAAATTGATCCGAATGCCAAAATGGCTTCAGTTTTCAATACTATGGAACTGCGCGACCGGATCAACTTTAATTCAACAAACTCTGAGGTCCTTGATGTAATCAGGGAAGAAACCGATGCAGCTATCGACAACTCTTTCAATATCCTGCGCACCCGTATCGACAGGTTTGGCGTTGCCCAGCCAAACATTCAGCAATTACAGACCAAAGGGCGTATTTTGATTGAATTGCCTGGTGTAAAAGATCAGGCCAGGGTTCGTAACCTTTTGCAGGGAACTGCCACTCTCGAATTTTGGGAAACCTTCGAAAACCAGGAAGTGTACCAGTATATGCTTGCCGCAAACCAAAAAATTAGGGAAATGGAGGGCACAGGCACTGAACCGGTTGCAACTGATTCAACCAGCGCTGTAGCGGCTGAAACTGCTGCTTCCGACACCACAACAACAGAAAGTTCACTGCTTGATGAAATGGCAGGCGCTACAAATCCTGATTCTTCATCGGTTGATAATCTTGCCGATTTCAAAAAGGAATACCCTCTTTTTGCACTGCTAAATCCCAGCACCGACCAGACAGGCCAATTATATCCCGGGCCAATTGTAGGCATGGCCCATTTTAAAGATACTGCACAGGTTAATAAATATATGCACCACCCGCAGGTAAAAAATTTATTCCCGCAGAACATGATTTTCAGATGGACAGCCAAACCCGCCGATGAAGCTGAAAATTATTATCGCCTGGTGGCATTAAAAGTAACATCGCGCGATGGCCGGGCGCCGCTCGATGGTGATGTTATTACCGACGCCCGTCAGGATTTCGACCAGTTGGGTTCGAACCCTGAAGTGGCAATGAGCATGAACAGCGAAGGCGCCAAAACATGGCAGCGCATGACCAAGGAAAATATAGGAAAATCGATTGCCATTGTTCTCGACGACTATGTTCGTTCTTTCCCCACCGTTCAGAATGAAATTTCGGGTGGTCGCTCAAGTATCACCGGTTTGGAAAGCATTGAAGAGGCGAAAGACCTTGCCAACGTTTTAAAATCGGGCAAAATGCCTGCGCCGGCCCGTATTGTTGAGGAACAGATTGTTGGTCCTTCACTGGGAAAGGAATCCATTCGTTCCGGGATGTTCTCGTTTGTTGTGGCTTTTGTAATGGTACTGGCTTACATGTTGTTCTTTTACAGTAAAAAAGCAGGCCTTTCGGCAAACATTGCACTACTGGCGAACTTGTTTTTCCTAATCGGGGTTTTGGCTTCACTGGGCGCTGTCCTCACACTGCCCGGTATTGCCGGTATCGTTCTTACCATGGGTATGGCCGTTGACGCCAACGTTATTATTTACGAGCGGATACAGGAGGAAATACGGGCGGGGAAAGGAATCAGCCTTGCAATTTCCGATGGTTATAAAAATGCCTATTCTGCCATAATCGACGGACAGGTTACCACGCTTATTACCGGTATTGTACTTTATGTATTTGGTTCGGGCCCGATTAAGGGTTTTGCAACAACTTTGATGGTAGGTATTGTAACTTCGCTTTTTACAGCTATTTTCCTCACCCGTTTAATTTTCGAATGGCAATTGAAAAAAAGCAAGAAGATAACTTTCACAGCAAAAATCACTTCCAACTGGCTGGTCAATCCAAAAATCAAGTTTCTCGATAAACGGAAAATTGCCTATATCATTTCAGGAACACTGTTGACATTATCCATTCTTTCTTTTGTAGTTCGCGGTTTTGAACTGGGCGTTGATTTTCAGGGAGGGCGCACATACACGGTAAAATTTGATCAGGATGTTAAAGTTGCCGATGTTCAAAAAGCGCTGGCTGCTGAATTTGGCGTTTCGCCCGAAGTAAAAACCTTTGGATCTAACAACCAGGTCCGCATTACCACGAAGTATAAAATAGATGACTTGTCGGAAAATGTGGACAACGAAGTGGAAGAAACCCTTTACAGGGGATTGGTTAGCGGCGGTTTTCTTGCAAATGTTGATTATGACGAATTTGTTACCGAATACCGTACAAGCTCGCAAAAAGTAGGGCCAACCATTTCTGATGATATTAAAAAGGATGCGATAATTGCAATTGTAATCTCTCTCCTCGCCATTTTCCTGTACATTATGGTTCGGTTCAACAACTGGAAATATGGTATGGGCGGTGTTTTATCGCTGGCACATGATACCATAATCACGCTTGGAATGTTCTCTTTGTTTCATGGGGTCTTTCCATTTTCACTCGAAATCGACCAGGCATTTATCGCGGCTATTCTAACGGTTATCGGGTATTCAATAAACGACACTGTGATTGTTTACGACCGTATCCGCGAATTTCTGCATATCCACCCAAAACGCACGTTGCACGACAATATGGATCATGCCATGAACAGTACGCTTCGCAGAACGTTGAACACCTCGCTTACAACATTATTGGTATTGCTAATTATATTCATTTTTGGTGGGGCAAATATTCGTGGTTTTGTATTTGCGTTGCTCGTGGGAATTGGAGTAGGAACATATTCTTCAGTTTTTGTTGCATCACCGATTGTTTACGAACTTTCAACCCGCGTTAAAAAGCTGGTTGCCAAAGCCGGTTAATCAATCAGTTTTTAATAATAATTTAAAAGGGCTGTTTCAGTCAAAATGGACAGCCCAATTTTATTTTTTTAAGATACTGTTACTATAATTAGAATTCAATGGGAAACCGTATTAAGGGGATGAGGATTTTTTAATAAACAAAAATGAATTGGACTATTTTGAGAAGAGAAACAAAGAATTCTCGGGGTAGGTTCATTTTTTATGATAGTTGTTCGGGAAAAGTAAATTAAAAATGGAAACACTTTCAAATTCCTATATGGATATTCTCATTGGTATTGTCTTGGCTATCATCATGTTTGGGCTGGGATTGACATTAACGCTTTCAAATTTTAAAAATACTTTTCTATATCCAAAAGCCTTTTTTATAGGGTTAGGGTTACAAATGATTTCATTACCATTAATTGCTTTTATTATTCTTCTTTTTTCTAATATGTCTGCAACATTCAAAGTAGGAATTATGATACTTGCAGTCTGTCCCGGTGGCACAACCTCCGGATTTGTAACTTATTTGTTTAAGGGAAATGTTGCACTATCAATATCGTTAACTGTAATCAATAGTATTCTTACCTTAATCACAATACCAATTATTGTAAACTTTGCATTGTGGTATTTTATGGAAAAGGAAGCGGAATTGCACCTCCCGATATTACGATCGATAACTCAAATATTTTTAATCGCACTTTTGCCAGTTCTATTAGGTATATTAGTCCGCACCATGAAACCGCTTATAGCAGATTTTTTACAAAAACCGCTGAAGTATATAATGATTATTTTGCTGGCGCTTATTTACCTGATAAAATTTTTTGCAGGCCATGAATATGGTGGCTCGGGGATCAATTTGAATGATATAGTTGAAATTTTCCCGTATGCAATAATTTTTAATATTGTTAGTTTCGCTTTAAGTATATTCATGGGCAAAGTTGGAAAACTTAAAATCCGTGATACTTTAACCATTGCCATTGAGGTGGCTTTACAGAATACTACATTGGCCCTTTTAATTGCAGGAACACTTCTTAATAATGAAGAAATGGCAAAACCAGCCTTGATTTATTCTTTATTTTCATTCTGGACTGCCATATTATTTGGATTTTTGATTATGAAAATTTATAATGAAAAATACAAGGACAATATCGTTTTAAGAAAGTAAGTTGCGCAAAAAGTTTAAACCACTATAATACGGCTGGTTGAATAAGGTTTTTTAATTTTATTTTGTTTTAATCAGCATCTCAATTTGTATATTTGTCAGGTTTTAAAAAAACAACAATGATAAACTATATTTTATTTATAAGCGGAGGGGAACTTGTATTGGTAATGTTGCTTGCCCTGCTTTTTTTTGGGTCGAAAGCTATTCCGGATATTGCCAAAACCATGGGAAAGGGATTGCGAGAATTTAAAAAGGCGACCAACGAAATACAACGCGAAATCAACGAACATACTTCAGATATCAAAAAAGATTTAAACGAAGTTACTTCGGTGGTTAACAAGGAAACCAGTGAAATTAAAAAAGGGATGGAAGAAGTAACCACATCGGTAAGCAAGGACACACAGGATATTACAAACGGGATAACCGAAAAATACCAGGATTAAATCCTTAGTCATTTAATCATTTGATAAAAGCTGAAAACATAAAAAAATCTTTTGGGGCCCTGCATGTTTTGAAAGGGATTAACCTTGAAATTCCAATGGGCAAAATATACTCGATTGTTGGCGCAAGCGGCGCCGGAAAAACAACATTGCTTCAAATTTTAGGAACGTTAAGCAACCCCGACAGCGGCAGCATTTATTACAATAACCGGAATGTATCTTCCTTTTCTGAAAAAGAAATTTCGGCATTCCGCAATAAGGAGATTGGGTTTGTTTTTCAGTTTCATCACCTGTTGCCCGAATTTACAGCGCTCGAAAATGTTTGTATTCCTGCATTCATCGGCAAAAAATCAAAATCAGAAGCTGAAAAAAAAGCGATAGGACTATTGAAATATTTAGGTTTGCATGACCGAATGGAACACAAACCTTCAGAACTTTCCGGGGGTGAAAAGCAGCGTGTTGCAGTTGCCCGGGCGCTAATCAATAATCCCACAGTTGTTCTGGCCGACGAGCCTTCGGGGAACCTCGATTCGGCAAACCGCCATGAATTGCATGAACTGCTTTTTAAACTTCGCGACGATTTCGGGCAAACTTTTATTATTGTTACACACGACGATAATTTTGCCGACCGCTCGGATAAGATTATTCACATTAAAGACGGGGTAATTGCGGAGAATTAATGCGGGAATGCTATAATTAATGAATGATGAAGAAAATTCATAAATAAAAAATTAGGTAATGATTGATCCATCATCCAGTATCCATCATCCAGTGAACAGTATCCGGCAACCAGCAACCAACGACTCTTTCCCTGATTTAAAATCTTTTCTCGACGAGAAAGTACTCAAATATAACCAGCCTTTTTTTATTGAAACCGATCCAATTCAAGTTCCCAAAAACTTTTCGGATAAAAAGAATATTGAAATAGCAGCGTTTTTAACCTCAACCATTGCCTGGGGAAACCGACTTTCCATAATTAAAAATGCAACAAAACTGATGGCTTTAATGGACAGTCAACCCTATGATTTTGTAATCCGCTCATCAAATTCTGAATTAAAAAACCTGGAGCGCTTTGTTCATCGCACTTTTAATGGAAACGACTGTGTGTATTTCATCCGCTCATTAAAAAATATTTATCAAAACCAGGGAGGTTTGCAAACGGTTTTTGAAGTAGGATTTCAAAAAGAAATTTCAGTAAAATCGGCACTGCACTATTTTTATCGGATATTCTTTGAAATTGGCGGGGAACGAAGCCGTAAGCACGTTTCGAATGTTGAAAAAGGAGCTTCGGCAAAACGGTTGAATATGTTTTTGCGGTGGATGGTGCGCGATGATAAGAACAAAGTGGATTTTGGTTTGTGGAATGGAATTCCGCAATCGGCGCTTATGCTTCCGCTCGATGTACATACGGGAAATGTGGCCCGAAAGCTGGGATTGTTGCACCGTAAATCAAACGACTGGCAGGCAGTGGAGGAGGTAACCCTGTCACTTCGCAACTTTGATGCGGAAGACCCCGTTAAATACGATTTTGCGCTATTCGGACTTGGTGCTTTTGAAAAATTTTAATATGGGCAGAAACAACTATTTTCAGTTTAAACAATTCAGAATTCACCAGGAGAGAACCGCGATGAAAGTGAATACCGACGGGGTTTTGATAGGGGCCTGGACCGAAATTAACGGCGCAAGAAATGTATTGGATATTGGTGCCGGCACCGGTTTAATTTCGTTAATGGTTGCGCAACGTTCCAATGCAATTATCACGGGCGTTGAAATTGAAAAAAATGCAACTGAAGAAGCTATTCAAAATGTACAAAATTCACCCTGGAAAAACCGGATTTCAATTCAACACATCTCCTTTCAGGATTTTGCAGAAAATGCACAAACCAAATTCGATGTTATTGTAACTAATCCGCCGTTCTTTTCAAACAGTATTAAAAACTCCAATCCACATTTGTCGATGGCCCGGCACAATCACCTGCTTCCATTTGGGGAGATTATTGATGGGGCAATACAATTACTCAGCGAAAGCGGAAAACTGTCGCTGATTTTATCCTGGGGTTCAACATCTGAATTCATTGAAAAAGCACGAATGGTAAACCTGTATTTAAACCGTTTAACTGAAGTAAAACCTTTCCCCGATAAAAAACCAAACCGCAGTTTAATGGAATTTAGTAAACAAAAAAAGGATTTGCAAAAAACGCAAATGTCGGTTTTTAATGAATCAGGAAAGAATTATTCCGAAGAGTTTAATTTGATGGTCCGCGATTTTTATCTGAAACTGTAAAACTACATGTTTAGTAAAATACGCTCCAGTATTGAGAAATTGTATTAAAAACGGGTTAAATGCCGGGTAATAGCAAATAAAAAAACATACTTAAAAGTCCGGTATTGTTTAATCTGTTATTTTTGCACAAAAATTTGAAAAATACAGCAGGGAAACTGATATGAAGACAGATTTGCAAATAGATACGAGTTATTACAAAGTTTTGGATTTACGGCAACTCACCGAAAATACATTTATCCTTTCAATGCCCAAAAGCCGCTTTAAATTTGTGGCCGGCCAACATATTTCCCTATCAATTATGGGCGATTATCAGAGCCGCGAATACTCCATTTACAGTCCGGAGGAAGCCGATAATCTGGAGATTCTGGTAAAGGAAGTTGAAGGCGGTTACTTTTCGCCAAAACTGAAACACCTGAAAGCTGGCGACATGGTTGAAGTTCACGGGCCATTTGGGAAGTTTGGCCTCGACGAAAAGAAACGCCACACCCACCAGCACGTTTTTGTCGCCAGCGGAACCGGAATTGCCCCTTTTCACAGTATTGTTAAAAGTTATCCTGACCTGAATTACAGAATCATTCTCGGTGTACGCTACGCCGGCGAAGCTTACGAAATTGATGATTACGACAGAGAAAGGTTTACAGTTTGTGCATCGCGCGATGAAAAAGGCGATTTCAATGGCCGCTTAACCGAATATCTTGAAAAAGTGGAATTTGCCAAAAACACCTGCTTTTACCTTTGCGGAAACAGCGATATGATTTTCGACGCCATGGAAATCCTGAAATCCAAAGGGTTCGACAGAGAAAGTGTTACAGTGGAAGTATATTTTTAAATATGCTTGCACCATTCTGTTCAGTTTAGTACTTTTCAAAAAAAAATAGAAATCTAAAATTTTGTCAATTATGAAAAGCATTTTTGTAGTTATTCTTTCCGTAATTATTTCTGTTTCTGGCTTTGCTTCAGGAAAAGAAGGAAAATCAATTTTCAATGGTAAAAACCTGAAAGGCTGGAAAATCCACGGCACTGAAAAATGGCATGTGGAAGATGGGTTACTGGTATGCGAAAGCGGCCCCGACAAAGGATACGGCTACCTTTCGACCGAAAAAATTTACAACGATTTTGAACTTGATGTCGAATTTCAGCAGGAAGCAAACGGTAACAGCGGTGTGTTTTTTCGTTCTACTTTCGATGGAACAAAAGTAAGTGGCTGGCAGGTGGAAGTTGCCCCGCCAAACCACGACACCGGCGGTATTTATGAATCGTATGGGCGCGGATGGCTGGTTCAGATTCCAGATGAAAAGGAAAATATCCTGAAAATGGGGGAGTGGAACCACATGAAAATCCGCGTTGTTGGCGGTCATGTTACCACCTGGCTTAACGGTCAGCAAATGGTTGACATCACCGATGAAAAAATTGCTGGCGGAAAAGGCGCAATTGCACTGCAGATTCACGATGGCGGCGGCATAAAAGTAAAGTGGCGGAATTTGAAAGTGAAAGAACTTTAATGCTTCCCCCGATCCCTTGGAAGGAGAGGAGATTAAGGGAGGCCTTTTCTTACTCTCTCTCCCTCGGAGAGGGCTGGGGAAAACCACTTTGCATTTTTTCAATCTTGTAATAATGAAAAAACTCGTTTATTGAAGCACGTACCTGATATTCTGACGACAAATAGGGCAAAATATCCTGACTGTTGAACCAAACCATAAAAGAGTCGGCTTCCATTTCATTCATTCCGGTCAGCATCATCACCTTATCCTTATTGTAGTTTTGCGAGTGCATTTCCCAGTTTTTCTGAATAATCATTTCCCTGCGCACTTCTCGTTTGCGTTTTTCCTTTTTGCTTAAATAATATTGCCAGTACGAAATCGGGTTAAAAAATGCGGCAAGAACAGGGGGCGCTTCGTTAAAAGCATCGCCGCGCAATTCAACGGGGACATTACTGGCAGTTCCGGTCTCAAATCCCAGGTCAACTTTAGGCTTTTCGCCTTCCACGATTACCTCGCGCAAGGCATAATGTACAGGTTCAATATAAAAACTGAGTGTGCCGTAACCGGTGTAGTTTCGGGGCACCTTAATAATTCCCCGCTGGTAACCAATCGAGGTTGCCACAAGCGTATCTATATTAAGCATTTCGAGGGTGAAATAGCCGTCGTTCCCGGTGATTGTGCCGCTGTGGGTACGCGGGTTAATGATGTTTGCATAAGGAACCGGCTGGCTGTCGCCGACACTAAAAAGCCTTGCCTGCAGTTTTATTAGCATCGGGTCAATGTCATCATCCTGAGCTTTGCCATTCGAAACGGCCAACACCAAAAAAAACAGGGAAAACAAGGTAATTATCTTCATTTTCATTGGTTGCAATGCTCCAAAAATAAGGAAAATGTTTTTGTCAGTATTTCGAATAACAAAATTTAACTGAATTGCTGGTAAACAATCCGTAAGGAAGGCCTTTCACCGTGCGGCTTTCATTCACGTTTTTGATTAATCGGCAGTAAAACAACGTATTTGCCGGTGTGGCAAACGGTGGCCAATCTCAGGCTGACAAGCCATACTTAATTTGCGTTCAGTTGTAAAATCCAACAGATAGATGAACTTCTGGATTATGAAATGAAACCCTTTGCTAAAATAAAACTTCGGGCCGAAACTATTAGTTTAATGAGATTCTGTAAGGAATATCCATAAAGTAAAAACCAGCCTGTCATTCGCCCTTTCCATGCACCCACCCCTGCGCTTCCAGCGGAATAGCCGAACCGCCAGTGGTTATCAGATTCACTCCTTCAGCAGCTTCGGTCATGTGCCCGATGATGGTGAAATCGGGGTCGTTTTTAATTTTGTCGTAATCAGCCAGTGAAACTGTAAAAAGCAGTTCGTAATCCTCTCCGCCGTTCAGAGCGGCAACCAGCGGATTTATGTTCATTTCCTCGGCCATTTTTTTAGTTTGAAAATCAAAGGGGATTTTCTCTTCGTACAAACTGCAGCCAAGTCCGGACTTTTTGCACAGGTGATGAATTTCGGATGAAAGCCCGTCGGAAATATCAATCATCGAAGTGGGTTTGATTTGATTCCCATTTTTTGAAATGCCGAAACAATGTCAACGCGTGCTTCAGGCCTTAACTGGCGCTGAAGGATATAATCATAACCTGCCAGTTGTGGTTGCATATTTGGATCCACCTTATAAACCTCGTTTTCGCGTTCGAGCAGTTGCAAGCCCATGTAAGCGCCACCCAAATCGCCGGTAATACAAAGCAAATCGTTTCGTTTAGCGCCGCTTCTGAAAACTGCATTTCCCTTTTCAATTTCGCCCAATACGGTTATGCTAATCGTCAATCCTGTTAACGAACTTGTAGTGTCGCCGCCCACCAAATCGACGCCGTACTTTTCGCAGGCCATGTGAATTCCTGAGTACAGCTCCTCAATCGCTTCAACCGAATATTTACCCGAAACCGCAATGTTCACCACAATCTGTTTCGGAATTGCATTCATGGCGCAAACATCAGAAAGATTGACAATTACAGCCTTGTACCCCAAATGTTTCAGCGGTACATACATCAGGTTAAAATGAATTCCTTCGGTCAGTAAATCGGATGAAACGACAATTTGCTTTTCTCCATATTCCAGAATCGCAGCATCATCGCCAACCCCTTTGATTGTACTTTTATTTTTAAGTTGAATATCTTTAGTCAACCGGTCAATCAGGCCAAATTCGCCCAACTCCGAAATGCTTGTTTGTTGCTTTTCTTTACTCATTGTTAATTTCAGACAAAATAGTATGTTTTAGTTTTTTCACGGGATAAAATTACCCATTGTTTTATATCTTTGCAAAAAATTTAAACAGTTATACTTTACTGTTGTTTTATTAGGTAGAAAACAAGGACAGATGACAGATCAGGATAAAATATTAAGCGATGTTACACAAAGCGAATATAAATACGGTTTTGTAACCGACATTGAAACCGATATCATTGACAGAGGGCTGAACGAAGATGTTGTCCGCACGATATGGGAAAAGAAAAATGAGCCTGCCTTTATGCTCGAATTCAGGCTGGATGCATTTCGGAAATGGCAGAAAATGAAGATGCCCGAATGGGCTTATCTTAAAATTCCTCCCATCGATTATCAATCGATAAGTTATTATGCAGCACCTGTTCAAAAAGCAAAATATACCAATTTGGATGAAGTTGACCCGGAATTGATCGACACATTCAATAAACTTGGTATTCCGCTGGAAGAACAAAAACTGCTTGCCGGTGTTGCAGTTGACGTTGTTATGGACAGTGTTTCGGTAAAAACAACTTTTAAGGAAACACTCGCTGAGCAGGGAATTATTTTTTGTTCAATCAGCGACGCTTTACAGGAGCACCCTGATTTGGTTAGAAAATATATCGGACAGTCCGTTCCGGTTGCCGACAATTATTTTGCGGCTTTAAATTCGGCAGTTTTCAGCGATGGTTCGTTTTGCTACATTCCGAAAGGAGTGCGTTGCCCGATGGAATTATCGACCTACTTCAGAATAAATGCTGCAAATACAGGTCAGTTCGAAAGAACCCTGATTATTGCCGACGACGACAGTTACGTTAGTTACCTCGAAGGTTGCACAGCGCCCATGCGCGACGAAAACCAGTTGCACGCCGCAGTGGTCGAAATTATTGCACTCGACCGTGCAGAAGTTAAATATTCAACTGTTCAAAACTGGTATCCGGGTGATAAAAACGGCAAAGGCGGAATTTATAACTTTGTTACCAAACGTGGAATTTGTCGTGGCGTTTCGTCAAAAATTAGCTGGACACAGGTTGAAACAGGTTCGGCAATAACCTGGAAATACCCAAGTTGTGTGCTGATTGGCAATAATTCGGTGGGTGAATTTAACTCAGTGGCAGTTACCAACAACCATCAACAGGCCGACACCGGTTCGAAAATGATTCACATTGGGAAAAACACCAAAAGCACAATTATTTCGAAAGGAATTTCAGCAGGGAAAAGTGATAATTCGTACCGCGGACTTGTAAAAATTATGCCGGGAGCAACAAACTCCCGTAACTTTTCGCAGTGCGATTCGCTTTTGCTGAACGATACCTGCGGGGCGCATACTTTTCCATATATTGAAGTAGGAAACAAATCGTCGAAAGTTGAACACGAGGCAACCACTTCAAAAATCGGGGAAGACCAGATTTTTTATTGCAACCAGCGCGGAATTGACACCGAAAAAGCAATCGGGATGATTGTAAACGGTTACGTAAAGGAAGTGCTGAATAAACTTCCGATGGAATTTGCGGTAGAAGCGCAGAAACTTTTACAGATCAGTCTGGAGGGAAGCGTGGGATAAAGCCCCTCCCTGCCAAAGCCCCCTTTAGTTCCCCCGAAGGGGGAAAACAAGAAACAAGAGAACAAAAAAATGAAAAAATATATAAATAAAAAATATCTAATATATTCGCTCCTGTTCTCCCCCCTGGGGGAGTTAGAGGGGGCTGAAGAGGGGGGATTATGCTTACAATTAAAAACTTATACGTTTCTGTCGATGGACAGGAAATTCTGAAAGGTATCAATCTTGAAGTAAAACCTGGTGAGGTTCATGCCATAATGGGGCCTAACGGTTCAGGAAAAAGTACACTTGCCAATGTGCTCGTGGGGAAAGAAGAGTACGAAGTAACTGAAGGCGAAATTACCTACATGGGTGAAGATTTGCTGGAAAAGTCGCCGGAAGACCGCGCAAAGGAAGGAATATTCCTGAGTTTCCAGTATCCGGTTGAAATTCCGGGGGTGCCCATGGTTAACTTTCTGAAAACAGCGGTAAACGAACACCGTAAACACAGGGGCGAAAAAGAGCTGAATGCCGGCGAGTTCCTGAAACTGATGCGGGAGAAAATGGATTTGGTTGACATGCACCCAACCCTTGCCAACCGTTCGGTAAACGAAGGTTTTTCGGGTGGGGAGAAAAAGAAAAACGAAATTTTTCAGATGGCGCTTTTGGAACCCAAACTTGCCGTACTCGATGAAACTGATTCCGGGCTCGACATCGACGCGCTAAAAACAGTTGCCCACGGAGTTAATGCACTGAAAACAAAAGATAATGCCACAATTGTGGTTACCCATTACCAGAGGTTGCTCGAATACATCGTTCCCGATTTTGTCCATGTGCTTTATGACGGAAGAATAGTTAAATCGGCCGGCAAAGAACTTGCCTTCGAGTTGGAAGAAAAAGGGTACGACTGGATTAAAAAAGAAAACTAAAATGAGTGTTATTACTGAAAAAACGGATTTATCGCTTAAATATATTTCCCACTTCAATGAAGCGAAAGAGCTACTGTTTGCCGATTCGCCGGATGTTTTGAACCAACACAGGAAAATGGCTTTTCAGGATTTTGTGATGCAGGGTATCCCTACCCGTAAAAACGAAAATTACAAATACACAAACCTTCAGCCCAAATTTCTGCCCGATTTCAAATTCCTGCATAAAAATGAAGAAACCGATGCCAGTCTGGCAGAGATTTTCAGTTGCAATGTCCCTCAGTTAAACACCCACCTTACGCTTCTTTTTAACGGCTGGTTTTACCAAAAAAATACAAAATCGGGAAAACTGCCTGAAGGCGCGATTCTGGAAAGTTTGGAAAAGGTTGCAAAAAATAATCCTGGAATTCTTCAGAAATATTATGCAAAAATAGCGGAAACAGGTGCCGATCCGCTGGTTGCGTTTAACACCGCGATGGCAAAAGACGGTTATTTCCTTTACATCCCGAAGAATGTAATTGTTGAGGACCCCATCCAGATTATCAACATGCTGAAATCGGACAAAGATACTTTTTCAACACAGAGAAACCTGGTTATTATTGAACAGGGTGCAAGTGCAAAACTGATTATTTGCGACCACACACTCGACTTAAACCAGTATGTAAATAATTCGGTTACAGAAATCTTTATTGCTGAAAACGCCAATTTCGACTATTATACAGTTCAAAATCAGCACAACAGCACTACAAGTATTAATTCAGTTTTTGTTCAGCAGGAAAAAAATTCAAACATAACTACGCACACCGTTTCGCTACACGGCGGACTGATTCGCAATAATTTAAAAATTTTAATCAACGGCGGGAATGCCGAAGCCAATATGTATGGAATGGCATTTCTGGATAAAAACCAGCACATCGATAATTTCACGCAGGTAATTCATGCCAAACCGCATTGCCGGAGCAACCAGATTTACAAATATGTTCTTGACGACAAATCGACCGGGGCTTTCTCGGGCAAAATACACGTTGTGCGCGATGCACAAAAAACGAACGCATTTCAGCGAAACAACAATTTGCTTTTAACCGATACGGCTACCATGCAAACCAAACCTCAGCTTGTTATTGATGCTGATGATGTTAAATGCAGCCATGGCGCCACTGTCGGTCAAATGGACGAACAGGCCATGTTTTATTTGCGTACCCGCGGAGTTGATGAAGAAAAAGCCAGGATGATAATGATGAATGCCTTTGCTCATGAAGTTGTCCAGCAAATAAAAGTGGAAACCCTGAGGGAAAGAATCGACGAACTGATTGAGAAAAGGTTAAGGGGAGAAGTTGCGCGCTGCCACGATTGTTCCTATAATTGTGATTGTTAATAAACTAAATGAATTACGATATTCAAAAAATACGAAGTTATTTCCCTGTATTGCATCAAAAAGTATATGATAAACCCTTGGTATATTTCGACAGTGCAGCTTCGGCACAAAAACCAATTCAGGTGTTGATGGCCAAAGAAAAACTTCATAACGACTATTATGGAAACATTCACCGGGGAGCTCATTTTATGGCCGACAAAACCACGGTTCAGTTTGAGGAAGTGAGGGACAAAATCAGGAACTTTATCAATGCTGAATCCAGGGAAGAAATCATTTTTACCAAAGGTACCACCGAAAGTGTGAATCTGGTTGCTTATTCGTTTTGTGAAAAGTTTGTTAAAGAGGGCGACGAAATCATCGTTTCCGAAATGGAACACCATGCCAATATAGTTCCCTGGCAGTTGGCTGCTGAACGTAAAAAAGCAAAAATTGTTAAACTTCCATTTAACGATTTGGGTGTATTGGAGATTGAAAAACTCCCATCCCTGATTAATCAAAAAACGAAACTGATTGCTGTTGCGCACGTTTCAAATGTTTTGGGAACGGTTAATCCTGTTTCAGAAATTATAGAACTTGCCCACGAAAATAATGTTGCAGTTTTTGTTGATGGGGCTCAGGCTGTGCAACATTTACAAATTGATGTTCAAAAGCTGGATGCCGATTTTTATGCCTTTTCAGCCCATAAATTATACGGCCCAAACGGTGTGGGTGTATTGTACGGCAAAAAGAAATGGCTCGAACAAATACCTCCTTACCAGGGCGGCGGTGAAATGATTGCCGAAGTTTCTTTTGAAGGCACTACCTTTAATCAACTCCCCTTGAAATTTGAAGCAGGCACACCAAACATTACCAGTGTAATCGCATTTGGTGCGGCCATAGGTTTGATAATTGAAATTGGCCTTCAAAATATTGAGGAATGGGAACTCAGTTTACTCGAATATGCAACCTCTAAACTAAAAGAGGTACAGGGAATCAGAATTTATGGCGAAGCTCCCGAAAAATCGAGCGTTATTTCGTTTAATATCGAAGGAATTCATTTCTACGATTTAGGGGTGCTGCTCGATAAAATGGGAATTGCCGTTCGCACAGGCCACTTGTGTGCCGATACTGTTATGCAGCATTTCGGAATTAACGGGTGTGTCCGTATTTCGTTTGGATTGTACAATACCAAAGCTGAAATCGATATTTTTATAGCTGCTTTGAATAAAGTGAGACTGATGTTTTGAGTCCTATTTAATAAGAGTTCTTGATTTGATTGGCAGAAAATAAAATTTTTCGAACTTTGCAGGCTGAAAATTAAAAACCATGACCATAGAAGAAGTACAGCAGGAAATTATAGCAGAGTTCTCGGTTTACACCGACTGGATGGACAAATACGGCTATTTGATTGAGCTGGGAAACGAACTGAAAGAATTGGATCCCAAAGAAAAAACCGGCCAAAACTTAATAAAGGGCTGCCAGTCGAGGGTTTGGCTGGTTGCAGAAATGAATGACGGCATAATCAATTTTCGGGGCGAAAGCGATGCCGTAATCGTTAAAGGATTGGTTGCCCTGCTGTTAAGGGTTGTTACGGGCCGCACGCCAAAGGAGTTAATTGAAAACGATCTTCATTTTATCGATGATTTGGGATTAAAACAACACTTGTCGCCAACCCGCTCAAATGGCCTTTTGGCTATGGTAAAACAAATTCGGTTGTATGCTGTTGCTTATAACAAAATTGCAGGATAGCACCGATTCAAATCAACAAGGAGATAACGAGATGGATAAAAGAATCGACTTAATTATAAATAACCTGAAAGAGGTTTACGACCCTGAAATCCCGGTAAATATTTACGATTTGGGATTGATTTACAATGTTGACGTTGATGAAAACAATAATGCAAACATTGTTATGACCCTCACAGCTCCCGGTTGCCCGGTAGTGGATATACTGATGGATGACGTAACACAGGCTGCACGGGCTGTGGAAGGCATTGAAAATGTAAATATTGATCTTACTTTCGAGCCGCCCTGGGACAAATCGATGATGAGCGAGGAAGCCCGTCTGGAACTGGGGTTCTTTTAGTACTATACTTTTCCTATTTGGAAAAGAACCGTGCTTTCAAAATAAGAGAACGGTTTTTTTGTTTACCCCTTTACTATCTGATGTTATGTACCCCAAAGGAATTTCCCTGTTGGATTTAAGCGCTTTTTATGTAGTTTGAACTAACCTTTTGTGCCCAGAACAAGACTCGAACTTGCACACCCTTGCGAGCACCAGCCCCTCAAGCTGGCGTGTCTACCAATTTCACCATCTGGGCAATGTTTTATTTCAAAAAACGTGTGTGCAAAACTATAAAATTTATTGAACCGCAAGTTTGTTTTGGATGTAAAAATTCTTTTTACCGCTTGTATTCTTCTTCCAGCCTTACATTCACAATTTTTTCATGCTTCACCGTAAAATAGTAACGTTCAGTCTTTTCTACCATAGGCGAAATCATTGGATCGAGCGTAAGTTTTGCCTGGCTAATTTCGGTACTTTTTAATTCGGTAACAATTTCATAAACATAAACTTTTTCGGCTCCCCAATCTAAAATAGTTTTAGGCTTTCCAAATTTTTCTATCAAAACCGATGGTGATTTTCCGAGATATGTTTTTTGCAGCGAGCGATGAACACTGCACGAAATAAGAGTTACAAGAAGAATAAGTACAAAAATGCGGTACATTTAATTTTTTGATTTGTTCAAAGAAATAATAAAATTACACCCCAAAATTAAAATTAAAGCAATTTAACTTTTCAATGTTGAAAACTAAAACGCTGCTACTGAAAACTTGAAATTTTCGCCGCTGATTATTTTTTATCTTTGCCCGTGTTTTAAAACATATTACACTCAAAATCACTGCAAAATGATTCAGTTTTTCAGAATTCAAAACAAAAGTATCATCGCCGTACAGGTAACAAATTTATTGAATCAGGTAAATATCGACAAGTTAAACTGGTTATTTTCCAATTCGGTATATATTTCTGAAAGTACGCTGGAAGGGTGGTTTGTAGGTCCCCGCAAAGAAATGATTACACCGTGGAGTACAAATGCGGTTGAAATTACCCAAAACATGGGAATTGAAGGCATATTGCGGATGGAAGAGTTTTTTCAGGTGGAAAACGAAAATGCGCATTACGACCACATGTTACAGCGGTTATACCAAAATCTGGCACAAAATATATTTACCATCAACAAACAACCCAGCCCAATTTTAAATATTGAAGATATTGCTGCGTACAACACACAGGAGGGACTGGCGCTTAGCGATGATGAAATTCAGTACCTGAACCGGGTTTCAAGTGAAATGGGCAGGCCGCTGACTGATGGCGAAGTTTATGGTTTTGCACAGGTAAATTCTGAACATTGCCGGCATAAAATTTTTAACGGTAAATTTATTATAGACGGAAAGGAAATGGGATTATCACTTTTCCAGATGATTAAAAAAACATCGGAAACCAATCCGAATAAAATAATTTCGGCTTACCGTGATAACTGTTCGTTTGTTCAGGGGCCGGTGGTTGAGCAGTTTGCCCCGAAAACCCATGATAAACCCGATTTTTTCGAAATAAAGGACATTGAAACGGTACTTTCGTTAAAGGCTGAAACGCATAATTTCCCCACCACCGTTGAACCATTCAATGGTGCCGCAACCGGTACCGGAGGTGAAATCCGCGACAGGATTGCCGGGGGAAAAGGAAGTTTGCCTATTGCCGGAACTGCTGTTTACATGACTTCTTATCCCCGCACGGAAGCCGAAAGAAGCTGGGAGCAGGCAACCGAAGAACGCGACTGGCTGTATCAAACCCCGGAAGAGATTTTAATTAAAGCGTCAAACGGGGCCAGCGATTTTGGAAATAAATTTGGGCAACCTTTAATAACGGGGTCGGTTTTAACTTTTGAACATTTCGAAAATTTTAAGAAATATGGTTACGATAAGGTAATCATGCTCGCTGGCGGAATTGGTTTTGGAAATAAAAAAGACAGCCTGAAAGGTACTCCTGAAAAGGGTGACGGGGTAATTCTGCTTGGCGGCGATAATTACCGTATCGGGATGGGCGGTGGCGCGGTTTCGTCGGTAGCAACCGGGGAGTTTGAAAATCACATTGAACTGAATGCGGTTCAAAGAGCCAATCCCGAGATGCAAAAGAGGGTTTACAACGCCATCCGCGCTTTAAGCGAAGCCGATAACAATCCAATCATTTCCATTCACGACCATGGCGCCGGGGGACATTTGAATTGTCTTTCGGAACTGATCGAATCGACCGGTGGGAAAATTGACACGGCAAAACTTCCGGTTGGCGACCCTACGCTTTCGCAGAAAGAAATTATCGGGAATGAGTCGCAGGAGCGAATGGGGCTTGTTATGAAACAGGAACATGTTGAGTTGCTGACAAAAATTGCCGAACGCGAACGTGCGCCCATTTACAACATTGGCGAGGCAACCGGCGATATGCAGTTTACTTTCGAAAACTCGAAAACCGGCGAAAAGTCAATCGACTGGCAGTTGGGCTACATGTTTGGAAATCCGCCAAAAACAGTTTTGGAAGATACAACCGTTATTCCCGATTTCGAAGAACCGGAATACAAAATTGAAAATATTCAGGCTTTGCTTGAAAACGTACTTCAACTTGAATCGGTGGCATGCAAAGACTGGCTCACCAACAAAGTTGACCGTTCGGTAACAGGTCGCATTGCAAAACAACAGGGTGCAGGCAAACTGCATCTCCCATTGAATAATGTTGGCGTTATCACTCTTGATTATCAGGGTAAAGCCGGATTGGCAACATCAATTGGGCACGCACCCGTGGCAGGTTTGGCTGATGCTGCAAAAGGTTCAGAATTATCGATTGCGGAATCGCTGACCAATATTATCTGGGCTCCGCTTACTGACCATTTGAAAAGTGTTTCGCTCAGCGCCAACTGGATGTGGCCTGCAAAAAACCCAGGCGAAAATGCCCGGATTTACAAAGCAGTGAAAGCAGCCAGCGATTTTGCATGTGCCTTGGGAATAAATATTCCAACTGGTAAAGATTCCATGTCGATGACACAGAAATACAAAGATGACGTGGTTTACGCGCCGGGCACTTTGATTATTTCGGCATCGGGGGAAGTTTCGGATTGCCGGAAAGTGGTTGAACCCGTTTTGGTAAACGACGAAAGCAAAGAAATTATATATATCGATTTTTCTTTTACTGAATGTGATTTGGGCGGAAGCGCCTTTGCACAGTCAATCAATAAAATTGGCAAAACCGCCCCCGGGGTATCGAGTCCTGAAAAATTTATAATTGCTTTTAATACAGTTCAAAAACTGATTGAACAGGGTTTGATTTTGGCGGGACATGATATTTCTTCCGGAGGTTTAATCACCACTTTGCTCGAAATGTGTTTCAGCAATAACAAGGGAGGGATGAAAGTTGATTTGACAGGGATTGGCGAACAGGATTTGGTAAAGGCCCTTTTCAGCGAGAATCCGGGAATAGTTATTCAATGTGCTGATAACGATGAGGTTAAGGTGCAACTGGTAAATGCAGGCGTTGATTTTGTTTCTATAGGATTTCCCGTTCCATACCGGAAAGCCAGGGTTATTAACTTCGGGACAGAAACGGATTTTGATATCGATTCATTGCGTGATTTATGGTTTAAAACTTCTTATTTGCTCGAACGGAAACAAACAAAACCTGAACTCGCGCTTAAACGTTTTAAAAATTTCAAACGGTTTGAACTTCAATACGATTTCAAAGGTTTTACCGGGAAAGCGGCTGATTTGGGAATAGGCCTGAACCGCCGGGAACCTGCCGGAATAAAAGCCGCAATTATACGGGAGAAGGGTGTTAACGGCGACCGTGAAATGGCGTACGCCATGTATCTGTCAGGATTGGATGTAAAAGACGTCCACATGACCGATTTAATCGCTGGCCGCGAAACATTGGAAGATTTAAACATGATAGTTTTTGTGGGAGGGTTTTCCAATTCCGATGTTCTGGGTTCGGCGAAAGGTTGGGCCGGCGCTTTTAAATACAACGAAAAGGCAAGAATTGCACTGGAAAAATTTTACAGTAGAACCGATACCCTAAGTTTAGGTGTATGCAATGGATGCCAGGTAATGGTCGAACTCGGCCTGGTTTATCCTGAACACAGTATTCAGCCTAAAATGCTGCACAACGAATCGGGTAAGTTTGAATCAGCTTTTATCAATGTCGATATTCTTGAAAATAATTCGGTGATGCTTGGGAATATGGCTGGCATGAAACTGGGAATCTGGGTTGCACACGGCGAAGGTAAATTCTACCTGCCGTTTAATGAGCAGCAATACATTATCCCGATGAAATACAGCCACGATGAATATCCTGTAAACCCAAATGGTTCGCATTATTCTGCTGCTTCGCTTTGTTCTGGGGATGGACGGCATTTGGTAATGATGCCTCATTTGGAAAGGGCTTTTAAACCCTGGCAGTGGGCATATTACCCTGAGGAACGGAAAATGGATGAGGTGGCGCCGTGGATTCAGGCCTTTGTAAACGCAAGAAACTGGATTTCTGAAAAGAAAAAATAAATTCAGCGTGCAACAATCATTTTATCAGCCAGTTTGTTTGCCAAATCCTTCCCTTTTAATAGTTCAACTATTTTTAAGGCAAAATGTATGGCAACACCTGCTCCTTTTGCAGTTATAATATTATCTGCAACTTCAATATTCCCGCCGGTTACAATTGCGCCATGAAGTTGATTTTCGAATCCCGGGTAACAAGTGGCATTTATATTTTTTAGAATTCCAAGGTTGCCAAATACCAAGGGGGCAGCACAAATTGCTCCAAGCTGTTTTTTGTTTTCATAAAAATTTAAAATCTGTTTCCGGAGTCCGGGATGGTTGTTTAAATTGGTTGATCCCGGCATTCCACCCGGCAATAAAATCATGTCAATAAAATCATAATTAATATCGTTGAAAAGTTGGTCGGCAACTACTCTTATCCCATGCGAACCAGTAACATGCAGGTTTTCAGTCATCGATACAACTGTTACATTTATTTCTGCCCTGCGCAAAACATCAATAATACTTACTGCTTCTATTTCTTCAAAACCTTCGGCTAAATGAACTGCAATTTTTTTCATGCTTTTTCCAATGTGAAGAATTTTGCAAAAAAAAAGATTCTCAATTGAGAACCTTTAATAATTTCATTTCGAAATTATTAATTATTTGCATAATCTTTTAATGATTTTTCAAGTTTTTTCCGTGTAAAGAAAATACGGCTCTTAACTGTTCCCAGCGGTAATTCTAATTCTTCAGCAATTTCTTTGTATTTGTACCCATCTAAAAACATAGTAAACGGTACTTTGTATTCGTCTTCAAGGGCGTCAATAGTTTTGTTAATCTCTTTTGAACTGTACGCAGAGTCAGGCCCCGGATCTACTTTATCAGATGAAAATAACAAATGAAAATCGTTATTTGAACCATCAAAAGTATTTTTCGTTTTCACATTTCGACGGTAATCATTGATGAACGTATTTTTCATGATTGTGTAAATCCAAGCTTTAAAGTTTGTGTTTTGAGCAAACTTGTCACGGTAGATTAATGCTTTCAGAAAAGTTTCCTGCAGTAAATCATCGGCCTTTTCTGAATCGGAAGTTAAACTAAGGGCATAATAATGTAATTTGCTGCTTAATCCGAGTAAGGCGTTGTTGAATTGAACTTGAGTCATGGTGTTTATTTTTAATTTGTCTAAACAAATATAAGGTGTAAACAGCCCGAATAAAATACTTTTAAGGTTTATTTTTGTTGATTTTTTCTATATCGCATAAAAAATCTTTATATCATAGTGAACATTTTTAGTTTTAAGTTGTTTGCCATAAATCTAACTAATTCTGTTATAATCTTTTGTAAAAAACATAAACAAATTAAGAATTGCGTACGTTTCAATTCAAATTATATCTTTGCCGACAAATTTATAAAATGAAAAGTAGAGATATTCAAAAAAGCGCTCAACAAATTTCAGTTTTCAGTAAATGGGGGAGGAAAGGATATTCTGTTTTCCAGTCAATGAATAAGGTGGTTGTTATTTCAGTTTTAACAACCACATATCTGTTGTCGGTACCTATGGGTTCGAAAGCAACCAAACAGGATACTACTGAAGTTAAGGTTGAATACAACCTTGATGAGATTGAGGTAAGCGCACAACGATCGCCTGCATTATATTCGCAGGTGGCACGGATTGTTTCCGTGATTGAGAGAAAGGAAATTGAGTCTTCGCCGGCCCATAGTGTTCAGGATTTGCTCGAGTATGTTGCCGGGGTTGACATCAGGCAGCGGGGAGCAGAAGGAGTTCAGGCCGATGTTAATGTTCGGGGCGGCACTTTCGACCAAATTTTAATCCTTTTAAACGGTATCAATATCACCGACCCTCAAACCGGCCACCACAACTTAAATATTCCGGTAAGTTTAAATCAAATAGAGCGGATCGAAATTCTTCAGGGTCCCGCCGCCCGGGTTTACGGGCCAAATGCTTTTGCGGGGGCAATAAATATTGTTACCCGTCAAAATAATTCAAATGCCATTCAGTTAGAATTGAGCGCCGGGACTTTTGAATATTTTAATGCTGATTTATCGGCCACTTTTAATACCGGAAAATTACAAAACTCGTTCTCCATCAATAAAAAACTTTCTGATGGTTATATCGATAACACCGATTTTGATATTTACAATATTTTCTATTCAAACCGGCTGAATATCGAAAAAGGGAAAATGAGTTTTCAGGTTGGCATTGAAGAAAAATCTTTTGGGGCCAACAGCTTTTATACCCCAAAATATCCAAATCAATTCGAAGAAACAAAATCGCTGATTACTTCTGTGAAATGGGAGTCTAATTCAAAGTTTCATTTCACCCCCGCAATTTATTGGCGTCGGCATCAGGACAAATTTGAACTCTTTCGCGATAATCCCCCAACATGGTACACTACCCACAATTATCATTTAACCAATACTTTCGGTGGTAATTTAAATTCGTGGGTTCAGTCGAAATCAGGAAAAACAGCTTTTGGCATCGAATTCCGTTCAGAAAACATTCAAAGCAACGTTCTGGGCGAACCCATGAATTCCCCTTCAAAAGTGCCCGGTGAGAATGCGGAATTTACCAAATCGAAAACACGTAATATCATTTCAGGATTTCTCGAACATGTGTATTATTCTGACAGATTGACTTTAAGCGCCGGATTGTTAGGTAATTATTTTACAGAGAGCAATCTGGGTATTAATTTTTTTCCGGGAATTGACATTGGTTATGAAATTACTTCAACGTTTAAATTTTATTCTTCATTTAACACCTCACTTCGAATGCCAACATTTACAGATTTATATTACCAGGGCCCAACCAATATTGGAAATCCAGATTTAAATCCAGAAAAATCAGCCAGTCTGGAGGGAGGATTTAAATTGAACAAACAATTTATTCAGGGATATTGGGTTGGATTTTACCGAAAAGGTAAAGATATTATTGATTGGGTTAAGATAAATGAAACCGAAAAATGGCAGCCACAAAACCTTACCGAGTTAAACAGTTTTGGCAGTGAAGTTCAAATACAGCTCAATTTAAATGAGCATTTTGGGCACCAACTTCCCAATCATATTTCTTTGAACTATTTGTATAACAATATTGAAAAAGAAGAAGCCGGTTTTATATCCAATTATGTTTCAAAATTTTGTTTCAGGACAGGGAAGGTACCTACACAAAGTTTGAAAATGGGAACTGGGGTAACGAAACCGACTACGATCCATTCTGGGTTTTTGGTATGAAAGCGAATTATGATTGGAAGAATCTGAATATTTTTGTTTCGGTAAATAATATTTTAAACACATCATATTATGATATCGGAAATGTGCAACAACCGGGGAGATGGACAAAAATTGGAATTAAATACCAACTTGATTTTGATTGAATTTTTCAGGGAAAACACAAAAATTGTATATTCGTCAAAAATTTTTAAAACATGTTAAAAGGGATATTGTCAGTTTCAGGCCAGTCTGGGCTTTTTAAGCTTGTAGCAGAATCAAAGAATAATATTATAGTCGAGTCGCTGGAAACACTTAAAAGAATGCCGGTACATTCCACGGCAAAAGTGTCGGCCCTGGAAGACATTGCAATTTATACAGAGAATGGCGATATGCCATTAAAGGATGTTTTTAAGGTAATTTCGCAGATGGAAAATGGCGGTACTGCAATATCTCCAAAAGCATCTGATAATGAACTTAAAGCGTATTTCGAAAAAGTTGTTCCGGAGTATGACAAAAATCGTGTTTACATTTCGGACATAAAAAAGGTTTTATCCTGGTATAATGCACTTCAGCAACAAGAGTTACTGAACTTCGCTGAAGAAGATGACACAAACAAGGAAACTGGCATTGAAGGACCTGGCACGGAAGAACAATAAATACAGGTTTAAAAAAGTTTGAGACTGTTGTTTTTTGAGTTCCCGGTAATTTTGTTCTTCGTTGTTATCAATTCCGGTTGGACTTGTAATGTAATAAGGAATATCAATTCCCGGATTAATTAACGTTGAGTAAATGTGTGTAATATTTTGACCGTTATGCTGACAAACAGCCAATTCAGTAATTTTACTGTACTTGCTGTTGTTTCCGGTTGTTTCTATATCAATAATTACGAACAATTTTTCAGTTAAAAGTTTCTTAATAAATATAAATATATAAATTTGTTAAAAAATAAACCATCAAAATTAGCTTTTTGAAGTAATTGGTTTTGTCAAAATGTATTTAATTAATATATTGCCACTTAAAATAAAAACAAAAATAAAACTTTAAATTATGAAAAAGATTACGCTTTTATTTTTATCATTTTTAATGGTTTTGGGAACCGCAATCGCCCAAAACGCCGATAGCAAATGGGCTATTGGATTGGGCCCCGGGATTTACCATAATAATGAAAAGGGAAAGATAGGTTTTGCACATGAGTTTTATGTCAGTCGTTATTTAAGCCCCGCAATTGATTTAAGATTAAATTCAAACGGTGGTTACCAAAGCAGTGGTATTGATTTTCAGGATGTTTATCTTAATCTAAGATGGAAGCTGCTGAAAGAAACGTCTGCTGTTCTTCCTTATCTTTATGGTGGTGGAGGATATATGTGGGATAACCAGGCTGAAGGTTTCTCATATAATTTGGGCGCAGGTATTAAATTGCCTGTAAGTACTAATACTTCTTTATTTCTGGAAGGTGGATTTACCAATGGTGTAGAAGGTACAAGGGGTGCAAATGGTAACCCAAATTATCCGGTTACGGTTAGTGACGACATGTTAAAACTAACAGGTATTGTAGAATTCGCCTTTGGTAAAGCTAAAGATTCAGATGGTGATGGTGTGCCAGACAAAAGGGACAAATGTCCAAATACACCTCCCGGAGTGGCAGTTGACGAAAATGGTTGTCCGCTTGACCGCGATGGTGACGGAGTTCCGGATTACAAAGATGATTGTCCTGATCAGCCTGGAGATCCAAAATTTAATGGATGCCCTGATACAGATGGTGACGGAATTCCTGACAAGGACGATGATTGCCCGACTGTTCCTGGTTTAGCTAAATTCAAAGGTTGTCCTGATACCGATGAAGACGGAGTTCCGGACAATAAAGACAAATGTCCGAATACACCAAAAGGTTGCCCTGTTGATGCCGATGGTTGTCCGTTAGACTCCGATGGCGATGGTGTTATTGACTGTGAAGATAAATGTCCGAAAGAACCTGGTCCTGCAAGTAACAACGGTTGTCCTGAGTGGACAGAATTAGTGGTTCCGGTTATTTATTTTGACCTTGATAAATCAATTTTGAAACCTGAAGGTAAAGCAGATCTGGATAAAATGGTCCAGACCTTAATTGCAAGCAAAGAATTCAATATTGTAATTGGTGGTCATGCATGTGACCTTGGAACAGATACTTACAACATGAAACTGTCAGAAAGGCGTGCACAGGAAGTTGTTAAATATTTGCTCTCAAAAGGTGTAAACAATGCATATATTGGTTCAAATAATTATGGCGAAAGAAAACCTGCTGTTCCGAATACTAATGAAGACAACAGGAAAAAGAACCGCAGGGTAGAATGGGAAGTGGCAAAAGTCAAGAAAAACTAAGCGTAGTTTTAAAATATAATGTTAAAAAGCTCTGCCAGTGGCAGGGCTTTTTTTTTACCCTGTTTCAGTCGGCTTAAAATATTAACTTTGTCGCTCCTAAAAAATTCAAAAATGAAAATTGAAACTTTAATACAACAAACAACTAAATCTGCCCTGCGCGAACTTTATAATTTTACTGCTGAAGTAAGCGAAATACAAATTCAATATACAAGAAAAGATCAGCAGGGAGACATTACGGTTGTGGTCTTCCCTTTTATAAAGGTTTCAAAAAAATCTCCCGAAAAGACTGCCGGTGAAATAGGTCATTTTTTAATGCAAAAAGTTAATGTTGTCAAGTCGTTTAATGTTATAAAAGGATTTTTGAATTTAGAAATTGGGCAAAATTACTGGATTGACTGTTTGGCTCGGGCCTGTAGTGATGAAAATTACGGGATTACTGCTCCGGATGAAAAAGCTGAAACAGTAATGATTGAATATTCTTCGCCCAACACCAATAAACCGCTTCATTTGGGGCATATCAGAAATAATTTCCTGGGATTTTCAATTTCTGAAATATTAAAAGCCAATGGTAAAAGGGTTATTAAAACAAATATTGTTAACGACCGGGGAATTCATATATGTAAATCAATGTATGCATGGCTGAAATGGGGAAATGGCAAAACGCCGGAAAACTCAGGCTTGAAAGGCGATCATTTGGTTGGCAGATTTTATGTTGAGTTTGATAAGCATTATAAGGCAGAAATAACAGAATTGATTGAAAAGGGGTTTTCGAAAGAAGAAGCAGAAAGTAAAGCACCTTCAATATTGGCCGCACGTGAACTGCTGGTTAAATGGGAAGCAAATGATGCGGAAACATTGAATCTTTGGAATACAATGAATAAATGGGTTTACAAAGGTTTCGACATAACATACAAAAAACTTGGGGTTGACTTTGATAAAATTTATTATGAATCGGAAACCTATCTGGTTGGAAAGGAAGAAGTATTGCGGGGAGTTAAAGAAGGAATATTTCACCAGAAGGAGGATAATTCAGTTTGGGCAGATTTAACTGAAGAAGGACTTGACCAAAAGATTTTGCTCCGAAGCGACGGAACGTCGGTTTATATTACCCAGGATATTGGAACTGCCAAAGTGCGCTATAACGACTACAGAATAGACAAAATGGTTTATGTAGTTGGAAACGAACAAATATACCATTTCCAGATTTTAGCTGTTTTACTTGATAAACTTGGTTTTGCCTGGGGTAAAGATTTATTTCATTTTTCATACGGAATGGTTGAGCTTCCTTCGGGTAAAATGAAATCAAGAGAAGGGACCGTGGTTGATGCGGATGATTTAATTGAGGGGATGGTGCAGGTTGCCCGTGATATGTCAACTGAATTAGGTAAATTGGAATCCTTGTCGAAGGAAGAAGCGGCAGATACTTTCAGGATGATTGCTTTAGGAGCTTTAAAATATTATATCTTAAAAGTTGATCCGCGTAAAAATATGATGTTTAATCCTGAAGAATCAATTGACTTTAATGGCCACACCGGGACTTTCATTCAATATACATATGCCAGGATTAAGTCGGTTTTAAGAAAAGCGGGGGAAAACAACATTTCGGTAAACAAAACGGCAGATTCGATTTCCATATCACCAAAAGAAAAGGATTTGTTGGTGCGGATTACGCTGTTCCCGGGAATAGTTGAGGAAGCCGGAGATAATTACAGTCCCGCAATTATCGCAAATTACTGTTACGATTTGGTTAAAGAATACAATCAGTTTTATCATGAACATTCAATTCTTTCAGAACCTGATGAAAATCAACGAAATTTCCGTATGGCTCTTTCGGAAACTGTTGCCGGAATTGTGAAGAAGGGAATGAATTTATTGGGAATTGAAATGCCCGAAAGAATGTAAACCTTAAATGTCTTCAAAATCCACGTGGGAGTAATTGGCAACTGGTTCGCCCTCTGCAACAGGTTTACTTTGTTTTTCTCCCTCCAAATAATCTGCATTATTGTTATTGATGAAATCAATTACTTCCTGCAAACATTCAGTGAATTTTTGAAAGTCTTCATTGTATAAAAAGATTTTGTGTTTCTCGTAGTGAAAGTTACCGTTGTCTTCGAATTTCTTTTTGCTTTCTGTAATGGTTAAGTAAAACTCTTCATTTCGGGTACTTTTAACATCAAAAAAATAAGTTCTTTTCCCGGCCCTCACTACTTTCGAATGAATCTCCTGATTGAATTTACTGTCAGAATTTCTAATTTCCTCCTTACTATCAACACTCTTCATCCTGATTTATTTTGGTTTTTCAATTAAGTTACAGGTTCAAAAATAATTTTTTTATTTATAAATCTCCCCTTTTGCTGATAATAATGTATTTAGTAATAAAGAAACGCGGGTCATTGGCCCTACACCACCGGGAACCGGAGTGATGTGCGAACACTTTTCGGCCACTTCGTCAAAAAGTACGTCGCCTATTAGTTTGAACCCCGATTTGGTTTGGTCAGATTTTACACGGGTGGTGCCAACATCAATTACAACCGCACCTTCCTTCACCATGTTTCCATTAATATATCCCGGAACGCCAATTGCCGCAATTAAAATATCGGCATTCCTGCAAACCTGCCCTAGGTTTTCGGTTCGGCTGTGGGCCACTGTAACTGTTGTATTTACTGCTTTTTGCGACATCAGAATGCTTAACGGGCGGCCAACAATATTGCTCCGCCCAACAATTACACAATTCTTGCCGTTGGTCTCAATTTTATATCTTTTCAGTAACTCTACAATGCCAAACGGAGTTGCCGAAACATACGCCGGGAGCCCAATTACCATCCGGCCTACATTTACCGGGTGAAATCCGTCCACATCTTTTCGCGGGTTAATAGCCTCGATAACCTTTTGTTCCGAAATATGTTTTGGCAGGGGCAGTTGAACAATAAATCCGTCGAGGGTTTCATCCTCATTCAGTTCCTCTATTTTTGCCAGCAATTCCACTTCGGCAACATTATCCTCAAACCTGATGAGCGACGATTTAAAACCAACCGCACCGCAATCTTTAATTTTATAGGCAACATAAGTTTCACTGCCACCATCGTGTCCCACCAATACCGCCGCCAGATGCGGTGTCCTGCCACCACTGGCTTTAAGTTTGATAACTTCTTCAGCAATCTCCTGCTTCATTTCAGCAGCTACCTTTTTCCCGTCAATCAATATCATAATTTGAAAAATTTGTCGGAAGTCCGAAGCCGTAAGTCCGAAATTTTTATTCCTTTTTTCAAACTCTCCCCTTAGGGGGAGCTGGAGGGGGCATTCTTTAAAACTTCCTCCCGGGCTGCTGCATCCCGCTCATCATCCGCTGCATATTTTTGCCTTGCGAAACCATTTTCATCATTTTGCGGGTTTCATCAAACTGTTTCAGTAACCGGTTCACTTCCTGAATGTTAGTTCCAGAGCCTTCAGCAATCCTTTTGCGCCGGCTACCGTTTAATATGGCCGGCTCCTCACGTTCCTTCGTCGTCATCGAATAAATAATAGCCTCAATGTGTTTAAATGCATCATCGTCAATATCCAGATTTTTCATTGCCTTGCCCATTCCGGGAATCATCCCGACAACATCTTTCAGGTTTCCCATTTTCTTAATCTGGCTAATCTGTTTTAGAAAATCGTTAAAGTTGAAAGTATTCTGAGCCAGCTTTTTCTGTAGTTTCCGGGCTTCTTCCGAATCAAACTGTTCCTGTGCTTTTTCAACCAGCGAAACAATATCGCCCATCCCCAGAATCCGGTCGGCCATACGATCGGGATGAAAAACATCCAGAGCATCAAGTTTTTCGCCTGTACCAACAAATTTAATTGGCTTTTCAACTACTGCACGGATAGAAAGAGCCGCTCCACCACGGGTATCACCATCCAATTTGGTTAAAATAACTCCGTCGAAATCCAAACGATCATTAAACTCTTTAGCTGTATTCACCGCATCCTGGCCGGTCATCGAATCGACAACAAACAATATTTCGTCGGGATTTACAGCAGCTTTAACTGCCGCAATTTCATTCATCATTTGCGCATCGATAGCCAAACGACCGGCGGTGTCGATGATTACAATATCGTTGCCCTGCTTTTTTGCTTCGGCAATGGCATTTTTTGCAATTTTTACCGGATCGAGGTTTCCATCTTCGGTATAAACCGGAACATTGATTTGTCCGCCTAACACTTTTAACTGTTCGATAGCGGCAGGACGATAAACGTCGCAGGCAACAAGCAGCGGATGGCGGCCTTTTTTGCTTTTCAACATCAGCGCCAGTTTCCCCGAAAAAGTGGTTTTACCCGAACCTTGCAAACCCGCCATCAGAATTACAGATGGTTTTCCTTTCAGGTTTATATCTGTAAACTTGCCGCCCATCAGGGCAGTCAGTTCGTCCTTAACAATTTTAACCATTAACTGTCCCGGTTTCACCGCCGTTAAAACCTGCAGTCCAAGTGCTTTCTCCTTTACATCGTCGGTAAATTGTTTGGCAATTTTAAAGTTAACGTCAGCATCGAGCAATGCACGACGAATGTCTTTTAACGTTTCAGCTACGTTGATTTCTGTTATTTTTCCTTCGCCTTTTAACAGCTTGAATGACCTTTCGAGCCTGTCGCTTAAATTCTCAAACATCGTATCTTAATCTTTTCAAATTGAGGTGCAAAAATAGGAGTTTAATGTTTAATGTTTAATGTTTAAAGGAAAAAAGTTTGATTGCAGATTGGCGTGCCCGCCAGGTGGACGGGCAGGATTTTCGAACTGCACTTTTAAATTGGTGAATCGCCCGCCAGACTATCGGGTATAGAATTCGCCGCACCTGGAAAGGTGACCAAAAGAGTTAGACTCAATAGATGTCAGGGTTACATATAAATGAGTAAATGCGGCTACTTTCGGGTAAAAGCTAACTGAAACATACAATTTCAAGTCCGTTAAGAGACTTTTTAGCTGAATTAGTATTTTTTTCTCTTGGGACTCATCCTGTTATCAAAGAAATTTAAAAGGATGATTTTATTTTGATAAATCTTGTAAAAAAGTGTGAGTTGTTTGACAATTACAAAACCACGAATATTACTTTCTCTGTTTTCAATAGTTCCAATTTCAGGAAATTCCTGGAGTAACTCAAGAAAATCATAAACTTTTCGAACAAATACCCTTGTTGCAGATTCTCCCCACTCTTCATCTATAAATCTGATTATTTTGTCGAAATTCTTATCAGCTTTTTTCGACCAGAAGATTGTCAAAGCCATTTACTGTGTTTCTTTTCGACCTCCGCATGTGGAATCAGATTTTCCGGGTCATTTGATTCTACATCTGATAGAAGTAATTCATCCTCCTCTTCCTGAGAAAGTCTGCTCCAAAGTTTTCCCTCGGGCTGATTTTTAATAGTAACCATTAATGAATAAAACTTCGAAAGCAAATGGTCGTTATTTGTTGAATCGATTAAATGATGTAGATTATTTTTGAGTTCAATTGTATTCATCTTTTTTATTTCAAATATACGATTTTTAAAAATAGTTGTATGTATTCGAATTGCTGTCGTTAAATTTTAGGGTTAATGGAAAAAGTTTGAGCATTGGGTGCCCCGGATTCCGATCCGCGCTTTTAAATTGACGAATCGCCTGCCTGACAATCGGGCCGGGACTTCGCTGTATCCGGGAGTCGGACTTTCCAAAGTCCGACAGAACTCTTTGACTTGGGAAAGTCAAAGTCCCGGAGAAGCCAAAATTCCGTTTCTTTTCTACCTTTGCAACCTGAAAAAATCCATTGAAATGAATCCGAAAATAATCGATTTAATCTCTCAAAACCTTGGAATCAGGGAAAACCAGGTTTCAAATACCATCACCCTTTTAACTGAGGGCGCCACCGTTCCTTTTATCTCACGCTACCGGAAAGAACGCACCGGAAGACTCGATGAAGTGCAGGTTTTAAATATTAAAGAACTGAACGAGAAATACACCGAACTCGAAAAACGCAAGGAAACAGTTTTAAAAACAATTGAAGAACAGAAACTTTTAACGCCCGAACTCAAAAACCGGATTGTTAACTGTTTCGATGCCGTTGAACTCGAAGATATTTACCTTCCGTACAAACCCAAACGCCGCACAAAAGCAACCATTGCCAAAGAAAAAGGGCTTGAACCACTTGCAAAAATCATCATGAAGCAATTGGAACGAAGCATCGAAACAAGGGCAGTTTCATTTCTAAACGAAAATGTTAAAACCGTTGAAGATGCTTTGGAAGGTGCCCGCGTTATTATTGCCGAATGGATAAGCGAAAACGAAAAAGCCAGAAATATTGTACGCCGCGGTTTTGAACTCGATGCGGTGATAACTTCAAAAATCATTAAAGGAAAAGAAGAAGAGGCCGCCAAATACCGCGATTATTTCGACTGGAAAGAGCCACTGAAAAAATGCCCGTCACACCGTTTACTCGCTATGCGCCGTGGTGAAAACGAAGGATTTTTGCGCGTTGCAATCACTCCCGATGCCGACAAAATTCTTGAACACCTGAACCGCTTTTTTGTAACCGGCTTAAATACCTGTGCCGATCATGTTGAAATGGCGGTAAAAGACAGCTTGAAACGTTTAATCCAACCCTCGATTGAAACCGAGTTTGCCAATCTCTCGAAAGAAAAAGCCGATGAAGAAGCAATCCGCGTTTTTGCCGAAAACCTGCGCCAGCTTTTGCTTGCCCCGCCTTTGGGACAGAAACGGATTCTGGCCATCGACCCGGGGTATCGCACCGGCTGCAAGGTTGTATGTTTGGATGAACAGGGAAACTTGCTCCACAACGAAACCATTTACCCGCACAAACCGCAGGAAGATTTTAAAATGGCTGCCAAAAAACTAAGCTCGATGGTTGAAATGTACAAAATAGAAGCAGTGGCTATCGGAAATGGAACAGCCAGCCGCGAAACCGAAGCTTTTATCAAAAGACTGCATTTCGACCGCGAGTTGCGGGTTTACGTAGTTAACGAAGACGGCGCTTCGGTCTATTCAGCATCATCGGTTGCCCGTCAGGAATTCCCGCAGTACGATGTTACAGTTCGCGGGGCAGTTTCAATTGGGCGGCGTTTAATGGACCCTCTGGCAGAATTGGTAAAAATTGATGCAAAAAGCATTGGCGTTGGGCAATACCAGCACGATATCGATCAGAAAAAACTAAAAAACAGTCTCGATTCAGTGGTTGAACTGAGTGTGAATTCGGTGGGTGTGAACCTGAATACTGCCAGCAAACACTTGCTAACATACATTTCAGGATTGGGGCCAACTTTGGCTGAAAATATAACCAATTACAGAAAAGAAAATGGTCTGTTTACTTCGCGCGATGAACTGAAAAAAGTAGCAAGAATGGGTCCGGCAGCTTTTGAACAGTCGGCCGGATTTCTCCGAATTCCGGATGCAAAAAATCCGTTGGATAATTCTGCCGTACATCCTGAATCCTACAAAATTGTAAAACAAATTGCCAAGGATTTAAAATGCGAAATCAATGATTTGGTTCGAAATGAGGAACTGGTTTCTAAAATTGATTTTCAGAAATATGTTACTGCAGAAGTTGGATTACCAACACTGACCGATATTAAAAACGAACTCTTAAAACCGGGAAGAGACCCGCGAAAACCAATTAAAATATTTGAATTTGCCGAGGGAATTCGTTCGATAAGCGACCTGCGCGAAGGAATGGAACTGCCCGGAATTGTAAACAACATTACCAATTTCGGCGCTTTTGTAGATTTGGGTATCAAGGAATCGGGATTGATTCATGTTTCGGAACTGGCCGACCGGTTTATCTCCGATCCCAACGAAATTGTAAAACTTCAGCAACATATAAAAGTCAGGATTAAGGAAATAGATGTGGCACGAAAACGGATTCAGCTCACTTTAAAAGGGGTAGAACAAATTTAATTTTGAAAAGCAACTATTACAAATTAAGAAAGCCCGGATCAGAGATTTTGAACAAATAGCTATTGGGTTTCCAGACCCAAATCAATATTAATCAGATTAATTATTTCTCTTCATCCTCATCCAGCAAATCCTCGTTTTCGAATTCTTTTTCGAGAAATTCCTCGGCGGCTTCAACTAAATCAGAAATTAATTCCTCATCGCCAGGTTCGCCGTCAATCCAGTGAATGGCCTGGTTGCTCCAGAAATCATCGATATCCGATTCAATTATAAACCGTGGCGTTTCGGTGTGTACAACAAAAATGGTGTCGGGTGTTTCAAGCGAGTTGTCGGCGAGTAAAAATTTTGGTAACATGGCTATGATTTTTAAAGTTCAATTCAAAATTAAACTATTTCTGTTTAAATCACTTTATCTGAATTTTAATTTTCCAATTTTTCAATTTAACAATTCATCAGTAAGTTGAAATTGAAAGAGATTACTATTTTTAGCAGAAATTTAAAAAACGGCCTTAAATGAACAAAATAAACGAAATACTTTTATTTATCGACAGTTATGTGGGCGGATCGCAATGGTTCGTTTTTTTGTTATTGGGAACCGGGCTTTTTTTTACCATTTACCTGAAATTTCCGCAGTTCAGGTACATGAAATATTCATTGCGTATTGTGCGCGGTAAGTTCGATAAGGCTGGCGATGTTGGTGACATGTCCCATTTTCAGGCGTTGGCAACTGCCTTATCTGGCACAGTTGGTACTGGTAATATTGCCGGTGTTGCATTGGCCATCCATTTGGGCGGTCCGGCGGCATTGTTCTGGATGCTGGTAACTGCCGCTGTTGGAATGACCACCAAATTTGTGGAAGTTACACTTTCGCACAAATATCGGGAGATTGCTGCTGACGGTTCAATTTCAGGGGGACCGATGTATTACATGAAAAACCGGCTGAAACTTCGATGGTTGGCCGTGATTTTTGCAGTGGCCACGGTTTTGTCATCTTTCGGTACTGGTAGTCTGCCGCAAATCAACAGCATTTCAAATTCCATGTTCGAAACATTTGGAATCAACCACATGCTGACAGGTGGAATTTTAGCGGTTTTGCTGGGATTCGTGATTATTGGCGGAATTAAACGTATTGCACAGGTAACTTCACGGCTTGTTCCAATTATGGCATTATTCTATTTTATCGGTTCATCCGCTGTTATTTTTTACAATTATCAAAATATTATCCCTTCGCTTGTTGCCATTTTTGGCGATGTATTTACCGGGACTGCTGCAATTGGCGGTTTTTTGGGGGGAAGCATCGCTTTTGCCTTTAACCGCGGGGTAAACAGGGGCTTGTTTTCAAACGAGGCCGGCCAGGGATCGGCACCGATTGCACATGCTGCAGCCCGCGCCCACGAACCGGTTTCGGAAGGTTTGGTTGCGTTGCTCGAACCTTTCATTGATACAATTATTATCTGCTTTTTGACAGGTATGGTTTTGCTTTCATCGGGAGTTTGGACTGAAAAATACGACAATAAATTCCAGGAAGCTGACCTGTTATTTTTAAATACAACCTATTCCGAAAACAATGCTGAAGATGTTGAAAAACTGCACTTGTTCCTGATTGGCAAAACAAATATTGATTTTTACACAGGCAGTTACAATGTGGCCCATGGAGTTGTTCAAAATCAACGTACTGTTATACACTCGCGTTCGGTAGCCGAAGAAGTAAAAGTGTGGCTGAACAATCAACCTTATTCAGGGCAAATAGAAGTGAAAAATGGCCGACTTGTAAGCAAACCCGGATTAACACTTTCTGGAAAATCGCTCCTGCACAGTGCGCCATTAACTACTGTGGCATTCTCAAAAAGCTGGTTTGGCGATTATGGGAAATATGTGGTTGCTTTTGGGTTGCTTTTGTTTGCGTTTTCAACTGCCATCAGTTGGTCGTATTACGGCGACAGGGCAATTACCTATTTGTTTGGATCGAGCAAAGTAATTTATTACCATATTGTTTATGTAATTGGTTTTTTTCTGGCATCGTTTACTGATACAACCATTATCTGGACTCTTTCAGGAATTACCATTGCACTGATGACCATTCCCAACCTTTTCGGAATTCTGTCACTTTCAAAAGAGATGAAAAACGAAGTAAAACTGTTCTGGAAAGAATGGGCAATCAGATATCCGGGGGAAAAGTTGCCGAATAGTTAAATCAGTTCCGGGTTTCGGGTTCAGAGTTTAGTGTTTTCGGTTATCAAAGTGTGTGAAAAAACCGTTCCTTCTGAGTTGAATACAGAGGGAACGGGTCCCTTTGTTTTATTGTTTCACAACCAATTGGCTTGTTAAAATCTCATCCTTGTATTTTACCCTAACAAAATATACTCCTTCCTTCCATCCTGCGGTTTGAATTTTATGTTCTTTGCCTTTGAGTTTTGTCTTTTTCTCTTTTAAAGTTTGAACCTGGTCGAATACCTCCAGTTCCCATTCAGTTGTTTCATCAAAAATAACTTCTTTTGAATCGGACTCTATGGTTAAAGTGGTTTCATCTCCGGCTGGATTGGGAGAGAACGCGAGGAAGTACCCAAAGCAGTTCTGGGCATAAAAAGTTTTTGATTTGGCGTTTATCATTGAAACATCGTGACCACACTGGTTATGTGCCGCAGCTTTAATTACCTGCGACGATGACGGATACCCGCTGAGATAAAAAGTGGGACGGCTGTTTGGTGCAGGCCCTCCCATATCGTACCCCGTATGGTACGACGCCCACGAGCCAAAATCCCAGTAAAAGTAATCGATACCCTGTTGCTGAACGTTAGGATGGCTGGCCGCGATAATTTGTTCCGTGTTTGTACACAAAATATTGTAGGGAGACTGGCCGAACATTACCATCATATCAATTTGGGCGTTATTGGGTTTGCCTACCCAAAAGGTTTTCTCTGCTTCAAATTGCTCACCACTTGGCATTTTGAAAGTGTAGGTTATTTTACCCTGCCCGCTTGCACCCGAAGCTGCTGTTATTGTTGCAGTTTTACCTGTTCCAGTTTTATTGCCTGAAAATAAGCTGGTGGGTGTTAAACTCCACGTGAAATTTGATGCAGATGGATCAACATCTAATACTGCTGTACCGGATGAACAAATTAAGCTTGGTACTGTGATTTCAGGGGCGAGAAAGAATTCGCGATATCTAACCCAGTGAAAATTTGATGTTTGAGGTGTAACGATTCCATAAATTGGCTGAGTGGTGTTAAACATTGTAATTTGTTGACTTAGAATAATGCGTTGAGGTAATTGTGGATACTCAGTTTGTCCAGTATTTTGAACTGTATGAAGAGGTGTATTGTCAACCCAATATTCAATTTTACTTGGTGACCATATACATTTAAATGTATGTGGTTGTCCCCAGGTAAATGTATTTGCTTTAAAACCGTGTCCAACACTGTTAGGATTGCAGTTCGTTGGCCAGTAAAATATATTATTATCGAGAGTTGGGGTATCGTCTTCATATTTTAATTCAACAATGTCAATTTCATTATTGTATGAAGTACTACACGGCATTTTACTCATCAGCCAGAATGCAGGGAATGAGCCTTTTTGATTGGCAAAGTTGGCTTTACACTCATAAACTCCATAACTATAGGTTTGAAAAGTTTCGAGCGAACCTGCAATAAAATTTGCGGTAATTGGATTATTATTCCAATCTGTAGTTCTGTAATTTTGATAAAATAACATAGAAAGATTTAAACTGTCATTTGATTGATTAACTGTGGCAACACTATCAACCCAAATAAACAGATTTGTTTGATACTTATCTTTTACTATGCTGTGAGATGCCACATTCCATACACTTCTATTTAATTGAGAGGATTTGAAATCATCAAAAAATTTTGTCTGCGCATAAATTGGATTTTGCATCCTGGGGTTCGATTGCGAAAAAGATAATTGATTTATAAGTATTCCTGTTAATAATAAAACAGTAGAGAAGATATTTTTCATTTGGTTAAAATTTAAGTGAGTAATTTAATTTAATTCCAAAATGATATTTATTTTGATGGTAATTTAACCAGGTAGTATTTGCCCGGTATTTAGCGAATGGCGCTAATGATATTTCACCCAGTTTTGATAATGAAAAAGAATAACCGGCATCAAGATAAATATCCAAAAAACTGATATCATCGGAATAGTTTACTAGATAATCTAAACTGGGAAATTCATGCCAGTTTCCTGCACTATCCGGGTTTTCTGCCTTTTGCAAATATGTTTTTCCAAGGTATATCCCGCTTGTTAAAAAGCAACTGCTTTTTTCATTAAAAATAAAATCCTTTTTAAGGACAAACGGAATATTTATCTCATAAAAATGAAACCTTTTGAGACTACTTCTATATGAAGCCACTCTTCCGGATTGGTAATTAAATCCTGTGCCGATTTCTATACTTTTCGATAAATGTCTGAAATATGAGAACTCAAAACCCCTATCAACCGGAAAACTATAATATCCCCAGTATGATCCTATTAATTCATCATCTTCAATACCAATATAATGTGCTGCAATTCCGGAAATTCTAAAACTGTTTTTCTTTTCCTGACCACAAAGTGCAGTAGCAAATAGAATTATAGCAAGCAATGTAAAAAAGCTGAATTTTATTCTTTTCATAATATGAGTATTTATTAATACAATTTAGTAATATGCAAGATTCCCCGTAAAACACTTTTTGCCTCCCCGGTTGGGGGTTACAGGGGAGGCTTTTAAATTAACCGGGTAAGTTTTTTTGTGAATATGGATTTCATTTTTAAATGGTTTTTGATGGTCAGTACATTAATGGTTTTAATGCTTCCGAATGTATCCTTTTCTTTTTTTGTATTTGCTGTTAATTAACATGTTTCCCATATTTAATTATTTCATTCATCAAGCGTTTTACTGTGTTTATGAAAATATAATTTACTGGTAAAATTCAAACAGCCTGAAAATTAGACACATTTTAAATTCTGAACACAAAGCCCGAAACTTTCAACATTTGACCTTAATCTCTAACTCTAAACTCTAAACTTTAAACTCCTTTAGTTATTTTTGCGCAGAAATTGAAACAAACCAATGCAAAAATTCTATCCTGATAATTTTGAACTGAAAATAGGTTTCGACCGTATTCGCGAAATGCTGCACGAGAAATGCCTCAGCAACATGGGAATTGAATGGGTGGATGAAATGCAGTTTACCAGCGATTTCGAAAATATTGCAACCCAGTTGGGCGAGATTGATGAATTTTGCCGGATTGTCCGCGAATTCGACAGTTTTCCGTCGAGCCATTTTTACGATTTACGTGAAGCGCTCCAAAAAATCAGGATTGAAGGGCGCTTCCTTGAAACTTCGGAACTGTTCGATTTAAAACGCTCGCTCGAATCGATCCGGGCAATAGTTTTTTTTTTCAACAAACAGGAGGTTGCTGTCTTTCCACTGCTGAAAAAGAAAACTGCCAATGTTCAGGTCTATCCATACATTTACAACCGAATCGAAAACATTCTGAACAAATTCGGGCAAATCCGCGACAATGCAACCCCCGAACTGGCTAAAATCAGGAAAGAAATTCTCACCCGGCACGCAAACATGTCGAAACGCCTCCATGCTATTTTGAAACAGGCGCAAAAAGACGGGCTTGTTGAAGAAGATGCAACGGTTTCAATCCGCGACGGGCGGGCAGTGATACCAATTTCGGCAGGCAACAAACGAAAACTGAAGGGGATAATTTACGACGAATCGTCAACCGGAAAAACATCGTACGTCGAGCCAAACGAAATTGTGGAGATGAACAACGAAATCCGCGAGCTGGAATATGCCGAAAGGCGCGAAATTGTTAAGATCCTGACTGATTTTTCAAACGATATACGCCCCTATCTCGACGATTTGTTTTATTCCTATGATTTTCTGGGTGAAATAGATTTTATCCGTGCAAAAGCGCTGCTTGCGGTTGAATTCTCGGCCATTAAACCTGATTTTTCTGCAAATCCTATAATCGACTGGCTGCAGGCAATTCACCCGCTTTTAATGAAAACGCTGAAACGTGAAAAGCGAAAAATTGTACCGCTAAATATAAGGCTGACAGCAGAAAAACACATATTACTGATTTCGGGCCCAAATGCAGGTGGAAAATCGGTTTGCCTGAAAACGGTGGGTTTGCTGCAGTACATGCTTCAATGCGGACTTCTGATACCAATCAGCGAGGGCAGCCGCACCGGAATTTTCAGCCGGATTTTTATCGATATCGGAGATGAGCAGTCGCTCGAAAACGACCTGAGCACTTACAGTTCGCACTTGCTGAACATGAAGCATTTCGTAAAAAACAGCGACGAAACCACACTCATTTTAATCGACGAATTTGGCTCCGGGACCGAACCGATGCTGGGTGGCGCCATTGCCGAATCGATTCTGGACAAACTGAACCAGATGCGCACTTTTGGCGTAATTACCACGCATTACACCAACCTGAAACATTTTGCTTCATCGGCTGAAGGGATTGAAAACGGTGCGATGTTGTACGATTCGCAAAATATGAACCCGCTGTTTCAGCTTGAAATCGGTAAACCGGGAAGCTCGTTTGCCTTCGAAATTGCCCGAAAAATTGGATTGCCCGAAGATATTCTGGAAAAAGCTACCGGGAAAATTGGGAAAGGCCACATCGATTTCGACAGGAACCTGCGCCAGATAAACCGCGATAAACGGTATTGGGAAAGCAAACGCGAAAAAATAAGAAAGGTTGAAAAAATACTGGATGAAATGGCTGCCAGTTATGAAACCGAACTGAAGGAAACCCAAAAGCAACGAAAAGAGATAATGAAAAAGGCCAAAGAAGAGGCCGAACAATTACTTTTAGGGGTAAACAAACGAATTGAAAACACCATACACGAAATCAAAAAAGAGCAGGCCGAAAAAGAAAAAACAAGGCTGGCCCGTGAGAATCTGGTTAATTTGAAAAATGAGATTGTTGAGAAAACTTCGGCTGAGGATAAATCCATCGAACAAAAAATAAGAAAACTTCAGGAGAGGGAAAAAGAACGAAATGAGCGGCGACCCAAAAAACCGGTTTCGGTGATTCCCCCTGAAATTCCGGTGGAGAATGAAGAAATGAAACCCGGCAATAAAGTGAGAATTGTTGGTCAAAATACGGTTGGCGACCTCATCGAAATCAATAAAAAAAATGCGGTAATTGTTTTTGGCCAGTTAATTACCTCGCTTCCCATCGACCAGATTGAAAGATTGAGCAACAACGAAGCTCAGAAAATAGAAAAAAACCGAAGTGCCGGAAGATCCCGGCTTTCATCAAATTTATCGGAAAAACGGCTCACTTTTAAATCGGAAATCGATATCCGCGGAAAACGGGCAGAGGAATCTATCCAAATTATCCAGGAATTTATTGACAATGCAATTATGTTTGATGTTAATCAACTTCGTGTTTTGCACGGAAAAGGAAATGGCATTTTAAAGGAGATCATCCGCAGTTACTTAAGCACCGAACCCATGGTACGCTCCTTTAAAGATGAACATGTTGATTTTGGCGGGGCTGGGATTACTGTGATTAATCTGGCGCTGTAAACGTTAATCTTTTTTAGGTAAATGGGCAACTTTGGCCAACTAATTTAAAAGTTGGCCAAAGCTGCCCTTAATATTTTAATAGTTGTATCTTGCTGACATTGACCAGGGGTTGTATTTTTGGATATTTTTAATTCTCAATGTTTTATCCTCCTCGCTGGCCATGATTGCAACTGTTGTTGCAATGGCTGCTACCACTTTTTTATCAATTCCATTTTTTTCGATTGTAGCAGGTTTAACGGGCATGGGGGCTTCTTTTTCATTAGAAGGAAATCCCAGTTTTCTGGCTTTAAAGAATTTCTCGGCAACCTGAGGGAGCATTGCATACGAAAGGGCATCCTCTTCCTGTTCAGTATAATTTTTAACCGCTTCAATTGCTGATTCTAGTTCTGGTGGCAATAAATCGGCCGGACGACATGTAATACGCTTTTCATCACCCAGAATCTTGTTAATAATTTCATCCGGTATAATCCCGGGCGTTTTTCCGTATTCACCCTTTACCAGCGCTTTCGATTCTTTTGGTACCATTTTGTACCTTTCTCCCATCAGAACGTTCAATACTGCCTGCGTTCCAACAATCTGACTTGATGGGGTAACCAGCGGAGGATAACCAAAATCTTCACGAACACGGGGCACTTCGCGCAATACTTCTTCGTATTTACTTTCGGCATTCGACTGTTTGAGTTGTGATATCAAATTCGACAACATTCCTCCGGGGACCTGGTAAATCATAGCATTCACATCAACCCCCAACAATTTGGTATCAAGTAATCCTGTGGCAATATAATTTTCCCTGATTGGACGAAAATAATCAGCAATCTCACTTAACCTGGCTAAATCAAGTCCGGGATCGCGTTCTGTTCCCTGCAATGAAGCAACCAACGCTTCCGTAGGAGGCTGGGATGTGCCCATGGCCAGGGGCGAAATTGCACAGTCAATAATGTCCACTCCGGCCTCAACAGCTTTCATATAAGCCATTGAAGCGACCCCGCTGGTATAGTGAGAATGCAGGGCTATCGGGATATTTATGTTCTTTTTTAATGAGCTTATTAAATCAAAGGCTGAATAGGGCAGCAACAAACCTGCCATGTCTTTAATGCAAAGAGAATCAGCTCCCATTGCTTCAAGTCGTTTGGCATCTTCAACAAACAATTCGAGGGTATGTACAGGGCTCGTTGTATAACACACCGTAGCCTGAGCATGGCCTCCTTCTTTTTTACACGCATTTATTGATGTTTCAACGTTTCGCGGGTCATTCAGCGCATCAAAAATACGGATGATATTCATTCCGTTGGCAATCGACTTTTGAATAAAATATTCAACAATATCATCAGAATAGTGTTTGTAGCCCAACAAGTTTTGTCCACGGAGCAACATTTGAAGCGGCGTTTTTTTCGCCAGTTTTTTAATTTCTCTTAGACGGTGCCATGGGTCTTCATTTAAAAAACGCAGGCAACTGTCAAAAGTAGCGCCGCCCCATGCTTCCAATGAATGATAACCAATATCATCGAGCTTTTCAACAATAGGCAACATCTCGTCTAACGTCATCCGTGTAGCAATTAGCGACTGATGGGCATCCCTAAGAACAGTTTCTGTAATTTTAATTTTTGTCATAGTTTACCAGCTTTATTCCAAAACCATAATATTTTGCCCAGCGGCAACAGCATCTCCAACATTTACTTTAACTTCGGCCACGCATCCCGCAGATGGCGCCCCTATCTCGTTTTCCATTTTCATTGATTCCAAAACAAACAATTTTTGTCCTTTTGAAACTTCATCGCCCGGGTTTACCAAAATCCGTACAATATTTCCAGGCATAGGGGAATCAATAGTTATTGAACCTGTTTTGTGCCGGGTTAACGGCTCTTTTACATTTAGCTTGCTCTCTCCGTTTTTTGCACCATTTACTTTTGAAGAAGTGTACGCCCTGTCAGGGTATACCTCTTCAACTTCAACCTCAAACTTCTCTTCTGCAATAGAAATAATAAATTTTCTCATGTTTTTTTTTATAAACTTAATAAATTAAACAAATAATTAGCAACTGTATCCTATTATTATAAACTGTCGGTCGGGCAATACACCTTTAGGGTAACTAATTAGCCTTAACCATCCTCGTTAAATTATTGTTAATAATCCACACCTTGAGCCGAAGTTACCACCGGGCCGCTTAAATTCAGCAACTAACAACAAACTCAAAGTGTTTGCCAACGTGTAGTGACCTTGTAGTTTTCAACATATTCTTCTGTCAACTTTACCTGATCCTGCGAATTTATATTTTCGCCCATATTGTGCAGTTTTTCACACTCATGATTTATGGCATCACCCGATTTAATAAAGAATAATTTCTTTATTATTTTTTTCAAACAAGCTAAAATTGATTCTGATTTTTTCATGGTTATTGTAATTGCGTTATTATTCTGAATCGGTTAAACGTCGCAGCAATACAGCTGCGTATGAACTCATTGAGGTATTTTGAACAATAATTTTGGCGGGCAAAACCAGGTTGGCCGAAGTGAAATTCCAAATGGCTTTAATCCCGCAGTTGACCAAATCTTCGGCAACATCCTGTGCCGCATGGTTTGGTGTGGTAAGAATTCCAATTTTTACATTCAGCCGGTCGGCCAAATGAAACAGTTTATTGTAATCAAGCACGTAAATTCCACCAATAAGTTGTCCTACTTTATTGTTATCGACATCGAATGCCGCAATAATTTTCAAACCCAGCGATTGATGCTTCTGGTAGGCCATTAGTGCACTTCCGAGATTTCCGGCGCCCACCAAAAAAGCCTCATTAGTTCGGTTGAACCCCAAAAACTCCTCAAGTGCATGAATCAGTTCGTAAGTATTGTAACCAACTTTTGGTTTCCCCTTTATTCCTGTAAAAGACAAATCCTTTACAACCTGCGTAGGGTCGCAATTCAAACTCTTCCCTATAACAGGCGCTGATATATTGAGCATTCCTTCTTCCTTTATTTTTTGAAGAAAAAACAAATAACCGGGCAGCCTTCGCAATGTTGGTTCCGGTACCTGGTTGTTTTTCTTATCTACTTCAGAATTGCCCATCTTTTTTTGTTGAAATTCTACTTTTGATTTCGGTTCAAAAATAGACAAATATTATATAAAGATTTTATTCTTTATTAAGACAGGCTGTTTTTTAACAAAGAATTAATGTTTGATGCATAACAAATATAACTAACCACTTATTTTTTGATGCACAATTTTTAAAATTGCAACCTCTGATTCTTTTGCAGAATAGAGCATGTTTTCAGCTTCTTTCAAAATTTTTCCTACATATAACTTATCATCTAACCCGGCAGCATTTATTTTCACATTTAAAAATGCGCCTTCTACAGCAGTTCGGGCACAAAGTGCCCCAACTCCGGCATCGGAAACCGAATTAGGATTGCCTGTTTCGGACATTGCTTTTAATATTTCCATTGAACCGTGTGCAAGCTGCATCACTTTTAGCGGAACGTCAATTGCATTTTTAGTGGCTTCCTGAATGGCATTTTTACGCACTGAACTCTCCTGCATTGTGGTTTTTGGCATTTCTAAGGCTTTCATAATCTGGTTAAATGCCTTTGTATCTTCGTCAACACATTTTAATAATTCTGTATGGAAATATTTACCTTTTTCAGCCCAGTCAGAAAATTCCTTCCAGCGGTTTTCCCAGCCGCGTTTATGGGCCGAAAGATTTGCCACCATAGTTCCGAGGGCAGCTCCCAAAGCGCCAACATAAGCCGAAATTGAGCCACCGCCGGGTGCAGGAGATTCAGAAGCAGTTTCACCGGCAAACTGTTTTAGCGAAAAATCAACCAGGTATTTACCTGATTTCTCGTCAATTACATATTCAATAATTTTCTTTTTTGGGTCGAAAGGGGCAAGTTCGTTTAAACCAAGGGATTTGATAGCAATTTTTATGATTTCATCGTCAGAAATTCCGGTTGACCGCTGCTGTTTTTCAAGATAATATTTTCCCGCATCGAGCATAGCCTGCAAAGGTATCAAACCAATCAATTCAGAACCGGTAACACGGATTCCGCGCAACCGGGCTTTTTCGCAAACCTCATCGAAAGCAATATGAACGGACGTTACGGATATATCAGTAAGATTAATTGATATCTGTGCAATCCCATATTCTTCCAAATACCAGCCTATTGCGCGTGTTTTTTTCAATGTTCCCGGAATTCTTTCCGGTTCTCCGTTTTCATCGGCCACAATTTTTCCGGTAACCGGGTCACCTTCGCGTTTAACACGGCCGGCTTCCCGGATATCGAAAGCAATTGAATTTGCCCTACGGGTTGAAGTTGTGTTCAGATTTATATTGTACGCTACCAGAAAATTTCGTGCGCCAATTGCTGAAGCTCCTGTTTTTGCAACACTTTCAGACCAATATGAAGGGCCAAAATCTGGTTTCCATCGCTCAGTTGAAATCCGTTCTTTCAAACCTTCGTATTCTCCTGCCCGGCAATTGGCCAAACTTTTCCGCTCGTTATGAAAAGCTGCAAATTCGTAACAAAAAACAGGGATTCCCAGCTCGTTCCCAACCCTTTCGGCCAGAATGCGGGCATAATGAACAGTTTCTTCCATGGTAACATTGGAAACCGGAACCAGCGGACAAACATCGGTGGCGCCAAAACGCGGGTGCTCGCCGAAATGAAGACTCATATCAATTACTTCCGCGGCTTTTTTTATGCCCCGGAAGGCCGCTTCAACCACATCTTCCGGCGAACCAACAAATGTTACAACCGTGCGATTGGTAGCTTTTCCGGGGTCAACATCAAGCAATTTTATTCCTTCAACACTTTCAATGGCATTTGTTATTTCCTTAATTACAGCCATATTTCTTCCTTCTGAGAAATTGGGAACACATTCGATGATTTTTTTCATTTGAAACGATTTTCTCTTTAAAATAACAACCAAAAATAGCGAGCTGATTTTTTATCAGATATGATTTATTGCAGCAACTAAAAACTTTGAATTTCCCCGCTGATGATTACTGTTTCAATCAGGTTTGAACCAAAATGATAGGGTAAGCTTGCGATTCCGTCAACGTCGGAAGTGATGAACAAATTGGCAATTTTTCCTCTGGAAATACTTCCGAGGCAATAGCTGAGCCCCATAGCATGTGCGGCGTTCAGTGTGGTTGCGTTTATCACTTCCTCGGGCAGCATATTATATTTAATACAACCCAGTGATGAAATAAAATTCATGTTTCCGCTTGGCGCCGAACCTGGATTGTAATCGGATGCCAATACAATGGGCAAGCCCGAATCAATCATTTTGCGTACCGGCGACAAAGGTAAATTGAGAAAAAAAGCGGCGCCAGGCAAAACAGTTGGCATGGTATCAGTATTTTTTAAAAGTTCAATTTCCTCTTCTCCCATAAATTCAAGATGATCGACTGATAAAGCATTGTATTTAACCCCAACCTGAACACCGCCAGTAAATCCAAGTTCGTTGGCATGAATTTTAGGCCGCAATCCGTATTTCATTCCTGCCATTAAAATACGGCCGGTATCTTCGGGCGAAAAAAATCCCTTATCACAAAAAACGTCAATAAAATCGGCGAGTTCATCTGCGGCAACCTGCGGAATCATTTCATTAATAACCACATCTACATATTTTGAAGCATTGCCCCTGTATTTTTCGGGAATAGCATGTGCGCCTAAAAAAGTGGAACGTATGCAAATAGGCGATGTTTCCTTAATTTTCCGAATTACACGCAACATTTTCAATTCGTCTTCAGTATTTAAACCATATCCGCTTTTAATCTCAACAGCGCCGGTTCCTGTTTTTATTACTTCAAAAATGCGGGCCATTGCCGAGTTGTATAAATCGTCTTCCGAAGCTTCGTGCAACCGTTTGGCCGAATTTAAAATTCCGCCGCCATTTCTGGCAATTTCTTCATACGACAGGCCTTTAATCCTGCCCACAAACTCGTTTTCGCGCGGTCCAGGATAAACCAGGTGCGTGTGCGAATCTGCATAACTGGGGTAAACCAGCCGATTGGAACAGTCTATCTCAATTAAAAGGTCATCGTCCATGTACTTGTCTTTTAACTCATCCATCCTCCCAAATTCATCAATCAGCTCATCGCGAATGATTAAAAAGGCGTTCCGGATTGTTTTAACCGTACTCATTTCAACGCCTGCCCTGAATAACAGGGGTTCTTCGAGAACCTGCACCAGTTCTTTAATATTCTCTAATAAAATCTTCATAAAAAAATGTGTTTTTTCGCATTTTAAAAGTTACGAAATTGATTTGACAAATCCGAGAATGTTTTCAATTAAGTGATTTTTAATGTTTAAAATCCTGAATAAAATCATTGCCCAAAACCAATAATTGTTATTTTGGCAAACAAAATACCATGTTATGCTAAAGAAAGTACCTCATACCTACGTTATAATTTTTGGGCTTATTGTTTTTTGTGCTGTTTTAACTTGGGTTATTCCGGGAGGAGAATTTAAAAGAGAAACAGTTGTTGTAAATGACATACCGCGCGAGGTAATTATAAGTCAGTCGTTTGAGTTTATTGAAAGCAATGCACAAACATGGCAGATTTTTTCGGCCTTTTTTGATGGTTTTGTAAACACGGCAAATATTATCGCATTTATTCTGATGATTGGCGGGGCATTCTGGGTTTTAAATGAAAGTAAAGCGATAGACATCGGAATTTACACCTTTCTGCAATTTTCGAAAAATTGGGAAAATTCAAAAATTTTACGAAAAATCGGGGTAAATAATATTATCCTTACGGGTATAATGTTAATATTCAGTTTATTTGGGGCTGTTTTTGGAATGAGCGAGGAAACCATTGCATTCACCATCATTTTTGTTCCGCTAGCCATTTCGATGGGTTATGATTCAATAGTTGGGGTTTCGCTGTGTTTTGTGGCGGCAGCTCTGGGTTTTGCCGGCGCTTTTTTGAATCCGTTCACCGTCGGAATTGCGCAAGGATTATCGAATTTACCCTTATTTTCCGGAATTGAATACCGGATATTTATGTGGTCAGTTATCAGCGCATTGGGCTTTGTTTTCATTTTACGATATGCTTCAAAAATTCACAAACATCCTGAAAAATCGCTGGTTTATGAAGAAGATCAATACTGGAGATCGCGCAATTCAGAAACCAGCATGAAATTCAATTTTATTGTTCCTCGAATTGCATGGATTTCGTTTGGGTTGCTCTCATTGGCCCTGATACTTTTTTCTGTTTTTTACCCTGTTACCGACCTGAAAATTGGGAACAGTGTACTAAGATTTCCGGCTGTGCCAGGCAGTACAGCCATTTTTATTTTAGCGGGAATCCGGTCGCTTCGTAAAACAGTTCATTACTATATCCTGAATCTGCTCACTTTTACCATTGTTTTTCTGATTGTTGGAGTGATGGGTTATAACTGGTATGTGATGGAAATTGCAACCCTGTTCCTGGCTCTGGGAATTTTATCAGGGTCTGCAATCGGAAAAACTGCAAACGAAATAACAAAATCGTTTATTGAGGGTGCTAAGGATATTTTACCGGCAGCCCTGGTTGTTGGTTTGGCCGGTGGAATTATTGTAATTCTGAAAGACGGGAAAATTATGGATACAATTTTATTTTATGCATCCCAATCCATGTCCGATTTGGGTAAAGTGGGTTCGATTAGCATGATGTACCTTATTCAAACTTTCCTGAATATTTTTATTCCAAGCGGCTCGGGCAAAGCAGCACTTACCATGCCGATGATGTCTCAATTTTCAGATTTAATTGGGATTTCGAGACAGGCAACGGTTATCGCATTTCAGCTTGGCGACGGTTTTACCAATTTAATCACACCTACTTCGGGGGTGTTGATTGGTGTTTTGGGAATTGCAAGAATACCTTATGAAAAGTGGTTTAAATGGGTGGCGCCTTTTATACTTATTTTAATTGTGTTGGGGTTTCTGTTACTGCTACCTACGGTGTTAATAAATTTAAACGGGTTTTGATTCACGTTTCAGACTAAATAAAATGCTGCATCGGATGGTGCAGCATTTTATTCGGGATTTTATAACCCTTACTTACCGTCCATTTCCAGAATTTTAAATTCGGTGCGCCTATTCTGCCGGTGAACTTCATCAGGGCATTCCACACCGTTTTTACAATGGTTAATCAACTGACTCTCACCGTAGCCTTTTGCTATTATGCGATTATTGCCCACGCCGTTTTTTATAATATATTCAACAGCCGAATCAGATCTTTTTTGGCTTAAAATCTCATTGTACGAATCGGTGCCTCGCGCATCGGTATGCGAACCCAGTTCCACTTTCCAGCTTGGGTTATTTTTCATTACTGCAATTAATTTGTTCAATTCAACTTCCGATTCAGGAATAATATCCCATTTATCATAGTCATAAAAAATATTTTCGAGCACAAATTTCTGCCCTACTTCAACCTTTTCGACCCAAATTGTATCTTTAATTATTCCAAAGGTTTTGCCAACACTTGTAATATTTTTTGATGAATTCTGATAGCCTTCAATTTCCGAAGTAGTTAGGATTGTTGAATTTTCAGGCAACAACCTGGTTACAACAGTACCCGATAAAATACCTGGTATATTATCGCTGAATTTAACTTTTGGATTCGGAATATTTTGCAACGTTTTTTTATCCAATACAGCCAGTTCCAATTGATGTTCCCCTTTGAAAGTAACTTTGTAAATATCGTCATCGCCAATTCCACCATTGCGTCTTGAAACAAAATACCCTGCTTTTCCATTTGGGTGAATAATTAAACCAAAGTCATCCTTTTTCGTATTAAAACCATCCAGCGTTTTCGAATCGCCAAAAGAATCTCCTGATTTGCAGATGTACATTAAATTAAAATCGTCCTTTTTATTTTTTGCTTTATTGGTTGCATAAAACAAAACAGAACCATCAAAAAAGAAGGGAAACATTTCATCAAAAGCTGAATTTATTTTTTCACCCAGATTAACCGGTTCTCCCCATTTTCCATTTTTCCTGACCGACAGATAAATATCACTTTCCCCAAAACCAGAATCAGGTTTATTCGATGCGTAAAACAATGAATCACCAGTTACCGAGATTGCAGGATGCCCCACTGAATATAACGGGTTGTTATGCGGGAATTCTTCGGTTAACGTCCAGGCCCCGTTAATTTTTTTTGTGATAATAATCTTCAAACGGATGTCAGCTTTTTGGTAAACGTTGTTTTTAATTTCAGGGTTATCGAAATTGCTTAACGTTACAAAAAGTTCGCCGGTTGCAGCACAATACGAAACCGGCCCTGCATGATATCCTGCGCTGATTGCTTCGGACTGAACATTTTTAACGCCTGTTACATTTCCGTCTTCATCGGTTTTTACATTGTACAGATTATAAAAAAAATCTTTTTTGTCACTTTTCGCCATACTTCGGATTTCTTCATCGGTAAAGGCCGAAAACCACAACTCATCTTCAACAAATGCAGGCCCAAAATCACTTTGAGTTGTATTCAAAGCAGTTTTTTGAATTTCAAGTTTTCTGAAATCAAAAAAATTACAGCCATTTTGTGCAGAAACCAGTAATGGAAACACCAAATACAGTAATAGGGTTAGTTTTTTCATGATTCTATATTTTTGGTTTTAAAATAGTTAACTATTTATTTTCCATTTCCAGTATTTTAAATTCGGTGCGACGATTTTGCCTGTGAACTTCATCTGTACATTGAACACCATTTTTGCAATGATTTACCAATTTAGTTTCACCGTATCCTTTTGCTATAATCCTTTCCTTTGCAATTCCGCTCATAACAATATACCCTACTGCCGAATCGGATCTTCTCTGGCTTAACCTGATATTATATTTATCGCTGCCCCTTGCATCGGTATGCGAACCCAGTTCAACTTTCCAGGTAGGATTGTCATTCAGTATTTTTACTAATTTATTTAACTCGATTTCCGATTCAGGCAAAATATTCCACTTATCAAAATCATAGAAAATATTTTCAAGTACAAATATCTGCCGAACTTCCACTTTTTCAACCCATAAAGTATCTCTGATGATGCCAAAAGGTTTGTTAACCGTTGATATGCTTTTAGAAGTATTCTGATAGCCATCAATTTCGGTGGAAACTGTTACACTTGTATTTTCAGTTAATGCCCTTGTTAAAATAAACCCACTAAAAATACCATTTATGTTATCACTGAATTTAACTGTGGGATTCGGAACAGGTTGCAAGGTTTTTTTATCCATTACCATCAATTCCAAATTGTACTCGCCTCTAAAACTAACTTTATAAATATCATCGTCGCCCAATCCGCCCTGTTTTCTCGATGCAAAATATCCAACTTTACCTTTCGGATGAATTATTAACCCAAAATCATCCTCTTCTGTATTGAATTTTTCCAGCGATTTGGATTCTCCAAAACCGTTTCCTTTTTTACAGACGTATTTCATATCCAGATTACTATTTTCGTTTTCTCCGTTGTTGGTTGAATAAAATAAAACTGAACCATCAAAAAAGAATGGAAACATTTCATCTTTGGATGAATTTACATTTCCTCCCAGGTTTACAGGGTCTCCCCATTTTCCGTCGTTGCGAACCGACATATAAATGTCGCTTCCACCAAAGCCGGTATTTGGTTTATTGGATGCAAAAAACAAAGTGTCTCCTGTTACAGTAACAGCCGGATGACCTACTGAATACGTTGAATCGTTAAAAGGTAATTCCTCTTTAAGTGTCCAAACACCATCCTTTTTTTCAGCAATAACAATTCTCAACCTGATATCTGCCTTTCTGTACACTTTGTTTCTGATTTCAGGATTATCAAAATTATTTATAGTTACAAATAGCTCGTTGGTTTTTTCACACCAGGAAACCGGGCCAGCATGATATCCGGCGCTGATATTTTCCAACTTACTGTTTTTTGAACCGGTTACATTCCCGTCATCATCAACTTTTGCACTAAATAAATTGTAAAAAACACCTTTTTTCGCACCTTTCGATAATTTGGCTATTCCCTCATCAGTAAAGGCTGAGAACCAAAGTTCATTGTTAACGTATGCAGGGCCGAAATCGCTTTGAAGCGTATTCAAATTTGTTTTTTCAATTTCTATCTTTCGATAATCAAAAAAATTACATCCTTTCTGACCAAAAAGATACAATGGAAATGCGATAAGCATTATTAAAACTATTTTTTTCATATTTGCTTGAAATTAGGATATTTGTAAATCTGAACACAAAATAAGCAAAAAAAATGCCAAACAAACTTAGGGTTGCTATTGTTGCGTTTAACACTTAACAAATTGACAATTTAAAGTGATTAAATGGCCTTTTATTGATTAGTTAAACCTCTTTTCAAGCAACACCACATTTTCAACGTGGTGCGTGTGAGGGAACATATCGACAGGTTGAATTTTTACAACCCGGTATTCAGAGTCGAGCAGTGTCAAATCGCGCGCCTGTGTTGCAGGATTACAACTAACATAAATAATCTTTTGCGCACCCGAATTAATTATTGATTCTACAACATCGCCGTGCATTCCAGCCCTGGGAGGATCGGTTATTATTATGTCGGGATACCCGTTATTTAAATAGAAACCGCTGCTTAAAACCGATTTAATATCTCCGGCATAAAAAACTGTGTTTGAAATATTGTTTAATGCTGAATTTTCCTTGGCGTCTTCAATTGCTTCAACCACATATTCAATACCAACTACTTTTTTTACCTGCCTGGCAATAAAATTTGCAATAGTCCCGGTTCCGGTATATAAATCGTAAACAACTTCGTTCCCCTTGAATTGTGCAAATTCGCGGACCACTTTATATAAATTATATGCCTGTTCCGAATTGGTTTGATAGAAACTCTTTGGCCCGATTTTAAATTTCAGATCCTCCATCTGTTCGTGGATAAATTCACGTCCTGCAAACAGTTCGATATCCTGATCGGTAATTGTATCGTTTCCCTTCGAATTTATTACATACAATAATGAAGTAATTTCAGGAAATTCTTTCTGTACCGCACTGAGCAAACCTCTTCTTAATCCGGCATCCGCATAAAAAAATGAGAGGATCACCATAACCTCGCCGGTGGTACTTGTTCTGATAATCAGGGTTCTAAGAAATCCTTTTTTATCTTTAATATCATAAAAACTTAATCCATTTTCAATGGCGTAGTGATAAATAAAATTCCTGATTTTATTTGAAGGGTTGGGTTGCAACCAACATTTATTAATGTTAATTATTTTATCGAAAAGGCCGGGTACGTGAAACCCCAGCGCATTTCTGTTTTCAATTTCAGTATTTAACTCCTCGTAAGTAAGCCATCGTTTATTCGAAAAAGTAAATTCAAGTTTGTTCCGGTAATATGTGTTTTTCTCTGAACCCAATATTGGCAACAATTTGGGCAATTCAATTTTTCCAATTCGCAGAAGCTGGTCTCTGACCTGTTTTTGTTTATAAAAAAGTTGTTTTTCATAAGGTAAAATTTGCCATTTACATCCTCCGCAAACTCCGAAATGCCCGCAAAAATTCGGCACCCTGTCAACGGAATATTTATGAAACTGTGTTATAATTGCTTCAGCATATTTTTTTCGTTTTTTAGTAACTTGTAAATCAACAACATCTCCCGGCACAGCCAAAGCAGTAAACACAATCATATCCCCGGTTTTTGCAATTGCCTTGCCTTCAGAGCCAATATCCACAATTTCCAGTCGTTCGTAAAGGGGTTTAATTTTTTTCCTTCCCACCGTATTTTTTTGGCAAATATAACAGTTAATCAAAAACCAGGCAGGTGAAAAATGGCCGGTTTTTCCCATAATAAAAACTATTTTCCCATTTTGAGAAAACGAACGCCTTTTTGCCTGTTTTTGAAATCTTTGGTGTAAAGCGTTAAACTACCAAAAACCTTTTTTGTTTACATTTGCTTCGATTTAATGGTTGGTTTTATTTCTATAGTAAAACTTAAAAGGGGAAAGTAACTTCTGTATTTATGATTGGTTTTGTGTTTAGGGGTTTGTAAATCATCAATCATCTTCAAAAAGCGTCCATAGTTCTTTCCCCTTCCTTCTTTTTTACCTGCGGTTTTTTTTTGGCCATATCCATGTATTTGTCAACAGGTAACAATACATTTTGATGTACATCCTAAAAAGTAATGAAGTTACCAATCCCAAAATTTTCTTTTAAATTTGTTCTCCGAAATTAAAGACATGAATATTAAAAAGAAAAAGGTTGCTATTATTGGTAGCGGAAGTTGGGCCACCGCGGTTTCGAAAATGATGCTGGAAAATGTAAAACACATTAACTGGTTTTTACGGAAACCCGAAACCACTGAGTTTTTTGAAAAACATGGCCGCAACCCGCGCTACCTGCAAAATGTGGAGTTCGACACCAACCGCATTACCTTTTACAACGATATTAATGAAATTACCTCCGAATCGGATATCCTTGTTCTGGCTGTTCCATCGGCCTACCTGCCTGTAATTTTTGGCAACCTGAAAACCGACATCAGCAAAAAGCACATTTTATCAGGAATTAAAGGGATTGTTACCAACGAAAACCTGCTTGTTGTGCAATACCTGAACAAGTATTTCAATGTACCCTTTGAAAACATGGGCGTAATTGCCGGGCCCTGTCACGCAGAGGAAGTGGCGCTCGAACGCCTTTCGTACCTTACCATAGCCTGTACCGACGCGGTAAAAGCTGAAAAGTTTGCCAGCCTCATCCGCTGCGAATACATCAAAACCACACTTTCCGACGATATCTGGGGAACCGAGTATTCATCGGTTTTAAAAAATATCGTGGCCATTGCTTCGGGCATTTGCCACGGGTTGCGCTACGGCGATAATTTTCAGGCAGTGCTGATTTCGAATGCCATTCAGGAAATCAAACGTTTTGTGGATACAGTCCATCCGATTACACGCGACATTAAAAGCTCGGCCTATTTGGGCGATTTACTGGTAACCGCGTACTCACAGTTTAGCCGTAACCGCATGTTTGGTATGATGGTTGGCAAAGGTTACCCGGTAAAAGCCGCAAAACTCGAACTGAACATGGTAGCCGAAGGTTACTATTCCTCCCGTTCGATTTATGAAATCAATGAAAACTATCATGTTGACATGCCCATTTCTGAAGCGGTTTACAAAATTCTTTACGAAAATAGTTCGCCCAAAACAGAGATTGCATTTTTAACTGAGAAACTGAGTTAATATTAATACCATGGTAAAAAAGTTCTCTCTCGACAAGAATAAAATTAATGTTTTGTTGCTTGAAGGCATTCACGAATCGGCAATAAATGCTTTTAAGGAAGCAGGTTACACCAATGTTGAATACCTGAAAACCGCACTCGATGGAGCAGAACTGGAACTTAAAATTAAAGATGTTCATATTTTGGGAATCAGGTCGAGAACAAATCTCACCCCTGAAACCCTGGAAAAGGCAAAAAAGCTGTTTACCGTTGGATGTTACAGTATTGGCACCAACCAGGTGGACTTAAAAGCGGCCAAACTGCAGGGTATTCCTGTTTTTAATGCCCCGTTTTCAAACACGCGGTCGGTTGCCGAACTTGTAATTGCCGAAATAATTATGCTCATGCGCGAGGTTCCGGCAAAAAATGCAGCTGCACATCGTGGTACCTGGTTAAAAGCAGCCCGGAACTCTTATGAAGTTCGGGGCAAAAACCTCGGTATTGTTGGCTACGGACATATTGGGACTCAGGTCTCAATTCTTGCCGAGTCGCTGGGAATGAATGTGTTTTATTATGATATCGAAAAGAAACTCAACCTTGGGAAAACGGTAACCTGCCATTCTCTCGAAGAACTCCTCCGCGTTTCTTATGCAGTTACGTTACATGTTCCTGAAACAGAACTTACTGCGAATATGATCTCTGCGCCTCAACTTGCGATAATGAAAAAAGGCGCACTGCTGATAAATGCGTCGCGAGGGTCGGTTGTTGATTATGTCGCTGTTGCAGAAGCTTTGAAATCAGGCCATCTGGCGGGTGCCGCTGCCGATGTATTTCCTTATGAACCCGGTTCGAATGATGAACCTTTTGTATCGATACTCCAGGAGTTTGACAACGTGATACTCACGCCGCACATTGGTGGAAGTACCACGGAAGCGCAGGAAAACATCGGGGTGGAAGTAACTGAAAAGCTGATTCGTTACAGCGACAACGGTTCAACAATCGGGTCGGTTAACTTTCCGCAGATTTCGCTGCAACAGAACAAAGACAAACAACGCTTTCTGCATATTCATAAAAATATGCCGGGACTGCTGAAAGATATCAATTACGTTTTTACTGAAAAAGGGATCAACATTGCCTCACAATTCCTGCAAACCGATGCCGAAATTGGTTACGTAATTATTGACACTGAAAGCCATTTAAGCGAAGTAATCCTGCAGGAACTGAAGGATGTTCCGCATACCATCAGGGCGAGGATGTTGTATTAAAAATTTATCTCATTTCCTTGTAAGCGTTAATCAAACCGTTGGTGGAAGCATCGTGGCCGGTAACCGGTTTGTCGTTTAACAGTTCCGGTAAAATAGCGTTGGCTAATTGTTTGCCCAACTCAACCCCCCACTGGTCGAAACTGTAAATATTCCAGATAATGCCCTGCACAAAAATTTTGTGTTCGTACATGGCAATTAACGAACCCAAAGTGCGCGGTGTTAATTTTTTAACCAGTATTGAGTTGGTTGGAATATTTCCCAAAAATACTTTAAATGGCAGCAATTCGGCAATTTCCATTTGAGATTTCCCTGCAGCTTCAAGTTCAGCAACCACCTGTTCTTCGGTTTTACCTACCATCATGGCTTCGGTTTGGGCAAAAAAGTTGGCCAGCAGTTTCGGGTGATGGTCGCTTAATTGATTATGACTGACGGCTGGAGCAATAAAATCGCATGGAATAAGTTTTGTTCCCTGGTGGATGAGCTGATAAAACGCGTGTTGCCCGTTGGTGCCGGGTTCGCCCCAGATAATCGGGCCGGTTTGGTAATCGGTTTGTTCTCCGTTGCGATCGACATATTTCCCGTTGCTTTCCATGTTTCCCTGCTGGAAGTAGGCCGCGAAACGGTGCATGTACTGGTCGTACGGAAGGATGGCTTCGCTTTCGGCGCCATAGAAATTACCGTACCAAATACCAATGAGGGCAAGTATCACCGGAATATTCTGGTTGAACTCTGTTTCACGAAAATGGTTGTCCATGGCGTGAGCGCCATCCAGCAGTTCGATGTAATTTTCGAACCCAATTCCGCAGGCTATTGAAAGCCCGATAGCTGACCACAAAGAAAAGCGTCCTCCCACCCAATCCCAGAAGCGGAACATATTTTTTGTATCGATACCGAATGTAGAAACGGCTTTTGTATTGGTTGAAACTGCCACAAAATGGTATTTCACAAAAGCCTCGTCTTTGGCGGTTTTTAAAAACCAGTCGCGCGCCGAGTTGGCATTGGTCATGGTTTCCTGGGTGGTAAAAGTTTTCGACGCCACAATAAAAAGAGTGGTTTCAGGATTTATTTTTTTCAGGGTTTCGGCAATGTGCGTTCCGTCAACATTCGATACAAAATGCAAATTGAGGTGATTTTTGTATGGCCTCAGCGCTTCCGTAACCATCAAAGGCCCAAGGTCGGAGCCGCCGATTCCAATGTTTACAATGTCGGTAATGGCTTTTCCAGAGTAACCTTTCCACGCGCCTGAAATCACGTTTTCAGAGAAATCTTTCATCTGGTCGAGTACAGCGTTAATCTCTGGCATTACATCTTCGCCATCGACAATGATGGGTGTATTGCTCCGGTTGCGAAGGGCAACGTGCAAAACAGCGCGATCTTCAGTAACGTTTATTATCTGACCTGTGAACATACTTTCGACAGCGTCTTTCAAACCGCACTCGTTAGCCAGTTCGACTAATGATTCGCGAATTTCATCATCTATCAGGTTTTTTGAGAAATCAACTAAAATATCCTCAAATTTGAGCGAGTATTTTTTGAACCTGTCGTTGTCGGCAGCAAAAAGTCCTTTAATATGTTTTCCTTCAAACTCAAAATGGTATTCTTCCAATCTGTTCCATGCGTTGGTGGTCATTGGATTAATTTTTGGCAGCATATTTTTATTTTTTATTGTTTCCAGACTGCAAAGATAGTGGAATAAGAAAACGGACAACTGAGTCTGGGTTAACCTTAATTCAGGATTAAATCTTATATTTTTAAGTACTTTTGCCGCCAATAAATTTAAAGCTGAATGAAGCCGGATACGATTAAAGGATACCTTTTCGCATTGATTGCCACATTGACATTTTCGAATGTTTACATTTTCAGCAAGGCGGCGCTCAATGAAATACCGCTGGCCCAATTCGGAAGTTTGTGGTATGCGGTTGTTGCTTTATCCTGTTTCATTTTTGCCCTTTTTAATAAAAAACTGGGGCAGATAACCCACTTAACCAAAAAACAGGTTCAAATTCTACTAACACTTGGCGTACTCGAAATAGCAACCACTACTCTCTTTTTTCTTTCAATCCATATTATTCCCGATCCCGCAGTAACCTCTTTCCTCGGAAACCTGTTTCCGGTTATGGTGATGCTTGGCGGCATTTTTATTCTGCACGAACGTTTTGGCCCGGTTGAAATATTTGGCGGTTTCCTTGCGTTGTCGGGTGCATTTGTTATCAGTTACAGTGGCGGTTCAACACCCGGCGCTATGTTTATAAAAGGGACAGGGGTAGTTTTTTTTAATTCCATATTTGCTGCAACTGCCACACTGGTTGTTAAAACACAGGTAAAAAAACTGAGCCCCGAGCTGCTCAATCTTAACCGCGCAGTTTGGTTGCTTTTATTTTCGGTTGTTATGTTTTTTGTGATGGGAAAATCTGTCCCTTTTTCAGCAGGTATCATTAAAAACACGGTTGCCGGGGCGCTTCTGGAGTTTGTGGCCATTTTAACGGCTTACTATTCATACAAACACATTGAAGCCTCGCGTTCATCGATAGTTCAGAGTTTGAAAGGAATTTTTGTTTTACTGGTTGCATTCCTCGTTTTCAAAACCTTGCCACTTCCCCATCAGCTTTGGGGCGGTATAATAACGGTGGTTGGAGTTCTGATTATGGCGCTGGCAAAGTCCGGGTTTTTTCCATTAACATCAAAAAAGAAGTTTTAACAATAGTTCTGAAATTTTTTCCGGAACTTTTCGTTCTAAAATAGAGGCATAATTTTTGTTAAACAGCACCAATCTTATCAACCAATTTTAAAAGCCATGAACAAAAAACTTTGGCTAATCACAACAGCCGTAATCACAATTTTACTATTAGCATTTTTCATTTTTTCGCGCCAGAAAAAGGAAACCACGGCAATTACTGCCACTGTAATGCGCGGTCCTTTCGAAATCCTGGTTTATTCAACCGGGCAGTTGGAATCGGAGAACTCCGATAATATTTTAATTCCTGAAAAAATGAACGACCGGCAAACCCGGATTTCGTCGTTAACTATTACCGACATTGTAGAGGAAGGGACTTATGTCGATTCGGGCGATTATGTGGCAACCCTCGATCACCAGGCTGTTCAGGAGCAACTGAAAGCTGCGCTCGACGATTTGGAACGCACACTTTCGGAATACGAAGACAGCAAAATCGATTCGAATTTAACACTGAGCAACCAACGCGATATTATTGTAAACGCACAACTTGACCTCGAAGAAAAAGAGATTGCTGTGCAGGAATCAGCCTACGAAGCCCCTTCGATACAGCGAAAAGTGGAGATGGATCTGGACAAGGTAAAACGCAGGCTCGAACAGGTAAAAAATGCTTACGAATTAATTACACAGCAGGAAACCAACAAGGTAGCCCGTAGGTTTATAAGTTACAAACAGGTGCGCGAGCGGGTGGATGCACTGAACGAATTAATGAACTCACTCATTATTTATTCTCCCAGGGCAGGAATTATTTCGTACTACCAATATCCTTTTGGGGGAACGGTAAAAACCGGTTCACGGGTTTCGCAGTGGAACCCGTTTATTGCCACTTTCCCAAATATGGATAACCTAATCACCAAAACTTTTATAAACGAAATAGATATTGCATTAATCCAAAAAGGGCAGAAAGTAAAAATTGGTATCGATGCTTTTCCCGACAAAGTGTTGCCCGGCGAGGTGGTTTCGGTAGCTAACATGGGACAGTTAATGCCAAACAGCGACGCCAAGGTTTTCGAAATAAAAATTAAGGTAAATGGTTCCGATCCCGGGCTAAAACCAGCAATGACAACCAGTAATACAATACAAACCAATGCTTTTCAGGATACGCTTTTCATCCCCATCGAATCGGTTTTCAGCAACGACAGCATGTCGTTTGTTTACCTGGCCGATGGAAAGAAAACCAAACAAATTATTGAACCCGGCGAACAAAACGAAAACTATATGATTGTGCGGCAAGGGCTGAACGAGGGACAGCCGGTTTACCTTACAGAGCCTGAAAATGCCGAAAGCTTTGCAATGGCAGGAATGGAAATTTATGAAGACATTTTGCGCAAAAAAGCTGAAGAAAAAGCAAAAAAAGAGCAGGAGGAAAAGCAGCGCCAATTGGAACAGAAAATGCCGGATTTACCTCCCGGTATTCAAATGCCCAAGGTTTCAGGTGCGGTTGTAATCAGCAGATAACTTTCAAATCCGAACCAAGATGTTTATAAAAAGATATTTACACGACTTCCATATTGCGGTAGAAGCCATTTTTGCCAACCGCGTAAAATCGATACTCACCGCGCTGGGGATTATTTTTGGCGTTGCGGCGGTAATCAGTATGCTTGCCATTGGCAACGGCGCCGAACAGGAAATCCTGGAACAAATAAAACTTGTAGGGGTAAACAACATTGTAATTACGCCCAGCAGTTTTACTGTAAACGAAGGTGGCACGCCCGGCAGTAACAGTAACGGCAATGATAAACCCGGCGGTAAAAAATTCTCAAAAGGCCTCACTCTCCTTGATGTTGAAGCCATCAAACAGGTATTGCCCACCGTTGAAAGAATTACCCCGGTGATTTCGTTTAATTATTCGGCCCTGCTCGATGGAAAAAGTAAACCAGTAGTTTTGGAGGGGATTGAAAACAGTTATTTCGACCTGTTTAACATGCAACTGGCAGGAGGAAACCGGTTTAACAAAGTTCAAACAGAAAAAGGGCTGCCCGTTTGCATTATTGGCGACAATATTAAAACCCAGTTTTTCAGGCAGGAAGATCCGGTAGGAAAATACATCAAATGCGGCCAGATTTGGCTTAAAATTGTCGGGGTTGTGGAGCGGCGCGATTTTACGGCATCGGCATCCGACGAACTGGGAATCAGCAGCTCCGACAATAAAATATTTATCCCGGTTCAAACCATGTTGCTCAGGTTTAAAAACAGGGCTTTGCTTCGAGCCGACGAAATTGCAAAAGCCAACCAGCGCGCCGGAGGGGGCGATGGAATGGTAGTTATTATTGGCGGTCCTGCCGAACAACCCGACAACGCCATCGACACCGACCCTAACCTGAACCAGCTCGATAAAATTATTGTACAGGTAAAGGAAACCGAACAACTCAGCCAGTCGGCCAACCTCATAAAGCGGATGCTGCTCCGCCGACATTCAGGATTGTACGATTTTGAAGTAACCATTCCCGAATTGCTTTTAAAACAGCAGCAAAAAACAAAGAATATTTTTAACGTTGTTTTGGGCGCTATTGCCGGTATTTCGCTCATTGTGGGCGGAATCGGGATTATGAACATTATGCTGGCCTCGGTATTGGAACGTATCCGCGAAATTGGTGTGCGCCAGGCCGTTGGCGCAAAACAAAAAGACATCATCGCCCAGTTTCTGGCCGAATCGACTTTAATCAGCCTTACAGGCGGTATTATTGGGATAATACTGGGAATCGTGCTTTCGAAAGTGATTACCGCTGTTTTTGATATTAAAACCATCGTTTCCTTTTTCAGCATTTTTATTGCTTTCGGGGTTTCAGTTATTGTGGGCATCACATTTGGATACCTTCCCGCCAAAAAGGCCGCCGAAAACGACCCAGTTGTTTCATTACGGGCTTAAACCAATTAAACCAAAATCAAATGAAATCATTATTTCTCATTTTAATAGCCGCCAGCAGTTTTTCATTAACTGCATTATCGCAGGAAAAAATAATACTAACTCTCGACGATGTGGTTCAAATTGCCTCAAAGCAATCCATCGACGCGTTCAGAAATAAAAACATGTACCTGGCCAGTTACTGGGAATACCGGTTTTTCCAGGCCGAACGGCTTCCGGGAATCTCACTCAGTACAAATCCACTCGATTTTAACCGGTATCTGAAAAAAGAGTACAATTTTGAAACCAACGAAGATGAATACCGGTTAAGGGAATTCATCGATTCGGATGTTGCAGTTTCGGCTACCCAAAATGTTGGGTTTACCGGAGGCCAGTTTTTCTTACGGTCGGAACTGGGAATGGTTAAAAACCTCGGAGGGGATAAAAACACCTCGTTTTCAGCAACTCCATTTAGCATTGGATATCAACAGGAACTGAACGGTTACAACGAATTGAAATGGAAGTCGAAAATAGAACCCGTTAAATTTGAAAAAGCAAAAAAAACATTCATTCAGGATATTGAAGACCTGCGTATTAAATCGACTTTCCAGTTTTTCCAGTTAATAACAGCGCAAATACAGAAAGGGATTGCCGAAACCAATTATGCCAACGCCGATACAATTTACAACATCGGAAAGGGAAGGTTTCAGGTGGGAACCATAACCCAGGATGAATTATTAAACCTTGAACTCAGGCTGTTAAATACAGAGCAGGCTTTAAGTATGGCCCAACTGGAGGAGAAAAGAGCGCAAGCCAGTTTGAACTCGTTTTTGGGAATGGAGAAAAATGTGGAAATAGAATGTATCGTTCCCATTGAAATCCCGGAATTGCAAATCGACCCGGATATAGCGCTGGCACAGGCGCTTGAAAATAACCCCGAAATGATTAACCACCAGCAGCGAATGATGCAGCAAGACCAAAATGTAAAAAGGGTGAAGGCCGAAACAGGGCTAAACACTTCGGTTTTTGCCATGTACGGGATGAGCCGTTCATCGGATGAATTTACCGATGTTTACGGGCAACCCGATAAAAGCCAGCGGTTTAGCCTGGGGGTCAATGTCCCGATTGCCGACTGGGGCAGAACAAAAGGCCGTGTTTCGATGGCCGAATCGAACCGCGAAGTTGCCCTGGCCACCATTAAACAGGAACGCATCGACTTTGAGATGGATGTTGTTCAAAGTGTGCTTGAATTTAACCTTCAGGCGGGCCAGGTGAAGAATGCCGCCAAAGCCGATACAGTTGCACGGATGGGCTACAACGTTTCGTTCCAGCGTTTCCTCATCGGTAAAATCAACATTGTAAACCTGAACATCGCCAGCACCGACCAGGAAAATGCCCGGATTTCGTACCTTAACCGGCTGCGCGATTACTGGTCCTCGTATTTCAGGTTGCGAAGCCTGACCCTTTTTGATTTTGAAAACAATAAGCCGCTTACTGTAAATTATGATGAAATCCTTGAAAAATAAACCATGGCAACAGATAGAAAATACATTTTTACTGGAGGAGGTTTATTCATTGCAATAGTAATACTCGCCTCAGTCTATTTTACCAGGACATCGGTGAAATCCCCCGGATATTATGAGGTTAAAAAGGGCCCGTTTGAAGCTGTTCTGACCTGCAAAGGTGAAATAAACGGACAGGTGGCCACAGTAATTCGTGCCCCAAAAATATTGGGCGACCGCGATTTACGGCTTTGGCAAATGAAAATTATCGACTTAGCCCAGGATGGGAAAAATGTGAAAAAAGGCGACTTTATCATACAGTTGGACGCGAGCCAGGTAGTTTCGGGAATGAGGGAAGAACAACAGGAGCTTGAAAGGGAAATGGCCGATTTGAACAATGCAAAAATCGACAGCACAGTACGATTGACCCAAATGCGCGAAGACATAAAAAATGCCATGCTCGATTTGGAATACAATAAAATAGACCTCGAACAATCGGTTTACGAATCGGAAGCCTACCAGCGGAAAGCACAAATGGCCTATCAAAAAGCGGAGAACAACATCGAAAAAAAACAACGCGATTATTTACTTGAACAGAACAGGATGAAAATGAGGGTTGGTCGTTCGGAAGATGACGTGGAAAGGGCCCAGCAACGGATTGAAAAATTTCAGCAGGCCATGGCAGCAGCCCGCATTACTGCGCCTGAAGACGGAATCGTGATTTTTGGGAAAAGCTGGGACGGAAAAAAATACAGCAAAGACGATAATGTTTCGACTTACGAATTTGCGCCGCCAATAGCAACACTCCCTGATATGTCGGGCGTAATCTCCGAAATTTATGTGAAAGAGATTGACATTTCCAAAATTAAAGTTGGCGACAGTGTCAGGGTAACTTTCGATGCCCTGTCCGGGGTTATAATTATGGGGAGTATTAAAACCATTGCACTGGTTGGCGAAAGCCACAAAGATTTTGATATGAAGGTTTTTAAGGTTGTTATTCATCTCGATAATACCCACGAAGGTTTAAAGCCAGCCATGAACAGCAACAACGACATTCTTCTGGCCAACCTTGAAAACGTAATCTCGGTTGCGCTTATTTCGGTATTTAAGGAAAACGGAACCAAATATGTTTACCTGAAAACACCCGAAGGTTCAATAAAACAGGAAATAAAAACCGGATTTGAAAACGAAGAGTTTGTACATGTTGAAGAAGGGTTGAAAGAAGGAGATGAAGTTTTACTGGAACTACCGGCGGAAAAGGTGGAAGTTGCGAAAAAGTAAAGGTTGGCAGACAAACCAGCGTACTTTCAGAGAATAATTCCTTCAGTTTTACTATATCTTTTTGATGTTGCACTAACATTTAAGTGCCTTTATTTCAGGAATTAAGATATGAAAAAAGCAGTAAAATACAAGATTTTCATCCTGCATTTTACTGCTTTAAAATTAACAATCATGTCCGATGGACTTTTTCAGTGCCCTCCAAAATTGGCAGCCTTTCTTTTAACCGGCCATTATTAAAATGGCGTATTTTGAACGCAAAGTGAATTGGTATTCCTTTCATTGTTAGGAATAGGCCAAATATAGAAAACACTGGAAGGCGGAAAAGAACTTACGCCTGTTTTAGCAGGAATATCAATCACACGGCGCATAATGTCCATGTTTCTGATACCCTCACCCAAAAACTCCATGCTTCTTTCATCAAGCAACCTGTTTGCAAATGCATCAACTGAAGAAAAACTAGTAGTCGAATAATCCGCAGCAGTTGGATTTGATCTTTTGTAAACAGCATTTAATAAAGCAACTGCCTTTGCATTTACAGCATTTGCGTTTCTGGCTTCTGCTTCGGCAATATTTAATAATACCTCGGCATACCTGATAACTGGCGACCAGTCAGTGTGTGGAAAAAGAGTGTACTTATCGATAAATCTATAAGGTTTCCCACTAAAGTTGGCAACAAATGTAAGGGCCCTGCGGGCATCGGTCTCAGGGAAATCAGTAGTATTTTTCCACAGGGGGCCAGCCTCAAAAATCGCGTATTCCTGGTTCCCGGTGTTTAATCTTCCGCTAAAATAATGCCCTAGCTGGTTTTGCGTTCCGGGGAGTTCTGTTGCAATGTTTGGAATGGAGAAAATTGCTTCGGCACTGGTATAAGGAGCTGCAAAGATTGCAGCAAAATTTGGTGCAAGGGCAGGTACTCCACCTGGCCCGGTAAATGGGGCGTTTGAAGATGCAACAATCTTGTTACCGGCTGCAATAACTCCAGGCCAATTGTTCATATGTAGGTAAACCCTGGTTAAAAAAGCGTTTACTGTAATTTTGTTCATACGTGTAATCCTTGTTGCTGCAACGGTTGGGGCAGCAGCCGGCAACAGCGCTTCGGCGGCAACCAGGTCGGCAACTATTTGGGTAAATGTTTCCTCAACTGAAGAACGCGCTTTTTCATTATCAGCTGCTGAACGCTGCGGAGTAAGCCGTAAAACAAGGCCGGGCACGGTGTTTGGTTTTGTTTTGGCCTGATTATACGGCCTGGCATAAAGCACCGAAAGGTGAAAATAAGCTATGCCGCGCAAAGCTAGGGCTTCGCCTTTGGCGGCATCAAATTCAGCTTGAGAAAGTAAGGCTGGCACAATTTCGGCTTTATTTACTTCCAGTCCATCCAGTAAAACATTAATCCTGTTTATGCTAGAATAAACCTGAGTCCAAAGGTTAATCACCTCATTGGTTGATTCCGCTGTATTTAGTTTCCAGGTTTCTAAACCTGTAACCCCATTTTCGCGCAAATTCAGGAAGTGGTCTCCACGAATATCATTATAGACCTGATATCTTCCACCAAGATATATCCCATTTTTAAAGGGCTCATACAAACCAGTTACCTGCTGAAGAATTCTGTCCCTGGTGTCAAAAGCCACCAAATCTGAAATAGATGTTTCAGGAACAGGATCAAGATATTCCGTATAGCATGAAGTTATTGTCGCTAATGAAAGGAATACAAGTAGTAAATATTTAGCTATATTTTTCATATTATTATAATTTAAATACATTCTTAGAAAGTTACATTAACTCCAAATGAAATTGTTCTTGCCTGAGGAACAGTATTCCTGTCAACACCTGGTGTAAGGTTGGCATCGCCGTTTGATGAAACCTCAGGATCAGAACCAGTATATTTGGTAAACACATAGGCATTAAAAGCCTGTGCATATAAACGCAAACTGCTTATTCCCCCCTTGCTTAAGAGTTGGTTTTTCAATGTGTAGCCAAGGCTAAGGTTTCTGATTTTTAGGTAATCACCTTTTTCTACGTTTTGCTGCTGTACCATTGAAGAACCATTTGACACGTTGTCGCCCCAGACTGGTCTTGCTATGTCGGTTATATCACCCGGATTCTTCCATGCTTTTTCATAAACTTCCACTGAATTGTTCCAGTTACGCTGATCCCTCAAACCTGCTTTCGATCCGTTATAAACATAGAAATCAAGGGCATATGTTAAACCGATATTGGCATCCCAGTTTTTATACGAGAAATTATTGTCTATACCTCCATAAATCTTTGGAATAGGACTTCCAAGTGCAATCCCGTCATCAGTAATGTTTACACCCCTTGAAGGAGTACCATCTTCGTTTCTCCAACCACTGGTTGTGGGGGCTTGCGCAGCGGGCTGATGGTTGTAATAAACCTTTGAAAAAGTTTCAGCCTTTGTTACAGGGTCAATATTTTTTCTTAAGAAAATCCTTCGTCCTGTTGCCGGGTCAACACCAGCCGTTTGAACCCCCCAAATCATTCCAATAGGTTGTCCAACCAATGTACGGTTGGTTACTTCCAACTGGGACGTCCCAATTAGAAATTGAACACCCGGAGCAAGCTCTGTAACCTCATTTTTCAGGGTTGTAATATTTAATGTGGTGCTCCAGTTAAAATCCTTTTTAGAAATGTTATAACTGGTCAAAGCAAATTCAAGACCCTTATTGAACATTGAACCAACGTTGGCAGGGATAATATTTCCGGGAATACCTTTAGATGGCGCCTGCGGAACATTCAGTACCAGGCCGTTTATGTCGTTGTGATAGTAACTCGCATCCACCTGAATTCTGTCCTTGAGCAGTCCGAATGAAATTCCTGCATCAATTTTGTTGCTGGTTTCCCATTCCAAATCGGTATTGCCGGCCTGGTTGAAAAATAAAGTCGGGGCTGTATTATAAACACCAGCGGAGTAAAGGAACAATGAACTGAAGTCACCTACTGCCGAAATGTTGCCCACGCGCCCATAACTGGCTTTGAGCCTAAGGTCAGAAATATATTCAGCAATTCCACTATTTTTAATAAATCCTTCTTGCGACAATGCCCACATTACTGAAGCTCCGCCAAAATTACCATATTTCTTTCCGTAGGCCAGCCCTGAAAAACCATCGCGCCTGGCGCTTGCTTCAATGAAGTATTTTTTATCGAAATTTATATTAATACGTCCGAAAAGTGAGTTGAAATAGTTCTCTGTCTGCATTAATACAGGTGGTTGCTGGGGTGTTGTATAACTCCCCTGATATGAAGTAAAGAAAGGGTCGGATTGCCCGGTCCTTCTCCCAGACCAACCGTCAAATAGCGTGTATTGTTCTTCTGAACCAACCAAAGCCTGCAAATTAAGTTTTTCCATAAGCGTAAGATTGTAATTCAACGTATTTGTCCAGTTCCAGCGATTTCGCCTGTCGAAGTAGTTATAAGCTTCACCTCCGGTGGTCCTTCCATCGCCATGCAGTGGATGCCAGAAAATTTTTGACTCCATTGAATTGTTATCTATACCAAATGAGGTACGGAAAATGAGATTTTTTATAATCTCAAAATTAGCAAACAAAGTGCTTATAATCCTGTCGCTTTGCGCATTGTTGTAATTATTGTCGAACAGGAACTCGGGGTTAAAAAATCCTACAGAGGCAGGATTGCCAAGTGTGCCGATGAACCCGCTTGTTGCATCGATATTGTATGTCCCATCATTCAGGTAAGGCCCAACGATTGGCGATGTTACAAATGCCAACCTGCCGGCACCCGCAGTAGCAAACAACGCACCTGCCAGCGAACCTGTTTGCGGGGCATTGGTAAAACTGTTGGTATATCCAAAGTTTACTCCCAGCGTTATCCATTTGTTCAGTTTGTGTTCCAAATTCAATCTGGTGTTTTTCCTTTCGAAGGTATTTGTCCTAACAATACCTTCGTTTTCAGAATAACCAATTGATAGAAAATAACTTGTTGTAGCATTTGCGCCAGAAAACGAAAATGCATGGTTATGCTGAAATCCGGTTTGGTAAATAAGGTCAGACCATTTTGTGTCAATAGGATTGCCATTGGCATCAAGGCTAATTCTGTAAAGATTAGCAGGGTTAGTCATATCAATATTGCCCACATTTGTTCTGGCAAGATTTTTATGTGCTACAAACTGTTCTGCGTTCATAACATCAAAAACCCTGTACGGTTGCGTATAGCCGAATGATCCGTCATAAGTTACCTTCACTGCGCCTATAACCCCTTTTTTGGTGGTTATCAATATAACTCCGTTGGCAGCTCTTGAACCATAGATAGCTGTGGCTGAGGCATCTTTTAATACATCGATTGAAGCAATATCTGTCGGGTTTAAATCACCAAGAACATTCATTGCAGCAGCGGTTCTCGACATATCGCCTGTAAATACGGGCACACCATCAATAACTACCAAAGGCGATGAACTGCCCGAAATTGAATTGTACCCTCGAACCCTGATAACCGGAGGGTTACCGAGAACTCCGTTAGGAATAGTAATTTGAACACCAGCCGCTTTACCTTGTAAAGCCTGATCGAAAGTCTGAACAGGAATGGTTTTAAGCGCATCCCCCTTTATGGAAGAAATAGAGCCTGATACTTCCCTTTTCTGCTGGACGCCGTAGCCTACAACCACAACTTCGTCAACCGAGAAAACATCGGTTTCCATTGTAACGTTGATGTTGGTCTGGTTCCCGATTTCAACTTCCAGATTTTTCATCCCGATGAAACTGAAAACAAGCGTTTTGGCATCTGCAGGAACAGTTAATTCGTACCTGCCATCCAAATTTGTTACAGTCCCTAATGTAGTTCCCTTCACCATTACGGAGACGCCAGGTATTGAAGTACCGTCCTCCTTACTGGTTACCGCACCTGTAATGCTCTTTGTCTGAGCATTTGCAAATTGCATCCCTGCGATTAGAATGCAAATCAAAAACAGCGTTAGTTTTTTCATAGAATTTTTTTTGATAATTAGAATTAAACAAATTTTTAAATCTACTCTTTCGATTTGGACCGGATTGTTGTTACTCCAAAAACCAAATCACCCAACCGCTAAAGTAATTTTTTATATTCAATTTCCAAAAAAAATTAAAATTTTGGTTAAAGCATGATGTTTTAGTTAATAATCGTTAATAATTTAGTGTCGTGCCCACTTAACAATCAACTCATTAAAAATGACTTATTTTGTCATTTTATTTATACTTTCTTTTCATTCAATTATAAAAAGGTACATTAAACCATGTTAAATGACAGAAAATCTTCTTCACAATATTTATTTATATAACCCAACCTGCGATTATGCAATTGCCAACGGAAGCCCAAACTGGCAACCAAACAGGTTATTACAGAAAATGGAAGCCGATTTATCAGCATTACCGTTGTTTTTTGCCGGAAAGAATGATTTTGTGCTTGTTGAAAAAATGCCAGACGAAGAATTTATTCAGTCGATGCAGTGCATTAATGTGGAAATACCAGGATTTATTTTAAAAAATGATGCAATTGGCAACAAGCAATTTTTACAACTTCCGAAAAATATGTTGATCCCCTGGGGTTGGAGCCCTGCGGCTCATCAATTGCTGTTTCCTTTGAAGCAATCCTGTTCTCCTGGATTCCGGCAATCTCCGGTTTTTCAATGGAAACCGGAACACCGCGAAATAAGTTCGCGAAAGTTTGCCATCGGCATTTTAAATAATGTACGTACTGCAATAAATGCCGGTTACCTGTTACCACCTGACCATATGCCAAAAATTTGTCAAAACCAAACCGATTTTGAAAATGCAATCCGGCAGTGGGAAAAAATTATGGTGAAAGCCCCGTGGAGCAGCTCGGGACGCGGATTACAACCCATCACAAAAACACCGGTACATCCAAAAGTTTGGGAAAAAGTAATGGGAATAGTAAAAGATCAGGGATACGCCATTGCTGAACCTTATTTAAACAAAGTACTCGATCTCGCTTTTTTGTTTGAATTGAAAAAAGGGAAAGTTGGGTTTTTAGGGTTCAGTAATTTCTGCACCAGCAAAAAAGGGCAATATGAAGGAAATTACATCAACGGATTGCCTTTAAATACTGAAAACGAAATTGTTGAATTTGTAAATACTGCAGGGCGCGAAATTCGTGAACCGCTTATGAAAACCATCGAAAACAGTAAGATGGCCATTTTTTATGAGGGCGTTTTTGGCGTTGATACAATTATTTATGCAGATGAAAAGGGCAAACTTCGGATAAACCCATGCCTCGAAATCAATGTAAGGCACACCATGGGCATGCTTTCGCTGCAACTTGAAAAGCTGCTAAAAATCGGCACAAAAGCGATGTTCAGGACTTTTTACCAACCGGGGGTTTCATTTTATACATTCAAACAAAAGATGGAAAAGGAATACCCGTTAAAAATAGCCAAAAACAAAATAGCATCAGGATTTTTAGCCTTAACCTGTGCAACAGAGGATACTTTATTTGGAGCCTATATTTTGGTTTAATATTTACCTGGGCAGGTTATTTCAAAAACTTCATTGTCTTTTTATGCTGTAATTCAGTTCTGTTTATATTAATTTTAAAGTTCCGCAGGTGTATTAATTATCGCGGGTACGCGTCATATCGAAAAAATGGTTGGCCTGCCCGCCCACGAATCCGTTGAACAGTTTTTTTGTGCCGTTTTCCTCTATATAACCGCGCTGTGTTAATTCAAAATAGGCATAAGTCCACATCATGTTTTCAATGCCTGTTTCACCCTTTGCCTTAACCTCTTTTTTTGCAGCAAGTGTGGCTGCTTGCTGAAGCCGACCCCCTTTTTCGCCCTCAATATGCCCTTCCATTGGCACTCCTGCCCCGGCAAGCGCATTGCTGGTAGTTTCCAAATCAGGCCATTCCCGCACTTCCTGATAATTAACCAGCACAGCAAAATGGCTGGCCGAATTTCCGTGCAGCAAAACCCAGGCGCCGTATTGCGAAATATCATTCAGTTTCAAAACATCTTCCTTTAACGGTATATTCCATGGCCGACGGAAATATTGAACGAGATCATCCACCAGGTATTCCGCCGCTTCAGAAGGCAAAGCTCCGTTTTGTTCCAGTGCCCCTAATAACTCTATGCTTTTATCTGTAATTAAATAGGTTGTATTTTTCACTGTTTTATTGATGGCATTCTGAGCCCATTCGGGCAACTCTGCCAATTCGAGCTGGCTGACAAAAATCCTGGGGAAACTTTCATCCGGATGTTCAAAATGAACAGCATTCAACCTCTTTTTTGGGAAGCTGTATTTTGAAACCGGTTTATATCCCAGAAAATTTAATATATGCCTTAACGCCCGTATTCCTTCAGGTTGTTCGCCCGTGTGTGCATTAAAAGTCCGAAAAGCAAAGTGGTCGATTACTACTTTGCCACCCTTTTCGGCTACCATATCGGCATATTGTTTTGCATACGGAATTTTTTTGATGTATTGCTCCCATAACCTGCCGATAAGTAAACCTGTTATTTCCTGTGTTGTCCGTTTCATGACTAAGTTTTATTTATGTAAACAGAAAATCAGCGAATATGGTTACCCGGTTACAGATGTTTAAAAGTATTTTTTATTTGAAAACTTTTTTATACCAGATTGTTTTTGGGGGTGTTTTTCATGAAGCTGGCAACATCTTTTTTATTGAAAAATGCTGTAGCGCCGCGTTTGGTTGTGTTGAGCGCCCCGGCGGCATTCCCGAAATTAAGCGCCTGCTGAATGGGTTTTCCGTTTAGGTAATAATGTAGAAAACCGGCTGAAAATGCCATTCCTGAACCAATATTATCCACAATTTCAATACTGTACCCCGGGTCGAAAAAAGCCCCCTTTTTTTTATGAAAGGCAAAAACACCGTTTTGTCCGCGGGTTACCAAAATCAGGTCGATTTTAAATTTTCCCGAAAGCTCTTCGCTAAACCCGTTCAGGGTTTCACCCTTCAAACCCAGTTCCCTGCTCAAAAATGAAATCTCTTTTTCTTTTATCCTCACTATGTCCGAGCTTTCCAAAAGATTTTCAACCACCCGTGCATTAAAGAAATGTTCAAAAAGCTTTAAATCGAAAAAATGAAGTGAGCCGGGCGATTCCTTTATCAGCTCGCGCAGCGTGTTTTTCGAAATGCCAAATCGCTGGGGCAACAAACCGTAAAACAAACAATCGGCATTACGCACCAGTTTTAGCGCCTCGGCCGAAAACTCGATATGATCGAACGCTACATCGGGGGTAACAATATACCGCGCGTCGTAATTATCTTCGAAACTGATATGGACAGTGCCTGTTGGGAATTCGGTATCTGATTGTACATTATCGTCGGATATCCCCAACTCTTTTAGCTTTTCAATTGCCTCGTTGCCCAAATCGTCGTCGCCAACCCGCGAGAGCAAAAATCCTTGTTCGCTGAACGAATTGCACCTGTACGCCAGGTTCAAAGGTGTTCCGCCAAGTACTTTCCCGTTGGGCAGGATATCCCAAACCACTTCGCCAAATGCAACTATTCTTTTATTCATTTAAGCCGGTTTCTGAAAGGCAAAAATAAAAAATATTAATACCCGTTCAAGATTAACAGAGATGAAAAAAATTAAAAAAACAGTTGAAACCAAAATTGATTTTTAACCGTTCATTTCTAAAACTGATTACGATGAATTATCTGGCACATCTGTTTTTATCGGGCGATGACGAACAAACCATGGTTGGAAACTTTATTGGCGATTATGTGAAAGGAAAGGATTTGAACCGGTTTCCGGATAGCATGAGAAAGGGGATTACTATGCACCGCCAGATTGATTTTTTCACAGATAACCATCCAAGGTTCAAGTTGGCCAAAACTTATTTCAGACCTGAATTCGGACTTTACTCTGGTATTATTATCGATTTTTTGTACGACCATTTTCTGGCAAAAAACTGGGATTTGTATTCTGAATTTACATTACGAACCTTTGCAAAACGTTCTCATTCAGTACTTTTAAAGAATTTCAGATATCTGCCAGTCATGGTGCAGGGTTTTCTGCCGTTTATCATTCAAAACCGTAGGCTGGAATCGTATTCCTCGGTTACCGGGATTGTGGAGTCCCTTAAAATAATGAGCCAATATTCTTCGCTTCCCGCCAAAGCCGACTTTGTGTTGCAGACAATTGAGGCCAATTACCAGTTTTTTGATGATAATTTTAAAATATTTATGTTCGACATGATTCGCTACGTAAATGGAAAACATGGAATGGAATTAAAAAATCCGGATTTTGCGGCATTTTGAAACAATTCAAGTCAAAATTTTTCGTAACGGCTGGCATCGAGCCGGATAAAAACGAAAAGCAAAATGGTAAACGCCCATAATGACGACCCTCCGTAACTGAAAAACGGAAGCGGAATTCCGATAACCGGCATAATTCCGATGGTCATTCCGATATTCACAAAAAAATGAAAAAAGAGAATTGCCGCCACAGAATAACCGTAAACCCGGGAGAACCCTGAACGTTGCCGCTCGGCAAGCCAAACCAGACGATAGAACAAAAGTATAAAAAGCGCAATTACAACAAACGAACCCACAAATCCCCACTCCTCGCCCACGGTACAGAAAATAAAATCGGTGCTTTGTTCAGGCACAAAATTAAATTTGGTTTGTGTCCCTTCCAAAAATCCTTTTCCCAAAAAACCGCCTGAACCTATGGCTATTTTACTTTGATTAACATTGTACCCGGCACCCAACGGATCAGACTCGATACCAAGCAGTTCATTAATACGGGCTTGCTGATGGTTGCCCAAAATATTATTGAATGCGTAATCAACCGAAATGGTAAACAACACCGACCCCAGAAAAATGAGGGCAATTGTTAAATAATTGTTCTGTTTCTTAAAGTAACTAATTCCAAAAATTACCAAAGTGCCTAAAACCGAGCCAGCAGTAATTGCGTCAGAGATATCGTATCCTGAACCAACAATAAGATTTGCAAATAAAAACAACGATATGGACAATATATAAATTACAGGTATTTTTAAATACTGCTTCAGTTTTGGATTAACCACATAAAATACAATCAGTACAGCGCCTAAAAGAACCAGCGATAAAGTGAGGTTCGAAATTATCAGGGCAAACACAAAAAGTATGATGAGCAAAGTACCAAAAAACAGAACAATACCCGAAAGGCCTTCGCGGTATAAAACAAGCACAAACGAAAAATAAACCAATGCTGAACCGGTATCATTTTGAAGAATTATAAGAATAAAAGGCGCAAGGATTATAGCCGAAACAATAGCGGTTGACTTTAACTGCTTAAGTTTAAACCCATGCGAATTCATGTAACCTGCCAGTGCAAGGCCTGTGGCAAACTTGCAAAACTCGGAGGGTTGAAAACCAACAGGGCCAAACATAAACCAGGCTTTTTGGCCATTAATTTCGGAGCCAATAAAAAGCACCAAAATCAGAAGCAGAACAACCACCCCGTAAATGATATAGGCAAAAAATACGTAAAAGTTCGATTCGATTAGGAGAATAAAAAACCCGATAACCAATGCCAGTCCAATCCAGATTAACTGTTTTCCATATCGTTGCGAAGTATCAAGAATGCTCTGGTGCTCCGGGTTAAACACCGCTGCATAAATGTTAACCCATCCAAGCAAAACCAGGACAAGGAAAAGGATAACAGTAATCCAATCGATATTTGCCCAAAGGCTGTTTCTTTTTGGCATTTTAGTCCGGCTGGTTAGGGTTTAATAAATTGGCCTCTATCATTCTTTGTTCAATTGCTTTCTTTTGGGCCGAAATGGTGTCGTTTAAATATTTTTCAACCATTAAACCGGCCATTGGGGCTGCATACCGCGAACCCCAAACGCCATTTTCAACATAAACAAAAATGGCAATTTTAGGATTATCCTTTGGCGCAAAAGCTGTAAATACCGAATGGTCGGAACCCTGGTTGTTCTGAACAGTGCCTGTTTTCCCGCACATTACAACTCCCGGCACTGCCGATGTATATGAAAGGGTTCCTTTTAGTAACTGTTCCATGCCCGTAATAATTGGCTCAAAATTTTCCGGGGAAATTTTCGTATAAACTTTCTTTCTGAAATCGGCAGGAACGGTGTCGTTCCTGATTTCCCTTACAAGGTGCGGCGGATAATAATAACCCCGGTTGGCAACAACTGCTGCAACATTGGCCATTTGTAAGGGTGTAGCTCCCAGTTCTCCCTGCCCGATTGCAAGAGAACGAATGGTAAGAGGGTTCCATCGGCCTTTACCGTACAATTTGCTGTACATTTCTTCGGTTGGTAAATCTCCGGCCAGTGCGTTCGGAAAATCGGTGCTGAGGATCCGCCCAATCCCAAAACTTTCAACGTAACTGCGCCACATGTTAAAACCTTCGGCAACTGATTTAAATTTGTAAATAATCGAACGAAATGTATTCCATAAAAATGGATTGCATGATTCACGAATGGCATCAACTACATTTCCGGGCGAAACATGGCTGTGTGTGCAACGTATCGGGGTTGATGCCTTTCCATTGCACGCAAACCGGGTATTTGTATTTATGGACCCGGTTTCAAGGCCAATTAACGTATTGATAATTTTAAAAGTGGACCCCGGAGGGTATTTTGCCTGAATTGCCCGGTTAAAAAGGGGTTTGAGCGGGTCTTCGGAAAGTATGTTATAATTGGCCCCCCGTATTCGGCCCACCAATAAACCGGGATCGTATGTTGGCGCACTTACCATTGCCAGAACTTCACCGGTTTCCGGTTCAATGGCAACCATTGCGCCCTTTTTATTCACAAACAGTTCCTCGGCGTAGCGCTGTAAATCAGCATCGAGCGTGGTTATAATGTTGTTGCCAATTTCAGCCGGAATATCTTCCGTCCCGTCAAGATAACTGCCTTTTATCCGGTTATGGACATCTACCAACTGTTTTTTAACCCCCTTTATTCCGCGAAGCTGTTTTTCGTATGTTCTTTCAATTCCGCTGGCGCCTATGTAATCGCCTGATTTATAATAAATATCTCTTTCGATATCAGCATCATTAACTTCGCTAACGTATCCTAAAACATGTGCTGCAGAAGGATGGAAATACTCGCGTAATGTTCTCGACTGTGTGTGAAAGCCTTTGAATTTGTATAATTGCTCCTGAAGATATGCAAAACTTTCGGGTGGTATCTGCTTAATTAAAATCGATGGTTTGAATGATGAATAATCTTTTGCCTTTTGAATACCCGCAATAAGATCTTCCTTCGATATTTCCAGTAACTTGCAAAAGGCAACGGTGTCAAATTTTTCAACTTCGCGGGGAGTTACCAGCAAATCATAAGCCGGTTTATTAAATACCATTAACGTACCATTGCGATCGTAAATTAAACCCCGGGCCGGAAACTGGACATTTTCGCGCAATACATTATTTGTTGCCGAAACTTTGTATTTTGAATCAAGCACCTGCAGGCTGAACAACCTTAATATAAAAACCAAGCCTGCAACAATAAAAATGGTAATTACAAGGTATTTTCGCTTCGAATAAATGTCCACGTTAAATTTATAAATCTTTAAAAACCAAAAACTGACTTAAAACTATAATAATAATTGAAAATAACGAACTAAGTATTACCCTGTAGAGTGTGTTAAGGAAATTGGCAAATGTATAAACCTCGAGGTAGAAAAGTACAAAATGGTGCAATAAAACCATGATTACCACATAATTAACAAACCAGGCTAATTTATTCTGATGTAACCCTGGATAGTCGCTTTTATCGTCTTCGCGGTTCGAAATTATGCGGATAACCAGCGGCCTGGCATAAGCGGCAAATACCGTGGCCGCTGAATGTACCCCCAAACTGTTCGAAAAAATATCGATTATAAAACCCAATAAAAAAGCCAGAATCAGTACCAGATAACGGGGGGAGCTCAATGGAAGTAAAATGATAAATAATAAATAAACATACGGGTTAAAAAATCCGCTAAACTGTATCTGGTTAAATATCAATACCTGGGCCAAAACCAGGGAAATAAACATTAGCACATATTTACTGATTATCCGGATCATCTTCTTTTTTGCTTTCCAGCGCTTTTATTTCGTTCCTTTTTAAGTTTTCAACTACTTCCACATAAGAAAGTGCCCTGAAATTTACCGATAGCATTACGTCAATACTGTAATAATTTTCACCGGCAGGTTTTTCAAGAGAATGCACTGTCCCAATCATAATTCCTTCGGGAAATGCCGATGAGTAGCTGCTTGTTACAACCGTATCCCCGGTTGCCAGTTCAACATGAAACGGAATTCCTGTTAGGCTGGCGAACCTGCTATCTTTACCATCCCAGGAAAGCGGCCCGAAAGTACCGCTCTTTTTTAATTTGGCTGAAGCGCCCCAACGTTGGTTAAGCACCGAAAAACCCAGCGAATACGATTCGGAAACAGTTGTAATTACCCCAACTATTCCATCAGAATTTATGATACCCTGATCAGGTTTAATCCCGTGCTTCCGTCCTTTATTCAAAGTAATGTAATTGTTTTGCTTATCAACCGAGTTGTTAATGACGCGCGCTGAAACAAAACGATATACCGAATCGGTAACTTCGGCTTTCATTATAACCGAATATGGTGTAACCTTAACATAAGGCAAATCGCTGATAAGCGATTTAAGCATTGCATTTTCGCCTGCAAGTTTACGATTAACTGAAGCCAGGCTGAAATAGTGCCTTATAGCATTGTATGTATTGTAAACTGTTCCGGTAACCTTGTTGGATGAGTTGAGGTATTGTGCTTTCTGGTAGCTGTTGAAATTAAAAATAAGTATAAACGAAAATACTTCTAATAATAAAAAAAGAAGGAACGCATAATTCTTCAATAAATACCGAATCAGGCCTCTCATTGTTTATAAGAGAAAAAATCCTAATCAATTATCTGATCAGGAATGAGAAATTATCAACGTTTTTAAGTGCAATTCCGGTTCCACGAACAACTGCCCTTAAAGGATCTTCGGCAATTTGGAACGTAATCCCGATTTTGTCGGTCAACCTTTTGTCCAACCCTTTTAACAAGGCGCCGCCACCGGCCAGCCAGATTCCCTTTACCACAATATCAGCGTACAGTTCGGGCGGTGTTTGCTCCAGTGCGCTCAACACTGCCGTTTCAATTTTTGAAATCGATTTTTCGAGGCAGTGTGCAATCTCCTGGTACGATACCGGCACTTCAATAGGCAAAGCAGTCATTTGGTTTGGCCCCTGGACCACGTAATCAGGGGGTGGATCTTTCAGTTGGGAAAGCGCCGAACCCACATGGATTTTAATTTCTTCAGCAGTACGTTCGCCAATTTTAATATTGTGCTGGTGGCGCATGTATTCCATAATATCGGCAGTTAAGTCGTCGCCGGCAATGCGGATGGATTTGTTGGTCACAATTCCACCCAGCGAAATTACAGCAATTTCTGTTGTGCCTCCGCCAATGTCAACCACCATATTGCCTTCGGGCGCTTCCACATCGAGCCCAATCCCGATGGCCGCGGCAAGTGGTTCATAAATCATGTAAACCTCCCTGCCTCCGGCATGTTCCGCTGAGTCGCGCACCGCGCGGATTTCAACCTCTGTGCTACCCGATGGTATGCAAATTACCATTTTTAATGAAGGCGAAAATAACCGTGGTTTGGGGTTTATCATTTTTATCATCCCCCTGATCATTTGTTCTGCTGCATTAAAATCGGCAATCACGCCATCGCGCAAGGGCCTTATTGTTTTGAGGTTTGCATGTGTCTTCCCCTGCATTTGCCTGGCTTTTTCGCCAATTGCCACCAATTTTTCCGTTTTCAGATCAATGGCAACAATCGATGGTTCATCAACCACTATTTTATCATTGTAGATGATAATCGTGTTTGCCGTCCCCAGGTCAATTGCAATCTCCTGCGTTAAAAATGAAAATAGTCCCATCTGTATTCTAATTATCTGATCTTTAAAAAGATGCTCAGTTTTTAATGTTTAAAGTGTCTTCTCCCTGTGAATGCCATTGCAATCTCAAATTCATTGCAGGCTTCAATTACATCGTTGTCGCGGATACTTCCACCCGGTTCAACTATGTATTTTACCCCGTATTCGTTGGCAGCTTCAATGCTGTCGCGGAATGGGAAAAATGCGTCGGAGATTAGTACCGAATTTTCAATTTCCAACCCTTTTTTCAAATTAAACCGGGGCATTGTTAAATGGCGCAAACTATCCAAACGGTTGGGTTGCCCCATTCCGGCGCCGGTTAACCAAAACGAACCGTTTGCATTTTCGGTTACCACTGCAATTGCATTACTTTTGAGGTGTTTGCAGGCAGTAATCCCAAATTTGGCAAGTTTCATTTTTCCGGCATTAAATGCTTTTTCAGTTACCGTTTCAAACTGAAGATCAAGTCCTTCATCTTCTTCCTGAACCAACATTCCGCCACTTATTGAGCGGTATAATTTTTCCCCGGTAATTTCACTTTTCACGGGAGTTTCGAGTAACCGTAAATTTTTCTTACTGCTAAAAACTTTAAGCGCTTCGTTGGTAAATTTTGTGGCAATAACAATTTCGACGAATTTGCTGCTAAACCATTCGGCAACCTCTTTAGTTACTGTGCCGGTAAAACAAATGATACTGCCAAAAGCGCTTATTGGGTCGCCTTCCCAGGCCAGTTCAAGCGATTCAAGGATATTTCCTGTAACTGCCAATCCGCACGGATTAAGGTGTTTAATTACCGAAACTGCAACTTTATTTTCTATGTGACCAACTGAATGATATGCGTCGCTGGCCGATTTCCAGGCCGCATCGGCGTCTAACATGTTGTTGTACGAAAGCGCTTTCCCCTGAATAACACGCGCTTCGGCCAGTGAAATTTCCTGTGGTGAGTTTTTAAATTTAAAGAAAGTTGCCTTTTGATGAGGATTTTCGCCGTAACGCAAAACTGAACCGCTGTTCAAACTAATTCTTTCGGTACTTTCGTCAACACCACCGTTAAAGTAATTAAAAATTGCAGCGTCATAATGCGATGAAACTGAAAATGCCTTTCGGGCAAACCACCTGCAATCTTCAACAGAAAAACTGCCCTGTTTTTCATTCAGTAAATCAAGCAGTGGCAAATATTCGTTTTGAGAAGGGACAATCACAACATCTTTAAAATTTTTTGCAGCAGCACGAATCAGTGAAATTCCGCCAATATCAATTTTTTCGATAATATCCTGTTCATCAGCGCCCGAGGCAACGGTCTCTTCAAACGGGTAAAGATCCACAATAACCAGATCAATTTCAGGAATGTTGTATTCAGTTAACTGGCTTAAATCGCCCTGGTTTTCCCGACGTGACAAAATTCCGCCAAAAACTTTCGGGTGCAAGGTTTTAACACGTCCTCCCAAAATAGAAGGATAACCGGTTAAACTCTCAACAGATGCCACATTAATGCCTAGTGATTCGATAAAACTTTTTGTTCCCCCTGTACTTAAAATTTTAACATTCAGATCGTTCAGTTTGTGAATTATTCTGTCGAGGTTTTCTTTGTGATACACAGAAACCAGCGCTGTCTTAATTTTTTTAGTATCAGCCATTTATTCCCTTTTCAATTTTAGATGGCAAAGATAAAAAAATCAATGTAGTTTTTGCATAAAAATAATGGTTTCAAATATTTCTTCGCGAAGAAATAACAGTCCAAATCTGAATAAAAAATTGATATGTAATCATTTTAAAAAAACATACACTAATAAGTAAAAGCGGTTAAGTCCTGTTTTTTAAATGGGGTTTTACAAAACAAAATAAAACAAATTTTAACTTTACCCACTAATTTGATTTACGAAAATGCTGCTGATAAGATTAATACTCGAGAGTTTTACATTTGCATTTAACTCGCTTAAAGTAAATAAATTACGAACATTTCTTTCCTTACTTGGCATTACCATTGGTATTTTTGCAATCATTTCGGTTTTTACGGTCATCGATTCGCTTGAAAGATTTATCAGGGATAGCCTCGAAGGTTTGGGGAGCAATATGGTTTACATCCAGAAATGGCCCTGGATGCCGCCTGAAGGAGAAAGCGAATATCCGTGGTGGAGATATTTAAACCGGCCGGTACCCGAATTTGAGGAAGTTGAAGAATTATTGAAAAGGGGAAAAACCGTGGGAAACGCCGCATTTCTTTTTGGCTTTTCGAGAACAGCGCAGGCAGGGAGCGACAAGATGGATAATGTAACTGTAATGGCCACAACATACGGACTGATTGATGTATGGAATTTAAAAGTTGAACGTGGAAGATATTTTACCGAAAATGAAATGCGATCGGGTGCGCCTGTAACAGTTATTGGGGCCGAAATTGCTGAGAAACTGTTTCCCGGCTTGGATCCGGTTAGCCGAACGGTTAAACTTCAGGGAACAAAGTTTTTAATTATTGGAGTTTACGAAAAGAAAGGCCAGGATGCATTTGGAAACTCTATGGATAATAATATCCACGTTTCTGCAGTTAAAGCTTTTAATCTGATTGATGTCAGAAACCGCGACAGGGGGCAGACCATTTGCGTGAAAGCAAAACCAAACGTTGATAATGACAAATTTATAGCCGAACTGGAAGGGATAATGCGGAATTTACGCCGGTTAAAACCAATGGAAGAGAATGATTTTGCCCTCAATGAAGTTAGTTTGGTTGCCAACCAGTTCGACCAGTTTTTTGTGGTTTTCAATATGGCCGGCTGGATAATTGGCGGATTTTCTATACTCGTAGGTGGTTTTGGAATTGCCAATATCATGTTTGTTTCGGTTAAGGAACGTACAAAGATTATTGGTATTCAAAAATCGCTTGGGGCAAAACGGTATTTTATTTTGCTCCAGTTTATTTTCGAAGCAATTGTGCTTTCGGTTATTGGAGGGATACTCGGATTATTGTTAATTTTTACTGGAACTATAATTGTAAGGTACGTAAGCGATTTCGAAATTGTGCTTACATTGGGTAATATTATTACCGGACTGATGATTTCGAGCGTAATCGGTTTTATTGCCGGTTTTATGCCAGCCCGGTCTGCAGCGGGACTTGACCCGGTAGCGGCTATAAATTCGATATAAAAATCTTTTGTTTGTTGATTATAATAACCTGGTTTATTCAAACCCCAAATGAACTATGGCATCTCCCTTATAAACTATTGGCGCATGGTTTAACCCGATAATGTAACCACTTTGCGGGATTCTGATTTTGTATTCGAACCTACCGTACGGATCGGAGATGGAGCCAATCACATCGCCTTTTTCCACTTTCGAACCATCTTTTACAAAAAAACGGTACAAACCACTATTTTTTGCACGCAACCATGCTGACTTGTAAATTTCTATGATACCGTTACTTTTGACATTTTCCAGCTCCCCCGAAAAATCACGCATTCCCAAATGGTGCATAACCCGGAGAGTTCCGTTTACCCCGCGCTGAGTAACCCGTTGTTTAAAATCGAGCGATTTACCCCCCTCAAAAAGAAGTACTTTTTTACCCAGGGCAGTTGCTGCCTGCCGAAACGATTTATCGCGTTCGCTGGCAAATACAATAAAACGCGGGTTAAATACTTTTGCAAGTTCAAGCAAATTGCTATCCTTTTTTGAAATCCGGATTTGCGATGTATTAAACCGTTGTGCCCCCCCGGTATGAAAATCGATGCAATAATCGATGTGTGGTACGATTTCTTTCATTATATGATAAGCAAAAATACTTGCCATCGAACCATTTTTTGAACCTGGAAATGAACGGTTTAAATCTTTTCCATCGGGAAATTCACGTGTTTGGTTTAAAAACCCAAAAACATTTAAGGTAGGAATACTGATGACCATACCTTTTTCGGGTTTTGTATATTTTTTAGCCAATAATTCGCGGACAATTTCAACGCCGTTCAATTCATCCCCATGAATCCCCGCATTTAACAGCAAAACCGGGCCATCTTCGCGGGCGCGCTCAACGATAACCGGAATTTCAACTTTCGTGTGGGTATGGAGACGGGCAATATCGAGGTTTAAAATCCGCTTTTGACCGGAATTAATTTGCTCGCCAAGAATGACAATTTTCCTTCGGTGAACCTTCATGTTCTTAATTTTATGCATGCCGTTCAACAAAACGAATAATACTTTTAGCAATATTCTTGCCAGTAGCTGATTCGATACCTTCCAAACCTGGCGAAGAATTTACTTCGATAATCAACGGGCCATTTTTGGACTGCAATAAATCGACGCCACAAACCCCAAGGCCCATTGCTTTTGCTGCTTTTAAGGCGGCATTTTCCTCTTCTTCGCTGAGCTGAATCAGTTCGGCTGTTCCGCCGCGGTGCAGGTTTGAGCGAAACTCACCCTTTTTAGCTGTACGTTTCATTGCGCCAACCACTATCCCATCAACCACAAAAGCACGGATATCGGAACCTTGGGCTTCTTTTATAAACTCCTGCACAATCACGCGAATCTTTAACCCGTTAAATGCATCGATTACCGACTCGGCCGCATTGTCGGTTTCTGCCAGTACAACGCCTAAACCCTGGGTGCCTTCGAGTAGTTTAATAACTACCGGTGTGCCTCCGGCTCCCCTGATAATTTCTTTAACATTTTTTGAATAATTTGTAAAAACTGTCTTGGGCAAACCAAGCCCGGCACGCGATAAAATCTGTAAACAACGCAATTTGTCGCGCGAACGTATTAAGGCCTGCGATTCGATGGCAGAAAAGACCTTCATCATTTCGAACTGGCGGACAACCGCAGTACCATAAAATGTTACCGAAGCGCCAATTCGTGGAATTACCGCATCCACATCTTTGAGTTTAGCCCCCTTATAAATTATAACCGGATTCTTTTTCTCAATGATCAGATCGCATTTTGTGTGATCGACAACCAGCATTTCATGGTTACGTTCCTGTCCCGCTTCCACAATCCGCCTGGTCGAATATAAATTTGAGTTTCTTGACAATACTGCAATCTTCATGTTTTCTGAATCTTCCTGATTTCAATTAATTTCCCGTTAAATGAAAGGTTTTTTCGCGACGTATCAATCAAAAACCTTTTTGAAATAAATTTTCGCCCCAGTAGTACCGGGTGCTTCATTTCTATTCTTTCGGTAAGGGTAAGTTCGATGGGGTATTTTTTTTGAAAAATTGTGATTTCGGTATTTATAGAAACACGTTCTTCAACCAGGCCATTTGAACTTTTTATGGTCCGCATTTTAAATTTTTCGAAACAAAACTCTTTTTCATGATATTTTGAATGGGTGGGATCGAGAAAATTACATTTGATATGTTCAACACCGTCCTTCTTAATTTTTTCGATTTTATGACAATGAAAACTCGAAGTATATGCTCCCGAGTCAATTTTAACCACTATTCCGAACAAATCAAGTATTTCGAAATTTGCGATATCTTTTCTTCCAATTACTATTTTTTTAAATTTCACTTTTATCTGCATTAAAGTATCCCAAAAAACATCCTTGCAATCAGCAAATAAATCGATAATCCGATAATATCGTTGCTTGTGGTTATAAACGGACCTGTTGCCAGCGCCGGGTCTATTTTAACACGGTTTAAAAAAAGTGGGACAACAGTGCCAAAAATCGATGCAAAAATGATTACGATAAATAACGAAATGGATACTGAAAAAGTCAGGTCCATATTTCCTGAACTGAAAAAATTATAGGCAAAAATAAGGACTGCAAAAATAGTTGCAGTAGCCATTGCAACCATTAATTCTTTAAGCAGCCGTTTTCCAATGGTTTCAAATTCCTTTACCCCGCTGGCGATGCTCTGCACAACAATAGCAGAAGATTGGACCCCAACATTGCCGGCGGTTGCAGCAATAAGAGGGATAAAAAATGCAAGCTCTGTTGCTTTGCTTAACTGATTTTCGTGCGAACCCAAAACCAGAGAACCCAAAACACCCCCAAACAAACCGATCAACAACCACGGAAGCCTTGCCCTCATCAGTGTAAAAACCTTATCACCTGGCTCAACATCACCGGTTAACCCCGAAACCATCTGGTAGTCTTTTTCGGCTTCTTCGCGAATAAAATCGATAACGTCGTCGAAAGTAATCCGTCCTTTCAGGCGGCCAATTTCATCAACCACCGGAATGGCGACCAGGTTGTATTTATCCATTATCTCGGCAATTTCTTCCTTACGTACATTGGTGTTGACCATTTTTATCTCGGCATTGTAAACATTTGATATTTTGGTATTTGTATTGGTTGTAATTAGTTTTTTTAACGAAAGCACACCTTTTAGCTTTTCCGTATCATCAATTACATATATATAATAAATCTCGCCAACTTCTTCAGCTTGTCTGCTAATCTCCTTTAAACAGGTTGCAACAGTCCAGTTCTCGTTCACTTTCACCAGTTCCTTTGCCATAATGCCCCCGGCAGTATCTTCCTCATATTCCAACAAATCAACAATATCGCCAGCCTGTTCAAAATCTTCAATTTCATTTAAAACTTCCTTTTTCCGGTCTTCATCAAGGTCGGCCACAACATCGGCGGCATCGTCCGAATCCATGAATTCGATTAACTTGCTGGCAATAAAATCGGGCGGCAGTTCTTTTAAAAGCCTTTTTCTGTCATTTTCCGGAATTTCCACCAATACGTCGGATGCCGTTTCACCATCAAGCAACAATATAATATATCTGGCCTGATCGATGTTTAAACCTTCCATTATCTCGGCAATATCTGCCGGGTGCAGAGGTTCCATCAAAGTTTCAACCTCTTTTGTGTTTTTATCCTCAATCAGTTTTTTGAGTTGCTCAACATATTCACGTGTAATCTCAAACTGCATAATTTCATTTATTTTTTGAGGTTTTCGACTGAAGCTGTTAAATCAATAAAATCGCTAACCGAAAGTTGTTCGGGACGTTTATCAGCATATTTTTCAGGTACATTTTCGCAAATTTCCTTTAGAGAATTCCGGAGCATTTTCCGTCGGTGATTAAAGGCGGCTTTTACCACTCCAACAAATAAAATTTCGTTACAGGGCAACCTGCTTGTGTTGTTTCGTTTTAACCTGATAACAGCCGATTTCACTTTTGGGGGCGGCAAAAAAACATGCCCCGGAACGGTAAATAGATATTCAATTTCGTAAAAAGCCTGAAGTATAACACTTAATATTCCATAGGTTTTATTTCCATGTTTCGAGGCAATCCGTTCGGCAACTTCTTTCTGAACCATTCCCACAACTTCAGGAATCCGGTTTCGAAGGGACAAAACCTTAAAGAATATCTGAGAAGAAATATTGTACGGAAAATTGCCGATGATCCTGAAATTACCTTCGAATTTTTCAGCAATATCTGATTTCAAAAAATCTTCAGGCCAAACCTGTTTTAACTGAGGAAAATTTTGATGAAGGCAGGCTACCGCTTCGTTGTCGATTTCAACAACAGAAAGATTGATATCCGGGCGATTAAGCAAATATTGTGTAAGCATGCCCATTCCGGGGCCAATTTCCAAAACATCGGGAACACCAGGCCCCAGGCTGTCAACAATTTTCCGGGCAATATTCTGATCGGTTAAAAAATGCTGACCAAGATTTTTTTTTGGTTTTACAAAACTCATTACTCTCCGCCTCGTCCATTTCTCTTGATTACTAAGTTGCTTTTTGATAAAATTAACAAAACAAATTTATACTTTTGACCGCTGTAAAACTGCTGAAAACAACTTTTAATTTCGTGTCCCGAAAGTAGTAATAATTTAAAGATATGTAATTGAAGTTCATAAAATACAGCATTAAAATTGATGCCGCTTGAAAAAAACTGTCGTTAAAATTTTAAAATTTCTGATATTCTTTGCCCTGGGGATATTTATTTTCTGGCTTATTTATAAAGATCAGGATATTGCACGGATTAAATCGGTACTGAAAAATGAAGTTAACTATTTTTGGATTGTTGTTTCACTTTTTATCGGGTTAATCAGCCACATCAGCCGGACTTTGCGCTGGGGTTTAATGATTGAGCCAATAGGGCATAAACCCCGGTTCGGCAATACTTTTATGGCGGTAATGATTGGTTACCTTATGAACATTGCATTTCCGCGTATGGGTGAAATTTCGAGGTGCGGTGTGCTTGCGAGGTACGAAAAAATTTCGTTTACAAAATTGTTTGGGACTGTTATTGCCGAGCGTCTGATTGATGTAATTTCGTTATTGTTGCTGTTGCTCCTTGTTATATTTTCGCAGTTTGGGCAAATGCTCAGTTTCCTGCAGCGCAACCCCGAAATCAAGGAAAAACTCACAAGCGTTTTTGCGTCGCCTTACCTTATTGTTGCAGTTGTTGTTTTGGCAATTCTGGTTTTTATGTTCCGAAATACCTTTAAGCAATCAACTATGTTCAAAAAAATAGGTGTGATACTGCATAATTTTAAAGTAGGGTTTATTTCAATCCGTTCGATAAAACAAAAAAGCTGGTTTTGGTTTCATTCGGTTTTTATCTGGTTTTGTTATTACCTGATGCTTTACGCCATATTTTTCGCCTTCGAATTTACAAGCGGGTTAAACCCGTTTGCAGGGTTAACCACATTTGTATTTGCAAGTTTCGGGATGGCTGCCCCCGTGCAGGGAGGAATCGGGGCATGGCACTTTATGGCCATTGAAGGGTTAAGATTATATGGTGTGGCATACGAAAACGGGGTGATTTTTGCTTTTGTGGCACACACTTCGATGACAGTAATGATTATAGCAATTGGATTGATTTCGATGCTGATATTGCCATTTATGAACCGAAGGAACGATGTTGCTGAAACAAAATGAATACTGAGCTTTTTATTTCGAAAAGGTTATTTTTTGATAAATCGAACCAGCAGTTTTTATCGAAAAAAATTATCCGGATAGCACTTTTCGGAATTGCGCTTGGCCTGGCGGTAATGATTGTTTCGGTAGCTGTAATTACCGGGTTCAAAACCGAAATCAGAAATAAAGTAATCGGGTTTGGTTCGCACATACAAATAATCAATTTCGAATCGAGAAACTCCTATGAAAATCCACCAATCTCAAAAAACCAGCCTTTTGCCTGTGAACTTAAAAATATTAACGGTGTGGAATTGGTTCAGGTTTTTGCCACAAAACCAGGAATGATAAAAACCGATGAATCAATCCAGGGAATTGTGCTGAAGGGAGTTGGGCCCGGTTACGACTGGTCGTTTTTTGAAAAAAACCTTATTGACGGCGTGATTCCAAAATTGAACGATACCAACCGGGTAAACGAAATTTTACTGTCGGATAATATTTCGCGGTTATTAAAATTAAGGACCGGCGAATCGGCCGTACTATATTTTATAAACGAAAACGAAGTCACGCCCCGGATGCTTCAGCTTAAAGTGAGCGGAATTTACAGCACAAGTCTCGAAGAATTCGACAACCTTTTTATTATAGGCGATATAAAACAGATACAACGGTTAAACGACTGGCAGCCCGATGAAATAAGCGGCTTTGAAATTCTCGTTTCCGATTTCAGTAAAATTGACTTGATCGAGCGCGATGTGAGAAACCTTGTGATTAATTACAGCAATGAGAACAGTGCAATTCTCCGCACCGAAAGCATAACAAGGCAATATCCGCAAATATTCGACTGGTTATCAATTCTCGACATGAATGTTTGGGTAATTCTTTTTCTGATGGTAATGGTTGCCGGATTTAATATGATTTCGGCGTTACTGGTCCTGATATTGGAACGAAGCACCATGATTGGCGTTTTAAAATCATTGGGCAGCCCCAACCGGAGCATCAGAAGAGTATTTCTTTACCTCTCGGTTTTTCTTACCAGCCGGGGCATGTTGTGGGGAAATGTAATTGGAATTTCGATAATTCTGATTCAAAAAACATTTCATATAATCAAACTAAATCCGGCAACTTATTATGTCGATGTTGTCCCTGTAAACTTCAATATTACGCATATTCTGCTGCTTAACATGGGTTGTTTGCTGGTTACAACGCTAATGCTTGTAATTCCAAGCTATCTCGTTAGTAAGATTTCGCCTGATAAATCTATCCGTTTTGACTAAACTAAAAGAAAAACTGTCTGTTTATCATTTTTCATGTTTTAATTTTATTTCATGTTAATTGATGTCGGAAATATTAAAAAAGCATTGTCGCAGACTTTACCTGGACAGATTTCGCACCGGAAAATGCTACCGCCAAACCGGGAGCTTTCAGCTCAACCTGATGAGCTTTCGCGAATAAAACACAGCAGTGTTTTGCTCCTGCTTTTTATTGAAAACAATGAACTTAATGCCTGTTTAATTAAGCGGCCTGCGCGCATGAAACATCATGCCGGGCAAATTGCACTGCCGGGAGGAAGAATTGAAAAGGGTGAAACCGCGCTTGAAACCGCATTGCGCGAAACCTGGGAAGAGATTGGGATTACAAGCGACCAGATTGTAATTCTCGGTTCGCTTTCTGAAATTTATGTACAGGTAAGCCGGTTTCAGATTCATCCGTTTGTTGGCTGGCTCGATAAAAAACCTGAATTTGTAATTAATGAAAACGAGGTGGAAAAAACGATTTCGTTTCCATTGAAACTGACAACAAACTCTTTTGAAGAAGTTGAACTGGAAACTTTAACCGGCACGTTAAAAGTACCGTGTTTCAGGTTTGAAGATGAAATTATCTGGGGGGCGACCGCCATGATTTTGTCTGAGTTGAAAGATATCCTTGTGAGATAAATTTTATGGTTGGTTTAATTGGATAATTCCACTCTATGTGAAAATCATTTCTTTCTATGTTTGATATTAACCATGTAACATTCATACATGAAAGTGAAGAATTTATGGCATTGAAAGGAATTGTCCACAGAACACCGGTTTGGGTTTCTTTTGGCCGACCGGTTTTCGGCTCAATTAAACTACCTGGATTACAGTACCATCAGAAATTTAGGAACGGACTTGCAAAACTGTGTTCAAAAAATGCGATTGTACCGCCCGGTGCTTAAGGCCTGAATGTATTTAAATGCCGCGGTATATTTTTGAATCAGTAAGGGAAAATAATTTATTTTTATACCCGAAAAGAACGGTTAAAAAATTTAGTGTGAAATAGGGCATTCTGTAATGCGAAAAATACCATTCCATATCATCTCCGGTTTTCTGGGAAGCGGCAAAACCACTTTTCTGAAACGAATTATTGATAAGTATTCTTCAGAAATTAAAATTGGAATTGTTCAAAACGAATTTGCATCTTCAAATATCGATGGCGCAGAATTGAAAAAATCTGACAAAGATTTTAAACTGCTCGAAATCAGTAATGGCTCAGCGTTTTGTGTTTGTTTACTTGGCGATTTTATACGCGCGCTCGAAAAATTTATTGATGAATCTAAACCCGAAATTTTAATTATAGAAGCCTCGGGCCTTGCTGATACAACATCAATTGCAGAAGTGATTTCAGCCGGTTCGCTGGCCGAAAAGATTTACCTGGCATCGAACTGGTGTATTGTTGATGCACAAAACTTTGCAAAAGTGGGATTAATGAAGCAGCGTGTTTTTCACCAGCTCCGGATGGCCGATTTGGTGGTGATTAATAAAACCGATTTAATTGAAACCGGAACTGAGGCTATTCGGGCTGAAATAAAAAAAACAAATCCGTTTGCCGAAACCATGGAAACTACTTTTTGCGATATAGATTTTGAATTGGGCAATTCTGCCGTCAGCAAATTCTATTTTGGCGAACTGAAAGCCCTGCCGCGGCCCGATGTGAATTCGATGGTAATAAAAAGCGGGCGTAAAATGACCCGGATTTCTTTGGAACTGTTTTTAAATGAATGGGCACCAAAGGCTTACCGGATAAAAGGTTTTGTGAACCTGAAGGAGGGAAAAACCGCTGCAGTTCAATGCACTTTAACCACAATTGATATTATTGAGATTGAAAATCATTTTCATCCTACGGAACTGGTTGCCATTAGCGACAAGTTTACTTTAAGGGAGTGGAATATGGCTTTCAAGAAGTTGGCTTAATGTTAAAATTGAAGGAATAATTTATTAGAACGAATTTAAATTAGCTAATTTCGGCGCCTGGCAGATGGGAATATTCTGCTGTTCATCTACTTTTGTAGCATTAAATTTCGAATCAAAACAAATAAACAGAATTTCTATGAGTAATTTCTTAACATCATCAATAGGGCGAAAATTCCTGATGAGTATCACAGGGCTGTTTTTGGTAATGTTTATTGCCGTACATCTTTTGGTTAACTTGCTGTTAATATTCGACGACAGCGGTGAACTGTTTAACAATGGGGCACATTTTATGGCTACCAATCCGTTGGTTAAAATTATGGAACCGTTGTTAGGGCTGGGTTTCATGATTCACATCATCTGGTCATTTTTTCTGGAATATCAAAACTGGAGTGCACGGCCAGTTAAATTCAACCAACGGAAACCTGCCGGTTCAAGTTCATGGGCTTCGCGAAACATGCTGGTTTTGGGTTCATTGGTCCTGGTTTTTTTAATCATCCATATCATCAACTTTTTTTGGGTTATGAGGTTCAATCCACATACAATGGGTACAGTAAATATTGGCGGGGTTGAAATGGAGGATGCCTACACCCTGGTATCAGATTTATTTAAAGGAAGTTTACTTTATTGTATTTTCTATATTATTGGCGGAATTTTACTTGGTTTTCACCTGTCGCACGGGTTTTGGTCGGCATTTCAAACCCTGGGGCTGAGCAACAAAAACTGGTTAAAGCGGTTACAATTTCTTTCAACTGTTTATGCAGTGATTATTTCAGTGGGCTTTACCGTAATTCCGCTTTATTTCCTCATTAAGTTTTAAAAATTAAAAAAGGAATTGGTTATGAGTATATTAAATTCAAAAATACCGGAAGGCCCATTGGCCGAGAAATGGGGCAATCACAAAGGCGCCATTAAAGTTGTAAGTCCGGCCAACAAACGAAAACTCGAAATTATTGTGGTAGGGACCGGATTAGGTGGGGCTTCGGCTGCTGCCTCACTGGCCGAACTGGGCTACAATGTTAAGGCATTTTGTTATCAGGACAGTCCGCGCCGCGCACATTCCATTGCCGCACAGGGCGGAATAAACGCTGCAAAAAACTATCAAAACGATAACGACTCGGTTTACAGGTTGTTTTACGATACGATAAAAGGTGGCGATTACCGTTCGCGCGAAGCCAATGTTTATCGTTTGGCCGAAGTATCGCCAAATATTATTGACCAGTGCGTGGCACAGGGTGTGCCTTTTGGCCGTGAATATGGTGGTTTGCTTTCGAACCGTTCGTTTGGAGGCGTATTGGTTAGCCGTACTTTTTATGCCCGCGGACAAACCGGGCAGCAATTGCTGATTGGCGCTTACCAGGCATTAAACCGACAGATTTCGATGGGAAATGTTGAAATGTACAGCCGCCATGAAATGCTTGATGTAGTGGTAATTAATGGCAAAGCCCGCGGAATTATAGCCCGCGATTTGGTTACCGGGAAAATTAAACGTTTTGGGGCACACGCCGTTGTTGTTGCTACCGGCGGCTATGGAAATGTGTTCTTCCTTTCAACAATGGCAATGGGGAGTAACGGATCGGCAGCATGGCAGTGTTACAAAAAAGGCGCGTTTATGGCTAATCCCTGTTTTGTACAAATCCACCCTACTTGCATCCCGGTGCATGGAGACCAGCAATCGAAACTTACATTGATGTCCGAATCACTGAGAAACGATGGCCGCGTTTGGGTCCCGAAGAAAAAAGAAGACGCTGTAAAATTGCAAAAAGGCGAAATTGGCCCCAACGATATAAAGGATGAAGACCGCGACTTTTATCTCGAAAGAAGATATCCATCTTACGGGAACCTGGTTCCGAGAGATATTGCTTCGCGGGCGGCAAAAGAGCGATGCGATGCAGGTTTTGGCGTAAATGGCGAAGGCAAGGCTGTTTTCCTTGATTTTAAATATTCAATTGACCGACTTGGTAAAAAAGTAATTGAAGCCCGCTACGGAAACCTGTTTCAGATGTATGAAAAAATTACCGATGTCGATCCGTATAAAGAACCGATGATGATTTATCCGGCCATTCATTATGCAATGGGCGGAACCTGGGTTGATTATAACCTGATGACCACAATCCACGGATTGTATTCAATCGGCGAATCAAATTTCTCCGACCACGGGGCAAACCGGCTTGGCGCTTCAGCCTTGATGCAGGGTTTGGCCGACGGGTATTTCATCCTTCCATATACCATTGGCGATTATCTGGCTGATGAAATTATGGTGCCAAAAACAAACGTTAATGCGCCTGAGTTTGAAGAAGCTGAAAAAGCAGTAACAGAAAGAATTGAAAAACTTTTCAATATTAAGGGTTCAAAACCGGTTGATTATTTTTACAAAAAACTGGGACAGGTTATGTGGGATTATGTGGGAATGAGCCGCGATGCCGAAGGATTGAAAAAGGCAATTAAACTGATTCAGGAAATACGTGAAGATTTCTGGAAAAATGTGAAAGTTACTGGTGAAATGAATAACCTGAATCCCGAACTGGAAAAAGCAGGACGTGTTGCCGATTTCTTCGATATTGGAGAATTGATGGCGCGCGATGCACTGGACAGAAACGAATCGTGCGGCGGACATTTCCGCGAAGAATCGGCTACCGAGGAGGGCGAAGCAAAACGTAACGACGAACTTTTTACTTATGTTTCATGCTGGGAGTACAAAGGAGAGAACAAAGAGCCGGTGCTGCATAAAGAGGAATTGAAATTTGAAAATATCAAACTTTCGCAAAGGAGCTACAAGTAGTGAGTATCAAGTACAGAGTATTGCGTAAAAGAAAAAAAATTATAAGTTTAAAAAGATGCATCAGTTTAAAGAATTGAAAGTTTGGCAAAAAGGGAGAGAGCTGGTAAAAGAAATATATAAGTCAACTCACAAATTCCCAAAAGAAGAACTTTTTGGTATTACTTCTCAAATGAGAAGAAGTGCAGTGTCAATTCCAACAAATATTGCGGAAGGTTGCGGAAGAAATAGCGATAATGAATTAAATCGTTTTTTGGATATTGCAAATGGAAGTGCATTTGAATTGGAAACTTTGGTAATACTTTCTTTTGATTTGGATTTTTATTCTAAGGAAGAATTTGAGTTTTTTGATGCTAAATTGAATGAAATCCAAAAAATGATCTTTGGACTTAAACAATCACTTATAAAATCTCAAAGCTAAATCTCAATACTCATATCTAAATATCTAAAATCTAAAAAAATGGCTGATAAGATTCTGAAAAAACTAAATATAAAAGTCTGGAGACAAAACAGGGCTTCAGAAAAGGGAAAATTTGAAACCTACACCATCGAAAATATTTCGCAAGGTTCATCTTTCCTCGAAATGATGGATATCCTGAACAATGAACTAATTGAAAAAGGTGTTGATCCGATTGCATTCGATCACGATTGTCGCGAAGGGATTTGCGGAACCTGCAGTTTATTTATCAATGGCCGTCCGCATGGGCCAGACACGGAAGTTACGACTTGCCAGTTGCACATGCGCAAGTTTAACGAGGGCGAAACCATTACCGTTGAACCTTGGCGTGCAAGGGCTTTCCCGGTAATTAAAGATTTGATTGTCGATCGTTCGGCATTTGAAAAAATTCTGCAGGCAGGTGGTTTTATTTCGGTAAACACAGGAGGTGTGCCTGACGGTAATGCGATTTCAATTGCTTATGAAGATGCTGAGGAATCCATGGATGCGGCAGCTTGTATTGGCTGTGGCGCTTGTGTTGCAGCATGTAAAAACTCGTCGGCAATGTTGTTTGTTTCGGCAAAAGTTTCGCATTTGGCCAAACTGCCGCAAGGCAGGGTTGAAGCTAAAAAACGCGCCCGTAACATGGTTGCAAAAATGGATGAACTTGGCTTTGGAGGATGCACCAACACCGGCGCCTGCGAAGCTGAATGCCCAAAAAGCATTTCAATTCTGAATATAGCCCGCATGAACCGGGAATATCTGGTTGCCAGGTTTAGCGAATAAAATTTTGAAACAGAATATTTTCAAAAAGCCTTCTCATTATTGGGGAGGCTTTTTAATATAAAAAACCCATTAACCATATTGGGATTTTTTCTCCAAATCCAATTTCAAGGTTATCTGATATAATAAAAGAATTTTCTATCCCTGAAATCTGCTCCTTCGATTTGTTTTGTCCACCCACTTCGAAAGTAAATTTTTCGTTCACATAAAAATCTCCTCTTTTCGGATAGGTAACAACATTGGATTTTACAAGTTGGTTTAAAACAAAAGTTTCGCGAACTGTTCCAATTTGAGAAGAAAGTGAAGATAGCGAATAAATTAAATTGGGATTTTCAAAATAAATTTTTTGAGGCTTTTGTAAAGAGCCTATTCCTAAAACATCCGTATATAACTGTTTAATTATTTTAGCTTCTTCAAGATATCGAATATAAATTACCAGGGAATTTCTCGACACGCCAACCCTTTCGCTTATTTTTTGAATATTGGGTTTAAAAGGAGCAGACTGCGCAATTACTCCCAGAATTTGTTTTAGTTTAATTACAATATCCGGTGTAATATTTTTTATAAGTGGCAAATCACTTTCCAACGATTGATTGATGGCAGCTTCAACACGAAAATTATAAGTTTTTGGTGTTTCTATAAAAAAAGGATAATAACCTTTTTGCAGATAATCGCTAAAGAATTCATAAGGATGAATTTTCTTTGTTATTTCCTGAGCAATTTGTTCATGTCCCGTTAAAATTTCTTCTAAGGAAAACGAGGGGAATGAATTTCCAGTAGTAAATTCAAGATACTCACGAAATGACAAACCGGGCAAATCATAAACCATTGCACGACGACTTAGATCTGCAGCTCCTTCAATAAGGTGCAATACAGACGAACCGGTAAAAACAATATTTATTTTTCGGTAAGTGTCATGCAAGTTTTTTATCTCTCCCGACCAACCCGCATATTTATGAACTTCGTCAAGAAAAAAATGGGTAAATCCCTTTTTTATGAATGCCTCTACCGTATCAGATACTTTATTTCCATAAAAAAAGGGATCGTCAAGTGTTAAATAAATCGCTTTTTCGTTATGTAGGTTATTTTTGATATGTTGCAAAAGAAGTGTGGTTTTTCCAACGCCTTTTGCACCCTTAATTCCAATCAATCGTTCCGCCCAATGAATTGAACCAATAAAACTTCTAATAAAATTGTCGGGAGTATCTCTGATAATTTGATGATGTTTTTCTATTAATCTTTCCATAATGCTTTGCAAGTTAAGCAATATTTATCAATAATGATATTTTAAAAAAGCAAATTTACTGTTTTTTGCTTTTTTGTAAAAGCATTTTTAAATAAACATTTCAAAATTGAACCATAGAGTTCCTGGTTGCAAGGTTTGGCGAATAAAGTTTTGATTCAGAATATTTGCAGAAAAAGCCTTCTCATTACTAGGGAGGCTTTTTTACATAAAAATAATTGACAACAGATTGTGAATAAGTTCATCGGCGAATAAATAAAATCATCTTTCGGAATTCATAACTTCGCACGAAACAGTTTTAAAATTATGCCGTACCGTCGTTTACCAACAACAGATAAAGCCCGAACAAGGGCGCTCGAAGCTGCACTCGAAAAAGTTGCCTTTAAAAACGGGAAAGTTGCAATTTCGGAAAGAGCAATAGAAGAGTTGCAAACCGTTAAAAGTAAATTCGAGAATACGCTTAAGCATTACGAAATGAACATTCAGGTTCAGTCTGAAAAGTATCATGAATATAAAACTGCTATGGAAAGGGCCCGGATGTATGTTTCGCATTTTATCCAGGTTTTGTATCTCACTTCAGAACGGGGCGAAATAAATGGTGGAATTAAATTCTATGGATTAGAGGAATTTGAAGGGAAAGTCCCACCGTTAAACACTGAAGAAGAGATTCTGTATTGGGGAAGCAAAGTTGTTGAAGGCGAGCAAAAACGCATTCAAAAAGGAGGTAGCGCTATTTACAATCCTTCAATTGCATTAGTCCGGATTAAAGTTGAAGAGTTTAAAGATGCAGCAGTTTTTCAGCAAAACCTGAAAAAGAATACAACCCGTACCTACAATATAATGCAGGGACTGCGTAAATCAACCAACGATTTTATCAGTCAGTTGTGGACAGAAATTGAAGAAGGAATTAATACCGACAATCCAAAACATAAACGTCAGATTGCCCAGGATTACGGTATTGTGTATATCTTCCGCAGAAAAGAAAAGAGAAAGTTAACAGATAAAGAACTTCAGCGCGATTTGCTTTTTGATTTTGCATAACCCATAAGCATGCTTATGGGTTATGGGTTATGTCAGAGTTTGTAAATTCAGGATTAATTGTACTGTTTTGTCGTTTTATCATCGTCAAAAAAATAATAATCAGTACGAGGCTGATAACTGCCATATAAAAACTATCAGAGGTTGAGCCTATTTCTTCTATTTCAGGATTTAATAACTCTTTATCAATCAAATATATGGCCACTACTGCAACGCCGTTATTGATGAAATGTGCAATAATCGGCAACCACATTGAGCCGCTCCATATCAGCAAATAACCAAACAAAACCCCTAAAAACATGCGGGGAATAAATCCATAAAACTGCAGGTGCAGCGCACTGAAAAGCAACGCTGAAATCCAGATTCCCCAATGATAGTTGCGTGTCCAGTTGGTAAAAATGCGCTGGATAACCCCCCTGAACAGCAACTCCTCGCCAATAGCGGGTAAAAAGGCAATCATAAAAATATTAAAGGCCAGGCCCCCAATAGTTTCTACTTTTAAAAATGCTCCCGTTATTTCAGCAGCTTTATCCTCGGCGTTTCTCATCCAGTTTTCCACTTCTGAGAGCCACTCGGGGAACAGCATTTTTTCATTCAGCCCAGCGATAAAATTTACAAATGGAGAAGCAGCAAAACTGAGCAGCAAAACCAAAAATACAGACGGAAAATTCACCCGTTTGTCTAAACACAGGTATTGGGCACAATTACCATGAAACAACCAACCCAAAACAAAAGGGGGAACAACAAAAATCCCGATTGACTGAACAACCTGGAAATATTTTAAAATCCTTATACTTTCCGGATTATTAAGTTCATCGATTGTGGGGATGCTCAACATTGAATCGAGCCCAAAAAGAGGAATGGCAATTACCAGCGATAAAACCATGAAAGCCAGAAAACTTGCAATAACAACAAATATCGAAAACATCAGTTGCGATAAGTGTTTCATGTCCCTGAATGCAGTAAAAGCCTTCATTCTTTTATTTCCCTGATTTTTATATTCCTGATCATGGTTAATCCCCCGTGGTCCTGCAACCCGATGTGCCCCGATTTTGCTTCGCCATAATGTGGTGCACCAGCCCATTTCCCTGATGCTTTAAGGGCTTTCCATTCATCGCCCCATAGATCGTATTCAACCACTTCTTTGCCATTTAACAAGTGTTCAACCCGCGGATTTTTAACAACAATGTGTGTGGTATTCCATTCATCAATTGGTTTTACCCGTGCATTCTTTGGGGGGTGCATTGCGTAATTGGCCCCGCTACGTTGCCAGTCTTCCAGTTTCCCTGGCCAGCCTTTGTCGTCGATTAACTGGTACTCAGGTCCTGATTCGTAAATGGCATCGGTTAGTCCTTCCTGGACATGAATGAAAACACCTGAATTACTTTGTGGCGCAACTTTCCATTCAAGGTACAACTCAAAATTTTCATATTGCTTTTTTGTAATGATATCGCCCCCATGATCAGAACCTGTTCCCGAATTGTGCATCTCGTTGCCAACAATTTTCCAGCCGGTAACTTCGCCGCCATTGAAGGCTTTCCATTTTTCGAATGACTTCCCGTCAAAAAGTAATTCCCAGCCCTGTTTAATTTCTTTATTGGACAAGAATACAACTTCATTCTGATTTCCCTGGCTGCATGACAATATAGTGACAAATAAAGTTAAAATTACCAGGTAGGGAATCATTTTCATATTTAAATGATTTATAAGTTTTTATTGACACAAAAATACTAAAACGCTGATAAAAAGCGGATAGAATTTAATTTTTGTAAAATAAGTTTTTGATTTTACCTGATTTCAGGCAAACTTTAAACTAACCCTTCCCTTCCAGCCACTCCTTAAATTCTTTTACTTTTTCACGCGCAACTAAAAATTCATTGTCAACCGGATTTTGAACTTTCAGCTTTAACCGCGAATTGCTGTAAGTTATAACATCGGAAATACTTTTTAACGAAACCAAATATTTCCGGTTTATCCTGAAAAAAGCAGATGGATCAACCAATTCTTCAACCTGTTCAAGACTGTTGTCGAGCAAGTAATCTTTCCCGTCGTTTAACTTCAGATAGGTGCCTTTTTGCAGGCTGTAGAAATAAAGAACATCTTTTGTCTCAACAACCCGCAGGTGAGTGCCCACTTTTACCAGAAACCGTTCCTTGTAGTTTTTCTTTTTTAGCGATGCAATGATTTCTTCAAGCGCCTGCGTTGTGATTCCCGAAGTTTTTGGCTGAGTGAGGTTTTCGTATTTTGTCAGCGCCCTTTCCAAATCGTTCCTGTCGATGGGTTTTAACATGTAATCTATGCTGTTTACCTTAAAAGACTGAATGGCATACTGGTTGAAAGCGGTGATAAAAATAACCGGTTGCCTGAAATCTGCTTTTTCGAAAATCTCGAAACTCAACCCGTCGCCCAATTGGATGTCGAAAAACGAAAGATCAGGCGCCGGATTATTTTTCAGCCAGTTTACCGCGCTTTTTACCGTATCGCAAACCGCTACAATTTGCGCCTCTGGTTTTAATGCGGCAATGTTTGCAGCCAGTTGTGCTGCAGCCAGAGGTTCGTCTTCAACAATCAGTATTTTCATTGTTTCTCATTGGGTTGGATTAATGGCAAACTTACCCTGAAATAATGGTTGTTTTTTGTAATTACCATCTCTTTCCCGGTTAAAAAATGGTAACGCTCGCCCAGGTTTTGCAAACCTGTTTTGCTGGTTTCTTCCAATAGAGTTTTGGGCTGGAGGTTGTTTTCCACAATCAGTTCATAATCATCAGAAACAGCTATTACAATATTGAGCGGATTGGCCTGTGAAATCTCGTTGTGTTTGATTGCATTTTCAACCAAAGCCTGTAACGACAGGGGAATTACCTTCCCTTCAATTTTTTCGTTGGCGATAATTTCAACCTGCAAAGCTTCGCCAAAACGGATTTGCTGAAGGTAAATGTAACGTTTCACAAATTCGATTTCCTCTTTCAGGGAAATAATATCGCGGTCTTTAAACATCAGCAAATCGCGGTAAAACAGTGAAAGTTCGTGGGTAAAAATTTTTGCTTTCGAAATATCCAAATCGATTAAACTACCCAACACATTCAAACTGTTAAACAAAAAATGCGGGTTTACCTGGTTTTGCAACACCTTGTATTGCAGCGAAAGCGCTTCTCGTTTTATCATTTCCGATTGCTGGACCTCGTTGCGCCATGATTTAAAAAAGGAGACCGCATAAATAATTGATGCGACAATAATAAAAATGATATATTGTACAAGATAAGTAATTTTACTGGCGAGAAACGCAGACCAGTCGAGGTTTCTAACTACAATTAACCAAAACCAGTTTACAGTAAAAATAACAATGGTTGTATAAACAAGATGCATTGAAAGCGCACGGAAGATGCTCCTCACCGGATGTTTTATCCAGTCGATATACCTGCAGGCAAACCGTTCGAACAACCAGCCATTTGCAAACAGGGGCAATCCGAGCGAAAGAGAGTATCCCATATTCCAAAGGTAGGATTGTAATGATTGTGGCAGCCTTCCTGAAAACATTGTCTGCGTTACAATTCCTATCATGATAGAGATAAAAGCAGCCCAGAGAAACCCGGTTATTCTTTTTTTATTCATTGTTGAAAGTTTTTCAAGAGAAAAGACTTGTTAAAAATAAAGCATTGATTGGGAAACAACAACTTTTGTTTTCACTCGTCAGCTATATCGCACAACGCCAGCATTTGTTTATTGTGGTCGCTTCCCCAGGCAGGTTCAAATGTGTTTTCCTGCTTCTGGTTTTCAAATAAACCGGCAGCTTTCTCAAATAATGCTTTTGCCTTTTCTTTTCCGCCACCAAAAGCTTTGGGCATGTGGAAGGTGTTGGTGCCCCGCAAATAATAAACCCGTGGATTGTTGGAATTTAATTTTTCTGCCTGTTCCAAAGCATCGAACGACATACTTGTGTATTTAAAACCTTTTGACATGTCGGTAATGCGCATCTGGTAAATTAGTGATTGTAATGCGTAAATTTCAGATTCGGATTGAAAAGATTTCAGTAAAATATCCATCTGAGCCTGAGCAAGGTCAAGCAATTTATGTTTGTCGTCAACACTCATTTCGATATTGGTTACAGGATTTAAATAACAATAAGCTGCATAATAACGCGGATGCCATTTACCAGGTTCAGCGTTGGCAATGCGTTCAAACTGGCTGGCAAGCGCGGTAAACTCTGCAACCGTTTTTAAGTTGCTGATTTTTTGAAGATTTGCCGCCATTGCTTCTTCATAACTGGAAGAAAAACTTTGTACTGAAATTGCAAGGGTTAAAACGGCGATTGAAATAATTGTTTTCATAGCAGTAGGTTTTTAATAGTACATTTTAATTTGATAAACTGATTCAAAGTTGCTTCAGAAAAAATTAGTTTAAAATTTTTAGTAACCGAACTGTTGATTTAATGGGATGAAATGTTGGGGACACGGACTTTCCCAAATCCATGATTTTTCAAATGGAAATATAATTGAGAAACTTTGACTTAGGAAAGTCAAAATCCCACCAATCCCGAGATTTGGACTTTCATAAGTCCAGGAATTTATGAACAGTAGTTTTTTAATCCACATTCAAAGTTGTTTCGATTTTTCTTAATATTTTTACCACAACAAGAGAAACTTTTACTATGCTTTCAACAGGAGAAATATTAATATTTTTAAAAGAAAATAAATCTTTTTTACTGAAAAAATTTCATTGTACCGAAATTGGATTGTTTGGTTCTTTTGCCCGCAATGAACAAACAGAGAATAGTGACATTGATATTTTAGTGCAATTCGAGAAAGATGCCCCGGATTTGTTTAGTCTTGAATTTGAATTAAAGGAATATTTAAAAAACCATTTTAACAGGGAAATCGATATTTGTTCCAAAAAATGGATTAAACCTATTTTCAAGCCACTGATTCTTAAAGAAGCGATATATGCTTAACAAAGATTACTATTTGCTACTTTCAATTCAGGAAACTTTAAAGAAAATAATAAAGTACAGTTCTGATTATTTAAATGCTGAGGATTTTTATGAAAACGACCGGGATTTCGATGCAACAATGATGAACTTTATTGTGTTGGGTGAAGAAGTGGGTAAATTATCAGATGAATTCAAACAGCGGCATGACCAAATAAACTGGGAGAAAATCTATGGATTAAGGAATATAATAGCTCATCATTATTTTGGGATTAATGTCGATCTTATTTGGCAAATTGTTGAAAATGACATTTCAAAACTTAACGAACAAATTAAGCCGCTAATTCAGTCTAAATAATGAGTATTTATTCGGTGAATCTTTGACTTTGGAAAGTCAAAGTCCCTAAAAATTCAAAAACAACCCAATAAATACAAACCTTTTCAAATCTCTTTTTACAGGAATAAGCGAATAATTTCCCTGTGCATCGGCAATTCCGGCGGGGCGGTAACTTAGCACATTATCGTTTCCAAGTACATTGTTTACCGAGCAATATAATACCGAATACTGGTTGCCTATATAAAAAATGTGACTGAGATTGAGGCTAAGATCGATGTATGCTTTTAATTTTTCTTTCATAAAACCTGAAGAATTTGGATCGTTATATGGCCGGCCACTTGCAGCAGTAAATGAAGCGCCTGCAAGTGTATTTATTTTATGAAGCCAGTATTTCCCAACCACCGAAAAAGTGTGATCAGAAATAAAACCGGGAGTTGCCTGTTCAGGAAAGTTTTGGTATTTGCGTTTTGTGTCGATATAGGAATAAGTTACCCAGTAATCGAAACCGCTGATGCTTTTCCTGTCGCGCCAGAAAATATCGATTCCACCGGCGTAACCGCCCCCATCGTTTTTCAGGCTGGTTGGCAGTCCGAAATCTCCTGTTTGCCATGTAATTAAATCATTGTAGGTTTTATAGTAAGCTTCGGCACGAAACAATCTTTCTGATACTTTTCCATACTGGTAACTTAAAATGCAGTGCATTGCTTTTTCAAAATCAAGATTGGTGTAGAGCTTCAGGTATTCAGATTGAGGAGTTTGATGATACAATCCCCAAGTACCCGAAATTTGAGCTTCTTTTCCGGTTTTCAATGCAACTGCAAAGCGGGGAGCCAGGTTCCATTTGTTGATAACCGATGAATATTCAGACCGCAACCCGGGGCGAATTGCAAGGTTTTTTGTGAATTTGATTTCGCTTTCAAAAAATCCGCCAAACAGATGATCTGCAAAATCAGTTGAGTAAGTTTGACCCTGGTATAAAATATAATCTTCATTAAACCGGTTGAAAGTTTCGTTAGCGCCCCAGGTAATTTTTACTTCTTCCGAAACATCATGAACGACTGTGAAACGGGTTTCCACATTGAGTTCAATGGTATTCAGTGAAACAGTGTATAATCCAAGTTTATTGTTCTCAGTGGTAACCGAAACTCCGATTTTGTAACACGATTTCTCTGAGAAACAGTCGCGGAACAAAAAGTTTGAGTAAGTGGTCAATCCACGGTTTGTAATTAACATCTGCTGTTTTTCTGTTGCGGTTGGAATATTGTAAGATAAATTGCCATAATCGGCAGTAAAATAGCCTTTAAACATCCCGTTCGATTTGGTTTTGTAGCGGTAAACTGCGGTTCCGTTCACCGCTTCAACCGGCTTTTCCCAATCCACCGAACTGTTAAAAAGATTGTCGTACCAAATCAGGTTGGTGTAACTGCCTGTTAAACCCACCGATGAATTCTTCATTCGCTGCGCAGTGCTTGCTTCGGCGCCTATCGTCATAATCGAAATTCCGGTAACATCTTCTTCTGCCAAATCGTTCGAGTTCAAAATTAAAACCGACGAAAGCGCTTGTCCGTATTCAGCAGAGTAGCCGCCAGTGTTAAACATTACCCCATTGAAAAGCGAAGGGGCGAACCTGCCTCGGGTTGCAATATCAGGGGTTTTCGAATAATATGGTTTTGCCGCAATCAGCCCGTCGATGTAAGTTTTTGTTTCGTAAACATCGCCGCCGCGCACCATCAGCCGGCCGTCGTCGGCAGCGGCCTGCGTGCCGGGCATGGTACGCACGGCTGCCATTACATCGGCATTGGCGCTGGCGGTTGTATAAATATCGAGCGGTTCCATTTTCGAGGCGCGGCTTTCGTCGGCAGCGGCAAAACTTCCGGCAGTGATGGTCACGGAATTAAGCGTGTTTACACTTTCTTTCAGTTCAATTTCAACCTGAATGTTTTCGGTGATGTTCAGTTCTTTTTGCCAGGGTTTAAATCCGATAAAAGTGGCTTTCAATGTTTTCAAACCTGTTTCGGACGTGGTAAAACTGAAATTACCATCAGCATCTGAACTGGCGCCGTCGTATGTATTTTCGATAAAAATATTCACTCCGGGTAGTGGTTCGCCTTTTTCTGTGACGGCTTTCCCGCTGATGCGGTTTTGAGCCTGCATTGTAAAAAACGAAACTGAAAGAATTATTGTTAGAATTGTTTTCATGGCTTTGAGTTTTCAAAATAAATTCTGTTAGTGAACTTTTGACAACTCAAAGTTGAAGCGAAGTGGGCTCTTGAAAAAAATAAGGTTACTGAACTGTTAATATTTGGGGATGAATTGCTAAACTTTAACTTTCCAAAGTCGCAGATTAATGCCGGGCTTTGGAATGCCCGGCTCCCGGATTATTCAATCACCAATTCCTTTTCATTATAATAATCACCAAGCCATATTTTTCCATTCCCCCGATTTTAATATCGAACCCGGAAATGAAAATGAGCATTTTACTTTGCCCAACGGGATGGAATGGAAATTGGAAAGTTCGACTTCTCTTATCATTTTCTCTCCCGGGTTTAATTTAAAATACCGTTTTCAGCAATAATTGATGGCATCTGCGGGATTGATGACATTAACATCGGGAAAAACACCCCAATAAATAATCGTTCATTGCCCGAAACCACAACAAAATGCCGTCCTGAATATTTCTCTTTTTCCTTTTCGGTATTTAAAAAAACGTATGTGATGACCAGTCATACAATTCGATTTCGCTGTTTTTAACCCAGGGCTGAGTTTCAAGTTTCAGCGAGTTCAGGTCAACATCCGCATCATAAACATTGAGTTGGCCTTCTTTTACAATGTATATTTCAATGTCTGATTTCAGATTATTCTTGTAACTTTCAATGTCACCCAGGCAGGAAGTTAAAAACACGAGAACAAAAAAGTAAGAAATAGTTTTCACGGTGAAGCAGTCTAAAATCTTTATAAGGACGAAAATATTGAGATTTTTGGTTGCGTGGCTTTTCACAGGACATGGACTTTCCAAAGTCCATGTTTTTCAAACTTAATGAAAGCAAAACTTTGAGTTGGGAAACTCAAAGTCCTAATCAGGCAAGTGTTTCCAAAAATCCCGGTGCTTTGCGGTGTTTTGTTGCCTGTTCAAAAGCGTATGCTATTTTGAGTAACTTAGGTTCGCTCCAGGCACGGCCAAAAAACGAGATTCCAACAGGCAAACCATGAACAGTTCCCATGGGCACTGTAATATTCGGGTAGCCCGAAATAGCTGCCGGCGATGAACTTCCTCCACTGAAATGGTCGCCATTTACCCAATCAATAGTCCATGCCGGCCCGTTGGTTTGAGCTATTACAGCATCCAGATTGTGTTTTTCCATAACAGCATCAATTCCTTCCTTACCGGCAAACCGTTTCGAATCTGCCAACGCTTTTAAATATTCAGGAGATGATAAATCGCCTTTGGATTGCGCCTGTTCAAAAATCTCCTGGGCAAACCAGGGCATTTCACGGGCAGCATTTTTTTTGTTGAATTCAATAATTTCACCTAAACTTTTCACAGGTGCGGCAGCGTGTTCCTGTAAATATTTATTTAAACCGGCTTTGAATTCGTATAACAAAACTTCGTATGAAGAATCTCCCCATTTCCGGTAGTTTTCAAATTTCAAATCTTCAATAATTTCAGCGCCACTGGCTTTCATAATTTCAACAGCTTGCTTAAAAATCTCATCCACTTTGGCATTAAAACCAATCATTTCAGAGGCAATCCCGATTCGCATTCCTTTCAATCCGTTTTCATCCAAAAACTGCGTGTAATCGCTGAAATGATCTTTCCTTTCAATGTGAGTTTCGGCGTCGGTGGGGTCGAAAGCGGCAAGCGCGCCCAGTAAAATGGCAGCATCTTTCACGGTACGCGCCATGGGGCCTGCCGTATCCTGGCTGTGTGCTATTGGAATAATTCCCCGCCGGCTCCACATTCCAAGCGTGGGTTTAATACCAACAATGCCGTTAATTCCCGAAGGACAGACAATGGAACCGTTTGTTTCGGTGCCAATTCCAATGGCACAAAGATTGGCAGCCACAGCAGCACCCGTGCCTGAACTTGAGCCACAGGGGTTTCTGTCGAGGCAAAACGGATTTCGCACCTGTCCGCCCCGGCCACTCCAACCGCTTGACGAAGTGGTTGAACGAAAATTAGCCCACTCGCTCAGGTTGGTTTTCCCAAGTAAAACAGCTCCGGCGTCGCGCAGTCTTTTTACTATAAAAGCATCAATTTCAGCAATGTTCCCTGCCAGCGCCAGCGATCCAGCAGTGGTTTGCATTTTATCGAATGTGTCGATGTTATCCTTAATTAAAACAGGAATACCGTGCATGGGTCCGCGAACCTTTCCGGCTTTTCTTTCTTCATCGAGCTTTTTTGCAATTTCCAGTGTATCGGGATTAATTTCAATTACCGATCTTAAAACCGGGTCAACCAGTGCAATGCGGTCAAGATATTTTTGACAAATGGATTCGGAGGTTAATTCTCCTGAACCCATTTTTTGCTGTAACTCATCAATGGTTATTTCGTTCAGATCGAAATCGGCGAAATCGGGTTTTGCAGGCAAAGTTTGCGATTGTTGCGCGCAGGCAGAAATCCCTGTAAGTGCAACCACAGAACCGCTTAATGCGGTGGTTTTGAAGAATGTACGGCGTTTCATTTTATTTTTTTTTGATTTGCCATGAAGATAAAGAAACATTTCTCTAAAAATCTTGTTTAACAGTAAAAACTAAAATATAAAAAATGAAACGACTAATTTTTTCTTCAGTACTGTTAATGGCAATATCGGTTTTATCGTTTGCCCAAAATCAGAATGTAATGAATGTTGGCGATAAAGCCCCACTGTTTAAAACCTTGGCCGACAACGGAAAAACCTGGGATGTAAATAATTACATCGGCAAAAAATACATTGTGGTTTACTTTTATCCGGCAGCAATGACTGGCGGTTGCACAAAACAAGCCTGTGCCTATCGCGATTTACAAACCGAAATATCATCAGCCGATGCAATTGTGGTTGGTGTTAGCGGCGATAATGTTGAAGGATTAAAACTCTTCAAGAAAGCTGAAAACCTAAATTTTACACTGTTATCTGACGAATCGGGCGAAATTGCCAAATCATTTGGAGTTCCGTTACGCGATGGCGGTAAAATAACAAAAGAGGTTGACGGGCATAGTTATGACCTTGTTCGGGGTGTTTCTGCAAGCCGCTGGACCTTTATAATCGATAAAAACGGGAAAATTGCATACAAAAATGAACAGGTGAATGTTGAAAAAGATACCGAAGAGGTGTTAAGTTTCATTAAAAAGATTTGATACTTTTACATTGGTTTACAAGCCCAAAACTAAAATTTTTAAAAATGAAAACATTTAGAACAGTTTTTCTTTTGGTTTTTGTAAGCAGTGTTTTAAGTTCGAATACTGTAGTAGCCCAGGCTGAGAAAAAAATAACTGAAAACTTCGAATTAACACTTAAAGTCTCAGGTGGGGCAGAATATTTTTTAACCGGAGTTGAAATTATCAAAATAACACCCTCCGGGAATCTGACAAGAATTGTTACATTTAAGGTTGAACCCGATAATCCGATTATGGAATTGGCCAATCCGTTTGCATTCTTCAGAGTTACTGCAAAAGGAGATTTTAATAATGACGGAGAGGATGAGATTTTGGTTGATGATTTCGCAGTTCTTACAAAATCAGGTAACTTAAAGATGGTTTATCAGATGAATGGAAACAAAAAGTAATTTTAAAACTTAACTCAATACAATATTTCAGGGGCAGATTTTGCCCCTTTTTTATTCCGTTTATCAGAATTTAAAAACCGCAAAAACCCATATCTTTGCCAAAAATTCAGAACTTGCAAACGGGGCAGTTTCTAAAATACTTTCAGGGGCATAAAAATTTCAAAAAAATTGTTGAAATGTTGAATACCCCCCCGGGTGAAAAAATTCACCTGCGCGGACTTATTGGCTCTTCGAAAACCATATTACTTGCCAACCTTTTTCAAAAATCCACAAAAAGTTTTACTATTCTGCTGAACGACAGGGAGGAAGCAGCCTATTTTTACGACGATTTAAATAATCTCGGCTTCACTGAAAACACACTGTTTTTCCCATCTTCGTACAAACGTTCGGTACAATACGGGCAAACCGAACAGGAAAATATTGTTCAGCGCACCGAAGTGCTGAATAAAATTTCATTAAACGAAAAACCATACATAATCGTATCCTATCCGGAGGCGCTGGTTGAAACTGTGATCTCACAACCGGGATTAAAAACCAACACACTCTGGGTTAAAAAAGGCGATAAAATTTCGACCGACTTTATCAACGAGTTTTTGTATGAATATGGTTTTGAAAGGGTTGAGTATGTTTATGAACCAGGCCAGTTTTCGGTTCGTGGAAGCATTGTCGATGTATTTTCGTTTTCGAACGAAGATCCTTACCGGCTCGACTTTTTTGGCGATGAGGTTGAATCAATCCGAAGTTTTAATATCGAAAACCAGATTTCCAAAGGCTCACTCGACAATATAACCATTGTACCCAATATTCAAAACAGAAATATTGCGGGCGCCTTTGTATCGTTTGCCGAATTCTTCCAAACCGAAAGCGTTTGGTTTGGCAACAACCTGAACCAGTTTTTCGACCATGTTAACGATATTCACCGGCAAACGATACTGACTAAGTCAAATGAAGGGCAAAGCCATGAAGAAATTGTTTCAGGGCAGGTTTTAAAATCACAAATACAGAAAAATACAGTTTTTGAATTGGGTACCGATCTGGCTTTTGAAACTACTGCCGGTCTTGAATTTTCCAATTCAAAACAACCCGTTTTAAACAAAAATTTTGAATTGCTTGGCGAAAATCTTTCGGAATACAGTAAAAACGGGTACGAAATTTTTATTCTCTCGAACCAGGAAAAACAAATAGAACGTTTACAATCCATTTTCAACGATACCAAAGTAAATGTAAAGTTTAACCCGGTCAACTTTGTTTTGCACGAAGGTTTTATCGACCACGCCCTGAAAATTTGCTGCTACACCGACCACCAGATTTTTGAGCGTTACCACCGTTTTAAGCTGAAAACCCGAAAAGCTGAACGCGAAGCCCTTTCGTTGAAAGAACTAAATATGCTGCACCAGGGCGATTATGTGGTACACATCGACCACGGAATCGGGAAATTTGCCGGTCTTGTAAAAACAGAGGTAAACGGAAAAATGCAGGAAGCAATCCGACTGGTTTACAAGGACAACGATTCGCTGCTGGTAAGCATCCATTCGCTGCACCGCATTTCGAAATTTAAGGGAAAAGAAGGAACTGAACCCAACATTAACAAACTGGGCAGCGGCGCATGGCAAAAACTGAAAAGCCGCACCAAGGCAAAAGTTAAGGATATTGCCAAAGAATTGATTGCATTATACGCCCGAAGAAGGAGCGAAGAAGGATTTGCATTTTCGCCCGACACGTATTTACAAACCGAACTTGAAGCATCGTTTATTTACGAAGACACGCCCGATCAGGAAAAAGCCACAATTGCCGTGAAGCAGGACATGGAAAAACCCATTCCGATGGACCGGCTGGTTTGTGGCGATGTGGGTTTTGGAAAAACTGAAATAGCAATCAGGGCAGCTTTTAAAGCAGTTGCCGACAGCAAACAGGTGGCGGTTCTGGTGCCGACCACCATTTTGGCGCTCCAGCATTTTAAAACATTCTCTGATCGGCTGGAGAATTTCCCGGTCAGGATTGAATATGTAAGCAGGTTAAAATCTCCGGCAGAAGCGAAAGAAACGTTAAAAGATCTTGTTAATGGAAAAATCGATGTCATCATCGGCACACACCGGTTGGTGAGCCAGGATGTAAAGTTTAAAAACCTGGGGTTGCTGATTATTGACGAGGAACAGAAGTTTGGCGTTTCGGTAAAAGAAAAGCTGAAGCAGTTCAAAATAAATGTGGATACATTAACACTCACTGCGACCCCAATTCCGCGCACTTTGCAATTTTCGCTAATGGGCGCCCGCGATTTGTCTATTATTCAAACACCGCCACCCAACCGCATTCCAATAACCACCGAAGTGCATGGCTTTAACGAACAGTTGATACGCGAGGCAATTACTTACGAAGTTGATCGAAACGGCCAGGTTTTCTTTATCCACAACCGCGTACAAAATATATACGAAGTGGAAGCCGCCATTAAACGGATTGTTCCGGGGGTTAAAACCGGAGTGGGCCATGGACAGATGGATGGGCACAAACTGGAAAAAATAATGCTCGACTTTATCAATGGCTACTTCGATGTATTGATTGCCACCACAATTATCGAATCGGGGCTCGATATTCCAAACGCCAACACCATTATTATAAACCACGCCGAAAATTTTGGGTTAAGCGATTTGCACCAGTTGCGCGGAAGGGTAGGACGCTCCAATAAAAAAGCATTCTGCTATCTGATTACGCCGCCGCTTGCAACTGTAAATGCCGATGCCCGCCGCCGTTTAAAAGCCATCGAAGAGTTTTCGGATTTGGGAAGCGGCTTTAGCATTTCCATGCAGGACCTCGACATTCGCGGCGCCGGAAATATGATGGGGGCCGAGCAAAGCGGTTTTATTGCCGATATTGGGTTCGAAACATACCACCGCATTTTGAACGAAGCTGTTCAGGAACTGAAACAGGAAGAATTTGCCGGATTGTTCGACGAGGAAGGCCAGAAACAAACGCAGGCTTTCCTGAAACTAAACTATGTAAACGACTGCCAGATTGATACCGACATGGAACTGCTTTTCCCGGATGATTATATCAGCGGAACTTCAGAACGAATGTTGCTATACCGCGAACTGGACAACCTCGAAAACGTAGATCAACTGGACCTGTTTAAAACCGGCCTGATCGACAGGTTCGGAAAGATGCCGCAGGAAAGTGTGGAACTGCTCGAAGTTGTGCGTTTGCGCTGGAAAGCAATCGAACTGGGAATGGAAAAAATCATACTCAAAAATAAAAATATGATTTGCTATTTTGTTTCCGACCAGCAATCGAAATTTTACCAATCGGCTGATTTTCTCAAAATTGTGCAGTACATTCAAAAAACCGGAAATGGAAAATTAAAAGAAACAAATCATAAATTAACACTCGCCTTTCCGAATGTTTTCAATGTTGAAACAGCCGGTTACATGCTGAAAGAAATCATCCAGTTTGTAAAAAACAATTAGTAAATATGCAATACCTGCCCAATCTGTAATATCGATTTTTCCGTCAGGTTATTTAACCTGCAAAGCACCTGGATGGTGGTTTTGGTATAACGAGCAATTTTGTACAGCGAATCGCCTGAACGAACCACATATTTTTGAGAAACGGGCTGGTTTACCGAATAACCTTTTGGTTTTAATTCATTATGAAGCGATGCAAGATTTTCCATATTAGCCACTTCGTCCCTTGTTTTCCCGTTTTCAAAATCGAAAACCAGTTCTGCATCGTAAGGTTTGTTATTTTCCCTTACTTCGAAATGAAGATGTGTGGTTGTAGCTCTTCCTGTAGCCCCGGCCAAACCTATGGGATCGCCCATTCTCACAAACCTGCTTGTATTAACCAGGCATTTCGAGAGGTGTGAATAATAGGTTTCAATGTTGTGCCCATGGTCTATTACCACCAGGTTTCCATAACCGTAATAGTATTTCGACATGGTAACCTGTCCGTCGAAAGCAGCATAAATGGTGTCGCCCTTGTTCAGTTTAATATCAGTACCTGTATGCATTCTTCCCGAACGCGGCCCAAACCTGCTGATGACTTTCCCTTTTGCCGGCAACGAAAATTGCGAAAGAAGATAGCCAGATGTGATAAATCCACCTGTAAAATATTCCGGTAAAACCTCAGGTGAAATCATTTCAATTGAATCAAGTTCGGCAATGGAAACCGGCAGAGGGCTACCCTGGAGTACATGCAATGAATCGACATTGATGTATTGGGCCTGTGCCATATTCAGCAAAAACAAAAGTGACAATGAAATAAATATTATCGTTTTTATCATATCTTATATATTTCGGGTTCACAAAATACAAAACTTTTTCAAAAAAAACGGTGCAATAGTAAGAAATTTAAAGATAAAAATGACTGTCAAAAACATGATTTGAATCATGATAACATCTTGTTTGATAATCATTAACAAAAAAATACTGCTTTTATTTTACCGTAAAATCTTTTAAAACAACTACTAACAAAAGCACCCAGCCCACAATAAAACTGATGCCTCCGGCCGGGGTAACTGCACCCAGCCATTTGATTCCGGTTATTGACAAAACATACAAACTGCCTGAAAAAAGTAAAATTCCGGCAGCCAGAAAAACGGCTGACCATTTGAGCAATTTCGAAGGAAAAGAAATTGCAACCACTCCAATTAGCATCAACCCGAGCGCATGATAAAAATGATATTCCACTCCTGTTTTGTAAATCTGCATCATCTCTGCTGAAAAATGCGATTTTAACCCGTGTGCCCCAAAAGCGCCGATTGCAACCGCTGCTGCCAGCAGAATTGAGGAGGTCATTAAAATTGATTTGCTCATTATTTTGATATTTTTAAAGTCCAGGTACTAAAACACCAAACAGAACAGGTTGTTTTCAGTGTTTCAATCTAAAAGGGATGGCATCTTTTGAAAAGATGCCATCCTTCACTACTTAGGAAAAGATGAATCAAACAAAACTTCATGGACTTTGGAAAGTCCGTGTCCCGACAAAAAACAGGATACCAAAGGACAGCCATTTTCAATCTCTTTGTGTAATTTGCATCCGAATAATCGGATAAAAAAAATGGCAACAAACAAAAGTATATTTTCTTCATTTCCCGATTCAGGGGAACTAATGAAATGGAATGAGAATCAACAGGGAAAAACAATTCCCAATATTAACGGGCACATCCATACCCCGCACTCTTTCAGCGCTTTCGAAAGCATCGGACAGGCATTTCAACTGGCAAAAGCCGAAGGTGTTTCGGTATTGGGAATCAACGATTTTTACACCACCGACGGTTACGATGAGTTTGCCGAACTGGCAGTAAAAAACAAAATCTTCCCGCTATTTAATATCGAATTTATGGCATTGCAAAACAATTTGCAGGCAGCAGGAATTCGTGTTAACGACCCCAGCAATCCGGGACGCACTTATTTCAGTGGGAAAGGATTGCGCCAACCGGCAAAAATGGGTGATGCGTCGTTTAAAAAAGTGAAGGATTTGCAGGTTGAAAGCAATCACCAAACTTTCGAAATGGTGGCAAAGCTCAATGCCTTTTTGGCTGAAAACGCAGTCGATATTAATTTCGATGCTTTTGAGGTGCAAAAGCGTTTGGCAAAAAACCTTTTCCGTGAAAGGCACATTGCGCAAGCCATTCGCATTGCAGTTTTTGATAAAGCAAAAAGCGAGTCAGAAAGAAAAGATTTATTCACAAAAATATTTTCGGGGAAAGAACCAAAATCTAAAATGGATAACGTTGCCGGACTTGAAAACGAAATCCGTGGAAACCTTTTAAAAGCAGGTGGTGCAGCATTTGTGCCTGAAGACCCAAAAGCATTCCTTTCGTTGGAAGAAGTGATGGAAATTATTATCGATGCGGGCGGAATTCCTTGTTATCCGGTACTTCTCGACTTTGGGAACGGAAATTTTACCGATTATGAAGCCGATAAAGTTGTTCTTTTGGAAACCTTGAAAAGTAAGAATGTAAGCAGTATCGAATTAATTCCGGGAAGAAACGATTTCAATATTTTTAAAGACTTTGTGAAGTATTTCAACCAAAATGGTTTTGTAATTATGTTCGGGAGCGAACATAATACCCCACAGCTCGACCCGATAAAACTCAGTTGTCGCGGTAGTGTTGATTTGGATGATGAACTGAAACAAATAAATTACGAAGGTTCCGCAATAATTGCCGCACATCAGTATCTAATTGCCAACGGAAAAGAAGGATATTTGAGTGGCAAAAAAGCCAAAACCGAAGAAAAGGAATATTTTATTGAACTGGGAAAAGCAGTAATAACCAAATTTATCAGCCCCCTCTAACTGCCCCAAAAGGGGAGAACCGGAGAAAAACTTAGTGATTCTTCGTGTCTTTGTGCCTTCGTGGCATTTTTAAATTAAAATTTTATAAAAACAATGAAACCGGAAATAAAAGATTTAATTGAAGTTTCGCGCTGGTATGGTCAGCGAAAAGAGTTCGTAATTGCCGGCGGCGGAAACACGTCGTTTAAAGATGAGGATCACCTCTGGATAAAAGCAAGTGGCATAAACCTCGGCAACATTGATGAAAGTGGTTTTTGCGTTCTCGACCGCGCGAAATTAAACGACATACCAAATCAGCAGTTTTCTGACGATTCGACATTTCGCGAGGAACAGGTAAAAAATGCGCTTTTAAGCGCCCGGGTTGATCCTGCTTCGGGTTTGCGCCCATCGGTAGAAACATCACTGCACAACCTTTTTAACTACCGGTTTGTGGTACACACCCACATGACATTGGTTAACGGACTGATGTGCAGTAACCTGGCACAGCAAAAGTCGCTGGAAATTTTTGGCGAAAAAGTTTTGTATGTGCCCTATTCCGATCCCGGCTACATCCTTTTCAAAATTATTGCTGAAAAAATTGAGGAGTTCAATTCAAAATTCAACCGCAACCCAAATGTTGTTTTGATTCAGAATCACGGCATTTTTGTGGCGGCTGATACGGTTGAGGAAATTCATCAGATTTATTCCGAGGTTAAAACCAAACTCCAAAACGCATTCGCAGTTTTTCCGGAGGAAAAGCAAATTCCGATATCCGGGAAACTGGTCGAAATATTGCCGGCTGTCCGAATGCTCCTTTCCGGAGAAAAACTTAAAGTGGCAGTTTCGTTCAACAGTTCATGGATTTCAAATTTCATAACCGATAAGGAAATATTTGAAAAAGGGATTGCCCGCCCGTTTAATCCTGATCAGATGGTTTATTGCATGTCGGAATTCCTATTCATCGAAAACAGCAGTTCGAAAGATGCAATAATTGAAGAGGTCAGATTAAAAATAACTGACTTTAAAAACCGCAAAGGAGCTGTTCCGAAAGTGATTTTTATTCAGGACGAAGGAGTTATTGTTGCTGAAGATTCCCCGGTTTCAGTTGCTTATCTGAAAGATATTGTCAACGATTTTTGTCAAATAGGCGTACTCTCCGAAAATTTTGGCGGGCCTCATCCCCTTACGAAGGAACAGGCTGACTTTATCGAAAACTGGGAAGTTGAAAACTACCGCAAAAAAGTGTCGTTAGGTGGAAAACCGAAGGGACGGCTTGAAAATAAAATAGTTGTGGTTACCGGCGCTGCCCAGGGTTTTGGCGCCGGGATTGCCGAAATCCTTCATAACGAAGGGGCAAATATTGTGGTAGCCGATTTAAACGAAGACAAGGGAAACGAATTTGCCGGACAACTCAATTCAAAAGGTACAAAAAACAAGGCTTCCTTTATAAAAGTGAATGTTGGCGATGCCGAATCAGTTGAAAACCTGATGAACGAAACAGTTTTACAGTTTGGCGGACTGGATGTAATGATTTCAAATGCAGGAATCCTCCGTGCCGGAAGTCTCGATGAAATGGATGCAGCCACTTTCGAACTGATGACAAAAATAAATTACACCGGCTACTTCCTTTGCTCGAAATATGCGCAAAAAGTGATGAAAATTCAGCACAAATACAAACCCGGATATTACATGGATATCATTCAAATCAATTCAAAATCGGGTTTGAAAGGAAGCAACAAAAATTTTGCTTATGCCGGCGGAAAATTTGGCGGAATTGGTTTAACTCAGTCGTTTGCGCTGGAACTGATGCCATTCAATATTAAAGTAAACAGCATTTGTCCGGGCAACTTTTTCGACGGCCCGTTGTGGAGCGACCCCGAAAACGGTTTGTTTGTGCAGTACCTGAAAGCAGGAAAAGTACCCGGCGCCAAAACCATTGCCGATGTAAAAGCGTTTTATGAAGCGCAGGTTCCGGCAGGCCGCGGTTGCACAGCCGAAGATGTGGCAAAGGCAATTTTCTATGTCATCGAACAGGAATACGAAACCGGACAGGCAGTGCCTGTAACTGGCGGGCAGGAGATGTTGAATTGAAAGTGATTTAAACACAAAGTCACAAAGACACAAATTTACTTTCTTCGTATCCTTGTGTCTTCGTGTTAAATATAGAAATATGAAGACAAAAGCAATCAGGTTATACGGCAAAGAAGATTTGCGGCTGGAGGAGTTTGAACTTCCGAAGATAAAAGAGGATGAAATTCTGGCAAGCGTTGTCAGCGACAGTATATGTATGTCGAGTTACAAAGCGGCTCACCAGGGAACCGACCACAAACGGATTCCCAACAATGTTGCTGAAAATCCAATTATCATCGGGCACGAGTTTTCCGGTGAAATCGTTGAAGTTGGCGCAAAATGGCAGCACAAATTCAAAGCAGGGCAAAAATATTCCATTCAGCCTGCTATTTATTATAAAGATGCGCCGTTAGGGGTGTTGAGCGCTCCGGGTTACGCTTACCAGCACATTGGCGGCGATTCTACTTATGTAATCATACCCAAAGACGTGCTTGTGCAGGATTGCCTGCTGGTTTACAATGGCCCGGGATTTTACCCCGCTTCGCTGGCCGAACCGCTGAGTTGCGTGATTGGCGCAATGCACGCCAACTACCACACCAAACCGGGTTCGTACATTCACCAAATGGAAATTGTACAGGGTGGAAAAATGGCAATTCTTGCCGGAGTTGGTCCGATGGGACTGGCTGCCATTAATTACGTGGTCAGCCGCGAAGACAGAAAACCGGCTTTGCTTGTGGTTACTGATATTGCACAGGATCGCCTCGACCGGGCTGCCGAAATATTTCCGGTAGCGTGGGCAAAAGAAAACAGAATCGAACTGATTTACCTGAATACAGGAAATATCGCAAAACCGGTTGAAGTGTTAAAGGAAGTTTCAGGTGGAACAGGCTACGATGATGTTTTTGTATTTGCCCCGGTTACGTCGGTTATTGAACAAGGCGATGCTATTCTCGCACACGACGGTTGCCTCAACTTTTTTGCGGGCCCATCAAATCCCGAGTTTTCGGCAAAACTGAACTTTTACAACGTGCATTATGCCTACACACACATTGTGGGAACTTCGGGCGGAAACAACGACGATATGGTGGAAGCGCTCGATTGCATGAGCAAAGGCCTCGATCCCGCAGGACTGGTAACCCACATTGGCGGACTTAACTCGGTGATTGATACAACTTTAAATCTTCCCAATATTCCGGGAGGGAAAAAACTGATTTACACGCACAAAAACCTTCCGCTGGTTGCCATTTCCGATTTTTCAGAACTTGGCAAAACCGATAAGTTTTATGCTGAACTGGCGAAACTCGTTGCAAAAACCAAAGGTTTATGGAACGTGGAAGCAGAGGAATATCTGTTGAAAAATGCGCCGGAAATTTAAAAGAAGCCCCACCCGACCTCCCCATGTGGGGAGGAGAAAGAAACAAGGAGCTTTAATCCGGCAGTCACAGTGAGCGTAGTCGAACTGTGTTACAAAATCCAAAGGAAAAAATCAAAAAATATCTTGAAATTTATGATTGATTTCTCGAAAGATTTGGAAATAGCCCAGAAAGCTGCCCGTGGGGGTGCCAAAGTTGTTCTTGGGAATTTTGGAAAATCAAAGGGTTCGCATGTAAAAGGCAATGCAAAAGGTCTGGTTACTGCCACCGATTTAGCTGCCGAAAAAGCAATTCTCGATATTCTTTCTGCCGAATCTGATTATGCAATTTTAAGCGAAGAAAGTGGCAGTTTGCAAAAAAACAGTGGCCCTGTTTGGGTGGTCGATCCGCTCGACGGGACCAACAATTTTGCACGGACCATTCCACTTTTTGCGGTTTCGGTGGGGTTAATGGAAGGAAATGAGTCGCTCGTTGGTGTAATTATCGATGTGGTTAATAATAAGGAATATTATGCTGTAAAAGGTGGCGGCGCTTTTTGTAATGGAGAAAGAATAATCCACCCGAAATTCGATACTGAATATATTCCAATGCTGTTTTTAAACCACGGTTATCCCGAAGTTGACCGTGCAAAATTCAAGGAACTCAGCAGACTGCTGGCATCTGATTTCAATACACTAAAACTGGGTACAACTGCGTTAGAACTCTGTTACATCGCAAGCGGTTCGGTTGACGGTTTTATCTGCTCAGGCGACGAACTCTGGGATTTTGCAGCCGGCATCGTTATAACGCAGGAAGCTGGGTGCATTTTTACCGACTGGCATGGAAAACCATGGGATGGTACGCATTCTCATCTGGTGATTGCCAGACCGGAAATTCATAATGTATTGGTAAAGAAAATCAGCTGGTTACAATAAAAAGTTATACAATCCTATATTTTTCTTTAAAGGATTTCATTTGAAACACAAACAATGCAATTTGTTCAAAAAGCGAATTTGAATCAAGTTCCGCAAACTTAATTACAGGTGTATTTTTACCATTTTCTTTGATATGGACAATATTTCCGTGTAGTGATTCAAAATGATTTAATACTTCTGATTTTTTTAATGCTTTCATATAAACAGTGCATTTACCACGATTACATAAGATTCTTTTTTCGTTTCTTTTGGCAATTAAAGTTGCTACCCGACTATTAGGAAATTTTGGAATATTTATTTCAATATCTGAACTATTACTGTTTTTAGGTTGATCCAAGGTGACAAATTGTACATATCTGTTAAATTTATTTTCTTCGGTTACAACTGTAATTGATAATAGGCCGTAAATTGTCTGAATTTCAAAGCTTTCACCCTTACAATTTTCACCACCCGGAAAATGTAATTCTTTACTTCCCGTATAATTTAATTCATTTTCAATTCTTTTTCGAAAAAACTTTACGGATTGATATAATTCATCTCCCGTTACTTCAATAAATTCCAATTCAGAATTATTTTGAATAATCACATTATTTAAAGTTTTCACAAATTCACTATTGTGAGTAAGACTATCACCTTTCTTTTCAAGAAATTCCATTAAAAAACTTACTGTAAGTTCTTTATATTCAATGCCATGATGTTCAATTGCTTTTTTTAAATTTAGTGGAATCCTGTTTGCAATTAACATTACGCGGGCAGTGGGGTCTTTTTCAGAAAGAATATATCCTTCATATTCCAGAACCTGGCTTAATGCATCCCTTGTCAGATTGTCTTTCTTTAGTTCAACAATTAGTTTTTCCTTAAACCTGTCTTCAAAAATAATATCTACTCTTTTACCAAAA